>DASUGU010000130.1:0-229697 GCA_036273855.1 Pseudonocardiaceae bacterium
CACTGGTGCTCGACGGAGTGCACGTGCGGCCGGACGACAGCGACGGCTGGGGGCTGCGCGGCGCCGACCTCTCGCTGGTGCCGGGACGGCGGCTGGCCCTGCTCGGCCGGTCCGGCAGCGGCAAGACCACGATCGCCGAGCTGCTGGTCCGCTTCCTCGACCCGGACGGCGGGCGGGTCCGGCTCGCCGGTGCCGACCTGCGCACGCTGGCGCAGCGGGACCTGCGCGGCCGGGTCACGCTGGACCGGCAGGACGCGTACCTGTTCGCCTCCACGATCCGGGAGAACGTCCGGCTGGCCCGGCCCGGTGCCGACGACGCCGCTGTCGAGGCGGCCCTGCGCCGGGCGGGGCTGGGGGACTGGGTGGCCGGGCTGCCCGCCGGGCTGGACACCACGGTGGGGGAGGACGGCGCCGCGGTGTCCGGCGGCGAGCGCCGCCGGCTGGCGCTGGCCCGGGCCTTCCTCGCCGACACCCCGGTGCTGGTGCTGGACGAGCCCACCGCGCACCTCGACCGTCCGGCCGCGACGGCGCTGATGACCGACCTGCTGTCGGCGACCGACGACCGCGCGGTGCTGCTCATCACCCACCGGAGCGAGGAAGCCGCCCGCACCGACGGCGTGCTCCGGCTGCGGCGCGGGCGGATCGTCGCCGAGCCTATCCGCGGCGGGTGACGACCCACCGCCTGTCGGGATCCGAGCATGGCGGCAGGCCGGCCCTGGGCGAGGGCCAGCCGGACGGGAGGCGTCATGACGACCGCGGTCGACCACTATGACGTGATCGTCATCGGCAGCGGAGCGGGCGGTGGCACTCTCGCGCACCGGCTCGCCCCGACCGGGAAAAGGGTGCTGCTGCTGGAGCGCGGCGGTTACCTGCCGCGGGAGCGCGACAACTGGGACTCCGGCGCGGTCTTCGTCAGGGCGAAGTATCGCGCGCCCGAGTTCTGGTACGACCGGCACGGCAACGAGTTCCCGCCCGAGGTCAACTACTACGTCGGCGGCAACACGAAGTTCTACGGGGCGGCGCTGTTCCGGCTGCGGCCGGAGGACTTCGGCGAGCTGCAGCACCACGACGGGATCTCCCCGGCCTGGCCGATCGACTACGCCGACCTGGAGCCGTACTACACCGAGGCAGAGCACCTCTACCGGGTGCACGGCCGGCACGGCGAGGACCCGACCGAGGGCCCGTACGGTGCCGACTACGCGCACCCGCCGGTCGAGCACGAGCCCCGCATCCAGCAGCTGTCCGACGACATGGAGAAGCTCGGCCTGCGCCCGTTCCACCTGCCGATCGGCGTCGACCTGGACCAGGACGTGGACGGGGCCGCCAGCCGCGGCAGCGCCTGCATCCGCTGTGACCGGGTGGACGGGTTCCCCTGCCTGGTCGAGGCGAAGTCGGACGCGCAGGTGATCTGCGTGGACCCGGCGGTGGCCGGCGGCGGTGTCGAGCTGCTGACCGGTGCGTACGTGGAGCGGCTGGAGACCGACCCGAGCGGGCGGTCGGTCACCGAGGTGGTCACCAGGATCGACGGGAACCCGGGGCCGGTCACGTTCAGCGCCGACATCGTCGTGGTCTCCTGCGGTGCGGTGAACTCGGCCGCGCTGCTGCTGCGGTCCGCGAACGACGCCCACCCCGGCGGCCTGGCCAACGGCTCGGACGTGGTCGGCCGTTACTACCTGCGGCACAACAACCTGGCGTTGATGGGGGTCTCGAAGGACCCTAACCCGACCCGGTTCCAGAAGACGCTCGCGCTGAACGACTGGTACTTCCGTGACGACGAGTGGCCGTACCCGCTCGGTGGCATCCAGATGCTCGGCAAGTCCGACCTGGAGCAGATCAGGGCCGAGGCGCCGCGGTGGGCCGGGCGGGTCTCGCCAGGGATGCCGTTCGAGGTGCTCGCCCACCACGCGGTGGACTTCTGGCTGTGCGGCGAGGACCTGCCGGTGGAGACCAACCGGGTGACGCTCCGCAAGGACGGCGGCATCCAGCTCGCGCTGGACGAGAAGCACAACACCGCCGGGGTGATCCGGCTGCGGCAGCACCTGCAGCAGCGGCTCGGCCGGTTGGGGATGCACGAGCACCTGCTCGACCACAGCATCTACCTGCACAAGACCATGCCGATCGGGGCGACCGCGCACCAGGCGGGCACGGTGCGGTTCGGCACCGACCCGGCCACGTCCGCGCTCGACACCACCTGCAAGGCGCACGAGCTGGACAACCTCTACGTGGTCGACACCAGCTTCTTCCCGAGCATCGGCGCGGTGAACCCGTCGCTCACGGCGATCGCGAACGCGTTGCGCGTCGGCGACCACATCCGGGAGCGGATCTCGTGACGAGCGGAGGCATGACCGTGACCGACCGAGTCGACGCGCTGGTGATCTTCGGAGCCACCGGCGACCTGGCCAAGCTGGAGACGTTCCCCGCGCTGGTGGGTCTGGTCGACCGGGGCGTGCTCGACGTCCCGGTGATCGGGGTCGCGAAGAGCGGCTGGGAACTCGGGCAGTTCCGGGCGTACGCGGAGGCGTCGCTGCGGCTCAACCACATCGACCCGGCCGGCACCGCGGCGGCGAAGATGCTCGGTCTGCTCGACTACGTCGACGGCGACCTCGACGACGACGCGACCTACCAGGCGGTGGCCGGGAAGGTCGGCGCCGGTGCGAAGGTGCTGTTCTACCTCGAGGTGCCGCCGCCGCTGTTCGGGCGGATCGCCCGCGGCATCGGCGCGGCCGGACTCGCCGCCGGCGCCAGGGTCATGGTGGAGAAGCCGTTCGGGACGGACTTGAACAGCGCCCGGCAGCTGAACGCGACGCTGCACGAGATCTTCCCGGAGGACGCGGTCTACCGGGTCGACCACTGGCTCGGTCTCGAGGCGATCGAGAACGTCCTGTTCGGACGGTTCGCCAATGCGATCCTCGAGCCGCTGTTCAACCGGACTCAGGTGGAGAGCATCCAGATCACGATGGCGGAGGCGTTCGACGTCGCCGACCGTGGCCGGTTCTACGACCGCGCCGGCGCCGTCCGTGACGTGCTGCAGAACCACCTGCTGCAGGTGCTGGCCACCGGTACGGCGGAGGCGCCGGCCGGGACCGGCCTGTCCGCCTGGCGGGAGGCCAAGGACCAGCTGGTCAAGGGACTGCGGCCGATGAGCCCGGACAGCACGGTCTTCGGCCAGTACGAGGGCTACCTCGACGTCGACGGGGTGGCGCCCGGGTCGACCACCGAGACCTTCGTGGCCACCCGGCTCCACCTGGACACGTGGCGCTGGGCCGACGTGCCGATCATGATCAGGGCGGGCAAGTGCATGCCGGTCACGTCCACCGAGATCCGGGTCACGTTCCGGCGGCCGCCGTTCAACGTGTTCGGCCTCGAGCCGTTCGGCAGCGTGAACTCGCTCGGCTTCCGGGTCTGGCCGAACAGCAGGACCTCGCTCACGGTCGCCGGCCGGAAGCCGGGGGCCGGCATGCGGTTCGAGCCGCGGGAGCTGGTCTTCGGCGAGGCGCCCGGCTCGGACATGCGGCCGTACGACCGGCTGATCGGCGCGGCGCTGGACGGCGACCGGTGGCTGTTCGCCCGGCAGGACACCGTCGAGACCGCGTGGCAGGTGGTCGAGCCGGTGCTGGCCCCGGGAGCGGTGACCGCGCACCCGTACCCCCGCGGCAGCTGGGGACCCAAGGAAGCCGACTCGGTCCTGCCGGACGGGGAGAGCTGGCACGACCCGACCGGCTGACGGCGCGCACATCGGGAGGCAGAGGGTGAGTGACGATCGCACGCCCACCGCGGTGGTCGTGGGGGCCGGCTTCGCCGGCATCGGGGCCGCCCACGAGCTGGCCAAGCACGGCGTGCGGGTGGTGCTGGTGGACCGCAACGACTACCACCAGTTCCAGCCGCTGCTCTACCAGGTCGCGACGGCCGGGCTGGCCCGCTCGGACGTCGCCGCCTCGCTGCGCACCTTGATGCGTCGCCAGGAGCTGGTCGACGTCAAGGCTGCCGACGTGGCGTCGGTGGACGCGGAGGCACACCGGGTGACCACGGCCGACGGGACGACGTTCACCGGCGACTACCTGATCCTCGCGGCCGGGTCACGGCCGAACTTCTTCGACACCCCCGGTGCCGACGACCACTCGATCCCGCTGTACTCGGTGAACGACGCGGAACGCCTGCGTACCAGGGTGTTCGCCGCGTTCGACGCCGCCGACCGTGACCCGTCGCTGGTCGACCGCGGCGTGATCCGGTTCGTCGTGGTCGGCGGCGGGCCGACCGGGGTCGAGGTGGCCGGCGCGCTGGCCGAGCTGATCCACGACGTGCTGCCGCACCAGTATCGCGGCCTGGCGGTGCGCTCGGCCAGCGTGCACCTGGTCGACCACGCGCACACGCTGCTCGGCCCGTTCTCCGACCGTGCGCACGACTACGCGGCGAAGGTGCTGCAGCGCAAGGGAGTGCGACTCCACCTTGGCACCGGCGTCGTCGAGATCACGCCGGAGAAGGTCGTGCTCAGCGACGGCACCTCCCTGACCACCCGCACCGTCATCTGGGCCGGCGGGGTGATGGCGGCCTCCCTGGCCGAGCGGACCGGGCTGCCGGTGGGCCGGGGCGGGCGACTGGTGGTCGAGCACGACCTGAGCGTCGAGGACGTCCCCGGCGTATACGCGGTCGGCGACGTCGCCAACGTGCCGGCGCCGGACGGCACGCCGTACCCGCAGCTGGGCTCGGTCGCCCTGCAGAGCGGGCAGTGGGCGGCCCGCAACGTGGTCGCCGACGTGCACGGGAAGTCCCGCAAGCCGTTCCACTACCACGACAAGGGCATCATGGCGATGATCGGCCGCGGGGCCGCCGTCGCCGAGATCGGCGAGCACCGGCACGAGCTGCACGGGCCGGTCGCGTTCGCCTCCTGGCTCGGGGTGCACGCCTACCTGATGAGCGGGGTCCGCAGCCGGGTCGACGCGTTCATGTCCTGGGGCTGGGACTACTTCAGCACCAACCGCACGCCCGCGATCGTGGACCGCGGCGCCGCCGGCCGCATCGACTGGGGCGACGAGGCCGACGAGCCCGACGACGCCGACTCGGCCGACGCGGACGACCGGGCCGCCGCGGCCGCCCCCCGGCAGGAAGAGGCGGTCGTCGCCGAGCCCATCCGCAGCGGGTGAGGACCCGGCTGCGCCGGTCGGGCGAGCATGGCGGCAGGCCGACTCCAGCGACCGGCCGGCCGGACGGGGAGGACGACCGCCGGCGGCAGCCGGATGTCATCCGGGCGCCGTAGCGCCCCACGACCGCACGAAAGGGCTCACCATGGCGGACCAGCGCACGTCGCCAAGCTCAATGTCCATCGCCGAGCACGGCCTGATCGGCGACCTGCACACCGCGGCGCTGGTGGCGACCGACGGGACCGTCGACTGGTTCTGCTGCCCGCGGTTCGACTCGCCCTCGGTGTTCGGTGCGCTGCTCGACCCGGAGAAGGGCGGGCACTGCCGGATCCGCCCGGTCGGCACCGAATACATCACCAAGCAGCTCTACCTGCCCGACACGGCGGTGCTGATCACCCGGTTCCTGGCCGCGGACGGGGTCGGCGAGGTGGTCGACTTCATGCCGCCGGCCGGGGCGCTGGCGACCGCCCAGCACCGTCTGGTCCGGATGGTCCGCTGCGTGCGCGGTCAGCTGAACTTCGAGATGGAGGTCGCGCCCCGGTTCGACTACGGCCGGCGCGAGCACACCCTGCAGCTGACCGCCGCCGGCGCGGTGTTCACCGCCGGGGACATGGGCCTGACGTTGCACTCGGTCCGGGAGCCGGACGACGAGCGGGTCGCCCAGGTGCGGCCGGCCGGCGAGGACCTGGTGGTGCGGCTGCCGCTGTCGGCCGGTGAGACCCGCGGCGTCATCCTGGAGTGGGGCGCCGGCCGGCCGCGGGAGGTCAGGCCCGAGGAGATCGAGCGCGAGCACGCCGCAACGGTGCAGTTCTGGCGGTCCTGGCTGGCCCGCTCGACGTACCGGGGTCGGTGGCGGGAGATGGTGCAGCGCTCGGCGATCACGCTGAAGCTGATGACGTACGCGCCCTCCGGCGCACTGGTCGCGGCCCCGACCGCGGCCCTGCCCGAGCAGGTCGGCGGCGAGCGGAACTGGGACTACCGCTACACCTGGGTCCGCGACGGGTCGTTCTCGGTGCACGCGCTGCTCGGGCTCGGCTTCGTCGACGAGGCCGCCGGGTTCGCGCTCTGGCTGCGGGACCGGGTGGCGGACCGGGACGCGCACAAGGGCGGCCCGCCGCTGAACATCATGTACCGGGTGGACGGCTCGTCCGACCTGGTCGAGGAGTCGCTCGAGCACTGGTCCGGCTACCGCGGCTCGCGACCGGTCCGGATCGGCAACGGCGCCGCCGAGCAGCTCCAGCTGGACATCTACGGCGAGGCATTCGACAGCCTCTACGCCGCCGACCGGGTCGGGATCCCGATCGGGCACCGCGGGTGGACGGAGCTGGCCGGAGTGCTCGACTGGCTGGTGGACAACTGGGACCAGCCCGAGGAAGGCATCTGGGAGACCCGCGGCGGCCGGAAGGACTTCACCTACGGGCGGGCGATGAGCTGGGCCGCATTCGACCGTGGCATCCGGCTGGCCGCCGAGCACGGGCGGCCGGCTCCGCTCGAGCGGTGGACCCGGGCGCGGGACGCGATATACCAGCAGATCATGGACAAGGGCTGGAACGCCGACCGCGGCGCGTTCGTGCAGCACTACGGCAGCCCGGTGCTGGACTCGTCGCTGCTGCGGATGTCCCGCCTCGGCGTCATCTCCCCGCTCGATCCGCTGTGGACGTCCACTTTGGACGCCATGCGGGACGAGCTGGTCAGCGACAGCCTCGTCTACCGATACGACCCGGCCGCGTCCCCGGACGGGCTGGCGGGCGATGAGGGCACGTTCTCGCTGTGCACCTTCGCCTGGGTGGACGCGCTGGCCCGGTCCGGGCGCCTGGAGGAGTCCAGGCTGGTGTTCGAGAAGATGCTGACCTACGCCAACCACGTCGGCCTGTACTCCGAGGAGATCGCGCTGACCGGGGAGCAGATCGGCAACTTCCCGCAGGCGTTCACCCACCTCGCGCTGATCGACGCGGCCATCACCCTGGACGAGGCGATCGACCGGGACCTCGCCCACCGGCCGCTGGCCAGGACATGACGGAACGTCCCGGAATGGCACCGCCATGACCGGCGACCCGACCCGGACCGGTGTATCCGCCCGGGACCTGATCCTCCCGTTGGCGTTGGCCCAGTTCATCGCCAGCTACGCGGCCACGAACATGAACGTGGCCATCAGCGCGATCGCCGACGACCTCGGCACCACCGTGTCCGGCGTGCAGACCGCCATCACCCTGTTCACGCTGGTGATGGCCGCGCTGATGATCCCGGGCAGCAAGCTGACCGACATCTGGGGCCGCAAGCGGTGCTTCCTGCTGGGCCTGATCATCTACGGGATCGGTGGACTGCTGGCGGCGCTGTCCCAGGGCCTGCCGCTGCTGATCATCGGGTACTCGTTGCTGGAGGGCATCGGCTCGGCGCTGATGATCCCGCCCATCTACATCCTGGTCACGGTCACCTTCGCCGACGTGAAGTCGCGGGCCAAGTACTTCGGTGTGGTCAGCGGAGCGGGCGGGCTGGGCGCGGCGGCCGGACCGCTGATCGGCGGCCTGGTGACCAGCGCGATCAGCTGGCGTGCCTCGTTCGGCCTGCAGGTCCTGGTGGTCGCCGCGATCGCGCTGCTCGCGCGCCGGATCACCGATCCGCCCCAACTGGCCACGAAGCCACGTTTCGACGTGACCGGCGCGATCCTGTCCGCCGCCGGGCTGTGCTTCGTGGTGCTGGGGCTGCTGCAGTCCAGGACGTACGGCTTCCTGGTGTCCCGGGAGGACTTCACCATCGGGGACACGGTGGTGATACCGAAGGGTTCGATCTCACCGGTGTGGGTGCTGGTGGCCATCGGTGCGCTGTTCCTGCTGTGGTTCTTCCTGCATGTCCGGTCCCGCCAGAAGAAGGGCAAGGACGTCCTGTTGCACCTGAGGCTGTTCCGTAACCGGACCGCCAACCTGGGGCTGGGCACCCAGACGATCCAGTGGCTGGTCCTGCAGGGGTCGTTCTTCGTGGTCTCGGTCTACCTGCAGGAGGTCAACGGCTACAACGCGATCCAGACCGGACTGCTGCTGACGCCGGCCACGATCGGGATCCTGGTCGCGTCGGCGGCGGCCGGCCGGTTCGCCCGGCGGCACCCGCAGCGCTGGTTGATCATCGCCGGGTTCCTGTTCACCGCCGTCGGCATGGTTCTGCTCCTGACCCTGGTCAGGGCACACTCCGGATTCCTCACGTGGATACCGGGCCTGCTGCTGGTCGGCCTGGGCACCGGGACCATGCTGACCTCGTCGGTCAACGTCGTCCAGTCCAGCTTCCCGGACACCGACCAGGGCGACATCTCCGGCCTGTCCCGCAGCGTCTCCAATCTCGGCTCGTCGCTGGGTACGGCCCTGGTCGGCTCGGTCCTGGTCGCCGTGGCCCTGCCGGCCGGCCAGCCGTTCGCCGTCGCCCTGGCGATGCTGCTCGTCCTCACCCTGATCGGCACGGTCATCGCGGTGCTCATCCCGCGCCGTCCACGTCGCGACGTGGACGAAAGATCACCCAACCTCACCCGGCCGGGGTGAGGAAGCCGCCGGTTCGACCGGCCAAGGTGCTGCGAGGTGGTTCGATGTCGCACCAGGTGCCGGGAATCCGGCTCATCACGTCCTATCGCCGCGAGTGGCTGGCCAAGGACCTGATCGCCGGCGTCGTGCTGACGACGCTGCTCGTGCCGCAGGGCATGGCCTACGCCGAACTGGCCGGACTGCCGCCCATCACCGGCCTGTACACGTCGATCCTCTGCCTGCTCGGCTATGCCGTGTGCGGGCCGTCGCGGATCCTCGTCCTGGGCCCGGATTCCTCGCTCGGCCCGATGATCGCCGCCACGATCCTGCCCCTGGTGGCGGCGAACGGAGATCCGGAACGCGCGATCGCGCTGGCGTCGGTGCTCGCACTGATGGTGGCGGTGATCATGATCGTGGCGGCCGTGGCGAAACTCGGTTTCATCGCCGACCTCATCTCGAAGCCGACCATGATCGGCTACCTGAACGGCCTCGCACTGACCATCCTGGTCGGACAGTTGCCGAAGCTGTTCGGCTTCAGCGTGGACGCCGAGGGCCTCATCGGCGAGTTCGTGGCCTTCGTGGACGGCCTCGCGCACGGCGAGGCGGTGCTGGCGGCGGCCGCGGTCGGCATCATCGGCACGGCGCTGATCCTCGTGTTGCAGCGCTGGCTACCGAAGGTGCCCGCCGTGCTCGTGATGGTCGTGCTCGCCATCGCCGCGGTGCCACTGTTCGACCTGGCCCGGCGCGGCGTGGACCTGGTGGGCGAACTGCCGAGCGGGTTCCCGCCGCTCACCATCCCGCACGTCGGGCTCTCCGACATCGGGCCGCTCGTCGGCGGTGCCCTGGGCATCGCGCTGGTGTCGCTGGCCGACACGATCTCCACGTCGTCGGCGTTCGCCGCGCGCACCGGCCAGGAGGTGCGCGGCAACCGGGAGATGATCGGCATCGGCGCGGCGAACCTCGCGGCCGGCCTGTTCCAGGGTTTCCCGGTCAGCACCAGCGGCTCACGGACCGCCGTGGCGCAGCAGTCGGGCGCCCGGACCCAGCTGACCGGGGTCACCGGGGCGGCACTCATCATCGTCATGATCGTGCTGCTGCCCGGCCTGTTCCGCGACCTGCCGCAGCCCGCGCTGGCCGCCGTGGTGATCACCGCGTCGCTGTCGCTCGCCGACGTGCCCGGCGTGGTCCGGTTGTGGCGGCAGCGCAAGGCGGAGTTCGTCCTGTCGATCGCCGCGTTCCTGGGTGTGGCGCTGCTCGGCGTGCTGCCCGGCATCGCCATCGCGGTCGGTCTGTCCATCCTGAACGTGTTCGCGCGGTCCTGGCGGCCCTACCAGACGGTTCTGGGCCGGGTCATCGGAGTGCCCGGCTACCACGACATCCGGTCTTACCCGAGGGCGGAACTGCTGCCGCGACTGGTCATCTACCGGTTCGACGCGCCACTGTTCTTCGCCAACGCGAAGACCTTCCGCGACGCGGTCCGCAGGCTGTCCCGCGCCGACCCGCCGCCTACCTGGATCGTGGTGGCCGCCGAACCGATGACCGACGTGGACACCACGGCGGCGGACATCCTGGAGGACCTGGACGAGGAGCTCAACGCCCGAGGCATCTCCCTGGTCTTCGCCGAACTGAAGGACCGGGTGCGGGAGAAGGTCGAGCGGTACGGGCTGACCAGGACCATCGACCCGGCCCACTTCTTCCCGACGGTCGATGCCGCGGTGGCCGCGTTCCGCGAGCGGACCGGCGCCGACTGGGAGGTCGCGCCGCCCCGGGTCAACCGTGATGCGGAGCCGGCCGGTCCAGGAACTGGATGACGCCCAGCAGGACGACGAGGATCGCCGCGATCACGATGACGGCCACGCCGCTGGGCTGGTTCAGGAACAGGAATATCAGCACCCCGATGACGAGTACCGCGACGCGCAGCGGCACCCGGTACGTGTGCACCCACGCGCCGACCGGACCGCCCTGCCGGCCACCGACCGGGATGTGCTCGCGCAGCCACCCCACGGCCCCCACCGCGCCCTGCCGGATGCGCACGGCGGTCGTCGACGGCCCGAACAGCGAGGCGCCGATCGCCACCACGATGCCGACGACGAAGATCGTCCGCAGACCGGCACGCAGGAACGCCACCATGATGTCGAACGACGAGGCCACCGCGGCCGTGGACCGTTCCGGCACGGTGCCCACGACCGCGCCGCGCGCGATCAGCAGTACGGCACCGAGCACGAGCATCGAGAACGCCACGCCGAGCCCGGCGTTGCGCAACGCCTTCCGGTGTCCGCGCGCCAGGTAGATGCCGGCGGCGAGCAGCAACAGCGTGAGCCACGGCAGCCAGGTGGCGACCTTGTCCAGCAGGCGGTAGCCGGTCTGGGCGCGCACCAGCGTGCTCGCGTCGGCGACCGCCACCGTCGGATGGACGCTCGGGATGGCGTTGGCCGGCGCGAAGCCCTCCGCCACGAGCCGCTGTTTGACCCGGTCGATGAAGGGGCCGAGGTCGAGCATCACCTTGCCCTGGCTGACGGTCACCGCGGAACTGTTGCCGGACAGCACCGAGTTCAGTTGCTGGTGCACCACGGTGAGCGATCGGTTCCACAACTGCGCGAACGCCGCCGATGCGACGAACTGCCCGACCTTGTCGTGCACGAACCCCTGCAGGCTGGACCGCAGCGGCACGGCCAGCCCGCGCAGCCGGTCGGCGGCCCGCGGTGGCAGGCCCCGGCTCTCCAGCGCGTCGACGGCCTGGTTGGTCAGCGCCACCACGTTGACGTAGGTGAACACCGTGTCGGTCAACCGGTCGGTCAGCGCCGACTGCACCGCCGGATCCTCGGCGAGCGGGCCCGCCGTGGCCACGAACCGGTCCGTGTTCGCGATCTGGTTGTGCGCCCAGATCGAGGCGACGCTGATCGGTGCCAGGATCACGCCCAGGACGATGAGGACGGCCGCGGCGAACGCCCGCCAGGGCACCTGCCGTCGACGCTGCCGCGCGCGGCGCAGGGCCGTGTTCTCCTGGCGCAGCCGGATCAGTTCGGCGCGCTCGTCCTCGTCGAGGACCTCGGTGGCCGGCGCGGTACCGGTGCCGGGCCCGGCCTCGGTCGGTGTGCCGGCCGGCGTCGGGTGTTCGCCCTGTTCGACCATGACGGGCCTTCCCCTGCTGCTGTCGGCGACGGAGTCCGCCGTCCACCACGGTGCACCGAACGGCGCCCGATCACCTCACCCGGCGTGGGTGACGCCCGTGGCCATGATCGACGCCAGACTTCCAGTGCGGTCCGGGTCACCGACCGCGATCGAACGAGCCATGGGAGCGAGCGATGACGAACCGATGGACCGATCCCTCAGCACAGGACATGCACCGTGGACTGTTCATCGCCGCCGTCGTCATGGTGCTGGCCGGCACGACCGTGGGCGCGGCCGGCCTCGCGGTGGCCGGGATCGCCGTGATATCGAGCGGCAGGCGCTGGTCGCGCCGTGTCGAGATGAGCCCGAGCGACCTCGCGAAACTGAAGTGGGTCCAAGCCCGGGCCAGCGTCGGCGCTGTGGCCGACGCCTGGCGGGACGCCGAGAAGATGACCAATACGGACTGACGGCCGGCCGGCTCATCCGTCGAGGATCTGGGCCTTCTGCCGCTGGAACTCCTCCTCCGTCAGTACACCGGAGGACTTCAGTTCGCCGAGTTGCTTGAGCTGGGCCAACTTCGCGTCCTGCCCGCCGGCCGGAGCCGTGGTTGCGGGCGTGCCGGCGGGAGCAGCGGTTCCTGGTGTGTCGGCGGCCTGACCGCCCTGGCCACCCTGGCCGCCCCAACGGCCGCCCTGCCTGTTCTGCACCCGCTTGACCACTGCCTTCGCCGCACCCGCGGCTACCGCGGTCTTGCCCACGCGACCCAAGAGTCCCATGGTGTTCCTCCTTATCGCGTGCCGGCGTCGGACAGCTCGAGATCGTCCAGCGCGGCGAGCACGTCCTCGTGGGGGATGCGGCCACCGGACACCAGGCGGGCGCCACGACGGCGCAGTGACGCGGCCAGCGGCGCGGCCCACAGGTTCTCGTAGACCAGGATCGCGGCCGAGCTGCCGTGATCGAGCACGGCACCCACGTCGGCGACGTCGTCGGAGTTCAGCAGCCCCGACGAGACCCCCTCGAACACGGCCAGATCGAGTTCGCCGTCGCCGTCCAGATCGGCGATCGCGATGCCGCTGATCGAGCCGTCCGGCTCCTTGCTCACGAAAATCAGGTCGAGAATGCGAATGGTGCCCTGCTCGACCAGGTCGACGAGCAGTGGCAGGCCGTCGCCGACCCTGCGACCAGGGGGGAACTCGACCACGAGGTAGTCGATCGGCCCCATCACGTCCAGATCGTCCGTCATGATGCGATGTCCCGTCCATGTGTTCGGTGCGCGGCCCACGACAGGTCGGCCGGGGCGCTCATCCCGCGTGACCACTGTGCTTCGGCCGGTCCGCCCCACACATCACCTTGACCGGATGAGGTGGCCCCTCCGTCGTGCGCCGTCAATGGCGCTATGACGGGCGAATCCACGTGACCGCCCAGGCCCGGCCGTCCTGGGAACGTCGACTGGCGGCGGTCGGCGCGTTGGTGGCGCTCGCGGGCGCACTCGCGGTCGGCATCGCGGTGCTGATCAGCGATCCGCTCGAACTCGTCGCCGCCGTGCTGCTGATCGGGTTGGCGGCGGTGGCGGCATGGGCGGCCCTGGTGCGGCGCGGTGCCCGGCGCTGGCTGTACGGGACGATCGCCGTACTCGCGGTCGTCGGTGCCGTGCTGCTGCCGGATCTGCGCACGTACTGGGCGATTCTGCTGGTGATCGTGCTGTGCGCGCTGTCCGCGCTCGCCGTCCGGGTCGCGTTGGGCCATGACCTCGCCCACCGGCCGTCCTCGGCCGCGGTCGGCCCGGCGCGGCGCGGCACCCTGCTGATGAATCCCCGGTCCGGCGGCGGCAAGGTGGCCAAGTTCGAACTGGACCAGAAGGCCCGCGAGCTGGGCGTGACACCGGTGCTGCTGGAGCCCGGTGACGACCTGCGCGCGTTGGCCGAGCAGGCCGTCGCCGACGGCGCCGACGTACTCGGCATGGCCGGTGGGGACGGCTCGCAGGCGCTGGTCGCCGATGTGGCGAGCAAGCACGGTGTCGCGTTCGTCTGCATCCCGGCAGGGACCCGCAACCACTTCGCCCTCGATCTCGGCCTGGACCGCGCCGACGTGGTGGGAGCGTTGGCCGCGTTCGGCGATGCGGCGGAGCGACGGATCGACCTGGCGATGCTGGGGGACCGGGTGTTCGTCAACAACGCGTCACTGGGCGTGTACGCGACCGTGGTGCAGTCGCCCGACTACCGGGACGCCAAGGCCGCCACCGTCGCGCAACGGCTGCCCGACCTGCTCGGCCCGGACGCCGACCGACCGGATCTGCGCTTCCGGTCCGACGACGGCACGCCCGCCACGTCGACGGACGTGCTCCTGGTGTCCAACGGCGCCTACCGCCTGGACCACATCAACGGCTTCGGCAGCCGGGAGCGGTTGGACGCGGGCCGCCTGGGCATCGTCACGGTCACCGTCGACCGCGCGCGGGACGTGCCGGCGTTGATGTCGGCCGAACTGACCGGCCAGATCGCCCGGTTCCACGGCTACCGGTCGTGGCTCGAGCGGGAGTTCGTCGTGGACTCCGGCGATCCCTACGTCGAGGTGGGCGTGGACGGCGAGGCGCTACGGCTGCCGCCGCCGTTGCGGTTCCGGTCGTTGCCCGGCGCGTTGCGGGTCCGTGTCCCGCTGAACGCGCCGGGCGCGCCACCGGCTGCGGTGGCACCGGCGAGTTTCCCGGCCGCACTGGTCGCCCTGACCCACATCCTGGTCGGGCGGCCGGCCGTCAGTACTCGGTCTTCGACCGTGCGCGGTAGTCACCACCGTGCGCTGTGAGCGCGTAGATCACGATGACGTCCAGCACGATCACGATGATCGCCCAGAACGGGTAGGCCGGGATGAACGCGAGATGCACGATCGCGCTGACACCCGCGATGATCGCGGCGACGATCCGGGCGATCGCATTGCCGGCGAGCACAGCGACGCCGGTCAGGAACGCGACCAGGCCCAGACCCAGTTGCACCCAACCCCACACGGTGAGATCGGCGGTGACCAGCAGCCCCGACGGTGCCACGGCGTAGAAGTTCGGATTGGCGAGGGCCACGATCCCCTCGATCGCGGTGAACAGGCCGGTCATCAGCAGCATGATCCCGGCGAACGCGATCCAGCCAGTCCAGCCGCTCTCCTCGCGCGGCTCACCATAGGTTTCCGGTGGTGTGGTCCGGGTAGCGGTCATGGCTCGTCCCTCCAGTTCCTCGTGGCCGCGACGATTCCGTACCGGGGCCCGCCGGCCATCATCCGTGCCGGGCGACAAGAGGCCGGCGGGCCACAAACTTGCCCAGCTCCCACAGCAGCAGCAGGCCGACGGCCGGCACCAGCGCCCACGCGAACTGCGCCGCGTTGAGCTGGACCGTGCCGAGCAGGTGGCGCAGCGCGTCCAGCTGCGTGACGAACAGGGCCAGCACGAACTCGCCGAGCATGGCCCAGTTCATCTGTTTGCTGTCGAACGTCGCCGTCGTCAACGCCGTGTCCGTTTCGCTGCGCGACTCCACCGCGGCGACGATCAGGCACAACGCGAACGCCGTGAACGCGATCGAATTGCCCAGGGCCGCGTTGTGGAAATAGATGGTGCCCAGCTCGATCATGCCGAGCAGGCCGACGGTGACGACCAGCCCGACCAGCCCGACCGTGATCAGCACTCCGTTGGTGAGGACCGATTCGCCTCTGGGCCGGGGTGTTCTGCCCATCAGTCCTGGCGTCTCCTTGTCGAAGCCGAGCGCGAAACCGAACGGGGCGTTGACGATGAAATGCACCCACAACACCTGCGCCGGTGAGAACGGTTCACCGGCGGCGATGTTGAGCAACGCCGCGCCGAGGAACGTCAGCACGAACACGACGAGCAGAATCAGCACGAAACGGATGTACTTGGTCAGGTTGTCGTAGATCTTCCTGCCCTGCTCGACCGCGAACACGATGGTCGCGAAATTGTCGTCGGACAGGATCATCCGGCCGGCGTTCTTGGCCACGTCGGTGCCGGTGCCCATGGCGATGCCGATGTCGGCCGCCTTGATGGCCGGCGCGTCGTTCACGCCGTCGCCGGTCATGGCGACCACGTGCCCCTTCTTCTTCAGCGTGTCGGCCAGCAGCACCTTGTGCTCCGGCGCGACCCGCCCGACGACACCGATGCCGTCGATCTGCGCCAGGCGCTCCGCCTCCGGCAGTGCGGCGAAGTCGGCACCCAGGATCGCCTCACCGGGGATGCCGACCTGTTTGGCGATGGCCGCTCCGGTGATCACGTCGTCACCGGTCACCATGCGCACCTTGATGTGCGCCGCGTGCGCGCTGGCCACCGCGTCCCTGGACTCGTCCCGGGGCGGGTCGACCATGCCGACGAGACTGGTCAGGGTCAGTTCGGTGACGTAGCCGAGCAGGTCGCCGTTCGGGTCGAAGTCGGCCGGTGCCAGGTCGCGCATCGCCGCGGCCATCACCCGCCGGCCCGCCTTCTCCATGCGCTCGGTGTCCGCGTTGGCACGGTCGTACCGGGCTGCGTCCCACGGCACCGGCGTACCCGCCGACACGGCGGCGACCGTCCGGCCGAGCACCATCGGCGCCGCACCCTTGACGAAGATCCGGACGACCGGCAGGCCATGGGCGTCCGATGTGGAGTGGAACGTGGCCATCAGCTTGTATGCCGGGTCGAACGGCAGCGTCGCCAGCCTGGGCAGCGTCTCCCGCGTCGCGTCGATGTCGATGCCCGCCTTGTGGCCCAGCACCAGCAGCGCGCCCTCGGTCGGATCGCCGACCACCTTCCCGTCCACGAGCTTGGCGTCGCTGGCGACCAGGTAGGGCAGGATCGCCTCCTCGACGGTCGTGGCGCCCCCGGCCACGTGGTGGATCCGGCCCTCCAGCCGATAACCGCTGCCCGACACGGTGTACCGGTCGGTGGGTGTCACCAGCTCCTCGGCCGTCATCTGGTTCATCGTCAGCGTGCCGGTCTTGTCCGCGTTGATCGCCGAGGTGAATCCCAGCGTCTCCACCGACGGCAGGTCTTTCACGATCGCGTTGCGCTTGGCCAGGTCCACCCCGCCCAACGACAGGATCGTCTGCGTCACCGTCGGCAACGCCTCCGGGATGGCGGCGATGGCCAGCGACACCGCGGCGATGAACAGCCCGTCCCACGCGTCGCCCCTGGCGCGGCCCAGCACGAACATCACGATCATCGTGAGGCCGGCGGCGGCCGCGATCCACAGGGTCAGCCGGTCCAGCTCGCGGGTCAGCGGCGACTGCTCGGTGGCCGTCGTCGTCAGCATCCCGGAGATCTTGCCCAGCTCGGTGGACGCCCCGGTCGTCGTCACAATGAGCGTGCCGCTGCCGTGCGTCACCGGTGTGTTGATGAACGCCATGTTGGTCTGGTCGCCCGGTCCCACCTGGTCACCGGGCAGCGTCGTCGCCTCCTTGCCGGCCGGGTTGCTCTCCCCGGTCAGCGCCGACTCGTCGATCTGCAGCGCGCTCGCCGTGATGATCCGGCCGTCGGCCGGCACCTTGTCGCCCGCCGTGATCAGCACGATGTCGCCGACGACCAGGTCTTCGGCCGGAATCCGTGTCTCCACACCGTCCCTGCGGACCCGCGCGGTCATCTTCACCATCGACTTGAGCGCGTTCATGGCGCTCTCCGCCTTGCCCTGCTGCCGCAGGCCGACGACGGCGTTGAGCACGGTCAGCAGCACCAGCAGGATCGCCGTGGTCCACTGCTGGATCAGCAGGGACACGATCGCGGCCGCCAGCAGGATGAGCTGCATGTAGCTGCGGTACTCCTCGAGGAACCGGCGCCAGCCGGGCTTCGGTCGCTCCTCGGGCAACGCGTTGGGACCGTTGGCGCTGAGCAGTTCCCCGGCGCGCGAGCCGCTCAGCCCGACCGCCGGGTCGACGCCGAACGCCGACGCCACCTCGTCGACCGACCGCGAGTACCACCGTCCCAGCGCCATCGTCGATCTGCCCGACACGACAGGCTCGGCCGTCATGGACCGCCTCCGATCCACCGCGTCGGACAGGTCGCCCGCCGCGGTTACTGTTGGTGCTCGGCCGCGTACGGGTCGATCGGCGCGCCCTCGGGGGCCTCTCCTTCGAGTTCCACCTTGGCGGCCGCCAGATCGCGCCGGGCCGCCTCACTCACCTCGGGGTACTGCGGGTCGATCCCTATCAGCGTGTGCGCCAGGATCGCGCCCGCGCAGATGCGGGCGAACCACTTGCGATCGGCCGGCACGACGTACCACGGCGCCCACGGCGTGCTGGTCGCCGACAGCATGCTCGAGAACACCTTCTGGTAGTCGTCCCAGTACCGGCGCTCGCGCACGTCGGCCGCGGAGAACTTCCAGTTCCGCTCCGGCACGTCGATCCGCTTCAGGAACCGGGTCCGCTGCTCCTCCTTGGACAGGTTCAGGAAGATCTTCACGACCTGGAAACCGTTGTCCGTCAGGTGCCGCTCCCAGTTGTTGATCTCCCGGTAGCGCCGCCGCCACACCTTGCCCTCCCTGGCGTGCTCGGGCAGCCGCTGCCGGCGCAGGTTCTCCGGGTGCACCCGGACCACCAGGACCTCCTCGTAGTGCGACCGGTTGAAGATCCCGATCTCGCCGCGCCGGGGGAGATGCCGGGCGTAGCGCCACAGGTAGTCGTGGTCCAGTTCCTCGGACGTGGGCACCTTGAAGCCGTGCACCCGCACACCCTGCGGGTTGATGCCGCTCATCACGTGCCGGATGGTGCCGTCCTTGCCGCCGGCGTCCAGCGCCTGCAGGCACAGCAGCACGCCGTAGGTGTCCTGGGCGGCGAGCCGTCGCTGGTAGTCGGCGAGCAGCTCGATGCCGGTGCGCAGCAGCTTCCGGCCGTCCTTCTTCTTCAGGACGCCGGCCTTGTAGCCGGGATCGAAGTCCTTGCCGAGGCGCACGGTCGAGCCCGGCTCGACCCGCAGCGGCTCGATGAGCTTCGCGATCCGTTTCGCCGTCCTGTCGCTCATCGGTGACCGCCTTCTCCCGGACAGGGTCCTGCCGCAGGTTATGCCGCAGCGGCATGAGCGCGGCATCGCCTTCCCGGGGTGAGGTGCGGCGCAGTGGGCGTGGTTACCGTCCCCGACGTGACCGACCGGCAGCCCAGGGTCCACGTCTTCACCGATCCCGGCGTACGAGCCGCGCCGGGCCTGCCGAGAGCGGTCATCATCCTGCTGGGCCTGGCCGCGGCGACGGTCACGGTGGCCGGGATGCGGGCCACGGCGTGGCTGCTCGCGCCGGTGCTGCTCGCCCTGGTCATCGTGATCGCCGTGGCCCCCGTGCACCAGGCGCTGCAGCGGCACGGGTTTCCCCGCTGGTCGGCCACGGTGGTGCTCCTGCTGCTGGTGTACGGCCTGGTCATCGGGTTCGGCGTGGTGGTGTTCGTGTCGCTGGCCAGGCTGGTGACGCTGCTGCCCCAGTACGCGAGCCGGTTCGACGACCTCGTCGCCAAGGCCACCGACGCACTCACCCGCGCCGGTGTGGGCACCAGTCAGGTGCAGGACGTCGCGCGGTCGCTGGACCTCGCCAAGGTGGTGCCCTACCTGGCCTCGGTGCTCAGTGGCGTGGCCGGTGTGCTGACCAATCTGACGTTCCTGCTGGCGCTGCTGTTCTTCCTGAGCGTGGAGGCGAGCGGGTTCGGCAAGCGGATGGCGGCGCTCACCCGGGACCGGCCGGCTGCCGCCGTCGAACTCACCCGGTTCGCCGTGCGCACGCGGCGCTACCTTGTGGTCACCACGATTTTCGGTCTCATCGTCGCCGTGCTGGACACGGTCGCGCTGGCCGTCATCGGCATCCCGCTGGCCGTGCTGTGGGGACTGCTGTCCTTCGTGACGAACTACGTCCCCAACGTGGGGTTCCTGATCGGCCTGGTCCCGCCCGCGCTGCTCGCACTGCTGGGCGGCGGCTGGCAGCAGGCGGTCCTGGTGATCGGCATCTACTGCCTGCTCAACATGGTGATCCAGTCGCTGATCCAGCCCTACTACGTCGGCGACTCGGTGGGCCTGTCGGCGACGGTGACGTTCCTGGCGCTGGTGTTCTGGGCGTGGGTGCTCGGGCCGCTCGGCGCGATCCTGGCGATCCCGGTGACCCTGCTCGCCCGGTCCGTCCTGCTGGACATGGACCCCGGCACGGGGTGGATCGCCGCACTGCTGCACCTGTCGGCCGACGAATCCGGCCCCACCAGGCGCGGTTCGCCACGCCAGAACGGCCGCCGTCGTGCGGTCGAACGATCCTAGGCCCGGGCTGACACCGGCCGGCCGACCTGTCAGGAGGTACACGCAATGGCCACGAAACAGTGGAACCCGGGGCGGTCCGACTGGATCGCGTTCGCCGTGCTGATGTTGCTGATCGCCGGCGTGCTCAACATCGTCGAGGGGATCGTGACCCTCCTGTACCGCGAGCGCACGGTCGTCGTCGCGGACCGGCTCTACCTGATCGACGTGGTGGGCTGGGGCATCCTGGTGCTGGTGGCCGGGGCGATCCTGGTCTGTGCCGGCCTGGGCGTGCTGTCCGGGCGGACCTGGGCCCGGGTGGTGGCGATCGTGTGCGTCGCGCTGCACGCCATCGTGCAGGTCGGTTGGCTGGCCGCCAATCCGGTGTGGTCGGTCCTGCTGCTGGGGCTGGACGTGGTCGTGCTCTATGCGCTGATCGCCCGCTGGCACGAGGCCGCGGAGACAGGGGGCGACTACCGCCCCTCGGCCACCTACGACCCGCATGACCAGCAATCCGTCTGGGAGCAACACCCCAGGTTGATCGTCTGAGCCACCGGCAGCGCGGAGACCCATCCGGGTGATGCTGGCTGCGGGGGGTGGCGGTTAGGTCACCGCCAGGTGTCTGATGTTTCAGGATGATGGGCGCCGAGGACGTATTCATCAGTTACCGGGGTGCGGCCGACTCGCTCTACGCGGCCGACCTGCTGCACGCCGAACTGTCCCATGTACTGGGCCCCGGCCGCGTGTTCCTGGACTCGGAGTCGATCAAACCCGGCGCGGACTTCGTGCGGACCCTTGTGGACCGGGTACGGCAGTCGCGGGTCGTGCTGGCGGTCATCGGCCCGCACTGGCTGACCGTCACCGACCCCGATGGCCTGCGGCGCATCGACGATCCGCGTGACTGGGTCCGGCGCGAGCTGGCCGAGGCGTTCGACGCCGACGTGCCGGTGATCCCGGTCCTGACCGACAACGCCCGGATGCCCACGGAGGCCGACCTCCCGGCCGACATCGTCCGGCTCGGTCGCGCCCAGCACGTCGTGCTTCGACAGCGCCACGCCCAGGCCGATATCGCGGTACTGCTGGACCGGCTGACCGATCTGGTCCCCGACCGACAGCGGGACCCCGTGGTACCGGCCGGACCGCCGCTGGTGCCACGGCAGTTGCCGTTGGTGATGGGGGATTTCGTCGGCCGCGGCGAGCAGTTGGCCACGCTGGACGCACTGCTGCCCGCCGACGAGGGAGCCGGTGCCGGTGCCGGTGCGGTGATGATCTCGGCGGTCGGTGGCACGGCCGGGGTGGGCAAGACGAAACCCGGATTAAGGCACAGGTTGTGACCGGACTGTAACCTGCGTCGGACTCACCCGCTGACCAGGGAAAACGTCGCCTGCCTACGCATCCCGCCTACACCTGGAGGGCCTGTGGGCTATCGAGCGCACAGTACCCCACACTCGGCAGTGTCCTCGAACATATGTTCGCATGGACCTCATGACCGGCGACGATCGCTCCTGGCTGCTCCACAAGCGCACCGGCGACGGCTGGTGTCTGGTCGGATCTCGACGCGTCCCCGCACCCGCAAGCGCCGCAGCCAGCCGCGCAGAACTGTGTGCCTGGCTCGACGACACCCGGTTCCCGGACGGGCGCTACCGCGCGGAGCTGGCCGCCGACACCCGGCCGGGTGCTGTGGTCGCCGAGCTGGACTACGTACGTGACGTTCCGTTGCCACCCGTGCGCAGCCTGCGTGAACGTGGCCCGGTCGTCCACACCTGCCGGCTGTGCGCGCCGATACTGGCCGCTCATGCGATCCCGACTGACCGATCGTGGTGGTGTGCGGCGTGCGGCCGGCGGCACTCGGCGGTCCTGTGGGCGCACCTGCACATGAGATGACCGTCGGTGAACGCTCCGCACGCTACAGTACCCCAGTGCACCTTCACGCCTACCTGGCTACCGGACTCCGCGCCGCCAACATTCCGCCGCGCGAGGATCGGCAGGACTGGGAGCCTGACGACCTGTTCACGGAGACGGCACCGGCCGTGGACTGGCTGGCTAACGCCACCCGCGAGTTGTGCGCCGCGCCGAACATGAACCTGGCTGACGAAATGCGGGTGTGGACTACCACGCTGGACGCTGGCGAATCAGTGCACACCGGGGCGAGAGGAACCTCGGTGCTGGTGGAAGCTCACCCCGACTGTAGTTGCGGCCACGCGGATCCCGGGAGTATCGCTCCGCTACGGCGTACACGGCGCCGCTAGCCGGCTTGCGAAAAGCCGTACCCGGAACCGCCGCACGCGCCGCAGGTGGAACCAATCGTCTCGCCCTTGCCAGTGCCATGACACGTACTGCACTTCGGCCGGTCCGAGTCGTGTTTACCCATGGTCTGGATTCTCCCGGTCCGGGTCGTCCGATGTCCAGTCGTAGTCCGTTGACTCCACCCAGTCAGCGGCGGCAGTGAGGGCAACTGCGACACGGCGCGCGTACGGCGGCGTGGGCAACGCTTCGCGCAGATGGATCATCCCGCCTTGCACCGACACGCCGTATCCAAAATCGGCAAGGATCAGGCGGGCGTTGCCTGCCGTGTCGCGCCGCCAGGTCAACACTGGTTCTAGTGCTGGGCGCTCCGCCCCATACTCGGCCACATCGACAAGCCTAGCTAGGCTCCATGTCCCGGTACTCTCCTGGTCCCCTCGCCGATTCCGAATTCGGTAAAGTCAAGTGCTTCGGGCCGTTGCTCAATCACTGCCACACCCCTTTTCCAGGACGGCACCCTCCTGGTCGGAAAATACCACTGGCGCCACCGGCTGCACTTGGGCAGTCCTTCGAGGTGATGTCGCTCGGGGCGCCGGTGCCTCGATCTCGGATGATTGATCCATGTCCACCGCCGCCCACAGTATGGCGCCGGTAGCGTCGTCGCCCTTGGGTGTCCTAACGAGGGCACTCATCATGGCGCTGGTCGGGTCAACCCCGCTCCGGGTGGGCTCGGGGGTTGGCGGCGCTGTGTCCTTTGTTGATTGCGCCGGGGGTGGTGCGCTGCGACGGCAAACACGTTTGCCGCCGTACAGGTCGCACGCGACGCGATACGCCTGCGCATAGCGGCCGTTGAAAGCCGACGTCCACGTGATAGCGCCCGAGTCCAACTCGGCGAAACCCGCGACCTTGACGTCACCGTGGACTGCGCATGCCATCCGGGAAATACGGATGGCCACTACCTGCGATGTCACGATCACGTCGCCGTCGCGGATATCTTTGCCGGTCGCGATCTTCCCGGGATCGTCCACAGTCTGGGGTATGGTGTGGACGGCGATTCCGTCCACAAAGCGGGTAGTGATCTTGTTGGTGTCCTGCACTATTCCTCTCCTGATCACGACGCAGGTCCGATTATGCGGGCTCGCCAGGGCGATACACATCAAGCCCAGGGCGGCCTAGATTGGCGGATCTCGGGTTCGAGTCATCGAGCCGCCGATCGGAGCCTCAGCCTGCCGCATAAATCGCGACTGGCGCCGCTGTCCGGGTAACCGGTCGTCGTCCACCGTCATCGCTGGCCACCGAACAGATCGGCGGGCTCTCGATCCACGAGTCTCGGACTCAACACCGTCGCCGCCACACTCGTGACCAGGCGCACATGCCCGGCCTGTGCATGCGTCAACGTCGGGTACCGTTCAAGATATCGGTCCCACTCCGAAATTGGGTCCGTGGTGAAGGTCATGGTCTCGAAGATCAACGGCATGGGAAGCAACCCGGCCGAACTATCGATGCCGAACCACACCGTGGACACACCACAACGACTCCAGAGATCGACCGTGCTGATGATCTCGGTGTACCGAACATGCCGGTATGTGTCGTCCTCCAGCAACGCGGCCCACTGCTCGCGGTCGATCGGAAGCGCGTTGCGGTCGTAGAAGATCACAGCGGCCCCTGACCGTCCTCCGCGCTATCGCCTGGAAAGTCCGGCACCGGCATCACGTCCCACCGCCCCGTGGTGACTGCCGGCTGATCGTGTGGCACGTACCGCATCAGGCGGGCCGCCGCGATCGCCAACAGCACCCGCGACTCGCTCGGGTCCTCGTCCAACTCGCACGCCTGACGCAACGCGGGCATTCCCGCGTGCAACGCAGCCACCACCTCTGGTCGGCGCGCAGCGCGGCCTCGGATCATCCACGCCACGGCGATCGGGTCGCCGAAGTGCCACAACACGCCACCCGGGGCGGGCCGCACGTCCCATTCCGTCGTGGTCCACAACAGAGTCACCCCGGGGTTGCGCATCAACCCCACCCCCGCCGGCTCCGTGTGAGCGGGCAGACCCCTCTCGCGGCGACGCATGTTCGGCCGCGACAGAAACGGACACACCCGGGCGCTGTACGCAGCGCACGCCACGTGGGACGGCGGTTCGGACGATATGCGGTTGACCCCGCACATGGGTCCGAGCACGAACGTCCCGGCTGGCTTGTCGATGCGGTGCCCACACGTCCAACACAGGCGGTGGCGCTGGGCGCGACGCATCCGGTCCGCCGACGCCACGCGGAAATCCGGGTCACCGTCACCCCTGACGGGCGCGACAAACCAGGGAATGGGGCGGCCGATGCTGTCGCGTTTCAGCCCGGCGATCCGCAGTGGCATGACCGTGTCCTGCCACCTGGCATGGCTGCCCGTCACTGTCGAAGACTCCCGTCCGTTCGCTGAATGAGCACACACATCGCGACGGCGGAGCACAGCGCACCGTGGATTTCCGCCGACACGTAGTGGTGCCCGAGTAGCGCGGTGACCATCGTGAATCCGTTGCTGGGCAACGCGATCGCCCGCAACGTTCCCGAGATCAGCGGCGCCCATCGCCGCATGGTTTCCTCGTTCACGATTCTCGCTTGCCGATCACAGCGTCCAACAGGGCAACGTGATCCACCCGAGCCATGCGGCAATGCGCGCAGCGGCAGTCGCGACGGTGGACCGACCAACTTGACACCCGACTGATCGAT
This sequence comes from Pseudonocardiaceae bacterium, assembly GCA_036273855.1. Lineage (GTDB taxonomy): Bacteria > Actinomycetota > Actinomycetes > Mycobacteriales > Pseudonocardiaceae > DATEPR01. The sequence continues at coordinate 24,935 of DASUGU010000130.1, forward strand.
CCGTCCGGCCTGGCGCGTGTCAACTGGCCGGCTCGTCCCGGGTCGCCGACCTCGCCGCGCGGCGGCTTATCCACTGTCCACTCTCCTGGGTACTTCGGGAGGATCACCGAACAGTGCGGCAAATTCCTCATCGGACAAGGGATGGTGATTGCGGTAGTACCGGACGGCCGTCGCCAGAAAGTGCGCCGTGCGCGGGTCGAATGCTTGCCCTAACGCCAGGTCAGTGTCCCGGCCCGGCCTGTCCAGATAGACGTTTCGAGCATGATGCCCACCAGGCCGCAGCCGAAACCGCCCGCACCTCGCACACTCCTCCTGAGACGTGTCCACCCCGTGTAGGCACTCGTCGTTGTCGGTCACGTGCGCCAACAGATCTGGTTCGTCACTGCTCACGGCGTCGTTCCTCCCGCCACAACGACCAGCCGGCCCCACCCACCACGAGAGTCACGAGGCCCAGGATCACCGCCAACGGCCAGTCACCCAGCGACGCAGTCAACACCGTGACCAGTACGCCACACAGGAAACCGAGCCCCGCGACCGTCCACCAAGCGCGACCGGCCAGGCGCAGCACTTTCTCAGTCAACACGACTCACCTCCGCAGGCGGGCGCCACTCGCCCGTGCGTACGTTTTTGCTCCACCCCAAAGGTTCCGTGCTGGGATCGCCGTCCCATGCCAACCCGGCGAGTGCGGCGGTGACGAACGCGGCCCGGTCGCGGCCCGCGTAACACCATTCGCCCTCGGGCCACCACTCGCGTTCCACCTGGGACAGCACCAGTCGCCAGTTCACGAGCATGGGGCGCACCCCGATGTAGTAGAGCCCGCACGCGCTCAGCTTCAGCCGCAGGCCGTAGTCGGTCCAGACCGCATCGCCGGTGTAGACGTGGCAGGCACCGCAATACCGGTTGACCGCGTCGTCCTCGGACCACGATTGCTTGTGGCACAACGGGCACACGAACGTCGGTACACTCGACACCGCCTCGGAGCGGGCGGTCATGTGTCGCCGTCCAGCTCGTCACCGATCTCCGTCAGTAACGCTGACACCGACACGTGCGCCCGTCCGGTGGCCACAGCCTCGCCGGCCAGCCGCAGCGTCGACTCCAACGCGTTGATGATGCGCATTTCCCCACCATCCGGGTCGGTCGGCCACGGACCCATACGGGCGTCGGTGGCCTCGTACATGGCAACGCTGTAGCGGCGCATCATCTCCGACAGCCGGTTGATCCGCACCAGAAGTAGTTCCGTCACGGTGTCCCGTTCTCCCGTTCGGCACGGCGAATATCCAGCCGTGCCAGCAGTTCTGTGTGTCGGCGTTCCCCGTCGCTCAGCGACGAATCCAGGACGATCACCGGTGCGCCGGTGACGTCGCGATCCCAGCCGCCACCGTGGAATCCCAGGTCCGCCACGACGACACGCGGTTCCGGCCACGGCGGTGAGTCCTGGTGTCCGCTCGCAGGGGAGCTGCTCACGAGCACTCCCGTGCCAGGGCGCTCCACCCAGTGGCGGGTAGGTTGGGTTCGCCTCCCCGCAGGTAGCGCGACGCCGACTGCTGCCCCACGTCGAGCAATGCGGCCAGCTCCAGTTGAGAGTGGCATCGCCGGGCGCGGACCAGGCGAATGAGGGTGAGTGGCTCACCGAGGTAGGACAGCGCTCCCACGCGCGCCGGGGGTTCCATATCGCAGGGTCCGGCCAGAATCAACCACGCGCCATCGCGTGTGCCATACACGTATCGCCTGATGTCGCTGATCACGGCCACGGGCCGGCCCCCTGTGCGCGTCCGTTCGTGCGGGTCTTGCTGCCCCCCGATGACCGATCGGACTCGCCATTGCGTAGTGGGCTATCCGATGGGACCGGTTGGATCGACAACGTAGCCCATTCAGACCGGCACTACGCAAGACCAGTAGCCCGGATGGGCTATTATCGCCTCAATAACGCGACACAATGACAGTGGGAGTGAACTCCTAGTCCGGCCGTACGATCCCGCGAATGCGACGGCCGAATGCGATCGCCTCGCGATAGGGCATGTCGTGGTCCACAATCACCACGGGTTCTTTACTGCCCGATCGCCATACCTTCGGGCGGCCCAAAGTGCGGGTGATCGCGTCCAATACCATTTGATAGTCGACATCGAGCGCCGCCGACAATCCTTCGATGGAATCGGGTTGCGGATATTCCTGAATAGGCTCTTGTTCGTGGTCGGGATTTTCGCCGTTCAGCAACTTCGTGATCCGGGGTGGGGAAATCTCCGGATAACCACGCAACGCCGCCCGCTTACACAATGACTTCTGTGACAAGCCGTCACGTTCGATCACGTATCTGATCAGCTCAGCGAGGGTCAATCCGTCAGTCCTGTCACGATCAATCCCCAACGGGTCACCCCCCAGCCGACTGCCTACGCAATGCTGAGTATCCAACCATGTCGGCAAATCCACCATACGGAGGACCCGCACATCATCACGTCGGGTGGTTAAACCGCACTTGACGTGCGACGACGGCCGACCTACGGTGATCCACACGGCGACCGCCGCGTGGGACCAGCGACGACCTACTTCTTGCACCGCGTCACCACGCGTGGACTCTCCGGGACAACCCATGCCCGTGTACGTCCGTGCCCGCGACCCGAGCGCCCTCCGCGCCCGGCTCGCAGCGACCGGCACCACACAAGCGACACTCGCCCGCGCTGCCCACACCAGCGCGGCCCGAATTTCGCAAATAGTCTCAGGACGCGTCACCACCATTACGGTGACGTCGGCCGCCGCAATCGAACTCGCGCTCGGTGTCCCCCGTGGACACCTGTTCGCCGTCAGCGAACCCACCGATTTGGTCCAGCCCTACATCGACCCGGCCGAAGGCGCCGCGTAATGCCCGAGCATCCACGCGTGCCCTGACGCCGGCCACAAACGCATACAGCGTTTTACGCCCCTACGCATGTCACCAGGGGTGTATTTCCGTCACGCTGCATTAAGGGGCAACCCCATGAACAATCACACTAGGCAGCACACCCACAGCGCCACCCATACCGCCACACATCCGCTGGTGGAAATCCCGCTGTGGCTAGTGTGGCGCCTCGCCGTACTACCCGTATCTCTAGTTCGGGTCCTTTTTCACCTGGCCTGCGCGGTTGGGATAACAGTATCGACCCTCCCGGGTGCCACCAGGACTGTCACCGGTGCGGTGAGTGCCGCAACGACCTCATTCACCCGTCGACCCGGCGCGCTCTACGTGATCACCATCGCCGCCCTCGTGGGGTTCGCGGTCCTCGCCGCCCAACTCGGGCACTAGGCAGGCCGCCGACATGACGCTGATCGTGCACCGCTGCCAGGTCTGCCAGCACATGGACCTGCACCACAACGACCCGCAGGAGTGCTCGGTCGGGCACTGCCGTGAGCGTCGACACACCTTCACCCCCGGGCCGTCCGAAGCCGTGATGACCTACGCCGCCAACGGGCGCGTAGCTACCAGCGTCACGGCGCCCGGCACCACATTCGCCGCGTTCGGCGCCGGCCCGGCCATCACCACGTGCGAGTGCCCGTCGTGCTGGGCGCTGTACCGCCAGGTGACCGGCGCCCCCGACCCGCCGTAAGCGGGGACGGCCGCTCCGCACCCCACCCGTCACCGTCCAACAGGGGGAACCCCTATGAGCGATCACGCCAGAGTCGAGCAACCCGCCGAGCAACCCCCGACCATCCCACTGACCACGGAGCTGAGCGGTTGGCTGGCTGCCTACCAGCGCGCCAAGGCGAAGGTCCGGCAGTGGTCCGACACTCGCGACCAGGCGCAAAAGCACATCACCGATGCCCTCGACGCGGTCGGCGCCACGGTGGGCACCGTTGATGGTCAGCCGGCCGCACGCTGGACCACCGTCCACTCTCGGCGGGTCGACGGCGCCCGACTACGAGCCGACCACCCCGACCTCGCCGAGGCGTACAGCACCACCGTCGTGTCCCGCAAGTTCACCACTCCGCAACGCCGCGCCGACCAGGCCGGCGACCAGCCCAACGGGCAATCGGAGGTCCAGCCGTGACCCGGGGCCGGCGTGCCACGCCGTGCCCGTGGTGTGGGCGCGACACCACCGTCACCAGCAAAGGTGTCCTACCGCGACACAAACGGGTCACCGGCACCACGCCTGACGGGGACGTCACCCACGGCTGGTGCGAAGGCGGCGGCGACATCCCCTACACGCTCACCCACTCCGAACGCCGCTACCTCCGCACCCTGTGGCGCGACGAGGGTGGCGAGCTGATCGAGGACGCCGACACGTGAACCTCACCGCCTACGCCGCCCCACCGCTCACACCACCACGTGGGGTTGCTGACGAGATCCGGTCCATTGTGACCGACGCCGCCCGACACGCGCCGCGCAGCCTGCAAACCGCACTCGGACCCTCCGAGATCGGCGAACCGTGCGCGCGGAAATTGGCCTACCGGCTCATGCGGCACACCGAAACGAACGCCGGGTCCGACCCGTGGCCGTCCATTGTCGGCACCGCCGTACACGCCTGGCTCGCTGACGCTTTCCTCGCCGCGAACGACAAATTGGGCCGTATCCGGTTCCTCGTGGAGCAGCGGGTCACCATCCGCCCAGGGCTCGTGGGCACATGCGATTTGTACGACTTCGACCGGGAAATGGTGATCGACCACAAGGTGCCCGGCACCACCAGCATGGCCACCGCGAAACGCAACGGTCCGTCCCCGGGGTACATCGCGCAGATCCACCTCTACGCCTACGCGTTCGCCCAACTCGGGTTGCCCGTGCGGGATGTCGCGCTGGCCCTGTACCCGCGCGGCGGGCTGCTGTCCGGCCTGTGGATGTGGACTGCCCCTTACGATCAATCCATTGCCCGGCAAGCGCTCGCCCGGCACGACGCCATCCTGGAGGCTGCGGTTGCCCTCGACGTCGAACAGCGCCCCGGACACTATCGAGAATTCCCCAAGGTGGTCGGGCACGCCTGCACCTATTGCGCATTCTGGAAACCCGGTCGTGATTCCGGCGACGGATGCCCAGGGCACTTGGAGGACGAATGACACACACGCGCACACACGTCCACGTCGGCACCGCCAACCCCTACCTCGCATGTGAGCGGTGCGGTCACTGGGCCAGCGGCTTCCACGACCCGGACCGGTGCGGGTGCGACGCCGGGTACTGGCTCGTGCCCTGTCGCCACGTCACCGGTATGACCAGTCAATGTCCATCGTGGAGCCCCGTCAACGGCTGCCGTTGCCGGGAATTCCTCGGCCACGTCGTCCACGGCCCGGGGCGGCCGGTGATGCCAGCATGATTGATATCGCACCGCCCGACCCCCAACCACCGCCGAAGTGTTGCCCGGCGCACTGGATGGCCACGCACCGCCGAGCACGACGCGCCGCCGACCGGCGATGCCCCTGTCGGGGCGAATGCGGGCACCGCTGGCAGCGCGTCGACACCGGGGGGGACGCCGCGTGACCGCGCCTTCGGACCTGTGCGGCGGATGCGGTGCCCGCGACGCCGACCTATGGCAGTGCGCCACCTGCGATCGGCCCCTGTGTTGGTGGTGCACCTGGGATCACCACGATGGTGGGAGGAACACCGATGATAACCGTCCTGGCAGACCCCACCCACGGTTGCCCTGGCGGCTGTGGCGTTGACGTACCGCACAACCTGTTCGCCTGCCGCGACTGTTGGCGGCGGCTGCCCTACCCCTACCGCAGCATGATCACCACGTCCTATCGGCGCGGCGACGACGAACGCCATGCCCGAGCCATGGTCAACGCCATGACGTGGTACCGGGCCAACCCACCCGACAACACGCCCCGTCCCCGCGACACATCCAACTAGCCACAAAAGGAAGCGTCGAATAGAACTCAACACCTACACGCCACCGGTCCGCGAGGACGGCGACCGCATCCCAGCGAAAGAATTGGTCGGACGTCCGCTCGTTGTCCTCGTCCGCGAACACCGCACCGGCGTTCGTACCCAATTCAATTCCAACCCGGCCGACGCCGCCAAATACAAGCCCGAAGGCGGGGAAGCGGTCCTCCTGGATGTGGCCGACCTCACCACGAACACAGTCTACTGTGGAGTTCTGTGGTTCAACGGCGCCATTGTCGACGGGTTGAAAGGCTACGTCGCCAGCGCATTGCCGGTGAAGCTGTTCTACGACACCCCCAAGTCCGGCGGGAACGCCTACATCAACGTAGAAGCACTGGTCGCCAACGAACTGGCCACCGCGCAACAATGGAACGCCGCCAACCCGAACCGTTTCGAAACCGAACGCACCCAACGCGCCGCCGCGCACGTCGCCACCGCCGCCCAGGGCACGTTGCCGCCCGTCGTGCCCGGCGCACCGACCACGCCGCCGGCCTGGGCGACCGGAGGACAGCCCAACGGCCAGGCGAACACGACCCCGGCGGCCAACCCAACACCGGTCTCGTCGCCGGCCCCGGCCGCAACGGGGGGAGTCGACGTCAACGACCCGGCAATCAGGGCACTGTTGGCGCAGATCGCCGGCCAGCAGCAGGGGCGCTGATCGGCGTGTCCGCCGACCCCACCCTCTACGGCGTCCATCACCGCGCGTGCGGCCACCTCATGGCGTTGGCCAACAACGGCATGTTGGCGTCCACGCTCGACCGGTTCACCGCCGCCGACGTGCCGTGGCGGGTGTCCGTGGCCCCCGACGAGGACGCCATCGCCGGACTCATTCGCGGCGAGCGTTGCGCGCACTGCCGCCACGGCGAGCCCGAGCCCATCGATTCACCCGAGGAAAGGTAAGCCATGACCGACACGACTACCACCGCCGACGTCGACACCGGTGGCGGCCTGACCGCCGAATCCCGACCCCGTCCCGTCGCCATCTGCGACCTGGTCACCTACCGACTCACCGAATCCGATGTCGCCGTGATCGAAACCACCGACCCGGGCCACGCTCACCGCAACCGCGTCCACGCCGGCCAGGTGTGCGCGGCCGTCGTCGTCGCCAAGTGTGGACCCGACGCCGCCAACCTGCGCGTCATCCTGGACGGTGCCGGTGTCTTCGCCGACTTCTGGGCCACGTCCCGGTCCCGGGGCACCGAACCCGGCCAGTGGCAACCCATTGTCCATTAGCGCTCACCGACCGGGTGGCCCCTCCTGCGAGGTAAGAGCGGCAGACCAGCACGCAGGCACGCCTAGCCGCCGCCACCCAGCCCGGCCGTGCGCCATGCCAGGCGAGACAAGGAAATCCCCGAGAATCGCACGGAGGTTATGTCGTGGGCGCCCCCGATCGTCCAGACCACACCGACATGACCTCGGCTGCACTGGCATGGTGCACGGCCGGGTGCTCCGTGGTCCGGGTCGCAGTCGACGGCAGCAAAGCGCCACTCGGCGCCTGGAAAACCGCCCAACACGACGCCGCCGACGAGGACACCATCCGGGCCTGGTTCGACACCGGGCACCCCGGTCTCGGTGTCGTCTGCGGCGCCGTGTCCGGCGGCCTGGAAATGCTGGAGATCGAAGGCCGCGCGACACAGAACGACCCCACGCTGACCCGGTTCCTTCTCGCGCTGGCCGAACATGGCCTGGCCGAGGTCCGCGACCGCATCTTTCACGGCTATCTGGAACAGTCACCCAGCGGCGGCCTGCACCTGTACTACCGCGTGGCCGACGGCCCAGCGCTGGGCAACGTCAAGCTCGCCCGCCGACCCACCCCGGACGGGCCGGTGCCGCTGATCGAAACCCGGGGCGAAGGCGGGTTCGTCGTCGTTGCGCCCTCCCACGGCAACGTGCACCCCACCGGCGCGCCGTGGGTGGCGCTGACCGGCTTCCCGCACAGTATCGCCACGATCACGGCCGACGAACGGGACGCAGTGCACGACGTGGCCCGCACGCTGGATGAACTACCACCGCCCGAACCGCTGCCAGACCCGGTGCCGCTGGACAAACGCGACGGCCGACCCCCGGGCGCGGACTACAACGACCGCGCCGACTGGACCGATGTGCTCACACCGGCCGGGTGGCAGGTCGTGTCCCGACAGGGGTCGCGGACCTTCTGGCGGCGACCGGGCAAGCGAATGGGGATATCCGCGGTGACCGGTGGCCCGGCCGGTGACTATCTGTGGGTATGGAGCACGTCCACCACCCTGCCGAGTGAGACCGGACTGAGTAAATGGCGTGCCTATGCGCTACTGAACCACCAGGGGGATTTCCACGCCGCCGCGAAAGCCCTCGGCGCCGCCGGCTACGGCGACACGCCCACCCCACCTCGGCAACCCCACCGGCCTGTCCTCACCGTTCTGCCCGGCCGCGCCGACATCGGCCCCCGCAACGGGGCGCTGGCGCCCTCCACACTCGCCCAGCGTGCCACCACCCACGCCCGCACCGATGACGCCCTCGCCCTGGCCCTGGTCGACGCCCACCACGGCGAGCTGCGCTATGTCCCCGAACGCGGCCGATGGCTGGAATGGGACGGCCACCGCTGGCACTGGTGCCCACCCGGCGACGGCCCCGTCCGCGAACGCGTCAAGACCCTCGCCCGGAAGCTGCCCGAGAACGACGCCGCCGACATCCGCCACAAGATCCACAGCCTGTCCGCGCCCGGCACCACCGCCATCGTCCGACAAGCCGCGTCCGACCCGCGTGCCGTCGTCCACCTGGGCGACCTGGACGCCCGACCGTTCGAGCTGAACACCCCACGCGGCATCGTCGACCTGCGCAGCGGCGCGCTCCTGGCGCCCGACCCGACCCACCTGCACACCCGCTCCACGACCGTCGCCCCCAACCCGGACGCCGACCCCCGCGCCTGGCACGCGTTCCTGTCGCGCACCTTCGCCGGGCAGGACGACATCACCGCCTACGTACAACGCCTGGTCGGCTACAGCGCCACCGGCGCCGTCCTCGACCAGGTGCTGCCCTTCTGCTACGGGTCCGGCGCCAACGGCAAAAGCGTCCTGCTCGGAGTGCTGTTCTCCGTACTGGGCGACTACGCCACCACCGCACCCGCCGGCTTTCTTATGGCCCAACAATTCTCGCAGCACGCCACCGAGATCGCCGACCTCGCCGGTGCGCGCCTGGTGATCTGCTCCGAACTCGACGAGGGTGACCGTTTCGACGAGTCCCGGGTGAAACTGTTGACCGGTAAGGACCCCGTCAAGGCCCGATTCATGCGGCAAGATTTCTTCACCTTCACCCCCACTCACCACCTCTGGCTCATGGGCAACCACCAGCCCGGCGTCACCGCCGGCGGCCCGGCATTCTGGCGCCGTTTGCGGATCATTCCCTTTACGACCGTCGTGCCGCTGTCCGAACAAGACACCAGGCTCGCCGACACATTGAGTGCCGAGCACGGCGAAGCTGTACTTGCCTGGATTGTCGCCGGTGCCGTCGACTACCTCCGCACCGGACTCGCCGAGCCCACCTCAGTCCACGTTGCCACCGAAGGCTACGAACATGAGCAAGACACCGTCGCCCAATTTATCGAAGAATGCTGTCACGTGGGCGGCGCCGACGCCGTTCGCATAAGGACCGGCATATTGCGCGCAGGCTACGAAAGGTGGTGCCGTGGCGAGGGGTGCTCCCCGGTGTCCGCCAAGGCATTCACGCAGGCGTTGTCGCGAATGGACGGTATCGGTACAGCACGGTCGAACGGCCTCCGGTTCATCACCGGCGTGACGCTCCTGGAGCCCGCCGAGGGCGACGAGCGACGCGGCACCCCCCTCACGCCGTTCGGCACCCCCGGGGAGGCCCGGTGACTGTCTATGGCCGTTTGACGGTTACGTCGGTGCCGGAAGCGGCACCATGCGGCACTGGTGCCGGGTGCCACATAGTGCCGGATCTTCACGTTCCCCGCTTCGCGCGCGCGAAGCACCGATGCCCAGGTACCCGGCACTGTCGTTGTTGTTCAGTGCCACGTGCCGGGAGAACGGACAACTATCACGAAACATCAAAGATCAAGAAGGGAGCCGATATATGGGCCGATCCGCCGAACTGGCACTCCCGGAGCCTCAACCATGATCCACTTCCAGACGAACCGGCCACGCGCCGACCGCTGTCCGCGATGCGGCCGGTTGAGATTGTTCGGACTGGCCGAAGGATGGCCCTACAAGGTGGACCCGGTTCCCATTACCCTCCGGGCCGAGCTTGCCGCCCGCATCCAGGGCCGGCAGACGTGGTGGCTGTCAGCGGGCCGGCTAGTGTGGCGCTCTCCGGAGCGTATCGAAGGTGGGCACAACCAACCTCGGCCCGCAGTACTGGCCAGCCACGATTGCGACGTGTCCATTGTCCCTGCCGATGTGGACGCCGCACACGTGTCGACCGTGGTGCGGGTGTTGGCGCAAGGCTCGGACGGCAGCGAAATCACCGAATCCGAAGTCGACACGTTTATGTTGCTGGCGCGGCAGCTCGGCGCCCGCGTCCTGACCTACTCGCCCGACGAACCGCCATTCTGACCATTCCAACAGAGAAGGGAAGGGGCATTCGGCAACCGCACAGGCCATGCAGGTCCTCCGCAACTCGCGGCGCGGCCGACGCCGCATCGTCAACGGCCGGTGGACAGCCTTCGGCGTCAACATTCGCCATGGACGGTCCGCCTACGTCAACCACTATTGCCGATGCGAGCAATGCACCGACGATTTTCGACTGGCCGTGCAGGAGGCGCGAACGCGGCGCCGATCCGCGCGGCAACAGATCGACGGCCGATATGTGGCCGTGGGCGAATTCATCCGGCATGGCAGCAGCTCGACGTACACGAATCACGCCTGCCGGTGTGAGCGATGCACCGAGGCACACCGCGCCGCGTCACGGCAACGCCGGGCCAGGAGCCAGCGATGACGGCCCGCGACGCGCTCAGCGCGGCTCAGGGCGCCACAGGCGCTTCCCCGGTGGTGTCCACCGTCCGAGGCGCCACGGGCGCGCCAGGGGCGCGTACAGCCGCGCCTACGGCGGTCTCACGTGGACGCGCCAACTCGGCGAAGGGCAAACGCGCCGAGCGGGGTCTGGTCGTGTGGCTGCGTGCGCACGGGTGGCCCGGCGCGGAGCGCACGGTCCGAACAGGACACCAGTCAGGCAATCGGGTGTCCCCCGACCGGGGGGACGTGGACGGCACACCTGGGATCGTGTGGCAGGTCAAGGATGTGGACGACCGGTCGCTGTGGCGGGTTCCCACTTGGCTGGACGACACCGAGCGGCAACGCCGCGCTGCCGGGGCCGATCTGGGCGTCCTGGTGGTCAAACGGCACGGGCAGGCCGACCCGGGCGGCTGGTGGGCCTACGTGCGACTCGGTGACGTGCTGCACGAACCACTGTCCTGGGCGCAGGACGCACCCCCCGAGTTGTTCGCGGTGCCAATGCGCATCGCGTTGGCCGACCTTGCGCCGATCCTGCGCCACCAGGGCTACGGCACCACCGCAGACGGGGACTTGCCATGACCGCGTGCATACTCGGGTGCGCTAGCCGGGACGGGCACCCGTACCCGGCGCCCGAGGGCTACCTCGCGTGTGACCGGTGCATCACCCGCCTTCGGGAATCGCTGACCGAGATCACCGAACGATGGCGGCGCATCGTGCCCGCTCACGCGCTGCTCCCGCCGCCGGCCGGGCACGAACGCCGACCGCCCGGTTACCACTCCACCCCGCCTGGGTCGGTCCACGTGATGGCCCTGCGGGACCGGCGCAGCCATGCTGTCGACCGGGGCGACGTGCGTTCCCCGCTGGAGGTACTTCACTGGTGGGCCAGCTACATCCGCCGGGAGCGCCAGGTCAGTGGGCCACCCGTGGCCACCGTCGACACGGAAGCGGGCACCGTGGGATTCCACTTGGACTGGTTGGCGCGGGAATGCGTGGCCTTGCCGACCCTCGCTGCTGAATTGGCCGACGTGCGCGCCCAATTGCGGGCCGTGACAGACGACCCGCCGCCACCCGTCATCGGCCGGTGCACCGCCACGGCCGAGGATGGCGCCCGGTGCTACACGCCGCTGCGGTTGCCCACCCACGGCGGCCCGGTGATCCGGTGCCCGACCTGCCGCGCGGAATATGATGGCGTGGAATTGGTCGGGTTGTACCGCGAGAATAGGGGTGAGTGAATGCAACCTGTCCCGGCCGGAATCGCCGTCCTGTTTGTACTCCGATCGGGTCACCGATGCTCCGGGGACACGCTTCGCCAGTGGGTCCGGCGTGGACACATCCGCAGGTCGGCACGCGGATATGACCTCGGCTCGATCGCCGACTACTTGGCCGCCCGCACGTAAACCGGATTTAACCATTGACCCTCGTCGACCCGTGTGTCACGGTTCGTGGCGGATCATTGTGCGCACGGACGGGTAGAGTGCCAGGACCACCGCGACACCCACCACCGACGCCCCGCACCGATTCCTCCTACGCCGCGACATCGACGACACCGGCATCTCCGGGACGGGCGACGTCGCCGAAGGTGTCGAATGGAGCGACGGCAGCGTCACCATCCGCTGGCGCGGCGAACGGTCCTCCCTCGTCCACTGGCGCACCCTCGGGGACGCCATCGCCATCCACGGACACAACGGCGCCACCCACGTGGTCTGGCTCGACCACTGACTAACCGGGGGTGGACCATGCCACACCCGTTCAGTACCCCATGGCTCGAATTCGCCGACACCGTGCGGGTCTACTGCTGCCTGGCCGGGATCATGCTATGCGTGCTCGCTGGGGGATTTGCCGTAGTTCACACCCGCCAATCCGGGCGCATCCTGGCCGCACTGGCGCTCGCCGTGCTGGCTGCCAGTGCCATAGGCACCGAATTCGACCATCTCGGCACGCACGTCACGTACCGGCTGTGGACCAACACCATCGGCGTCATGATCGGACTGATTGGCATGTCCGTGATGATGCACACCGAACGCGCCCGCCGGGCGGCGAGCTGATGTGCTCCCGCGCCCGCTTGTGTCCCTGCTGACCGTCCTCGTGGCCGTCGCTTGGGCGGCCAACGTGGTCGTCGGCTTCGTCAGTCCTGAACGTCACGACCCCACGCTCAATGCCGTGTTCGGCATCGTCGTCGGCGGTGTGCTCGCGCTGCGCAGGCCCGATCCGAGCGGCACGCCCTCGCGGGTGCGTGCCGAACTGGCCCGTCTGATCGCCGGGGACAACCGCCGCCCCGCCGACACTGACACCGACACCGACAAGACCAATGAGCCGCCCGGAACGGGCGAGACATGAACGAGATCGCCGAATACCTCGTCGAATCAGCCGTGTGGGCGGTCGTGGGATTCGTCGGCGGCTACGCGATCGGTCGTGTCGCCGTCACCGGCCGGGACGACTCGACGGGAGCGGACGTGACCACCGACGCACCCGAACCGCCGCCCACTCGCCACCGCAAGGGATTCACCGGCCAGCAAATGCTCGGCGTCGTGGTGGTAATACTCGCGCTCGCCACTGTCGCGCAAGGACTGATACAGTCCGCGGCTACTCGCGCCGTTGTGACCTGCCAACAGGAATATTCGAACGGGTTCGCCGACGCGCTCGATGCCCGCACCGCCGCCAGCACCGCTGCGCAGAATTCGCTCGACAGCCTGATTGGCGTAGTCGGTCATGTCATCGAGGAACCACCGTCCCCCCAGGCGGCGACCGAATTCGCTCATGCCGTCACGGCCTATCTCAACACCCGCGCCATGCTCAAACGGCAACGACAACTCCACCCCTATCCGCCCGCACCACGCGACCTATGTCCTTAGTGGAGGCAACGCCATGGGTGGCACCCCCAACCCGGGAACACCAGCCGACCAACGACTGACCGAGAACCACGGCGCCGACAGCGCCCCGGCCAACGAGACCAGCGGCACCGGCAGCAACGGCGGCAGCGATGGTAACGACCAGCCCTACGACACGCTGATGCCGTGGGCGGCGCACTAGCCCATGCCCAGCCAGTGGCGTGGCAGTACCCGCGCTCGCCGGCTACCGCGCGGCTGGTCCACCGTGATCGTGCCCCGCATTCTCGCCCGCGACCGCTACCTGTGCCACGTGTGCGGCGGGCCTGGTGCCGATGCCGTCGACCACGTGATACCCGGTGACGATCACCGCGACAGCAACCTCGCCGCCATTCACGACGCCACCCCGCCGCACTGCCACCGGTACAAATCCAGCGCCGAAGGCAACACCGCCCGGTGGCGTCTCCGCGAAACCCGCACACCCGAACCGCACCCCGGGCTGCACGGTCAATGACCGTAGCGCCAGAAGGGACACTGTGACGCCCGTGGCCATCACCACCCAAGCAGATCTGGCCGCCGCCCTCGCCATCGGCGGGGACGTCGTGTGCGATCCGACCGTCACGATTGAACTGACCGACACCATGACGGTTGCTCAGTCTGGTACGCGGGTACTCGGCGGGACCTTCACCCGTACGACCGGCCCGGCCTTTCTCGTCACGGCGTCGAATGTGGAGCTGTCCGGGCTGAACATCGTCGGCGGAAACACTGGCATTTACGACGACAGCCAGAAACTCGTGTACGTGCTCGGTGTCGATGGCGCACCGCTCTCGGATATCGACATCCACGATTGTCACGTGACCAACACGGCCGCCCACGGGATATGGCTGGAATGGTGTTCGAACAGCCGTGTACACAGCAACGTGGTCGAGCACTGCTTGTACAGCGGCGTCATGATCATTTCCGGGGACGGAATCGTCATCGCCGACAACGTGATATCCGATGTCGTCATTGCCCCCGGTCAAGCCAACTGTTACGGAATTGCGCTCACCGACTCCGAAAACTCCCTCGCCGCGCGGACCCAACGGTGCATCGTCAGCGGCAACCGGGTGTCCCTGGTGGACTGGGAAGGCATCGACACGCACGGCGGTGACGGCCTCGTCATCACCGGTAACGCAGTCAGCGCCACCCGCCGGTGCATTGCCGTGATCACCGGCAACGATACCCGAGTCGCCGCGCCCACACACTGTGTCGTGAACGGCAACGTTGTCGACGGTACCGGCGCCCGTGTCGTACCCGATATCGGCATTTTCCTCAGCGGATTTTCCGGTGCACCCGCGTCGGCCGTCATCACCGGAAACCAGATCGTTGGGTACGATTCCGCCCAGCCTATTTCCACGAATTTCTGGCAGCGGGTCGATACTATGGTGGCGAACAATTCCCGGCCGCATGTTCCTTGGACCGGCGTCACCCTCACCAACGGCTGGACCGCGAGCAGCAGCTTCCCTCCGCAGTTCACGGTGGATGGCAACACCGTCTCATTCCGTGGTGGCGTCGTTCCACCCGCTGGCGGGATTAGCGCGCACCCGGTCATCGGGAGCCTGGTCAACCCCGCCTCCTGGCCAGCAGCCCGTACATTCTATGCCACCACCCACGGCAGCAACGGTGCATCGGGAATCGGTGTGCTCAATGTGGACACCGATGGAACTCTCCGGATTGACTACGGTTCCACAACTGACGCATTTACTTACTGGCTAACCGGTATGTACTCTGCAATCTAACAGAGAGAACACACTAGATGAACACGCACATCACTGCCAAGGTTGTGTGCACCTCTAAGACCCTGTACAGCCACCAGACCACAGTGAAGTTCACCCCGGACTATGCCGACGGTCGCAACAAAGAATGGGCCGCGGCCACCCCCACCCTCGATTTCACCCTCGGCCTACGACCCGACGTCGCCGAACGATTCGAGCTGAGCGCCGCGTATCTCGTCACCTTCGAGAAGGAAGACACGCACTAGCATCGCTGGCAATTCGGACACGGGGGTATAACCCCCTCTCGACGGTCGGCTCGAACCGGGACATTCGGGGGCTCGCGTCCCGTATGCAACCGAAACGGTTTCCCATTCCTGGAATAGGGGAAAATGGCACCGAATGGGGGGTGAATTCCCATGGCGGTGGCCGGGCGGAAGCCTAAACCGGACGGTCAGAAGCGCAATAGAATGCCGGCGACCCACGAGTGGACAGAGGTTGTGGACCGTCCATTTTCGGGGAAGGTCCCGCCGCTACCGAAGCAGCCCCGCCAGGTGATCGAGTCATCGGCGCCTCCGCCGGAACCGACACGTCCGTTGGGCCGCATGGGTTTGGCGTTGTGGGAGCGTGCCTGGCACAGCTCGGGCGATCTCCCGGTGGACGCGGACGCGTTGCTGCTGGTGTGCGAACAGATGGACGAACGCGTTGCCCTGCGGGTGCGGGTGCTCAAGGAAGGCGACTGGCGTCTACGGTCGGCCTTGCGCACCATCGATCGGCAGATCGCCTCCGGATTGGCCTCGCTCGGTGTCGCGTCGGCCCGAACCATTCCGACCAAGTGGCCGGCAGAAACCCGCAAGTGGTGGCGCACGGTGTCCCGCATGCCCCACTGTGTACTGTGGACCGACGCGGACTGGCGATTCGCCATGGACACCGCCGTCGTGGCCGCCGCGTTCCACGCCGGGGATGTCCGCGTGGCCAACGAGTTGCGGCAACGTGAAAAGCTGCTGGGCACCACGGGCGATGCCCGCCGGGACCTGCGTATCCGCTATGTCGATGCGATGGTCGAGCACGCCGACCCGGCGATCGTGCGGGCCATGGACGACTACCGTCGTGCCGCGAGCGGGGGCGACGGGTGATCGGCGAGCTGGCGTTCGAGCAACGCCCGGTGGCCGAACTGCGCACCTACCATCGCAACCCTCGCCAGGGCGACGTGGCGGCCATTCGGCAGTCGCTTCGCGTGCACGGCCAGTACAAGCCGGTCGTGGTCAACCGCGGAACGTATACCGGCCGCCCCTCGGAGGTGCTGGCCGGCAATCACACCGTGTTGGCGGCCCGCGAGGAAGGCTGGACCACGCTGTGGGTCGGCTGGGTGGACGTGGACGATGACCAGGCCGCGCGGATCGTGCTGGTCGACAATCGCACGGCCGACCGCGCCGAGTACGACGATCGCCTGTTGGCCGAGCTGCTCGCCGATCTGCCGGACCTGGACGGCACCGGGTACGACCCCGGCGACCTGGACAAGTTGATTAAGGATGTGCTGCCCGAGCCGGGCGACGCCGAACCGGGCGACTTGCAACAGTCCTTCGGCGTGGTCGTGGAGTGTCGCGACGAGACGCAGCAGGCCGAACTGTTGGAACGTCTCGCCGGGGAGGGGTGGCCCGTGCGGGCACTGATGCGCTAATGCGAGCCCGATTCACGTTGACCGCCGAGGTGCGACGGTCCGCCCGCGTCATGCAGACAGCCGGCATGATGGACAGTCAACCCGACACCGGCCGCTCATCCTCCTGGGATGTAGACGTACCGATCGAGGACAAACCCTGGAACGTCGGCCTAGTCGTCGGCCCGTCCGGGTCCGGCAAGTCCAGCCTCGCACGCCACCTGTGGGCCGATCACCTGGCCGGCGCCCGCGAGTGGACCGACGACGCGGCCATCCTCGACGACTTCCCGGACGCCATGAGCATCCGAGAGATCACCAAGCTCCTGGTCGATGTCGGCCTGGGCTCGGTACCGGCCTGGCTGCGCCCCTATCGCGCATTGTCTATGGGCGAAGCCTTCCGGGCCGACACAGCACGCTCCCTGGCCGAGGCAGACGGCCTGGTGGTGGTGGACGAATTCACCTCGGTTGTGGACCGCCAGGTCGCCAAGATCGCCAGCCATTCGGTCCAGCGCACCGTGCGGCGGGCCGAGCGGCAGTTCATCGCCGTCACCTGCCACTACGACGTCATCGACTGGCTACAGCCCGATTGGGTCCTGGACATGGCCGCCGGCCAGTTCGCCTGGAGGTCGGTTCAACCCCACCCCCCGATCGAACTACGTCTACACCAGGTCGACGCGTCCGCGTGGCGAGTGTTTGCACGTCATCACTATCTGACGTCCAGCCTGCACACGTCCGCGCGCTGCTTCGGAGCGTTCGCCGACGACGGCGAGTGCGTCGGGTTCACCTCGTACATGCACTTCCCGCACGCGCGGACCCGCAACATCAAACTCGCGCACCGCACGGTCGTCCTGCCCGACTGGCAAGGGTTGGGGATCTCCGGGCGCATGGCCGACTGGGTCGGCCAGTACCTCTACGAGCACGGCTATCGCTACCACCGCTCGATCGCCCACCCGGCCGTGATCGC
Organism: Pseudonocardiaceae bacterium; assembly: GCA_036273855.1. Lineage (GTDB taxonomy): Bacteria > Actinomycetota > Actinomycetes > Mycobacteriales > Pseudonocardiaceae > DATEPR01. The sequence goes on from DASUGU010000130.1 coordinate 42,923, forward strand.
CTACTGTGTGCGCTCCCCCCGGTGGCGCGAGGTCAGCACCAGCCGGCGCTCGCTGATGACGTCCAGCACGACGGCGTCACTGCGGAAACGCGCTCTGAGTGCGCGCAGCCTGGGGCAACGCTCGTTCGAGTACGTGCCCCCCGCTCCATTCAGCTCGACTAGCTAGCCAATTGCGAACGGGTCCGGGTACACCCGGATGATCGTGTCCCGCGCACTTTCAGCAGCGGACATAATGGTCTCCAGTTGTTCGACCACGTGCTTGAGATCGGGCTGGCCCGGCGCCCGCCATGTTTCCCGCAGTGCGGCCATCGAGCTGAGCAGACCTTCGGCATCCTCAGCCCAGCCGGCCCCGTCCATGTCTTTCGCTATGACGAACAGGGCGCGGTCCAAATCGCTCGCATCGGAGTCCGGCTCGAATCTCTCTCGGTCCATGACGTGTGATCCTTTCAGACGTGGTGGTGGGCGATGTGTCTATGCGGCTCGATCGGCCACAAATACGAGCCGGCCTTCCTCACTTCCACCCGCGCAGGAGGCGAACCGTGACGTAGGCAGCGAACGCCGTGCGCTGGTTGGCCGGGACATTTCGGGCAAGCTCCGCCAGGCGCCCAATCGCCTGTTCGATCGGGTCATCGCGCTTGACGGCCCGCTCTCGGGCGCGCATCGACAGATCGACCTCGGCGGCCCGGTGCAGCGCGGAGAGTCGATCTACCAGCTCGGTGTCCTCACTCTGCTGGCCCGTAAAGCTCGGCGCGCCGCGAGCAATCCTCTTGTCCGTGCGGGTCACCATGACCTCGTACACACACCCGATCGTTGGGTGGCCCTTTGGGGCGTACCACAGTTCGTCGCCGGACGAGTCGATCCAGGCGTGAACGCGTTGATCCTTGCTGCCGACGCGGCTGCCGCCGAACACCCAGCGTTCGAGCGCGGGCTCGGGCTCGGTGCTCGGCTGGGCATGGTCCTCTGTAGACATAACGGGTGATCCTCTCAACGTGTCGATGGTCGACGGTTCTGCGCGGCCAGATCGGCCATGATGCGAGCGGTGATGGCCGCAGGCAGCTCCACGAGTTTGAGCGTGCCGCGCCAGGGGATCGGATCGAGCAACGCGACAGGGTCACGCATCCTCCAGTGGAACGCGTCCAGTTGCGCCCAGGGCGAGCGATGCCCCCGCACGACGTCCCACAGATCCACCACACCCACGATCACCCCACGGGGGAACGTGTCGACGTCGAACCCCGCAGTACGCGCCCAGCGCGCCCCTGCCGGGTCCAGACGAGTCGACGCGTGTATCGCGACGGGTCCGCGATGCTCCGTCGACCAGGAGCGATTCTCCGGGTCCTTGCCGAGATGCAGGAGCGCGTGCGCCCACGGCTGTCGGACCGAGAGCACCTTCATCGTCGATCTTCCTTTCCGCGGTGACTCGGACGGCCGCCGCCAGCTCCCTGGCCGGGTCGGCGCGCCAGCCACGCGTCAACAGTCGCGGGCTCCCACACCGGAGACCCCCCGTAGATCGCGTCGGGCGCGGGGAAGTCTCCGGGGCGAGAGTCCTGCTCACGCCGCCGCCGGCTGGCTTTCGTGTGGTAGCCACGGATTGTCTTGTAGGACAGCCCGAGCCGGTCGGCGACGGCGTGCATGTCGAGATACTCGGACGACACCATGCAGGTGAGGTTATCAATGGGCCGGACGGCCCGATCACCCGTCGCCATCGTCGGAGTCGGGCGTGTCGTCCAGCCGGCGCACCGGCCCGGTGACGTTGTTCCGCAGTCGCTGGTGCAACGCGTGTAGCGCGAAGCGCATCCCGGCCGGCATCGGGAACCCCCACCGCCTGCGGAACTGCCGGACGGTGCGACCCATCAGGCCCGACCAGCTACCGGTGCGGAGCAGAGAAGCGCACGCGTCGCATGCGGCCCAGTTGCCCTCGCTGTACTGCCCAGGGCGAGGCAGCTCGAACGACGCGGCGGGCAGGACGAACGTCGGCCGCTTGGCTCCGCAGAAGTCGCACTCACCGGTCCAGCCGGCCGGCGGATCGATCGGCACCGGCTCGTGGGAGTGATCGGCCAGGGCCGGGTGGATGTACCCGGCCCCGTCCTCATCGATAATCGAGTTCAGCGCCGATCCGCAGGTCGCGCACACTTTCGACGGCAGGTCGGCGGTCACGACGCACCCCCGGGCACGAACCGGCCGAACAGCGTCCGCTGCCCCGGGGCAGGCAGGCTGCACGTGCCCACGGCGACGAACGGCCCCCCGACCACCCGACGCACGGAGTCCACGCGCTCTAGCGCGGTCATGTGCGACACGAACGGACCCAGCACGAGCGCGGTACGTCTGCCCTGGTGCGCGGACACGTAGAACAACGCGCCAGGGCGAGACATGATTGGGTCGCGCTGACCCTCGTTGAACTTGCGTCGCAGGTACCGCTTGGCCGCGTCCAGGTTCGCGATGCCGGTGCCGAGGAAGTCGGGGCGGTCCATCACTCGCCCCCGCTCTCGTCGGAGACCAGCTCGGCGTCGATCACACTCGCGTAGGAGTAGATCACCGCGCGGACCAGACCCACCAGACGAGTGCGCGCCTCGGCCGGCAACGCTTCCCAGCGCTCCAGTTGTCCCTGCCGGTCCGCCGGGGCGGCCTGCTGCTCCAGGATCGTGCGCACGACCATCGCGGGCGCCACGGCCTGCTGGTCGGTCAACGCGGGCAACCGGCGCCGGGTGGGCGCGTGGTGTCCGTGTGTGATGACCCCGCAGTGACGCCATTCCTCGTATGCCGCGCATAGGTTCGGGCGCGTCCCCTCGGACACCCCGAACGCGTTCCAGCGCTCCAGGTACGCGAGAGCGAACTGCCGCGCGTGCTCCGTGTCGTGTTCCTCGTCTCCGGAGTCCTGGCGACCCCACGCGTAGGCGTTCGCCTCCCGGAAGATCGGGTGATCCATCGCGGGCACGTCGTAGTCAGCCACGTCTCTGCCCCTCGATCTCCGCGCGGAGCACCCACGCGGCAGTCGCGGCCACGGTCACCGGGTCCGGGAACGTCACCACATGGCCTGCCTGCTGGAACGTGTAGGCGACGATCGTTGTCCACACGTGCAGGCGGTAACCACGGCCGTCCTGCCACGTGATGTATGCGATCCCGCCGGGCTTGCCGAAGTCGAATCCGTCCGGGTCGACGTCGCGCGGGTACAGACGCACGGTCACGTACTCGTCGCCGATCACTGCGTCGTACCGACGATGGAGGTCGACGACGTACCCGTCCGGGGCCGCTGTGGTGAGATGCGGCTGTAGAAGTAACAGGGCGGCGGGAGCGATGCCTTCGGGTGGTGCGCTCATGGCGCAGCCTCCTTGTGTGTGTCGAGTGTGGATCGAGCCGGCGCCAGAGGGGACTGGCGGCCGAGGGAACACACGTGCGAGACGCGTGCTCCACTGCGGCCAGTCACTCCCAGGGCACCAGCACCGCCAGGGACGCTTCGTCGGTCAGGAAGTAGGCCGGCAGCTCCGGTACGCCCTCGGAGAGCGCTCGGTACACCCTGTGCCAGCCGTCGATCAGGAACCCGCCCATGCGTTCGCCGGTCTCGGGACTCACGATCGGGGCGAACACAATCGGCTCAGTCAGGTCGACAGTCGCCGCATGGGCCGCATCCACCTTGACCTCGATCAGCTTGAGGTGGCCTGGCCGCGGTGCGCCCAGCGACGTGAACTCGCGGAGCGGTTCGATCTCCACGGGCTCCCGTCTGGCCGCGTCGGGGTCGGACTCGATCAGCTCCCGCGCCTGATCCACGCACCAGCGGAACGTCACGAAACGGAAGACATGACACCCCTCGCGGTGGACGTGGGCGCTCATTCCGCGTCGCCCTTCTCGTTCGCATGGGCGCGGTTCTCGTTCAGGAGGACGGACAGGTGTTCGTTGGCCTGGGCACTCGCGGCGGCGACTAGCGCGGGATCAACGCCCAGATCCAGGAGCGCGAGCACGCCCTCGTCCATGCCCAGCGAGAAGGACAACAGGATCGTGGCGGCAAGTCCGATCGCGCGCACGTGTGCGAGCGTGCGTGGGTGTCGACTGCCGGCACGCTCCACGGTGCGAAGCGTCGCGGTACGCAGGTTGGACAGATAGTCGCCGTGCTCAGCGACCCACGCGTTCAACTGGACGTGCCAGCCGACCTCCCACACGATCCAGGAGTCGTGGGTGCTCTCGCGATGACAGAGCACGATGTGCCGGTCTGGCAGCATCGACGGGTCCGCGCGGAGCGGGATCGCGAGCGTCACGGGCAGGTGGTTGATGGTGGACGGCACAAGGCTGTCCACCCAGGGGGGCATCGGTTCGTTGGGCATGGCTGTACCTCCTGCATGGGGATCGGGTGATGGGTTCGGGCGCCGGTGACGACACTGGCGGCCGAGGGAACGCACGTACGCGCGACGCGGGCGCGGGCACGGACGTACGCTCCACAGCGGCCAGTCGACGTCACTTGACGGCGAACGCGGCGAACGCGCGGGTCTTCAGGTCCAACGTGGTCCGCTTGGTGAGGGTCTTCAGCGCACGCGCGTCGGCGGCCTCGACGCCCATCGGGTCGTCTCCGACTCGCACGGGCGAGTAGTGGTCGAGCCACTCGGTGACGGCCTGGTATCCGGCCCAGCGGGTGCCCCGGATCTCCGTCGCGGTCTCCGATCCGGTGAACAGTTGCTTGAGTTGGATGATCTTGTTTTCGTAGCCCTGGTGGGCACGCTCGGACGTGACGCGCTTGGACTCCGGGATCAGCCGGCGGATCTTGTTCGTGAAGTCGACCTCGCGCAGCGGAGTGTTGATCATCTTTTCGGCCTGCTCCGCGAAGTTGTCCAGGTACTTGAACGTCATGCCGAGCGCTTCACGGGCCTCGCTGATCCGCTGGGTCGCGGAAATCGTGTGGGTGATCTTGTGTGATGCGTCGGCGCTGGCGATGGCCATCGCCTGGGTGTTGGCGCACACGATGCGGACGGGCGTCACGAGTAGTTGCGCCCGCTTGCTTCCGTCGTGCGAGTTGAGCGCACACAGGTACGTCTCGATCCGGTCGACGCCGCCGACCTCGATGTGCTGCGGGAGCTTCATGGTCACGAACACTTCGGTGCCGTTGCGCAGGGAGCCGGCGGTCTCGAAGTGCGCGCCCGACTCATCCACCAGCGTGTCCAGCAGCGCGGCCAATTCCTCGTTCTGAATCGGCTCGTACCAGTCGCCCACCACGCCCAGGACGTCGGGCTGCTTGGTGACGGGGTGCGTGCGGACGGAGGCGAACTTGCCGGGGATCGGCACGGCCACGTCCGATCCGTCGACCTGGGTGAACAGCGGGGTCTTGCGGACGTTCCATCCGCCCAGGTGCGCGGCCTTGACGACCTCGTCGGCGGCCATCGTGTGATCGACGACGGTGCCGAGCTGGTGCCACGCGTCCTGACGGGCGGACACGAACGCGGCGGTGCCGTCTGCGAATTCCTCGATCTCGTGCGACATGTGGATCTCTCTCTTTCGGTAACCTCGACTGCGCTATGCAGTACAAGTACGAAGGTAGACGCTCCCTCCTATGGCGCAAGAGGCGAGGTCAGCGGCCCGTCGGCCGATCTTGAGCCGGGCACATCTGCGCAGACCAAGACGGGTGTGTGATGCCCGTCACTGATCACGTCCCCGACGTGCTCCCGACGTCGCGGGGCAGCTCGGCGACGACGGCCAGGAGGTAGCGCACGGAGCGGTGGTGACGGCCATGACGGCGACGTCCCCGCCACGGATGGCCGTGCGTATCGGACCCGACACGTTCCCCGACTGGTCGCGCACGCTCGCCGATTCGATCTTGCATTGGCAACTGGAGTACCTACGCCAACCGGACGGGCCGAACGCCGGCCTGCCTTGGCGCCTGACCACCGAACAGCTCCGGTTCGTGTGCTGGTGGTACGCCATCGACGATCACGGCCGATTCGTGTACCGGCGCGCGGTTCTGCGCCGCATGAAGGGATGGGGCAAGGACCCGATCGCGGCAGCCCTGGCCGCCACAGAGTTTGCCGGGCCTTGCCGGTTCGGCGGGTGGGACGCGAACGGTCAACCCGTTGCGGTGCCGCACACCGCGCCCTGGGTGCAGGTGGCCGCCGTGTCCATGGACCAGACCCGCAACACCATGACCTTGTTCCCGGGGATGTTCTCCGACGCCGCCATCGCCGAGTACGGAATCGACCTGGGCAAGACCATCATCTACAGCCGGGCCGGCGGCCGGATCGAAGCCGTGACATCCTCGCCCCGCGCGCTGGAGGGCGGCCGACCGTCCTATGTGATCCTCAACGAAACACACCACTGGCTGCCCACCAACGAAGGCGTGGAGATGTCCCGGGCCATCGCCCGGAACCTGGCCAAGTCCCGTGATGGGTCGGCACGGTCGTTGGCGATCACCAACGCGCACGACCCCGGGGAGGCGTCGGTCGCCGAACGGGACTGGGAGGCGTGGCAGGCCATCTCCACCGGCCAGTCCCGCGCCACCGGCTACCTGTACGACTCCCTCGAAGCACCCGCCGACATCCGACTGTCCGACCGCGACTCGTTGCGAGACGGGCTACTCCTGGCCCGGGGCGATAGTGATTGGCTCGACGTCGACCGGTTGATCGAGGAAATCTACGACCCGTCCACGCCGGCCAGCATGTCCCGCCGCTACTACCTCAATCAGCTCACCGCCAGTGAGGACGCGTGGTTCGCCCCGCACGAGTGGCAGGCGTGCGCCGTGGACACCCCGCTGGGCCACGACGGACCGGTCACCCTCGGATTCGACGGGTCGGTCCGCGAGGACTCCACCGCCCTGGTCTGTTGTGACCTGACCGGGCACATCGAACTGTTGGGCTGTTGGGAAAAGCCGACGCACGCCGACCAGGACTGGCAGATCGACCGGGAAGCGGTCGACGCCGCCGTGTTCCGCGCGTTCGAGGACCGAGACGTGGTCGGGTTCTATGCCGACCCCCCGCTATGGCAGGACCATCTCGACAAGTGGACCCGCGAATACGGCGACCGGTTGAAGGTGCGTGCCACCACCACCCGGCCGCTGGAGTGGTGGACGAACCGGCCCACGCACATGGTCGCCGCGCTCGCCCGGTTCCACGATGCCGTCCTGGAGAAGCGGCTGACGTTCACCGCCGATCCGGTGCTGACCCGGCACGTCCTCAACGCGCGTCGCCGGGTCGGGCGCACCGGCATCAGCATCGCCAAAGAGCACCCGCAGTCCGACCGCAAGATCGACGCGGCGGTCGCGGCCACCTTGGCGTACGAAGCCCGCGCGGACGCAGTCGCCTCCGGTGTGGGCGGGCAGAAACGCCGCTCCCGCAAGCTGTATCGGTTCTAGCGAGGGGAGGGATTCGCGTGCTGTCCGTGTCGCTGTGTGTTGCCGTAGTGCTGGCCTGCTGCCACTTCTGCTACTAGAGACAACCCCCGAGCGAGTCCAGCCAAGGGTCGTCGGCCCGGGGCTGCTCGCCCCGGGGTGGTCCGGCCGATCGTAGCCCGTCCCAGCGCCGCAACGCATGTGAGAGCTACGGGAGGGTTGCCGTGCTGGACGACACCGGAGTCCCGGGCACGCCTGCCTGGTGGCTGCTCAGGCTCGGTCGGCGACTGTCCAGCGAGCAGCCCCGATTCGACCGGTTGGACGCCTACGCCCGGGGCCAACACCCACTGCCGTACGGAAACAGAAAAATGCGGCAGGCATACAAGCGGCTCCAACGTCAAGCCAGAAGCAATTATGTCGGGTTGGTGGCCGAGACGGTCCTGGAACGTATGAAGCCGACCGGGTTTCGCGCCGGGGGCACCGGCACGGACACTATGGACAAACGGGCATGGGGTTGGTGGCAGGCCAATCACATGGATAGCAACGCCGGTCTCGTGCACCGCGCCGCCGTGGTCATGTCCCGCTCGTACGTGATCGTGGGCGACGATGGCGCCGGGGCGCCGTTGGTGACCGGGGAAGATCCGCGCCAGGTCATCCACGAATCCGACCCGGAGGACCGCTACCGCCTGCGTTCGGCTCTCAAGGTGTGGGCGGACGACGTGGACAACACGACGAACGCAGTCCTGTATCTGCCGGACGAGATCCACTATTTCCGGTCCACCAAGGCCAGCGCCGCCAACCAGCGGGTCACGTGGAACCCGCAAACGTGGGACGTCGACACCAGCAACGATTTCGCCCCGGCAGGTGTCGCGGTCAACGTATTCGGCGAGGTGCCGGTGGTGCCGTTCATCTGCCGACCGGATCTCGCCGGCAACGGTCTCGGCGAATTCGAGGACGTCACCGACATTCAGGACCGGATCAACACGATCACGCTGGACCTGGCCGTGATTTCCGCGATGCAGGCGTATCGGCAAAGGTGGGTCAAGGGTGTTGACCCGGAGGACGACAAGGGCAATCCACAAGCGATGTTCGACCCCGGCGCCGATCTGATGTGGATTACGCCGGAAGTCGACGCGCAATTCGGGGAGTTCAACCAAACCGACTTGTCGCCGCTGATCAAGGCGATAGAGAACGCTGTGCAAACCCTGTGCGCGATTACTCGGTGCCCGCCGCACTACTTGGTCGGCCAAATAGTGAATGCGAGCGGCGATGCCCTGGCTGCCGCCGAAACAGGACTCGTGTCCAAAGTGGGAGAACGCGAGCAAGAATTCGGCGAGTCCTGGGAAGCCGTCTACCGGTTGGCCGGAAAGGTTCTCGGGGTCGACGTCCCCGACGACGCCGAAGTGATTTGGAAAGACCCGCAATTTAGGACTCTCACGGAAATGTCGGCCGCGTCGGTCCAAATGGAAGCCGCGGGCGTGCCTTGGCGTACTCGAATGGCGATGTTGGACAAGACCCCGACCGAGATTGAACGCATGGCGGTCGAGCGGAAAGAGGACGCCGAACTCAACGCGCCCGTTCCCGTGACCCCGCCGCCGTTGGCCGCGTCGGTGCACCCACCGAATTACAAGATTCCCACAGCCAACGTGTAACCACAAATTCCCCCCGAGGTCGGCAGCCGCAACGGCGTTCACCGACACACCCGAAACGGGATGGCAAGCAAATGACGGACGACACCACCAAGGGTGACCAGGAGCCCAACCACAACGACAAGGGCACCACGTCGCCAGACAAGCCCACCACCGACACGACTTCCGCGACGAGCACGGGAAAGGCCGAAACGGCGTCACCGTGGGATGACCTCGGATCGTATGAGGACGTCAAAAAGCGACTCGAATTCGCGCGGACGTGGGAAAAGCGGGCGAAGGACAATGCGTCGGCCGCGAAAAAGCTCGCCGATATCGAGGAAGCGGCGAAGACCGAAACGCAGAAACTACAAGATCGGCTCACGGCGGCCGAAACGGAATTGGGCCAGCATCGTGTTCGCGAGATCCGCGCGAAGGCTGCCCGAGATGCCGGCCTCGATGCCGACATGGCCGAGTTTCTGACCGCCGACGAACCAGAAGCCGCCATCGCGCAGGCGAAATCACTGGCGAAGCGTGTCCAACCCCCGAAACCCGATCTACGACAGGGCGCCCGGCAGAACGCGAAGGCGCCCGACGACATGAACGCTTGGCTGCGCAAGGCGGCCGGGTACAACAGCGCCCCTTAACCGGCCGCCCGTGTGGCGCGTCACGGGGTTGCGCGCTCACTTTTCCCGGAGGAAACCCCATGCCCGACTACACCGACTCGATTACGCGTGCCAGCTCCGGTTCCGATCCTCTTGTGCCAGAACCGGTCAGCACGCAGATCATCGAGGACTTGCCGAAGCAGTGCGCAGTTTTGCAGCGCGCCCGTAAGATCCAAATGTCGGCGAAGACTCAGCGTATGCCGGTGCTGGACGTGCTACCGCTGGCGTATTTCGTGGGCGGGGACACCGGCATGAAGCAAACGTCCACTCAGAAGTGGAAGAATGTCAATCTGGTGGCTGAGGAAATCGCCACCATCGTCCCCATTCCCGAAAGTTATTTGGCGGACGCCGACGTGCCCGTGTGGGACGAGGTCCGGCCGCGTATGACCGAGGCCATCGGCGCGTTGGTCGACTCGGCGTGCCTGTTCGGCGTCGGCCGGCCGTCCACGTGGAACACCAGCATCTACGAGGGCGCCACCGCCGCTGGCAACGTCGTCACCATGGGTACCGGCGTCGACCTGGCCCAGGACGTGACCAAGGTCGGCGAAATGCTCGCGCAGGACGGATACAGCGTGGACGGTTTCGTAGCCCGCCCCGGACTGAACTGGCACCTGACCGGTATGCGTTCGGCCGACACCAACCTGCCGATCTACACGCCGAATTTGCAGGACGGCAAGCCTGGCGGCAACCTCTACGGCTACCCACTGTCCGAGGTGGACAATGGCTCGTGGGTCGAGTCCGAAGCGCAACTCATCGCCGGTGACTGGGACGACGCATTGCTCGGCATGCGCCAAGACATCAGCTTCAAACTGTTCACTGAGGGCGTCATCAGCAACGATGCCGGCGCCGTAGTACTCAACCTCATGCAGCAGGATTCCGTGGCCATGCGCGTAACCATGCGTCTCGCGTGGGCGACGGCGAACCCCGTAACCCGTCTGAACACCAATGGCACCACTAGGTACCCGTTCGCGGTACTGGCGTCTGCCGGGGCCGACAGCTAACCACTGCCGAGCCGGGCTGGGCGGTCACTAGGAGGCACCGGTGCGCGTGTTGGCGCTGCTCCACCTGTATGCGCCACACCACTGCGCCGGTGCCGAAATGGCCGCCCACGCACTGCTGCGGGCGCTCGCCGACCGGGGTCACGAGGTGGACGTGTTGTTGTCCCGCCCCCACCCGGAGATCACCCAGCCGTACACCTGGGACGGTGTCCGCGTCCATCCCCGCCGTGACAAGGCGGACCCGGTGCGGTGGCTCGCCGACGCCGGGCGGGCGCCGCACGTGATGGTCGCCCATCTCGAATGCACCAACCGGGCCACCATCCTCGGTGGCCTGTACGGGGTGCCGGTGGTTCATCTCCTGCACAACACTCACCTACCCACGAAACAAGCGCTGACCCGGCGGCCGGCGCTGGCGGTGGCCAATACGCGGTGGATGGCCGAGCACCTCGGCGCGTGGTGGGACGCTGAGCAACCCGGCCAGCTCATGCCGCCCACGATTGTGATCCACCCGCCGGTGGACCCGGCCGTGTACCGCACCACCCCGGGCACGCAGGTCACGCTGGTCAACTGCACGCCGGTCAAGGGCTCGGACACGTTCTATGCGCTCGCCGAACGATTCCCGCGTACCCACTTCGTGGCCGTAGAAGGCGCGTACGGAGTCCAGGACCGCCGCCAACGGCCCAACGTGAAGTGGTTGGCCCATGTGCCCGGCCACAAGATGCGGTCCGTGTACCGCCGTACGCGGGTGCTGCTCATGCCCAGCGAATACGAGAGCTACGGCCGGGTCGCTATCGAGGCCGCCTGTTCTGGCATCCCCACCATTGCCGCGCCCACACCGGGGCTGCGGGAAGCGCTCGGCGACGCCGCGAGCTACGCCGACCGTGACGACGTGGACGCCTGGTCGGCCCACCTGCGCCGGCTGCTCACCCCCGCCGGGTGGTCCGCGGCCTCGGCCCGTGCGACGGCCCGCGTCAACGAACTGCACACCGACGCCGACCTAGACCGCTGGGTGTCAGCGCTGGAGGGAGTGTCGCGATGGAACCACTCGCCACACTCGACGACGTCACCGCCCGCTACCCCGGCACACTGACCCAAGACCAGCAGGGACGGGCCGCCGCGCTGCTCACCGACGCTTCCACCGTCGTGCGCAGCTTCACCCGGCAACAGTTCACCGCCGGTGCGAGCACCGAACGGATTCGACCGATCGGCGAGCGGCTGTACTTGCGCCAGTCCCCTGTGGTGAGTGTGGACGCGGTCGCCGTGGTCGACGTGCTCGCCACCAGCGGCCTGCTCACGTTGCCATTGGGTGCGTGGATGTGGGACGGGGGCCAAGAAATCTGGATCGGCGCGCTCAATGTCGTGATCAATTTGCCCGACGACATCGCCGAACTGCTGGAGTACGAAGTCCCGCTCGTGCAGGTGACCTACACCCACGGTTACGACACCATTCCCGACCCGGTGATCAGCGTCGTGTGCTCGGTCGTCGTGCGCGCCCTGGACATTCCCGGACCCACCGGCATTGTCAGCCAGACCGTGGGTGGGCTGTCCTACCGGCTCTCGCCGGCCGCACAGGACGGCGTGCTCGGCCTGACCGACGCGGAGCGTTGCCTGCTGGCTCCCTACCGCCGCCCGGCCAGCACCGTGGAGCTGCGGTGACCGGCCCCCCGATCGGCCACCAGATCATCACCGTGATCCGCCGCACGTCTGGACCGCCAGACCGACTCGGCGTGCCCACTCAGGTCGAGACTCGCCACGACGTGTCCGGCTGCTCCGTTCAACCGGTCGGCACCGACGAGCAACTGTCCAACGTGGATCTCGTCGTCACCCGTTGGCGGCTGTACGCGCCGGCTGACGCCGACGTGGTCGTCACCGATGCCGTCATCGCCGGGGGACTCACCTACGAGGTCGACGGCGACCCGCAGGTCTGGCCGGACATTCGCGGCCAACCACATCACCTAGAAGCCTATTTGCGCCGCGCCACCGGCTGAGCCGGGAAGCGCTCACGATTGCGAGGTAACACATGGCCGCACTGGCTGACGTCAAGGCCGACCTGCGCCGTCTCGTCGACTGGTTCCGTTCCGAGGCGAGCGCCGCGCTGGCCGGCGCTGGCCTGCCCGCCGAGGTGGGCCGACTGCTGGAGCGGTTCCACTCCGACGCCCATCAGATCCTGAACAAGGTCGAGGACCAGGCCGAACAGGACGTGGTCACGGTCGCCGGCCAGGCTGCCGACGACCTGTCCGCCGTGGAGCAGGATGCCGCGCCGGCCCCCGCCGACCCGCAGGCCGAAGCGCCCGCCAGCAGCTAACGCGGGAGGACGGTCCATTATGCCCGGTGCCGAGATCGAGTTGAACTATGCGGCCATCGGGGAATTCCTTCGTACCAGCCCGGAACTCCGTGAGCACCTTACTGAGCTGGGTCGGCGTGGCGTGGATTACGCCCGATCGATCGCGCCCGTGGGTCACCGTGCCACGAAGGCCACCGAACCTGGCCAATACCGGGACTCCATCGGCTTTGAAATAGTCGAGGGTCGTACCCGCATGTCGCTGCTGATCTACGCGTCCGACTACACGGCCTGGTGGTTGGAGTACGGCAGCCGACACAACGCCAAGTACGCCGTGCTGCGTCGCACCTTGGACTACTTGCGCAGCGGTACCCCGCGTGCGGCCACCGAGTACGGGGGCGCGGAGGCGTACGACGCCGCCCACGCCGGCACCCAACGCAAGCGCGAGCTGCGTCGCCGCTACCGCGTCCTGCGAGCCGCCCGACCATAAAGGGGGGCCAGGTGTACGCGGACGTCGAGGCGTTGCTGGTCGCCTACCTGACTGCCGCGATCCCCGGCGTACAGGGTGTCGCCGTCGACCTGCCCCAGGACGTTCTCGCCCGATTGCCCTTCGTGCAGGTGAACCGCGTCGGCGGTGGCGATGACTACGTGACCGACACCGCCACCGTCGATGTCGACACCTTCCATGCCACGAGGGCGAATGCCAGCGACGTCGCGCGCACCGTCCACGCGGCCATGATGCGCCTGCGGCACACCGCCGTAGCCGGTGTCCTGGTGGACTCGGTCGAAACCGTCACCGGTCCACTGTGGATCACCTATGACGACGAAAACCTAGAGCGGTACGTGGCGACCTATTTGGTGGAAACCCGTGTGAACGCCGCGCCCTAATCCGCACGCAATTCAAGGAGAATAGCCACAATGGCCGGTGTCACCTGGGACAGCATTTTTCCGGGGAATTCGAGCCTGGTCCGTAAGGTTCTGTATGGCTCCGTCCTGGTGCGGGATTACGACCCCACCAACGACTTCGCCTCGTGGAGTCCGTTCGACTCCACCAGCGGACTGCTGTCGTCCACGCTCCTGACCGACGATGGTTTCCAGGACGTTGGATTCCTCGACGAAAACGGGGTGTCGTTCGATCCGACCTATTCGACCGCCGACACGACCGCATGGCAAACCCGCCAACCGCTGCGCACCGATGTCACCGCGGACACCGAGCAGGCCGCCATCGTCGCGTTGCAATCCACCCCATTGACCGATGCCTTGTACAACAACGTGCCACTCTCGACCGTCTCGCCTCTGGGCACCCCCGGCTATTCCATGATCAAGCCCAAGACGCCGGGAATCGTGTACCGGTCGGTCCTGTTCCTGGGCGTGGACGGAAGCGCGGGAGACTACATTTTCCTGGCCGTGCTGTACCCGAAAGCGTTGATGGTCAAGCCGGACAAGCAGGATTGGGTCGCCAAGACCGAGTTGCAAGTGCCCATCACATTCCAGGCTTACCCGGACAGTGCTTCCGGATTCACCATCAAAAGGTGGCGCGACGGCCCCGGATGGCGGGCCTTGGCCCTGCCGAATGCACCCGACGCTCTCACCGTGGGCAGCGTCACCGCCACGACCATCCCGGTCACCTGGTCCGCGCCGGCCACCGGTCCCGCACCGACGTCCTACACCGTGTCCGTGACCGCCGGTGGGTCCACAGTCCCCGATGCCACCTTCACCCCGTCCAACCCCAACACCACCACCGCCGCCACCGTGGGCGGCCTGGTCACCGCCACCCACTACACCGTGGCCGTGGTGAGCAACAGCGCGAACGGCAGCTCGCCCGCCGCGACCGTTGAAGGCACCACCAGCTAGGCGGCCGGACGCCCACGACCCGTGCCCCCAGGGGTCCGGGCGCGCCGGTCCGCCGCACCACCGGCGGGTGCTCCCCTGTGCCCGTCCCCCGGGGAGACGGCGCGCGGGTCGACGTTGACGGTACGTCGCCCGCGCGCCTTCTCCCCGCTCATCGACCTACCGTCACCGTCACCTCCAATCGTCTGTGAGGACTTGAATGCCGTCACCGAACCGGCGCCGCATGAAGCTGGCCGAGATGCGCGACCAGGCCGTGGATGCCCTGGGCATGGACCCGGGAATGGACCTGGAGCTGGACGACGAGAGCACCGTCACCATCCCCAACCCGATGTTTGTCTCCGAGGACGCGCAGGCGCTGATCGAGGCGGCCGAAGGCACGATCGCCACCGCCAAGGCCATCCTCGGACCAGAGGAACACGCCCGGCTGATCGCCGGCGGCGGACATTCCTCCGACGTCATGCTGGCCTGGCGACTCATGGCTGAGGACGCCCAACAGGACCCAAAACTGCCGAGGTAGTCGGGCTGCTCCGGGAGTACCCCGAGGAAATCGAAGCGGACATCGTCCGGCACTACCCGGGTCGGGACGTCGGGCAATTCTGGCGGGGCGAGATGTCCGCCCGTCAGCTCGCGGTGCTGATCCGCCACCTGCCCGAGGACTCTGCGTTGATCAAGGCGCAACGCGGCACCCCGTGGCCCGAGTTGACCTACCTGTTGGCCTACATCGCCGACACCGTGGCGTTCTCCCGAGCCGACTATGCCAACGTCCACGGTGGACATTCCCGGCCGACGCCGGTGCAACGCCCACCCACTGCCGATGACCTGGCCGAACGGGAACAGGCCGCGCAGCTTCACGACGCGTTCGGCCACATGATGCGCGGCACCGTCATCGACGCCCCGACCGATGGCCGCCTCTACGCGGCCGACGTGGAAACCGTGGTGTGACAAAGGGGTGATGCCGCGATGGTGTCTACCGCCGCCGCCCTCGCCGTCGCCGTCTATCCCACCGCGAAGGAATTCGGCCCGCTCCTGGCCAAGGAGACCATCGGCCCCGCCACCGAGGTCGGTGCCCGCACCGGACGGTCGTTCAGCGACGCGTTCAGCGCGTCCGCCGCCCGCGCCGGGGTGGGCGGCGGCAGCTCCATCGCCGGCAGTGCCCGCCAGGCGCAGCTCGCCATCGAGGAAGCCTCGGCGAAGGTCGTCGCCGCCCGGGGTCGGGAGACCGACGCCGCCGCCCGAGTGCGGCTGGCCGAGACGCGCCTCGCGGAGGCCCGTGAGCGGTTCGCCGCCGGCTCGTCACAAGTGGAGGCAGCCGAGCTGCGCCTCGCGGCAGCACAGCGGACCGTCGCCGTCCGCGCGGACTCCACCGCCCTGGCCGAGCAACGACTGTCAGCGACTCGCCTGGACGTCGCCGAGGCGACCGCCGCGAGTACCACCGCCAACGACGCGTCGGCCGTTTCCATGGGCCGGTTGCGCACCATCATGTCCGACACCAGCAGCACTGCCGGTGGACTGATGTCGCAGGTGGCCAAATTCGGGCCGCTCGTCGGCGTCGCTCTGGCCGCCGACCTGGGCGTGCGCGGTGTCCGC
This sequence comes from Pseudonocardiaceae bacterium, assembly GCA_036273855.1. Classification (GTDB taxonomy): domain Bacteria; phylum Actinomycetota; class Actinomycetes; order Mycobacteriales; family Pseudonocardiaceae; genus DATEPR01. Next base: position 59,227 of record DASUGU010000130.1, read on the forward strand.
GCCGCCGCCGCGTTCCAGACCAGCCAAGAGCGGTTGGTCACCACGGCCGGTGAACTCCAAAGCAACCTGGGCAAGGTCGGCAGCGGCATCCTCACCATGGCCGGTCAGGTTGGCTACAGCGCCCAAGAAATCTCCACCGGGATGTACACGGTGGAGAGCGCCGGCTTTCACGGCGCCGCCGCGCTGACCGTCATGCGCGCGAGTGCGCAGGGCGCCAAGGAAGAAAACGCGGACCTGGGCACCGTCACCGATGCCGTCACCAGCGTAATGCGGGACTACCACTTCGGGGTCGGTCAGGCCGCCGATGTGACGTCGAAGCTGATCAAAGCGGTGTCGGACGGAAAGACCAATTTCCAGGACTTGACCGGCAGCCTCAATTCGGTCCTCCCGAAAGCGTCCGCTGTCGGACTGTCCCTCCAGGACGTTCTCGGTGCCTTGGCCGGTATGACCCTGCATGGTGTGGGCGCCCAGCAGGCCGCGCAAAACCTGGCCGACGCGATCAGCCATTTGACCAACCCGACCCTGGTCATGACCAAGGAAATGGCGTCCTTGGGGCTCAACAGCGCCGACTTGTCGAAGAATCTCGGCAAGACCGGCGTGCAGGGCATCATGATGGAGATCGCGGACGCCATTCTCAAGCATATGGGTCCAGCCGGGACGACCCTGCTCAACGCGTTCAACCAGTCCAAAGTCGCCGCCGCCGACGCCACCGCAGAATTCCGTGCCCTGCCGCCCAACCTGCAAAAGGTCGCAGACGCCTACACGAGCGGCCGGTTGACGGTCGCGCAATGGCGGGCCGCGATTCGCGGGATGCCAGCCGACCAGCAAATGTTGCTGACGTCGTGGAAAACCATGACCGACCAGTCGCACGGATTCAACGCGGCGCTGAAATCCGGTGGCGTCGCGACGCAGACGTTTTCCCAGGCCATGGCGAAAGCCACCGGTGATAGCGCCTCCATGAACGTCGCGCTGATGCTGACCGGGGAAAATTCGGCCAAGGTGCGGCAGAATATCGCCGACATCGGGCGGGCCACCACCGAGGCGGGCGGGAACGTCGCTGGCTGGGCCGACGTTCAGCGGACGTTCAACCAACGGTTGGCCGAGATGCGCGCCGGGTTCGGTGCCATCGTCATCCAAATTGGACAGAAGCTCATCCCCGTCCTGACCGATATGATCGGCGGATTTCAGCACGCGGTCTCGTGGCTGTCGCAGAACCGCGTGTGGATCGGCCTCGTTGCCTCCGTCATCGGCGGCCTGGTCGGACCGATTCTCGCGGTCCGGGCCGCCATCATGGCGTGGGAAGCCGTCCGAGTCGTCATCATGAATTTGCGGGTGGCGATGTGGCTACTCAATGCTGCCTTCCTAGCCAATCCCATCGTCTTTATCGCAGTCGCCCTCGCGGGGCTCGTGGCCGGCATCATCTACGCCTACTTCCATTTCACGAAATTCCGCGAGATCGTGGACGACATCGGCCGGGCGCTCAAAACGGCATTCCTGGCCGTCATCCATGCGATCGGCGATGCGCTGTCCTGGGTCGGTGGCCATCTGTCCGAAGCAGGCGCCGCATTCAAGGCGCTGTACACCGTGCACGTCAAGCCGGCGGTGGATGCCATTTCCGGCGCCGTGTCGTGGGTCGTGGGACATATCGTTGCCCTGTGGCGGACGGTCACGGCGCCCATCGCGGCCGAGTGGCACCATATCACCGGAGAGCTCAGCCAGATTTGGGGCGAGCTGGTCCAACTGTGGAATGCCACGGGTGGCCGGCTGGTGAATCTGATTTCCGGCAATTCAAAGGTGATCGGCGCTGTGTTCTCCCTGGTATGGGGCCACATCGCCACGTTCTTCCGTAGCGTATGGAACGTCCTTTCAAGCATCGTCGGTACCGCACTGTCGTTCATTCTCGGCGTCCTGCGGCACGAATGGGACGTCGCCGTGGGAATAGTCCGCATCGCCTGGGACGTCATTCGTACGATCATCGCGGTTGCCTGGGATATTATCAAAGGTCTATTCCTGGTCGAGTTCGCCGTGATCAAAGCGATGGTCATCAACTTCTGGGACATTGTAGTCGGCGTTTTCAAAATCGCCTGGGACGTCATCAAGGGCGTGATCAACCTAGCCCTCGACATCATCAAGGGAATCCTGCGAATCTTCATTGACCTGGTCACCGGTCAATGGGGGAAGCTCTGGCACGACGTCAAGGCGCTGGTGTTCACCGTACTCACCGACATCGGCCACATTATCGGCAACATTCTCCACGACATCGGGTCCACAGTCGAGAACGTCCTGCACAACATCGGAAACATGTTCAGTTCGATTTGGCACGCCATTTCTAACACGGTGCTGTCGATTCTGCGGGACATGTGGAGCGGGATAAAGTCGATACTGTCCGACGGCGTCAAACTGCTGGGCACCATCCTCGATGGACTGAAAAAGGCTTTCGGCACGCCGATCGAATTCGTCGTCCGTACGGTGCTCAACAACGGCCTCATCCGGGGCATCAACGACATCTTGCATGTCGTCGGCCTCCACATACCGCTGATCCCCGACCCCAACCTGCCGACCTTCGCCACCGGCGGAATCGTCCCCGGCACGGGTCCGGTCGACTCGATCCACGCGCTGCTCACCCCGGGCGAAGGCGTTCTCGTCCCGCAGGCGACCCGGGCCTTGGGCGGCAAGCGTGGGATCGACGCGATCAACGCCCTGTACGGCGCCGGTGGCGGTCCGAGGTCCGCTGGTCCCGGCCTGGAGGCGTTCGGGCTGGGTGGCATCGTCGGGGACATCCTCGGCGGCATCGGGCACGCCGCCGAAAGCGCCTGGCATGCGGTCAAAAACGTCACGCTCGGCGGGCTACGGATCGGCGCGCAGGGCTTTTTCGACCACATCGTCAAGCCCCTGGTCAACCTCATCCCCGGCGGACCCGGCAACGTGGCGAAGCAACTCGTCGGTGGAATGGTCAACACGGCCGAGCGGGACCTGCTGTCATTCCTCGGGAAAAAGGACGCCTCGGCGAACGCGGGCGCCGCGCTGGGCGGCAGCATTCCCACCCCGGCGCATCTGGCCATCCTCACCGCCGCGCTCACCGCCGACCGTATTCCTCGCGACCGGTGGGGCGTGTGGGAAACCGGCCTCAATACGCTGATCACGCGTGAGAGCGGATGGAACCCGACCATTGCGAACACTACCGATATCAATGCCAAAGAGGGCCATCCGTCAATTGGGTTGGCTCAGGTAATCGGACCAACGTTCGCGACCTATCGGAACCCTAAACTGCCCAACAGTCTCACCGACGGGGTGGCGAACGTCGCAGCCGCAATCAATTACATTGTGGCCAGGTACGGCGACATTACGCACGTGCAACAGGCCGACGCACGTTTGCCTGCGAAAGGCTACGACAGCGGCGGATATCTACCTCCCGGCCCCAGTCTGGTGATAAACGGCACCCGACGCCCGGAACCCGTGCTGACGGAGACGCAGTGGGACTCCGTGCGATCCAGGATCGCCGGTGGCGACACCGCCCATCAGTATTTCATCACCGCACACGACCCCGTGTCGGTCGCGCACGAGATTGAGCGGCGGGAACGCGCGAACATGCGCGCGAAGCTGTAGGGGGCTGCCGTGAAGTACGTCCCCGAATGGTATGGCAGCCAATTCGAAATCGGCGCCATCGTCATCAACGGCGACACCGACGCCAACGGATGCGACTGGATTCTCACCAAGGAGTCTGGATGGTTCGGCTCTCCCGCAATTAAAACCGCGCGAGCCGACAAGCCGGCTGCCCATGGTCTATTCCGCGGGAACGAGTATCGAGGCGGCCGGGTCGTCACCCTGGAGGGCACGCTGTCCGCGCTCAACGTGGACGCACTGCGCAACGCGCAACGCCAGCTCGCCGGTATCTGCCCGGACCCAGCCGCCCTGTACCCGCTCACCGTCACCGAGGAGTCGGGCCTGGCTCTGGTCGCCCTGGTCGCCCTGGACGGCGAGCTGCTCACCGCCCCGATCGGCGCCCTGTCGGTCGATTTCTCCGTCCAATTGGTCGCGCCTGACCCGCGCAAGTTCTCCATCTCGCCTCGCGTTCAGGTGGTGCCGCTGGCATCTCCCGGGTCAGGCGGCGTCCGCTACCCAGTGGGCTACCCGGTGTCCTATGGGACACCTGGCGCCCCCGGCGCGGTGCTTCTGACCAACGACGGCACCGCCGAGGCCGACCCTGTCGTGACCTTTGCAGGTCCACTCACGACACCGAGCCTCACCCGGGCCGACACCGGCGACGTGGTGACCTACGCCGGCACGCTCGCCGCGACGGACTCCCTAACTGTCGACTTCGGCGCCGGGTCTGTATTGCTCAACGGGGTCAACCGGCGCCCCCTGTTGGTCGCTGACAACTGGTTTTCGGTGCCCCCACAGTCATCGATCAGCGTGGCGTTCCGCACCACCAACCTGGCCGACACCGGCGACCTCACGGTGTCCCTGGCCGACGCCTCCTATTAGCACAGAAAGGGTCGCGCTATGGCGTGGTCGGGTACACCCGTGGCGGCAGCGGGCGCCGTTCCCATGATGGACGCCACCGGCACGACGCCAGTCAACACCGCCGCCAACTACCGGCAAGGACTACTAGGCGCATTTTTGGCGCCCGCCCCCGGCGGCCCCATGGTCTGGCGGTCAGGCGTGTTGCCCACCAGCCTGCCAGCCGGGTCCACCGTCAACGGCGACCTGTGGGTAGGACAGACCACCACGGCCTCCCGGTCAGTGCTCGTGGCCCCCGGCAACTGTGTCATTCCCCGCAGCGGTGCGGCCGGCGGACCCTACATCGCCACGTTTCCTGCCACCTCCACCGTCGTGGCCGATCCGGCGTCGTCCACCAACCCCCGGATTGACCTGGTGTGTGTACAGCTCGTGGACGCCGCGCTCGGCGACAGTGGCACGCAGGGCGCCGCACTGATCATTGTCAACGGCACCCCGGCTAGCTCCCCGAGTCCTCCAGCCACGCCCACCGGGGCAATTGTGCTCGCGCAACTATTGCGCCCCATCAGCACCGATCCCGTGGTGGCCGCGAACATCACCGACGTCCGGAAAGCCACCGGCACCTACGGTGGTGTGCGCTGCCTGTTGCCCGGCGACCAGGTCACCGACGCCGGGTCCTATATCGGCGAATTGACCTATGACGCCGCGACCTCGACCAAAGCGGGTTGGCGATACTGGGACGGTGCCGCTTGGCGCGCCCTCTTTGCGGGAATTCTCCCGCTGATCAAATCCGCCAACAACGTGAACGGTTCGACGAACTCGACTGGAAATAGCTATGGCGTTCCGGCGAATTCGTGCTCAGTCACGGTCACGAGTACCAGCGGACTGGCCCTGGTGATCTTCTCCGCTACGTTGCATGCCAATACAGCCGGGGACAATGTGCGCGGCGCCATCGCGGTTACCGGGGCGACCTCCGTTGCAGCGCTGACGACGGAAGGCAACCAGGCGTTTATCCAGAACAGCAGCGTTAATGCTGTGATGGCCACGTTCGCGACGGTGATGGCCATCAACCCGGGCACCAATACATACACGTTGGAGTACCGGAATTCGTCCAGCGCGTCGAATACGTTCGGATTCGGCAATCAATCGGTCACTGTTCTTGCACCGTAGTGGAAAGCGAGTGAAGGGCCGTGCCACAAGATTGGTCGGTCTACGTATTCGAGACCATCTCGGGCCGCATGGTGGCCGAGGTGCCTTTTGAGCAGACGCCGAATTTCTCGTATGCGTTGAATGATCCAGGCAGCGGTTCGGTCATGGTCCCGCTGGGCGGTAACGGAATGTCCCCGGCCGACATCGAGGAACTCACACAGCCGTGGCGGTGGACCTGGGCCGTTGCGTATCGGGATTTCCTGTGCCAGGCGGGGCCGGTAGTGAGCGAACAATATACCGGCACCCAACCGTATACCGAGGTCACGTTCGCAGGTATTTGGAAACTGCTGACTAAACGTCTCGCGGTACCCGCGACCTTCACCGGTGGAAACCCGGCCATGACGGCGAACGACACCACGTATTCGACAGTGACGTATCGCCAGGTTGCGAAGAATCTGGTCGCCACCTCACTTGCCAGAGGCGGGCTGCCGATTGTGTTGCCGGCCGACGACCCGCCGGGACCGATCACCCAACAGTATTTCGGCTACGACATGAACTTGGTCGCCGACATGTTGACCAATTTGACCGGCCTGTCCGGTGGCCCTGAAATCGAATTTCGCCCACAATTCGACCCGACCCAGCCCGGGTTTCTGCAATGGGTGATGCGTGTCGGGTCACCCCGGCTCGGCCAGCTCGGCTCGCCGTGGGTGTGGGATTACGGAAGCCGGGGCGCCGTACAGGAATTCGACACGAGCCGCGACGGGTCATCGATGACGTTCTCCGACTACGTGCGTGGCTCTGGTTCGCAATACACGCTGTTGGTGGGGAACGCGCAGGACTTGTCGCTCGTCGATGCCGGTTATCCCCTCCTGGAGGACGTCAACGGCGACCACACCACCGTGACCGACGTGCCCACCGCCGCCAGTTACGCGCAGCAATGGGTGGACACCTACAAGTTTCCGGTCAACACGCCCACCGTTGCCGTCCGCGTGGATGGCCGCGACGGGGCGGGACGGGGCACCGGCAGTCCGACGCTGGACCAAATCTCGGTGGGCGACACCGCCTCCTTTGTGGTGCAAGGCCACCGGCGCCTGCCAGACGGCACCTACACCTATCGGATCACCGGCGTGACCCAGGGCACCGACCAGAACACCGCAGCGCTCACCTTGCAGCCGGTCACGGGGGTGGGCTGAGATGACCGCACCAGGCATGGTGCCCCGGCCCGACAAATCTGTCGTGGATCGCCTGGTGAAGATCGAGGCGCGGCTGCGCACGATGCAACAGGCGACCGCCGGGGCGACCACCGCCCAAGGTGGTGCCGCGTTGGGAAACACGGTGGCCACACCGATCGGGGCAGTCGCCTCAGCCGGCGCGGCGACGACCTCGGCCCGATCCGATCACGTCCACACCGCCGCCCTCGCGGCCCTGCTGGATGTCGTGTCGTCCACACCCGGCATCGGTGACCGCCTCACCTACGGCGGGTCGAGCTGGGCGAACGTGCCCACCGTCGTGACCAGCCCGAGCGCGGTGGCCGCGCCCTACGCTGGACAGCTCGTCGTGTCCACCACCGACGCCTTACTGTACAAGTACACGGCCGGCGCGTGGTCCGCGGTGACCGCCCTCGGCCCCGACAGTGCCGCGCTGCCGTCCTCGGCGCAAATCCACGAAGCCCGGTACCGCGCCGTCACCAGCGCGACCGCGCAGGCCCTCGCCACCGGAGACAACGCCGTTCAATTCGGCGTGTCCGACTACGCCTGCACGGACGTGACCGCCTCTGGCACCAACAATTCGATATTCACCCTCAATCGCGGCGGCCTGTGGACGATCACCGTCAATGCGTTGACAGCCGAAACCACGGCAGGTGTGACACGGACGCTGTCGTTGACCAGTACCAATTTCGCCACCATTTACCAGATTATGACGATGCCAGTGGCGGGCACCACGACCTCGGCGCTGTCCATCACCTGCACCATGCGATTCCCAGCCAACACGGCATTGTCCGCCGACGCGGTGTCCTCGGCCACCGGATCGATCGCCCGCTCCACCGCCAGCCTGGCGTCCCGCACATCGATCTCACTGAACTGGCTACGACCGTGACGACGGAGAGGGACCCCAACTGTGAGAACGCCTAGGACGCCCGGCCGGGTGTGGGCGGCAGCGCTCGGCGCCACCGTGGGGACCGTCGTGGGGGCCACCGTGGGAGCCACAGCCGGCGCGCTGGTCGTTGCGTCGCACCTGCGCCGGACGCGGAACGACCCTGACGTTGACGATGAGCCCGACGCCGCCGAGGCAGCAACGAACCGCAGCTCGCCCACCGCGACACCGGCGCAGGACGACCGAGGCTTTTTCGCACCGCCCCACTAAAACACGGAGGCGAATGCGCAATGCTCGGCATCGATCTGTACCAAAAATACAACCTGGTTACCGACTGGCATCTAGTGGCCCAAGATGGCGTGAAAGAAGTCTACGTCAAACTCACCGACGGTGGTGGTCAGGCCGCCGTCCACGGCGACACGTATGTTGCGGCCGCTCGCGCGGCCGGAATGAAGGTCGGCGGCTACCATTTCATGCAACCTTCGCCCGCACCGGAAACGCAGGCGGACGTGTTCGCGGCCGAATTGCGGCGGCTGCACGCCTTGGATATCGCGCCGGCCCTGGACCTGGAGGCGGCCAGCATCCCCGCCGGACAGCGCGCCGGCTACGGTCAACGATTCCTGCGGCACCTCGCCGCCACGTTGAACATTCACAAGGTGGCGTTGTACTCGTCGGCGTCCTGGCTGGCCGACCTGAAACCGGCCACGTGGAACATCCCCGGCCTGCTCACCTGGGCCGCCCAGTACGGAGCTAACGACGGCCGCCAACACCCCATCACCGCCTACACCGGCCACGTGGACGCGCACCAGTACACCAGCGCGGGTCACCTGCCCGGCATCAGCGGTGACGTCGACCTCGACGACATCCTCACCGACATCACCGAGTCGACACCGGCGCCGACACCGGCGCCCGTACGGAAGGTGGACGACATGGCAGTGATCACTGGCGACTGGCCCGCTGGCACCGACCAGAAACACAAGCTGATCTGCCCCGTGGGCACAGCGTCCACACTCACCGCGAAAGCATGGTTTTCCCTGGCCACAGGGTGGTCCGCGGGCGCGACCGGGCACGTGTGGTTCATCGGCACCAGCGGCACCGCGGCCCACTATCTGCACGATGAAACCTGGACGCTGGCCATGGACGCCCGGAAGTGGTGGGCGCTGCCGGACGGCACCGACCAGGTCAGCGTCGAATTCACCTCAACCACACCCATCGGGTGGGCAGTAGAGACCCAGCCGAAGTGATCGGGTCCCCTCCGGTGCACACCGGGTGCACGTCCCCTAGCAAGGTCCCCCATCGCCCCCGTCCGCTCTCGGCGCTTGCCGGGATCGGACGGGGGCGCTTTTCGTGCGTCTCCGGGTCGAAAGCTCAGCGTGCCTCGTCGAGATCGGACAGTGCCACGGCGGCGGCCGGGTCGTCGCCGACCAGCTCGGCCGCGTTGTGCTCGATCACGGCGGCCAGCCGGTAGAGCTGTCGCGCGGTACCGGTCAATGTGCGGTATGCGTGCCGGGCCATTGCGTGATGTGGGGCCGGCGGCGTCCACTCGCCGTCGCCGGTCAACAACCACACGACGCTCACACCCAGCTCTTGGGCCAGACGGGGGATCTTCTCGGCCAGCACACGGGAGCGACCCGCCTCGACGTTGGACACCATGGACCGTTTCCACCCCACTGTGTCACCGAGCATGTCCTGCGTCATGCTCGCTGCGATCCGCGCGGCCCGCACCCGCTCACCCAGCGCTGTGGCGAAGTCGATCATGCCACATCGCCGGGGATGGCCATCGGGTGCTGGGTGCGCCAGGCTCGTACTGCGGACGCCACCAACACCGCCACGGCGGTGAAGGCCACCCACGTGACTGATTGCGCCAGGGCGACTGTGGGCGGACCGTCCGGTGCCCACCATGCAAGCAGATCGTTGACGCCGAATTGCGTGACCACCACGACAACACTCGCGCAGATGGCTCGGCGGGTATCGGATCGAGTCGGCGGTGCCGATACGCGGGCGTGGTGTAGTCGACATTCCAGCCGGATCAGATGTCGAGCCACCGATGGGGTGACCCACCACCACAGGCACGCAGCGCTGAGTGCGCACACCGCGGCAGTAATACCGCATGGTGCGCCGGCTGAGACTCCGACCGCCGTGCCGCCCACGAGGACAGCGACCAGGACCAGTCGGCGTTGGTCGATGATCCACTCCGTCATGCCAGGTAGTTAAGCACGAGTTAACCCCCCTCGCACCCCCAAGTTTTGGACCTGCGTCGAAAGCCGCAACGGCCCCCGCGTGCAACGCGGGCACACGGGGGACCGTTGCGGGGCGCAAACGACTTGGGCGTGGTAATTGCCCGTGGCCCGTTACGCGTTCCGAGGTGCGTCGTTACCTGGGATGCGCTCGTATGCCAGCGTTAGCAACCATTTTCCATCCGGCGTCTCACGCAAGTTCGCCGTGTCCACCGTCACCCTATATTGGAGCGTGTCGGCCCACACGGCAGCCAGCCGCAATGTTGCACCGAGGGTGGACCCCTCGACCTCCACGACGGACACATCCCGTTCGGTGATGCCGTCACTGTCTAACTCGTTCAGTCGCCGTACAATCGCCGGGTTAGTGCGACCATTGTGTTCGGCATCCTTTGTCATCGTCTATCCTCCATCATTCCGTTTGTTCGACCAGGACACGTGTTTCGCGGGGTGCTAGGTCCCTGACCCGGACCGGCTCTTTGAACGGCTTGCCTGCCCACATCCATGCCGCTACGACGACGGCGTAGAACACCAGACGCGCGACGATGGGGAATTGGCCGGTGAAGTCAATAAGCGCGTGCCCAATCACAATGGGAACGAGCGCCCCGCTACGCCGGTAGATGATTGGAATGAGAACGGCCGGCGGCAGAATGTCGGGCAGCGCCGTCAAGCCCTGATACGAATGATAGGACAGGCGTATCATCGCAACAATCACGATCGCCCCTACAGTGCGTCCCACGACTCGACCTGCGCCGGCTGGCAGGTAATCGAGTAGTCGCATTATCACCGCAAGCAGGATGGTTTCCTCGCCGATCGCTGTCAGCAACGATGCTGCCGCTATAAACCAGAGCGGCGCCCCCGGGCCGAAAGGCAGCCCCTGGGCGACCTGGCCACCGAACAACCTCCAGGTGAGAATGAACGCTGCCAGGGCGAGGCTGGTCACGACCATCGGTCCAACGCACATCGCGGTGAGCGTGCGGGCGTGTCCGGTCCACCGCACCTTCGGGCGCAACCCGACAGCGGCGGGGCCGTCTGCGATCAGGAGACACGCCCCTGCGCCCACGGCCAACCCCGCGAGCATCAGGTAACTGGCCAAAAAGGAGCCGTAGCTATAGCCATCCAATCCCACAGCCGCGCCGTGATGGACCAGTTCCGAAAGACCCTGCCAACTACCCAGCTCGACGTTGCGCAGATAGATTGCGGCCAACACGATAGCGCCTGCCCGTAGGCCCCACCGCCACCACCCGGCGGCAGGCGGGTTGTAGCTCGGCCGCGAGACGTCGCCCAACCCGAGCAGGTCACGCACAATCGTCGCAGCACCTCGACCATTGCGCTCATTATTACTAGCCATTAGTGTTATTCCGTCTCCACGTTGAGGTGTTTACTTGCTACTTCATTCCGCGATAGTGTCGGCTGATGGTGGCCGCGGATCGTAGACTCTGACGTTCGTGAAAAGCCAGTCAACTTGTGCTTTGTTCAGCTTGCCTTGGTGAGTCGTGGTGAGCGCGTGTCGCAATGCGCTGTAGGCATTAACAGGCAGTGCGCGGGAAATATAAGCAACGAGCAGTATCGCCCATAGCCGCCCCTCGGCGAAATCCCGAATGTTGAAGTAGCGTTCGCAGAGATCGAGGAAATTGCTGGTCAATCGTTCACGGTCGGACATCTCCCATATGCCAACCTGGTAGTACATCGCACCCATGACCGTTTCACGGAATCGTTGACTGTGCGCGAAGCCTTCCGGGAAGGCGCGAAGGCGGCGCTCCACTGTGATGCAGTCACGGGCCATCACAGCCCGCACGATCACCAGCATGGGCAGGTGTTCGGACGGCAGGGTTCGTTCGGTGGCGAGTCGTTCTAGCACCGTCGTGGCGCGAGCCAAACGCCACCGTAGCGTCAGCCATCCGGGTTGCCGCCCCGACGTTCTCATTGTGGTGTCCATCCGTCCTTTACTGGTTCAATGGCGGTTACTGCGGGAGCCGCCCCCCAAGGTCGAAGCTGGACTCCTGACTCGGCGAGAATCCGGTGAGCAGTGCCGTAGGAGATGCCGTGCAGCTCGGCGCATTCCCGGATACTGACGCCCATTTCGTAGCTGCGCACCACGTCAGGGGTGAGCCTTTCGCGGAGATCGGTAACCCGATGCTTGGGGGGGATTTTGTATGTCCGAACTCATCGTGAGATTGACTATCCCTTCTATTTTCACATAATGGTTGAAAATGGTGATTAGATCGGCCGTACGGTCAAGATCACGGTGAGCACCATGATGCAAAGACGCATGACGAGGATGACGGCGCAGCCCTTCGGCCTGACCACTACCGCTTGACCGCTAATTGCGGCCTGCGCCCTTTGCAGTTTCTGCGCATTGACGGGATCGGTCATGTCGCCGGGACACGGACCTGGGTCGCAGGCGGCACAGTGTGAATGCCCGCATCCACAGTCATAAGTCCGGTCCCTCTGTCCGCAGGTGTTGCATATTGCGACGCCCCAACGTTTTGCTGTCACGCAGGTCCTTTCGCGCTGTCGATTGGTGGTGCGATCAGGGCCGTGACATCGCGGCAGGCAGGACACCGCAGGGCGTTCCCCGGTGGGCCCAGGCGGTCGATATCAAGCGCGATCCGCCCACACAGCGCTACGACGTGGCCACCGTTCGGCAGCAGCGTGTACCAGGCATGAACTGGAGTGTTCCCGTCGTCATCGAGATCCAGAAACCATACGAACACTGGCATGCCGAGATCCGCCAGCGGGGCCCCACCCATGGCTGGCTACGCCCCCCAGATGCGGCTGTCGGAGACCCACGACGTTGCCTCGACGCTGCCACCTGGACCGCAGTACAACTCGCCGCTCGTGCCCAATAAGCGGGAGTGCGGGTCATCGCTGCCGGCCATGCGCCGAGTTCCGCGCTGGTGCGCCTTGGCGTCGTCCTGGGCGACCCTTGCGGCGATGGCGGACGGTGAGTTGCCCTCCCGGTCGTACCCGCGCGAGTGGGCCGCGCGATGCTCACGGCCCCGCCACCAGCGGAAGCCACCCGCGCCCGCAAGGGCTGCGCCGAAGCAGGACAGACCGATCACCAGGGCGGGAGTCACGATGAGTCCGGCTCGCATAGACACCGATTCGGTCGGCGGTGCGGCCACCAGGCGTCTGCCCCGAGTACCCGGTCTTCCGCGTACCGCAGTACGTCACTCGGAGGAATGCCGATTTTGCTGCACATCCTGATCACCAGGTCAAGTGGCATCCTTCTGTTGCGCGGGTCATTCCGTTCAAGTCGGGAGATGACGGATGCGTCTACCCCGCAACGTATCGCCAGGGTTGTCGCGTCCAGCCCGGTGTGGGATCGGCGTACGATACGGAGAGTGGCCCCCACTTCCGTGATCATTTCGTGCACGTTCAGCTCGTCCCGTGTGGATACCCACGAACCCGGCGGCGACGGAACCAAAACATCCTCGGCTATCTTTTCAATTGCGCGCACACGAAGGCGAGGCGCCGGATCGTCAGGCATCCTCATATTGAGCCCGCTCTCATGGGCGACATGCACGGCGTTTGCCCGGCCCCGGGCACGTAGCTTGGCGTAGATTCTGACCAGCAGAGCTTTAATGCCATCAGGACTGCGATACGTCAGGCCGGCGATCTCCTCATTGGAGTAGCCCTGCGCAAGCAGCCTGAGTACGTGCATTTCCGATTCATCGAGCAGCACCGGTCCGTATTGATCAACAGCCTCAGTGGTCGTCACCATGCCTGGTCCTCGTTTTCGATCTTCTGTGGGGAGCGCCCCGGTGTACGCGGTGCGGGCGCATGCGGTTCTGCCGCCTGGGCGTCCACCGGCAATGTCGCGCACTGGCAGTCGAACCCGTGACATTGGGAGGACAACCACAAGACGCATCGCGACCGGTGTTCGGCGGCCCGGTTCAACGAGGTCTTGGTCATGGCCGCCCCCTCGCGGGCCGATACCCATGCGGGTACGTATCGGGCATGCGCAAGGAGTCCGGCAGCGGCTGCGGTTCCTGCGCGGCCAGGAATGTCGCGCTGGCGGTCTCCAGTTGCTCGACAACGGGAACCACACTCTTGCCAGACCAGCTCCACAGAACGGAGGCCGGGTCGAGCGGGTCATGCGTGTACGGGGCTGTGACGTAGGCGGCGGCTCGCTCTGGGTGATGCCAGATCACCACGACCCACCAGCAGTCGTTGCGCCGTTGCGCGTAGGCGACGGCGTCCGGCCAGTTCTGTGGGCCGCGCCAATAGGTGATCCACCCCACCCGGAAATACTTTTTGACGAAGTGTTCCTCCACCTCAAGATTCACGGTTTCCTCCGTTGCGCCGACCGGCACTGTTGGTAGCGATCCGGTCCTCATAGCGACGGGAGTTGCCTGCATCCTGTGGGCACACAGGATGATCCCGCCACCGATGACCACGGTTGTCGTGGCCGCGGTCAACAAATCGGCGATCGATGTCGAACCCATGCCAATCACAACCGATTGGTCGGATGAGATGTGGATGCGGCAGACCGAAGCGGGACGGGCGCCGCTTCGGTCCGCCGCTGGCTCGGTGAGGGGGCCATGGCCACGCCGTGGCACGCCGCCATGGCCCCCTCGTGCCGCGACCCCGGCAACGTGGTGACACCGACCGTTCGTCCGTGACGGTGGCCACACGGTCTGTTGCCAGGGTGCGCGGTTGCTGGAACCCCCGAGGGGCGCGCCTGGGGCCAGGCCGCGCCGGGGCGCCGCCGCGTCTCAGGGGTCCAGCGCCGGGCGAGCACGACAGGGTTGCAACGAGTCGTGTCACCCGGTCCGGGGGCTGGCCAGGCGGACGGGCGCGGTCGGGAGGGGCTCCGATAGCCACGTCCGCCTGGCCAGGCACGTCGTTCGGGGTCGACGCGCCCCTGAGCGGCCCGACAGAGGTCGCCCAGGTCTTCGACCGACCGCGACCCGGGGACACGGCAGGAAGCGTCACTGCACAAGCACATTGACGTCACCCTCTCTGCGGAGTCCCGAGCCAGCTCACAGCCGGTTCGCGTGTTCTAGATGCCACAGACGACACATGCGGTTACGCTGTGCAGGCGTTGTCCGTTGCCATATAGTGCGGCAACGCCGGGAACATGGCAACCCGGGAACACTAGTCCGGTCGGGTGATAGGTCAGAGGGTCCGAACAACCCTTATGGTGTGTTGCATGGCCGGGAACACGGGAGAGCGACCAGTGTCAAAGACCCCGAAAGCCCGCGCCTTGGGTGCCGCCCTCCGGGCGGAGCGCGAGACGTACGGACTCAGCCTGCGCGCGTTCGCGGCCCAACTGGGCCTTGCGCCGAGCAGCCTCACCCGCTGGGAGACAGGCGACCGCTCGCCACGGCGTGAGGATGTGATCCGCTACATCACCAAGCTGGGCGTGCGTGAACAACGGTATAACGAGATCCTCGCCCTGACCGAAGACGCCGATAACCCACTGTGGGCCGCGACCTCCCTACCGGAGCAGACACAGCAACTCACGGCACTCGTGGAGTTTGAAACGGCTGCGTCCGAGATTACGCACGTCCAACCGCTGTTGATTCCCGGTCTATTGCAGACCGACGCTTACGCCCGGCATGTAATGGCTGGCGTGCCACAAGGTGAATTCGCTATGCGATTGGCCGTCCGTATCGGACGGCGCAATGTCCTTACCCGCACCGACCCGGCACCCGCGACGTATACCGCATACATCGGGGAGGCTGCCTTGTGGCATATGGTCGGTAGCGGGGAGGTCATGGCCGAGCAGATGCGCCATTTGCTTGCCATGAGCGACCTGCCGAACGTTACCATCCGGATTATTTCTCGTGGCGCCGGATGGAACCCATCATGGGAGGGAGCATTTCTATTAATTCAACCAAGTGAGGTATCGGCGACGCCGATCGTCCATGTGGAGGTGCGCAGTACGGTCCTGTTCTTCAATGACGATCAGGCGTCGGAACCCTACCGGAATGCAATCGCCGCGATCAATGACGTGTCGATGGACGCGGCGACATCGCGTAGATTCATCGAACGGTACGGCACGGAGTGGGAGACTCAGTAAATGCAGAAATGGCGTAAGTCCAGCTACAGCCAAAGCGGCTCCGATTGCGTCGAGGCCCTCGTCACGCCGACGACAACCGGCGTGCGGGACAGCAAGGCGCCTGCCACCGGCCAGCTCCGCATCGCTCGGTCCGAGTGGACGGGCTTCCTCGGCGCCATCGCCGCTGGGCAGATTGCCCGATAAACGATGCCTCGACCCCCGCGTCCTGCCTTCGGGCGGCCGGGGGCCGAGGCCCCACCCTCCCGAAAGGCACGCAATGCCGACTCATCACGACAACCGATTCGTCCGCCCCCCGGGTGTAGACGATCGCATACCGAGTGCCGCGCGGATCTATGACTATCTTCTCGGCGGTGTCCACAATTTCGAGGTCGATCGGGAATTCGGCCGCCGAGTCCTTGCCGCTTACCCTGGCCTTGACTGGTCCGCGAAGGCCAATCGCTCGTTCGTCATTCGGGCGGCCCATGCGCTCGCTAAGGAAGGGTACGATCAATGGATCGACGTCGGCTGCGGATTGCCTGTACTAGGTGCCACCCATGAAGTCGTGCGGGAACACGTGCCGGAAGCGCGGGTGGTATAT
Source organism: Pseudonocardiaceae bacterium (assembly GCA_036273855.1). Classification (GTDB taxonomy): domain Bacteria; phylum Actinomycetota; class Actinomycetes; order Mycobacteriales; family Pseudonocardiaceae; genus DATEPR01. Next base: position 75,770 of record DASUGU010000130.1, read on the forward strand.
GTCGACAACGAACCTGTTGCTGTGGCCCACGGCGAGGCGTTGGTAGCCGACCTGCCACACACGATAATGCTGAATGGCGATGTACGACACCCGGAAACGTGCATCGATCGACTCGAAATCGCAGAGCTATTGGATTTCACTCGGCCCGTTGTTGTCGTATTCGCGGCCGTGTTGCACTTCATTCGCGATCACGACAACCCGGGGGCCATCATGGCGGGCATTCGCGACCGGTTGCCGCGCGGGTCCCGTATGATCTTCTCGCACGGAATCCCGGGTACGAAGGAACTCCAACAGAGCGAAGCGGTCGAAGCGCTCTACGAAGCCAGCACGAACCCCGCAGTGTTGCGCACCCGGGAACAGGTCGAGGCGCTGCTGATCGGCTGGGACGTCGAACCCCCCGGGTTGGCCTGGGTCCCCTTCTATAAGCCGGACGAGCCCGTTCTACCCGGTGATGGGCCGCGTAGTCACATGCTCGGCGCTGTGTGCAGCGTGCCGTGAAGAAAGTTGGGGCGGGACCGTGCGGTCGCTCGCCCTTCTTTCCCTCCCTTCCTTACACCTGATCCCACCCGTAGTGGCAGGTGCGTTCCCACGCCACATCGTGGCGCACCTGCATCATCATCAACGCCTCAGCGTCCAACCCGATGGCGTCCTCGATCAGCACCGCTACCGAGGCCGTGAGACCCGACTTCCCGGTTATCACGGCGGACAGGTGTTTTTCCGACAGTCCGGTCTTCCGGCACACGTGCGCCTGGCTCATGCCGTAACGCTGGAGCCAGGCCCGGAGATAGTTCCCGGGCACGGGTGGCAGTGTCGCTGTCACGGTTTTGGCAACCCCAGTCGATGGATGTCGTTTGTGTTCACCCAAGTGCACGGAATGCACCGGCAACCCCAATTCGTCTAGGTCGTGCGGGTCCCGTGCTCGCGGGCCACCGTCGCGACCCAACGACCGTCGATCAGGACGCATTGAGCCACGCGCTTAGCGCGTTCGCTCTCGTACCGCTTCCCGTGCTCTGTCCTGCACACGTGACATTTGCACTTGCCCCGCCGGTACGCGGACGCGCCGTGTTGCCAGTTCATCGCGGAATCATTCCGCGATACTGATGCCCGGCGCAGCACCCGTCGCACCTGTGCGCGCCCGGGTAATCGTAGTGCCGCACCTTGAAATCGTCCGGGTCCGGGTGGCCGTATCCGTGTGAACAGACGCGTTCAAGGTAGCCGCCGTCCCCACGCCAGTGCAACGGACAGCTCCGCAGCGGATGGTCACTCGGGCGGTGGACTGGGCACGGCCGACCCGCGCACACCGCTGGGCCGTGGCAGTGCAACATCGTCCCGTCGTACAGGGCGATGAGGTCGCGGGAGTCGTCCACTGGTCGTCATCCTTCCTGGCCGCTGTTCGTCTCGGCTGTGTTTGTCTCGGGGTCGCCGGTGTCCGCATCGACGGGCAGATCCGCCACGAACCTGATCAGCGCGACCAGGCTGTCCGAGGTCACGGTCCCGATGCGGCGTTCGAACCGCGACAGCGTGTTGATCGACACCCCTGTCTGCGCGCACACATCGCGCAGCGTCAGGACGCGCCGACGCCGGCTCTCCCGCACCAGCATCGGCAAGTTGTCGACGAGGTCCAATAGATCGGTGTACGAGGTGAGTCCAGTCATCGGGTCGCTCGCGCTCTGTTCACTGTGGAATGTGGGTCCGTAGACGGGGACAGTCGGGGCGGTAACCCCGCGCGGGTCCCCGACGTGTCCCCGCCTACGGATGGTGGCTCGTTGTCCGTCTACGCCCCTTTTTCACCCACAGGCCCCGTAGCGGGGGCCACGCAGACGGCCAGGAGCCACCGGACCGCCGGTATGCGGGGGAGGTAGGCGTGCCCGCATGCCCGGCGGTGGATCTTTTCCGCTTATCGAGTTGTCAAGCAACGCGAACGCGGACTTATCCGGTCACTGTGGAATGGCTACCCGTAGGAAGCCGCTTTCATCGGTATTGATCATGAGTAACTGGCCCACCATGGCGGCCTCCACTGGCACATTCATGGGTGGATGTGCACAGTAACGTCGACCGTAGCTCGGCTCAATCTCGTAGACATTGCCCGAGTAGCCATGGGCGATCTCATACAGACCGCCCTGTGAACCTCTCACGCGGAAACACAAGTGTGCCCGGTAGTGCTCGACTTGCATCGGGGACAGCAAGCGCCGCAAGAGTTGTTCGGCCTGGCGTTGCGCATGTTCCCGCGACGCCCGGTGTTCCGCGTACTGCCGTTGCACCTGGACGTCGATCCCCGACCACACTTCGGGGTGCCCCACCGCAGTCACGAACCGGTGGGTGTACGCGCGGGCGAGGTGTTCCACCACATCGGCTGGCACAACCCGATTGGCGTACATCTCGCCCCAGCCCGACCACTCCACCACGGCTCAGCCGCCCTGGAGAGGCCGGGACACGGTTACGTTCCGTGCCGCCGGGTCGAACGTGCGAATCTGTTCGTGGGTGTCGCCGTCCGACGTGTACGCCATACACCCCTCGGACAGGCATTGGTCGAACTCGGTGCGGGCCGCTTGCACTGCCGCGGTGTCATCGGCGGTCCAGGTCAACTCCCGGGCGCCGGGGAGCACCGTCATCGTGTGCGTGTCCACGGTGGACGCGGCCTCTGTCGGTGACTCAGTCGACCCTATCGCGGGTCGGTCGTCGAGGACGGTCATGTCCGATTTCCTTTCCCCTGTTGCGTTTACTCGTCGCCCGGTGTCGGCTACGCGAACGCATGTCGCGTAAACGGTGCCGACCTCGGACTGCGCCGTTGTCAGGGTCGCCGCGTGCGGTGGTGAACATGGACGGTCACTCTCCTTTCCGCGTCGAGCGCCGGGGCCGGGGGCGGGTGCGTGGAAGGCTGGCGAGCAACACGCACCCTCACGACCCCCGGCCCAGCGGTGGCCGGTCGCGCAGTCACGCGCGTTTACCCGGCCAGGCGGGCGTCAGAGGCATCACAACAGCTCCGTGGGCCTCTGCGCCCGGGTCTGCGGGTGGAACGGTGGGCGGGGCAGTCAGCTCGGCGAGCTGCCGCGACAGTCGATCGACCCACCAGGTGGTTGCCGACAACGACGCCAACGTGATTCCCACCGCTGCCCGTGCCGCCGACACGCTCACGGTGAGCGTGCACAGTCGGCAGAGCTGTAGCGCGGTGCGCGACTGTGGGCCGGTCACCGTTTCCCCTTTCGCTGGCGTCGAGCAGGCGTCGCCGCGTCGGCGCCGAAAATGGATTGGATCAAGTACCGGCGAGCCTCGGACCGTTTCGGCGATTCGTCCCGCGAACACCGGTAGCCCTCCGGGTAGTGATACACCGAGGGGAGGGATTCCCATCGCGCGTTCACCCGGTCGACGCGGACCGTTTCACACACGGGACAGACTCTCGGCCGGAAGTAGACCCGTTGCGGCCCGCTTCCATCGATCCGCCAGTCCTGGCGCTGCGTGGGTGGCCACGGGTGCCCGTCCGCCCGGCAGTCCACGTATGCGTAGCGACCCAGGAAGGTGTCGACGTCGAACGTTGCGGCGGTCATGCGACCCCCGCCACAGTCTTAGATCGGGTCGGCTTCCGGCCTGGTGCAGTGCGTCTGCCGGCACGACGTTTGGTGTGGTCGGAGAACGGTGGTGTGGCCATGCCCAAGGCGCCCTGCGTGTCGCCCTCGGCCTCGTCGGCGGCGGTCTCCTGCTCGATGTCGGGCTCGTCGTCTCTGTCGGGCTTGCGGTGCTTCGTGTGAGTGCGTTCCCACCACTTGGCGTACAACGCACGGGGTAGCCGACCCCGGTCTCCCAACGACGGCCACCCGTTGCGCAGGCCCCACTCCCGGATCTCCTGGCGCATCTCGTGGTAGCGCTGCTGTTCCGCGTCCGACGCGTCCTCGGGTGTACGCCACCACTCGTGGGTCGGCATGGTCTCGACCTGATCCGCCGGGCGCTGAGTCCGCTTGGGGACCGCCTTCGGCGTGGACCCGTGCTTGCGGGCGTGTTGGACCCACCACCCGATCTCTGCTTTCAGTTCCTCGGCGTGGTCGGCATTGAGATCGATGTCGTACCAGCGACCGCCGAGTCCGAACTGGACTGTTTCGGCCGCGTCGGATTCGTCGAGGTCGTCGACGACGCGTACCACCTGTACCATCGCGAAAGTGCCCCCGGTTCGTGTCGAGCGTGAATGGGGTGTGGTTCGTGCGTGCTAGGTGCTAGGCCGCCGTGACAGTCGTCCGGCGGCGGTAGCGGTCCACCACGTCGGCGGGAATGCGGCCACGCGGTGCCAGTGCGATCCCTTGTTCCTGCGCCCAGGCGCGGATGGTCTGGGATTCGCTGTCGGATCGGCGCCGCCGAGGCGTGTTGCCTCCCTTTCCGGGCCGCTCCTTCCGTGCGTGGGCCGTCCACCGCCCGATGTCGGCACGCAGCTTCGCTGCGTTGTCCGCGCACAGATCAATGGTCCAGTGGACCCCATCCAGGGAGAATGCCAATGTTTCGTCTGCGGCCGACCCATCGACGTCGTCGGTCAGTCGGACGGTCACTTCCTGCGCCATACGTCTAATGCTCCCGTGCGGGCTCGCTCTCTCAACGTGGTGCGCACCAGATGTGGCTCGGTGCCCGGTTATCGTGTAGTTAACCCCCCTCTGGGATCGGGCGCCAATCGAGACGCCGGTAAGGGCCGAGATTCACACGACCGGGTGACTGGTGAGTCCACCAGGCCAGCGGCATTGTCGGTGCCACTAGTCGCGACTCTCCGTTGCGCCACAACGATGATTGCGGGCCTGACCAGGGATTGCCGGGTAGGGCGCCAGGAGTTGACGAAGATAGTCCCGCTGTTGATCGGTCAGCGGTGGTGCGTCAGCGACCAGTCGGCGAATGTGTTCCGCTAGGGCGGCGGCGGCATAGTCACGCTTCGCGTTCCGGACCTCGGCGGCGGCATCCGCTGAATCGTGTCGGCGGGCAGACTTCGCGGCGTTGGCCAGCCGCGAGCGTGCTTTTCGGGCGTGGGCATCCACAGGGAGACCCCTCGTGGGCGATGCTGCCGATCGACGCGCGGAGAGCGTTCGTCCGGCGGTGGCAGCACGGCAACCGTGTCCTCGACTTTACGGGTTGAGGATAGCCCCGGGCAACCGTCCTGGTGGACGTCTCACCCGGGGCTGTCTCGCCTGGTCGTTCAGGCTGTCGCCGACCCGACGTGCTGTCTCCACGTGATGTCGATGCGACGGTGGTCGAACTGTGCGCCCGGACGTGAGGGCAACACCGTCACCGTCATCAACGTGGCCAGGACTTCCCGCTGCACCAAGAGCGGCAACCGATCAAACGCCGCCGCGACGTCCCGCGCGGACAGCAAGGCGACCAGCGGAGAATCCGAGGTCGGAGAAGCCTGCGCCAGCGCCTGGGTGATCTCGACGAGCCGCGCGTTGGCCGCGACCGTGCCGGCGCGGAGCTGCCCCTGATCGATCTTGCCCAGGACCTTGTCGGCGGCCAACTGATCCAGATTGACGCGGATCGCTGACGCTTCCCGCTGGAGGGCGACCACGTCCACGCTGCGCCCCCTGGGCGCCGCGAACATCCTGGCAGTGTCCGGCAGAGACAGCCGCTCGACCAGCGTGCGTCGCACGTAATCGTCCAACGCCGCCGCTGCCCGGGACAGGTGAGACGATGTTTTGCAGCGGTACTTCGGGGCGTTGCTGCTGCCCCGGTGAACCTCCATCGTGGCGCCGCACCCCTCCACCCCGCACAGGTACAACCCGGACCCGAGCCACTTCACAGCCCGACCCCGTTGCTCGTTCGTGCGACGCGACGGATCGGTCAGGACGCGTTGCACCGCCCGGAAAATGTGCAACGGCACAATGGGAGACCAGGGTGCCGCGCAGAATTCCTCGCCCCGGTGGACCAGGATTCCAGCATTCCGCGGCCGTAGAAGGATCTCGCGGAGCATCTCGGCGGTCCACGGACTACCGGACGCTGAGGGTAGACCGGCATCCCGCATTTCGGCCGCAATCAAGCGCAGTGACGTGAGCTTCCCCTCACGGCCCGGTCGCCCGTCAATCGTCAACACCTGATGGGACGCAATCTGAACCACTAGGCATTCGTCCCACCGTTTCGTGACGCCGTCGCTCTCGAACCCGTACGGGCGCCTGCCACCACCGAACTCACCGCGCCGGGCCTTTCGCGCCCGGCCACGACGAACCCGGTTCGCGATCTTGCGGGACTCCTGATTGGCCTTGTTGATCGCATCCCATGCTGCGCCGATCTCCGTGTCCGTGCCACCGTGGGTCAGGTTGAACGCACCCGTGAGCGTGCGAACGTCCAGGCCGTTGGCCTCCACCAGGTCAATGAGCCGGCCGCCGTCGAACTGGTCGCGGGTGATCCGGTCACTGTCCTCCGTGACCAGACAATTCGCCTCACCGGAAGCCAACAGTTCCAACACATTGTCGAAACCGGGCCGGATCACGCGCTTGACAACGGTGCCGTCCGGCAACGTGACCCGCCTGCGTTTGAACGCGGACGCGTTGCGCTGCTTGCCGTTTTTCCGGGACAGATCGTTCTCGATAATGACCGTGACGACAGTTCCCCGGAGGTCGTTCTCCACGAAATCCCGCAAGTCCTGTTCGCGGTCGACGAACGTCTCGCCGTTGCCCTCGGCGTCTAGCTCATCATCGCGCAGATCGGACAGTCGCAGGTAGAGCACACACTCCAGTTGCCTGGTCAGGGTCGCCACAGTGCGGCGGCGGGTCGCGGCAGCGCTCACGACACACCTCCGGTGGTGGCGAGGTCGGCACACTGACCCGCGCACGCGAACACTTGCGAGCCCGATTCCGACACACCCACCGGCACCGACACCGGCCGCGCTTGCCAGTAGTCGGCCCCGCACACCACGCAGGCCCACCCGTCCGCTTGCGCGGTGCTCAGGCCCCGCCACACGATCGGGGTGGTCACAGTCCACCCCCGAACGTCTCAACGTGGGTGAGCGCCCCGCTGATGTGGACCCAACCCTCGACGGCGTACGCCGCGAACGCCTCGCCGTAGGCGAAGGTCAGGGCACGGGTGAACGGCACGGCGGCTACGACAGTGACAGCGACGACGACCAGTGCCAGCGTGATCACCACGCCGAGGCGTCTCTCTCCTGCCTTAGCGATCTTGACAAGCATGTTTCCCCTGTTCAGGCTAGTTAACCAGAGGATAACCCCTCAGAGTCACCATCCTGTGCCACAAACAGGGGTATCGGCAAGACGACGTTGGCTGTGCAGTGGGCGTACCAGGTCCAACATCGCTTTCCCGGCGGCACGTTGTACGCGAACCTGCGTGGCTACGGCGCGGGCGAACCGGCGACTCCCGGGGAGATCCTGGCCGGATTCCTCGGTGCGCTGGGGATTCCACCGGATCGGATCCCGGCGGACGTGCCGGCGCGGGCCGGGCTGTACCGGTCGGTGCTGGCGGGGCGGCGGGTGCTGATCGTGCTGGACAACGCCAACGCGGCCGAGCAGGTGCGGCCCCTGCTGCCCGGCGCCACCGGGTTCGTGGTGGTGACCAGTAGAACCAGCCTGACCGGGCTGGTGATCGGCGAGGGCGCGACCCGCATCACGCTGGACGTGCTCACCGAACACGAAGCACTCGAACTGGTCCGCTCGATCCTCGGCCCACAGCGGGCCGACGCCGAACCGGAGGTGCTGATCGAGCTGGTCCGGGCGTGCGCCCGACTGCCGCTGGCGCTGCGGATCGCCGCCGGACGTGCCGCGGCCGATCCGCACCTCACGGTCGCCGAGATCGTGACCGAACTGGGCAGTGGCCGCGACCGGTTGGACGCGTTGACCGTCCCGGACGACCAGCAGCACTCGGTGCGGGACGTGTTCGACTGGTCCTACCGCAGGCTCACCGATGCGCAGGCGCGGCTGTTCCGCCTGCTCGGCCTGCATCCCGGCCCCGAGATCAGCCTGCACGCGGCCGCGGCGGCCGCCGGTCTCGACGTGTCCGGCGCGCGCCGGATCCTCGACGCGCTCGCCGACCAGTACCTGATCGAACCGGTGGCCCGGGATCGCTATCGCCTCCACGATCTGCTGCGCACCTACGCCGCCGAGCGGGTCGAGCAGGACGATTCCGCCGACCGCGACCACGCACGTCGCACCCTGCTGCGGTGGTACGCCCACCACGCCTGGGTCGCCGGCCGGATTCTGGTCCCGACCCTGGCCGACCGGTACGCGGGATCGGACGTCGAAACGCCGGTGCAGCCGCGGCTCGAGTTCGCCGGGCCGGACGAGGCGTTCGCATGGGCCAATCTGGAATGCCTCAACGCGGTCGCCGGCATCCGCATCGCCGTCCGGCACGACGTCCTCGGGGTTGCCGTCGTCCTGTCGGACCTGGCCCTGGCTCCGCTGTCCCTACGGCGACTCTGGGACGACCTGTTCGAGATCTCCCATCTCGGCCTGGCGGCGGCCCGGCGCCTCGGCGATACCCGGGGCGAATGCCATCTGCTGCACGGCCTGGCCTTCACCCACCGCAATGTCGGTCAGTGGCAGGAATGCGGCGACGTCCTGCTGGAGGCGTTGCGGGTGGCCGGCGACCTCGGTGACAGCTGGCTGCAGGCACAATCGCTCTACTACCTCGGTGTCCTGTGCATCGACCAAGGGAAACACGCCGAAGCGGCACAGTATCTGGGACCCGCGCTGCCGCTGAGCTGGGGAGCGCACGGCGGCCAGCTGGAGGGTGACATCGAACTGTACTTCGGTGTCGCGTGCGTCGGGCTCGGTCGTCACGAGCAGGCCCTCCGGCACGCCGAACGAAGTCTCGAACTGCAACGGCAGGCGGGCAATCCCCACGGCGCGGCGTACGTGCTGCACTGCATGGCCAGGGCCCACCAGGGATTGGGCGCCCACCACGACGCGGTCGCCCTGTGCGACGAGGCCCTGCGCAGCGAGACGCCGCTCATCGACCCCAGGGAGCACGCCGCGATCCTGGACACCCTCGCCACGTCGTTGCAGCACACCGGCGACACGGCACGGGCGATCGCCTGCTGGCGGGAAGCCATGGCCATCTTCGAACAGTTCGACGACTCCGCGCGCACGACGAGCCGCCAGCTCGTGCCCCAGCAGCCCGGCGCGAAGGACGGGTCCGGGGATCGGTCGATCACGGTGAACGGTGGGACGCCGAACGGCTGATGACCAACCGCCCGGGTGGAACTACAGTCCTGTTCACCTGTGCGACGACCGGGAGGTTCCGTGCGCCGAATCCGGATCGTGGTGGCCCTGACCTGCGCCGCGCTGCTGACCACCGGTGTGGTGGCGGCGGCCGCGACGCCGACGGTGGAGATCAACTCGCAGAACCCGGTGACCGCGGCGCCGCCCGTGTCCCGCCCGCACACCCGTTCGTGCACCGTCGACCTGGCCACGAACTTCCCGTCGAACGACGCGACCGGGGCCGCGCAGAACTTCTCCGGCACGATCGCCCCGCCCGCGGGCTGTGCCGGGCCGTGGGCGAAGATCGTGCTGGACTGGACCACCAGCGTGCAGGGCCGCCAGTTCGACCGGTCCGGGTCGCTGGACATCGGCACCACGCAGGTGTGGTTCGGCACCACCTACGAGCCCGACCCGGCCGGCATCACGTACCACTTCGCGAAGGACATCACGGAGTACGCATCGCTGTTCCGCCAGCAGCAGACGTTCACCGGCGGGATCGTCAACTTCACCAACGACACCGACACCGGCGTCTACGCGCAGACCGTGTCGATCACCTTCTTCCAGGCCGACCACGCGAACCCGGCGCCGACCGAACCGGACGCCGTCGTGGGGCTGGGGGAGAAGGACGCGAGCCCCGGCACGCCGACCGTGCATCTCGCCGCGGCCGGCCTGCCGCGCAACATCACCCGTGCCCTGCTGGAGGTGTCGATCAAGGGCAACGGATGCGACGAGCAGTGGTTCACCGACGTCCCGGACAGCGTGTCCGCGCTGTACCCGGCGGCCGGGCTGTGCGGGCACGGCCCGTACCGGGAGGTGTCGGCCGCGATCGACGGCACACCGGCCGGGGTGACCCAGTACTTCCCGTTCATCTTCACCGGCGGGATCGTGCCCACGCTGTGGCGGCCGATCCCCGCGGTGGGCACGTTCGACATGACACCCGACCTGATCGACGTGACGCCGTTCGTCGGGCGACTGGTCGACGGGCAGAGCCACGACATCGCGTTGAGCGTGGCGAACATCGGTGACGTGTGGAACCTGGACGCGAACCTGCTGCTGTTCACCGATCACGGCGCCGCGACCACCAGCGGTGCGCTCACCCAGGACACGGTCGGCGCGACCGCGCCCCAACAGACGGCGGTCGACCAGCACGCCAACGGTGACACCACGGCGACCGTCACCGCGAGCCGGGACTGGACGACGTCGGGCTTCGTGAACACCTCGGCCGGCCGGGTCGTCACCACGGTCAGCCAGCACGCCGACTACCGCAACGTGGACACGGTCACCAATGGTGGTTTCGCCCAGCAGTTGGCACAGACCGACTCCGGGCACAACACCGTGCGCAGCGCCGGTCCGCGCGGCGTCACCGTGTCGACCCACGGGTGGTCGTACCCGATCTCGGTGAACGCGACCTTCCAGATCACCGACGACAACAACTTCGACCTGACCGCCACCGTCGACATGACCCGCGACCTGGCCGACACCACCGTCGGGCCACGCAACCACACCGCCACGAGCTCGCACGACGAGGTGTCGTCGTTCGGCCTGGACCAGCGGGTGAACGGCACGACCGTGGCGGCCGACGGACACTCGACCGAGGACTTCGCGGGCAACGACGACACCGGCGCGTTCTTCCGGCACTTCCTGGCGTCGGCCCACGGCTTCATCACCGTGGACCGAGTCCGCCGGGAACGTACCTGACGCACACCGACCGGCCGGGCGGCGACGGTGGCCGCGCTGATGTCCACACCGAACAGGGAGACGCCATGTCCACAGTGGAGCCGGCAGGATGAAACCGGCGTAGCAGAAGCCCTTCCGGCCGTCGGCGAGCAGCCGGTCGACCAACACCCCGATCGGCACACCAGGAGGTCACCCGTCCGAACGAGCCGCTCGCGAAGCCATCGGCCACCCGGCGGAGTCGCGCCGGCGGGTGAATCGGAGTCGTTCGGCTTGGCGGTGTCGCATCGGGGTGGCACATTGTCGATCGTGGCGTCTGTGCGCGTTGACCGGCGGTGGCCGCTGGCCCTGGTGGCCGTCGCGCTGATCGCCGGGTGCGGCACGGCACAGCAGCCGACCCTGGCCGCCCCGACGACCACACCCGCCCGGCCCGCGTCGGCCGTCACGGTCGTGAAGGTCGACGACGTGGCCGCGGCCCGCCCGGCCACCGGGCTGGGCGCTGCCCGGGTGGTCTACGTCGAGCCGGTCGAGGGTGGCCTCACCCGGATCGCCGCGGTGTTCGGTGGTCGCGTGCCGGCCGTGGTGGGCCCGGTGCGCAGCGCCCGGCCGACCGACATCGGCCTGCTCGGTCAGTGGGGCAGGCCGGCGTTCGCCTACTCCGGCTCGGCCCCGCAGTTGCGCGCCGCCCTGCGGTCAGCGCCACTGGTCAACGCGGCCCAGTCCGACGTGCCACACGCCTACTTCCGACGGTCCACCCACCGGGCGCCGCACAACCTGTATGTCCACCCCGGACAGTTGCCTGTCGGGACGGGACCGGCGGTGCCCGCCGTGACGTTCGGGCCACCGCCCTCCGGTGGTGTTCCCTCGACGGACGAACGGATCCGCTACCCGGCGGCGTCGTTCGAGTTCCGCTGGTCGCCCGGCGTGGGGCGCTGGCTGGTGTGGCAGGACGGCACACCGCTGACGTCCACCGACGCCGGGCAGTTGGGCGCGGCGACCGTGGTGGTCCAGTCGGTGACGATGTCGACGGCCGGGTTCCGCGACTCGGCAGGCTCGCCGGTACCGGTGGCGAACACCGTCGGCACTGGACCGGCGACGGTGCTGCGCGGTGGCGTGCGTTTCGCGGCGACGTGGTCGCGGCCGAGCGCCACCGCACCGACCCGGTTCACGGTCACGCGGTCCGGTCAGCCCCTGCCGATGGCAACCGGCCAGGTGTGGGTGCTGCTGGTGGCCCGCTGAGCGTCGCTCGCCAGGCCGCGGACAGCCGGGCGGCCGCGTCGGCGAGCCGGTCCGGCGGATGGAAGCTGAACGCCAGGCGCACCGCGGGTCCCCGGGCCTCGCCGAACCGCGACCCGGCCGCCACTGGCACGCCGTCCCGTTCGGCGGCCGCCACCAGCTCGGACTCCGCACAACGGTCCGGTGGCCGCAACCACACGAAGAACCCGCCGGCCGGACGGGGCACCGGGAAGTCCAGCTCGCCGCGCAGCGTGTCGACGAGCGCGTCCCGCCGCTGCCGGAGCTGGTCGCGCAGCCGGCCGACATGCCGCTCGTACCCGCCGGATTCGATGAGCGTGGTCACCGCCATCGCCGCGAGATGGTTCACCCCGCCGCCGCTGACGAACATCGCGCTGTCGGCCCAGGCGTTCGCCGTGGGGGAGTCGGCGGCCAGCCAACCCAGCCGCACGCCCGGCGCCAGCGATTTGGAGAACGAGCCCAACCGCAGGACGCCCTGGTAACCCGCCGATCCGGCCAGCGAGCGCGGCACGGCGTCCGGTTCGAGGAACACGTCCGCGTAGGCGTCGTCCTCGATCACTGTGACGCCGTAGCGCTGTGCGACGGCGATCAGCGCCGACCGGCGATCCTGCGGCACGACACGGCCGGTCGGGTTGTGGAACGTCGGCACGAGATACATGAACGCGACCCGGCCACGGCCCGTGCTCGCGTGTTCGATGGCATGCGCCAGGACGTCGGGAGCCATGCCGGACTCGTCGGTCGGCACCCGGCGGACCGTCAGGCCGCGGGCCCGGAAGATCTCGACACCCAGGTCATAGGACAGGTCCTCGACGAACACGACCGCGCCGTCGGGCGCCGAGCGCGCCAGCAGGTCGAGCATCGACGAGGTGCCGGCCGTGATCACGAGCTGGTCGGGCGAGCAGGGCACGCCGTCAGCGCGGGTGATGCGGTCGGCCAGCGCGGTGCGCAACGGCAGCGGTCCCTGGTTCTCGCCGTACGCCAGCGCGGCCGGGCCGTACTCGGTCAGCGCCGACGCGTAGGCGTCCCGGAGCGCGTCGGTCGGCAGCAGGGCCGGGTCGAGGTAGCCGGGTCCGAGATTGACGACCCCGGCCGGATCCGGGCACTGCACGACCCCGGGAATCCACCACGACCCGCCTGCTGCCGGTGTGCACGACGTCATCGGTCCATCGTCGCCGATCACGGCGAGCGATGTGGGCTACGCCTCGACGTTGCGGGCCAGGATGCCGAGCGTGGCACGCAGTGCGGCCTGGGAGATGACGGGGAAGATGCCGCGTGAGCGCCAGTCGTCGTTGATGGCGCTCCAGTCGTAGTACGACGTCACGGCGGTGCCGCCGTCGACGGCCGTGAGCTGGTAGCCGTAGACGTGGCCGATCGGCGGGTCGATCCTGGGCGAGGTGATGGTCCACTCGATGTGGGCGTCCTGCTCGTAGCGGGTGATCTTGATCGTCACGTCGTACTTGCCCAGCGGCACGTCGCCCAGCGCCTCGCGGTCCATGTGGACGAGGAAGGTGTCGTCCACCTGTCGTGCGGGCTTGCCCTCGGCGGCCTGCAACGTCCCGGAGCTGTCGATCAGCACGTGTCCCTGCGGGTCACTGACCACCGCGAATATCGCCGCCGGGGGAGCGGCGATCTGCCGCTCGACCTCGATGCGCTCTGTTGCCATGTGGGTACCCTGGCATGATCGCGCGGCCCGTGGCACCGTTCACCCGCGACCGGGAGCGTGACGAATCCCGCGGTGTCAGGAGTCGGCGGCGACCAGCCACTCGCCGATCGGGCCCAACACGTCGCCCTCGTAGTCGGTGCCGACCGTGCGGACGAGGTCCGCGATCGACACCTCCCGCAGGGTGGCCCGCCACGCGTGGTCGGCGGCGTACATCGTGCGGGCGATCGCGCACGGGGCGGCGCATGCCTCCGGTGGCGCTCCCATCGGTCCGCGTTGCCGGATCTCCGTGCACACATATGTCGATTGTGGACCTTCGATCGCCTCGACCACGTCGAGCACCGTGATCTCCTGCGGCGACCGGGTGAGCACGTAGCCGCCGGTCTTGCCCTGCGTCGACCGCACCAGTCCGGCGCGCGACAGCGACTGCAGGTGCTTGGCCAGGTAGGTCGACGAGACCTGGTGCAACTCGGCCAGGCGCGTCGCGGGCACCGGCCGGGCCGCTCTGGTCAACACCACGCAGCAGTGCAGCGCCCACTCGACGCCGCCGGACAACTTCACCCATCCAGGTTAACGACGACTCTTGACCTGGACAAGAGTTGTCCGAGTAATGTCTCGGACATCAGGAGTCCGAGTTTGCCGGGATGTGGGCCGGCAGAAGAGGAGTGTCATGAACATCGCGGTCATCGGCACGGGGCTGATCGGTTCCCAGGTGGTGCGCCGGCTCACCGCTGCCGGCCACAACGCGACCGGCCATTCGCGCTCGACCGGCATCGACCTGCTCACCGGCGAGGGCCTGGACGACGCGGTGCGCGGCGCCGAGGTCGTGGTGAACCTGACCAACTCGCCGACCTTCGACGAGGCGTCGATCGAGTTCTTCCGCACCTCGGTGACCAACCTGCTGGCCGCCGCACGGACCGCCGGTGTCGGGCACATCGTGACGCTGTCGATCGTCGGCGTCGACCAGGTGCCCGATCTCGCCTACTACCGCGCCAAGGCCCTGCAGGAGGACCTGGTCAAGGCCGGGCCCATCCCGTTCTCGATCGTGCGCGCCACCCAGTTCATGGAGTTCATCCCGCCCACACTGGACTGGACCACCGACGGCGACGTCGTGCGCCTGCCCGCCACCCCGATCCAGCCCATCTGCTCCGCCGAGGTCGCCGACGCCGTCGCCGACGTCGCGGCAGGTGCCCCGCTGCGCGGCATCCGCGACATCGCCGGCCCCGAAGTCTTCACGCTCGACGAGTTGGGCCGTATCACGCTGGAGCTGACCGGCGACAGCCGCCACGTCGTCACCGACGAGACCGCCGGCATGTTCGCCGCGGTCAAGGGCGACGTGCTCATCGCCCCGGACGGCGCCCATATCGCGACCACTCGGTTCCGCGACTGGCTGCTGTCCCGCTGATGGCGACCGATCACACGGGCGGCAGGGTCGCCCTCATTACTGGTGCGAGCAGGGGGATCGGCGCGGCCGTTGCCCGGCTGCTGGCGTCCCGGGGCATGCGGGTCGTGATCAACTACCGCAGCAGCGGCGCTGAAGCGGACGAGGTGGTCGAGTCGATCCGATCGGCGGGCGGCCAGGCGATGGCCGTGCCGGCCGACGTGCGCGACGAGTCCGCCGTGCGCGGCATGATCGAGCAGGTCCGCGACACCATGGGCGACGTGGAGGTGTTGGTCCACAATGCCCTGATCCCGTACGCCATCAAGTCGTTCCAGGAGATCTCGTGGGACGAACTGGGCGGCAAGCTGGACCAGGAGATGCGCGCGGCCTTCCTGCTGACCAAGGCCGTCGTCCCGGCCATGAGCGCGCGCGGCTACGGACGGATCGTCTACCTCGGCACCGTGCTGAGCAGGCGGCCGCGCGAGGGCATGATCGCGCTCGGCGTGTCGAAGGCCGCCCTGAGCCAGTTCGCCCGCTACGTCGCGCAGGAGACGGGGCCGTGCGGGATCACCGTCAACGTGGTGGCCCCGGGGCCGGTGGGCGAGACCGCCATCACCACGGCCGCCCTGGACGACGAAGTCCAGCGGCGCCAGGCGGCCCAGACCGCGTTGGGCCGGATCGCCAAACCCGACGACGTGGCCCGCGCCGTCGCGTTCTACGCGGGTGACGACAGCGGATTCATCACCGGCACCACAGCGCCGGTGAACGGCGGACTGGCCATGGACTGACGGGAGCCGGCACACATGCACACCATCGACCTGACCTATGTCGGGCTGGGCATCCACGAGGAACTGGTCGCCTACGTCGCCGACCAGGAGGACTACTTCCACCAGGAGGGCGTCCACGTCGCCCTCCGCGACGGCTGCGCCTGGGACGGCGAACGGGTCCGGCGGACCGCCACGATCGGGCTGGGCAGGGCCGCGCTTTCCCGGGTGACCGACGGCGTCCCGTGGACGGTGTTGTGCGTCAACACCCAGCAGCCGCTGTTCTGGTTGCTCGCCCGGGACACCTATACGTCGGTGCGGGACCTGAAGGGCCGCCGGATCGG
Organism: Pseudonocardiaceae bacterium; assembly: GCA_036273855.1. Taxonomy (GTDB): domain Bacteria; phylum Actinomycetota; class Actinomycetes; order Mycobacteriales; family Pseudonocardiaceae; genus DATEPR01. Next base: position 92,014 of record DASUGU010000130.1, read on the forward strand.
CATCCACCCGCCGAGGACCGCACCCGGCTGCTTCTCCCGCATCGTGCTCAGGAAACACGGCCTGGACCCCGACCACGACGTTCGGTCGGTCGTCATGACGCCGGGGGACTACGGCCACCACCTCCGCCGGCTGGCCGATGGCTCGCTGGACGCGGCGTTCGTCGGCAGCACCCTGGCACCCGAGGTCGTGGCCCGGGAGAACGGCCTACGGTTGCTCGCCTTCGTCGGCGACGACTTCCGGATCCCCACGGTGGGCATCGCCGTTGACCCGACCCACATCGCGCCCGACGACCCGGCGGTGCAGGCTCTGCTGCGGGCCAACCGCCGGGCGCTGCGCACGATCCACGACGAGCCGGATCTCGCCGTCCGGTACGTCAACGCCCTCATCCCGAGCCTCACCCCGGCGCAGGCCAGGCAACACTACGAGCGCTACGTCGCGCCGTATTTCACCGTCGACGGCCGCCACGACCCGGCCATCGCCGCCCAGGCTGTGTCGGACGTGGCGGCCGAACTGGGCGTGTCCTCGGTGCCCGACGCGACGGACATCTACCGCACCGAACCGGCCGAGAGGTCGGTCGGCTGATCCGGCCCCACCGGGCTGTCGTATCTCCGCATCTGCGGTGTCACTGACGCTGCTGGTGCCCGCGCTGATCGCCGTGGCGTTTCTCGTGCTGCCGCTGGCCGGGCTGCTGATCCGGGCTCCGTGGAGCCATCTCGGGTCCGTGCTGAGTGGCTCGGACGTGACGCAGGCCCTGGTGCTCTCGCTGTGGACCGCGTCGGCGGCGACCGGGGATCTCCCTGGTCATCGGGGTGCCGTTGGCGTGGGTCCTGGCCAGGGGCCGGTTCCCCTGCGTGCCCTGGTGACGCTGCCGTTGGTGCTGCCGCCGGTGGTGGGCGGGGTCGCCCTGCTGCTGGCGTTCGGGCGCACCGGATTCCTGGGCAGGTACCTGGACGCGTGGTTCGGGGTGACGATCCCGTTCACGCCGGTGGCCGTCGTGATGGCGGAGACGTTCGTCGCGATGCCGTTCCTGGTGATCACCGTCGAGGGCGCGTTCCGCTCGGCGGACCAGGGTTTCGAGGAGGCGGCGGCCACCCTGGGGGCGCGGCGGATGACGGTGTTCCGGCGGGTGACCGTGCCCATGATCGCGCCGTCCCTCGGCGCTGGTGCGGTGTTGTGCTGGGCGCGGGCACTGGGGGAGTTCGGGGCGACGATCACGTTCGCGGGCAGCTTCCCCGGCCGTACCGAGACCATGCCCATCGCGGTGTACTACGCGCTGGAGACCGACCCCGACGCGGCGATCGCACTGAGCCTGGTGCTGCTGGTCGTCTCCGTCGCGGTGCTGGTCTCGCTGCGGGACCGCTGGTTGCGGGGCGGTTCGGTGCCGTGACCGGGAACCACGACGACGGCCTGTTCATCGACGCCGGCATCCGGCGCGGCGATTTCACCCTCACCGTCACCCTCGGCGCCGCGCCCGGCCAGGTGGTGGGTGTGCTCGGCCCGAACGGGGCCGGGAAGTCGACGCTCCTCGCCGCGCTGGCCGGCCTGATTCCGGTCACCACGGGCCGGATCATGCTGTCGGGTCAGGTCCTCGACGACGCCGGCACCGGGACGTTCGTCGAGGCTGCCCGGCGGCCGGTCGGCTTCGTGTTCCAGAACTACCGCCTGTTCCCGCATCTGAGTGTGCTGGACAACGTGGCCTTCGGCCCGCGGGCCCGGGGCGCCGGGCGATCGGCGGCGACGGCGGTGGCCACCGACTGGCTGGCCCGGTTGGGGTTGACCGCGTTGGCGCGTCGCAAGCCCAGGAACATCTCCGGTGGCCAGGCTCGGCGGGTCGCACTGGCCAGGGCGCTGGCCGCGCAACCGTCGTTGCTGCTGCTGGACGAACCACTGTCCGCATTGGACGCGGGCACCCGGCTCGACGTGCGCACCGAGCTGAAGCGGCACCTCTCCGACTTCCCGGGACCGTGCCTGTTGGTCACCCATGACCCGCTGGAAGCGCTCGTGCTGGCCGACCGACTCGTGGTGCTGGAGGACGGGCGCATCGCCCAGGAGGGCACACCGGCATCGATCGCCCGCCGGCCGCGCACCGACTACGTCGCCAAACTGGTCGGCCTGAACCTGTACTCCGGCCACGCCGACTACTCGACCGTCGACCTGGCCGGCGGCGGATCGTTCGCCATCGCAGGTCACGGTGGGCACGGTGACGTGCTCGTCGCACTACGCCCGTCCGACGTCCGGGTGAGCGGCGCACCATCCGAGACGGGCAGCGCGCCCAACAACTGGCCCGCCAGGGTCACCGGCCTGACACTGCTGGCCGACCGGATCCGGCTTGACCTCGACGGCACACCACCGGCCCGGGTCGACGTCACGCCCGCCGTGGTGCTGGAGCTGTCGCTGAGCCCCGGCAGCCAGGTCTGGCTCACGGTCGAGCCCGCCGATCTCGAGGTCTACCAAGTGAGCAGCCACGAAGATCCGATGCTCGGGCGGCTCGATGCAGGATGGCGGTGACCTGCGCACCCGGCCGCACGGAGGAGCGAGAGATGGCCAACACCGACCTGGTTCTCAAGATGTACGACTATTACGGCAAGGGCGACATGGAAAGCATCAAGCGCGAGCTCTTCCACCCCGATATCACCTGGACGATGCCAGGGCACCACCCGCTGTCCGCCACGATGGAGGGCGCGGACGCGGTCTTCGCCTTCTTCGGGGCGCTCTTCGAGGTCGGCATCACGGTCGACGACGTCCACTTCGGTGAACTGGACGACGGCACGGTGGTCGAGACCCACATGGCACACGGCACGGTTGGCGACGAGGAGTTCCTGCTACCGACCTGCACGACCTACGGCGTGCGGGACGGACGCCTGTTCAGCGTGCGGGTTCATCCCGGCGACCAGCACAATGTCGACCGCTACTTCTGGACCGTGTGCACGCTCAAGGGCATTCCCGCCCACTGGGCGGCCGCGTAGGAATGTTCGGGTTGGTCAGCCACACTGGACGACGGTCGATATCTCGTCCTGCGACACCCGGATGAACGGAGGCATGCCCGTGCTCTCCTTGAGCAGGTCCCTCGGCACCTGGCGGAGGTTCTGCAGCAGGTGATCCCGGCGCGCGGCGGCCAGATTCTCCAGCAGCTTTTCCAGCATTCCCGTGGTGCCGGCGTAGTTCGACACGATCGCCGCTTCGACGCGGTCGGCTTCGTCCCGCTGCGACGTGGGCTTGAACAGGTACTTCTTCGTGAGCATGAGATGCGACGCGGCCACCTGGGCGTTGACCTGGAGCAGGAAGTAGAGCACGCTCACCGCCGGCTCGCGTCGCACGACGGCGGTCAGGTCGGACTCGGACATCGCGGTCAGGTCAGCTGCCGCGATCCCGAGCTCGGCAAGCAGTTGACCCGGCAGCGACGGAAGATCCGCGGTCGCGCGCAGCGACTCACGGTCCTCGTCGAGCAGGGCCGGGAAGATGCGCCGCACGTGCCGGTCGTAGTGCGGAAAGTTCATGCCCAGCAGGAAGTCCCGCTTCAGGAACTCGACGTCTTCGGCGCCGCTCGGCGGGATGTCGTCCGGGCGCCAGTGGATCGCGAACTGGCGGAGTACGTCGATGAAGAAGTCGGGCACGAACCCGACACCATCGGAGTGTGCGACGAAGTCCAGGTTCATCTGGTGCAGCACGTACAGCAGGCCCGACGCGGCGCGCATCCGCTCGCGCGCTTCGTCCGAGGTCATCAGGATGTCGCCGGCCGCCAGGGGCTCCAGGATCCGGTTCGCCGCGAGTTCGACCGCTTCGCTCTTCTTGAGCAGGGTGAACAGGAATCCCTCGGCCGGCTTGCCCATGTAGGCCCGGATGAGGCCGTCGTCGAACACACTGGGCACCGACTCCAGGCGCTCACCTTCCCAGCGGACCGTCACGCCGGGAACGTTCCAGCGCACGAGGGACACCAGGGCGTCGCGTGCCGGGTGGCCGGTACCGCTCGCCTCCGCCAGGTCGCTGAAGTAGTCGAGGAACGGGGTTCCGGCAGGGCCGACGAGCACGCCGTCGAACGACCGCTCCGGGTCGTTCAGGAGTGCCCGGTCGTGCTCCTGCCGGTGCCGTCCGACCGAAGCGCCGATCACTCCCACGTCCACGATCATCTGTTGTGCGTACCGCAAGGACACGTTCCTCGGGTCGGGCAGCAGCCTCAGCGGGCCCGACACGAGTTCGGTGACGAACTCCGCAATCGTGGATGCCCCGGCCAGCAACGACTCGTTCCACAAGGGAAGTTTGTCGAGCGTCCACCGGTCCACTTCGGCACACCGCAGGTCGGCCAGCCGGGTGTCCACGGTGGAAATGCGTCTGGTGGAGGCCCGGAAATCGTTCACGACACCACTCGTCCTTCTCCGCCGAAGCACACCGCCGTCATCGACCTTCGCACGGCGACCGCCGGCTCGACATCTTCTCGAACGCGGAGTCTCGGAAGAACCGGTCCGGCCTATGCCGACGGACGGCGTGGGCGAGTGCCCACGCCGTCCGTGTGTCGTTCGGTCAGGAGCCGAAGTTGTGGACCAGCCAGTTCGAGACGTAGTTGAACGTCTCGGCCACCGTGTCACCGAACTCGCCCGGTGTGGTGGCACATGCGGTGCACGGGGTGAAGCCGTGCGTCGCGCCTTCGACGAACGCGAGTGTCTTGTTCGCCGTGCGGTTCGCGTTCTGGTAGTACAGTTCGGACGGAACCAGCCAGTAGTGGCCGGTCATCGACATGATCAGCAGCGGTGTGGTGATGCCTCGGACGTTGTTCACGGTCGCCGTGTTCGTGGACGCCCAGTCGATGCCGGTGATCGAGTCGTCGGTGATCCGCAGCGCCGGTGCCCGGATGGCGCCCACCGACAGGAACGAGTTGGCCGTGAAGCCACCCTTGTCCGACGACCATGCCGCGTTGTCCGAGGAACTGGCCGACGGCACCCGCACCGAATGCACGACCTGCGGCGCGCTGCCGTCCGGGTGCTGCGGCGAGATCAGCGGGAACTTGTTCTTGGTGTGCGAGATCAGGGCGCTGTCGGCCTCCCAGATCCGCGCGCTGTCCCGGCCGACCGGCATCGGTGTGTCGTTCGGGAACTGGCCGTCTCCTCGGGCGATCTGCTGGCGCAGTCCCTGATCCTCGGCGATGAGTCCGGCCTCCCGCTTGCTCTGGGCGGCGGTGTAGCGGTTGACGAACGCGGTGCTGTAGTCGGACGACGCGTTCGGGTCGAAGCCGTTCCGGGTGGCGAACATGTCCAGGTTCTCGTTGCGCACCCGCAGGTTCGACTCGTTCACCACCGAGGCGTCCAGCGCGGTGAGGTCGGAGAACGCGATGCCCGGAATCGCGTCCAGCAGTACCACGCCGTCCGCGGGCGGCATGTTCGCCAGGTCGTCACCGCACGGGTCGAGCCGGGCGGGTGCCTGGCACGTGGCGATGCCGTTCTCGGCCACGTTCTGGTAGTAGGACATGATCGCGCCGCCGCCGCTCCAACCGACGAGCACGACCTTGTGGACGGTGGGCAGCGACCGCAGGAACGTCACGCTGGCGGACATGTCCAGCGCGAGGCTGTCCCACGCCACCTCGGCCTGGTCGGTGAACTGCGACTTGACGCACAGCACGGTGAACCCGCGCTGTGCCAGTTGGACGCACGGAATGCTGCCGATGAAATCGTCGGTCTCGTGGGTGAGGATCAGGGCGGTGGACTGGTTGGCCGTGGGGGAGTTCGGCTGGTAGAGACCACCGATCACCTGGTCGGCGCCGAGCAGCACGGTGGTCGTGGTGAACGGCACCGGGGTGGAGTCGCCGGGCCCGCTCTGCGCCTGCGCGGGCACCGACAGCAGCGCGGCGACGAGCAGGACGATCGATCCGATCATGGCGGCGTACATCCGCCTGGACTTGGGGTGGAGGAGATCGCGACGACGCATGACAGGCCCTTCTGTTGGTCGACGCACTCGCGGACCCCCTGTTGCTACCAATAGGCCATACCATTAGTCAACATATGATTAGACCAAACCAGCCTGGCCTGAATCGGTCCTGGCAGAAGCCACCCGACTGATCGATCACCGCTGTGTCCCGGCGGTGCGCGGTTAGGGTGTGCGCGTGGCAGAGTCGTGTTACCTCCGCTATCCGCACGTCGCGCGCGATCTGATCACCTTCGTGGCCGAGGACGATGTCTGGCTCGCCTCGCTGAGCGAGGCGGCGGACGGTAGTGGCACCCGGGCGTGGCGGCTGACCGCTGACCAGGTCCCGGTGCTGCATCCACGCCTGAACCCGTCAGCGACGCACGTCGCCTGGACCTCGACTCGCGACAGTTCCCGGGCCGCACCCGAGGCGTATGCGGTGTCCGCGGGCGGCGGCCCGGTCCGGCGGCTCACCTACTGGGGCGACCGGTTCGCGACCGTGCGCGGCTGGGCCGGTGACGACGAGGTGCTCGTGCTCAGCCGGACCGGTCAGCACTCCAGCATGAAGACCTGGGCGTTCGCCGTGCCGCTGAGCGGCCCCGCCCGCCGGCTCGACTACGGGCCCGCGGGCGACGTCGCGGTTCGCGACGGTGCCGTGCTGGTGGGTAGTCCCATGAACTTCGAGCCGGCCGAGCCGGCCCAGTGGAAGGGCTACCGCGGCGGTGCCGGCGGGAAGATCTGGTACTCGCCGGACGGCTCGCACTACACGCGCATCCTGGCCGATGTGGGTGCCAACCTGGTCAACCCGATGTTCGTCGGAGCCCGGGTCGTGTTCCTGTCCGACCACGAGGGGACCGGCGCGCTCTATTCCGCACTTCCGGACGGCACGGACCGGTGCCGCCACACCGACCTCGGCCCGTACTACGCCCGGCACGCGACGACCGACGGCCGGCGCGTGGTCTACCAGCGGGCCGGTGAGGTCTGGCTGCTCGAGTCACTCGACGCCGAACCGGTTCGCCTGGACATCCAGCTCAGTGGAGCCGGCTCCGGGCGCGCCCCTTATCCGGTGCCCGCCGCATCGCAGCTGGGCTCGTTCGCGCTCGACTCCACCGGCCGGGTGCTGGGCGTCGAGGTGCGCGGCACCGTGCACCGGCTGCCCGGCCGCGACGGGCCGGCCCGGGCAGTGCTCGCCGAGCCGGGCGTGCGCGCTCGGCTACCGGTGATCGTCCCCGGCACGGACGCGGTCGCCTGCGCGTCGGACAACGGCGGCGAAGACGGTCTGGACGTGATCCCCGCCGACGGCTCGGCCGCCAGACGGATCGGGCACGGCGAGTTCGGTCGAATCCTGGAACTGGCCGTGGCGCCGGACGGGAGCACGGCGGCGGTCGCGTGCACTGACGGGCGGCTGCTGACGGTGGCGCTGGCCGGCGAGCCGGTGATCACGGAGATCGCGCGCAGCACCAACGCGGAGGTCATGGGCCTGGCGTTCTCGCCCGACTCCGCGCTGCTCGCCTGGTCACAGCCGTGGCGGCCGGAGCGCGAGGCCGGGCGGATCCGGCTGGCCCGGCTGGCCGACGGCACCGTCACCGACGTGACCCCGCCCCGGTTCGACGACACCTCGCCGGTGTTCACGCTGGACGGCAAGTACCTGGCGTTCCTGTCGAACCGCGCGTTCGATCCGGTCTACGACCCGCATTCCTTCGGTCTCGCGTTCCTGCCCGGGATCCGGCCCTACCTGGTGCCACTGCTGGCCACGACGCCATCGCCGTTCGCCCCGCGGTGGAACGACTGTCCGGATGAGGCGGCGGGCGGCCTCGACGTCGCCGGGCTGGCCGAGCGGGTCGTGCCGTTTCCGGTGGCCGCCGGACGCTACGGGAAGCTCCGTGCGGTCCAGGGCGGCGTGGTGTGGCTGGAACTGCCGCACGCCGGGGAGCTCGGTGAGACCGGTGAGCAGGCGGAGTCCCGGCTGGTCCGCTACGACCTGGCTCAGTCCGGGCGCTCGGTGGAGGTCGAGGCTCCGGACGACTACGCGGTATCCGGCGACGGGACCACGCTGGCCTACCGGACGGCACAGTCACTCAAGATCAAGGCGATCGGCTCGGACGAGGACGTCAGCGTGGATCTGGACCGGATCCGGGTGACGGTCGAACCGCGGGCCGACTGGACGCAGATGTACCACGAGGCGTGGCGGCTGATGCGGGACAACTTCTGGCATCCCGACATGGGCGGGGTGGACTGGGCCGCGATGGCCGACCGCTACCGGCCGCTGCTGGACCGCATCGGCTCCTCGGATGACCTGCTCGATGTGCTGTGGGAGTTGCACGGCGAGGCGGGCAGCTCGCACGCGGGGGTGCTGGCACCGGGCGGTGACCCGGCGCCAGCGCAGGGTCTGCTCGGCGCCGACGTCGAGTGCGTCGAGGACGGGACCTGGCGGATCGCGCGGATCCTGCCCGGCGAGTCGTCGGTGATCGGCGCGCGTTCCCCACTGGCCGCCCCGGGCGTCGCGGCGGCGCCGGGCGATCTCATCGTCGCCGTGGACGGGCAGCAGGTGGATGCGGATCTCGGCCCGAACGCGCTGCTGGCCGGCAAGGCCGACCAGCCGGTCGAGCTGACACTGCGGCGGGACGGAGCGGACCGGCGGGTGGTCGTGGTCGCGTTGGCGAGCGAGCACGCTGTCCGCTATCACGATGTGATCGCCCGGCAGCGGGCCGCCGTCCGCGCGGCATCCGGTGGGCGGCTGGGCTATCTGAAGATTCCGGACATGATGACGGCGGGCTGGGCCGAGCTCCACCGGGATCTGTACACCGAGTTCCAGCGCGATGGCCTGATCGTGGATCTGCGGGACACGCAGGGCGGCGACGCCGGGCAACTGGTGGCCGAGACGCTCGGCAGGCGCATCATCGGCTGGAACCTGTCCCGGTACGAGGAGCCGTGCAGCTACCCGGTCGACGCCGCACGCGGTTCGATCGTGGCGATCACGGACGAGTACGCGAGCTCCGGTGGCGACCTGGTGATCCACGCGCTGAAGGCCTACGGCGTCGCGACCGTGGTCGGCACCCGCACCTGGGGCGGGGTGCGCGGCGTCGACCTCAGGTACAAGCTGGTGGACGGAACCCTCCTGGTGCAGCCGAAGTACGCCTGGTGGTTCGCCGGCGTTGGCTGGGGGCTGGAGAACCACGGCGTGGATCCGGACGTGGAGGTGACCATCGCGCCGCACGACTGGGCCGCGGGCCGCGATCCTCAGCTCGACACCGCCGTCCGCCTGGCGTTGCGGGCACTGGAACAGCGCCCGCCCGCCACTCCGCCACCGGCGGACTCATCGATATAATGGCCCGGTTTTGTCGACGAACACCCTCGGACAATGATGAGACTTCCTGATCCAGCACGTTCGCAGGTCATCCTGATCGGGATCACCTCAACATTCTGGCGGAACCACCGCAAGCCCAGTACCGCTTGGCGGAAGTAGGTCAATGCCCTGCTCTTCTTGCGGGTACCGCGCCGACGACGTTCGATGCGGAGCAGTCGGCTGAGGTACTGGATAGATGATCACGTGGAGTCCCCAACGATGAAGATGATCTTTGGTGAGACTTCCTCCACCAGGGACTCCGCGCCCACCTTCGGGCCCACCCCACGGCCATCCTGGCTATGACGATCTCATGTGGCCCCGGCTTGATTTGGCCCCACTGTCCACCGACTTCTGGTTTCCGTGACGGTCTGATTTGGCCCCACCCTGGGATTGCTGGGCCTCGTGGCGGCAGCGGGTCCGGGCGAGGCGGTAGGAGTGTGTGCCGATCTCGATGATGTTGCGTTCTTCGCGCTCGGTCAGGACCTGGAAGAGGCCACATCAGGCCGGGGAGGCTGACTTGCCGGTGCTCGGACCTAGTATGCGGAGCATGACGCGGTATGTCGACGAGGATCTGCACGGTGCGGAGTTCCGCGAGTGCGATCTGACCGGGGTACGCCTGATCGGCGTCGTCATGCAGGATGCCGTGATCGACGGGCTGATCACCAACCTCGTGGTGAACGGTGTCGAGGTCAGCGAGTACGTCGAGGCAGAGCTCGACCGGCGTCATCCGGTGCGGGTGCTGATCCGCTCCCAGGACCCTGCCGATCTGCGCGAGGCATCGCGTCGGCTCCATGCCGGCTGGGCCGCCACGATCGAGCGAATCCGCCGTACGCCCGGCATCCAGCGGCGCAGCGTGAACGACGAGTGGTCGGCGGTGCAGACGATGCGCCACCTCGTCTTCGTCCACGACTCGTGGTTCCGCCGCTGCTGCCTGGGCTCGACGGAGCTGTTCACGCCGATGGGCATCGGGACGACCGTCGAGCCCTACCGTGCGGCGCACGGGCTTGACCCCACGCTCGATCCGGCCCTCGACGAGATCGTGAGCGTGCGTGAGGCACAGGCCGCCGAGCTCGAGGCCTGGCTCGACGAGGTCACCGCTGGGCAGCTCGCAGCGCGAGCGCCGGTGCCCGACGACGATGTCTGGCCGCCCTACGCCCGGGGCCGCTCGGTGCGGCAGTGCCTCGCCACGGTGCTCAACGAGACCTTCCAGCACCACCGCTTCTGCGTCCGCGACCTCGACCTGATCGAGGCACAGGACGCTGAGTAGGGCCGGCTACGGACTCAGCATCGTGCGGATGCGGGCATCGCTGACCGCCTGCGCGGTGCCGAGCTGCTGGGCCCAGAGCTGGACGCGGTACTTCTCGAGCATCCGGCGGGCCGGACCTAGGTGTGATGGCCGGGAGCGCCGCGAGCTGGTGGAGGTGCGCCGCCTGGAGATCGCCGATGCGGTCCGTCAGTGCGCGATCGGCGGCGATGGTCCTGTCCAGCCCGCGGCCAAAGCCAGCCATTCCCACAGACACAGGCAGCGCCGCTTACATCAAGCCGATCTTGCTGAGATCACCGCACTGACCCTGTGCACTATCTCTGGTTGATTTTTGCCGGAAGTGCCATCGCATTCCTGATCGGTACCCCCACCTTCGTCGCCCACCTTCTCATATGGGTGATAGGACTGAGTGACGTGGTGTGGGCGACCGGCGACGTTCTCGTACTTGTGGGGCCATCGTGATGTGGAGGAGAAAGTCCGTTGGCCCGATACTGGCGGCCGTCGGCCTGGGCATGGTGGCGGTGGCCTCGCTCGGCGTCGAACTCACGGCATTCTTGGCGTCCGTGTACATCGCGCCGGGGCCGTTGACATACCTCATCGACGTCTGCACCGTGCTGAGCCTGCTGTTCGTCCTGTTGCCGGGCACCAGCAGGTACCTGAAGACCCACCGTCCCGCGCTGTGGAGCCGATCCGCTCCGAACACCGCTCGTGACGAGGATCACCTTCGCTCTGCGCAGGCCTGGGCCGCCACCGGATGTCCGGCGTTCGACCAGCGATGATGTGTGCGCTGAGCGGTCAGGGGGTAGCCCAGGCACGGTGGCTCGTGGTCGGATGGGTGACGCGAACCCGCTTCGAGGGCCTTCGGGAAGCCATACGGAGGGTGTGGATGCGCAGCGAGAAGCTGGACAGCCTGGTGGTCGGCGACATTCTCCGAGAACGGGCGGTCACCCACCGTTCCGAGGTCTTTCTCAAGTTCCATGACGGCGAGCTCACGTACGGTGAGGTCGACTCGATGGCCGACCGGGTGGCGTGCGGCCTCGCCGCGCAGGGCATCGACCGCGGCCACCACGTCGCGGTCATGCTGCCCAACTGCGCCGACATCCTGTTCACGATCTTCGCGCTGTCCCGGCTCGGCGCCGTCGCCGTGCCGGTGAACACCGCGCATCACGGTGAGCTGCTGCGGCACGTGCTGGCCAGCTCCGACTCCACGACGTTGATCGTCGACGCCGCCTACGCCGACCGCGTCACGCCCCTGACGGACCGGCTGCCCGGGCTGGGCAGGGTGATCGTCCGCGGTGCGGTGGACCGCCCGGTCGGCAAGCCGACACTGTCGTTCGCGGAGCTGCTGTCCCACGGCGCCGAGCCGGTCCGCCGAGCCGTGGCGTTCTCCGACCTGCAGGCGATCATGTACACATCCGGCTCCACGGGGCCGTCGAAGGGCGCGATGTGCTCGCACGCACTCGCGTTGACCTGCGCGATCGACTCACTCGACTACCTGGACCGGTGGGGCAGCACGATCTACTGCCCGCTGCCGCTGTTCCACGCGGCCGGCCTGTGGGACGGCGTGTTCTCGGCGATGGTGGGTGGCGGCGCGATCGCGGTGACCGACAAGTTCCACGCGTCCCGGTTCTGGGACGACGTGCGCGCGTTCGGCGCCGAGGTGTGCATGAGTGTGTTCTCGATGATCCCGATCCTGCTGAGCAAGCCGGCGAGCCCGCAGGACAAGGACCATCCACTGAAGACGTTCTACATGGGGAAATCCGTGCTGGACGCTCCGTTACTGGACCGGTTCGGCGTGCGCTCGGCGGAGACGTACACCAGTACCGAGGCCGGCATCGTCACCGGCAGCCCGTACGGCGAATGGCGGCTCGGGTCGTGCGGCACGCCGAACGACCGGCGGTTCGAGGTCGGCGTGATGGACGAGCAGGACCACCTGCTCGGCGCGGGCGAGCCCGGCGAGATCGTCGTCCGCCCCAGGCAGCCGTTCGTGATCACCACCGGCTACTACGGCGCGCCGGAAGCGACCGCCGAGGCGTTCCGGAACCTCTGGTACCACACGGGCGACCGGGGGTACCGGGACGAGGACGGCTACTACTTCTTCCTCGACCGCATGAAGGACGCGATCCGTCGCCGTGGCGAGAACATCTCCGCGTTCGATCTGGAGTGCGAGGTCAACCTGCACCCGGACATCGTCGAGTGCGCCGCCACCGGCGTGCCCTCCGAACTGGAGGACGAGGACGTCAAGCTGACCGTCGTGCTGCGCCCGGGAACCACGCTGGAACCCGACGAACTGGTCGCGTACTGCGAGGACCGGTTGCCCCGGTTCATGGTGCCCAGGTACGTGGAGTTCGTGGACGCGCTGCCGAGAACCCCGACGGACAAGGTCGCCAAGTACAAGTTGAAGGAACTGGGCGACCACGGCCTCACGGCGTCGACCTGGGACCGCGAGGCGGACGACACCGGCCGGGCCGAAAGGACGGCGTGAACCGTGCACTGGGAGGACTCGCCAGTAGAGGCGGCATTCCGGCAGGAGGTGCGGGCGTTCATCGCCGAACGCTTCCCCGCCGACTACCTCCCCGACCATGGCGACGAGCACTCGATGGAGCCGGAGGACGTCTGGGGCTACAACTGGCCTGCCGACCGGGTGTCCACCGATCCGGCCCGCCGGGACGGCGCCCGCCGGTGGGCCGACGCGTTGGCGGACAAGGGATGGATCACTCCGCACTGGCCGGGCGAGTACGGCGGCGCCGGGTTGTCCGCGCTGCTGGAGTTCGTGCTCCAGGAGGAGATGATGCGGGCGCGGGTGCCCACGGTGAACGGCATCGGCGCGTTCCTGCTCGGCCCGACGCTGCTGGCGCACGGCACGGACGAGCAGAAGGCCGAGCACCTGCCGAGGATCGCCCGGGGCGAGACGACGTGGGCACAGGGGTTCTCCGAGCCCGGCTCCGGGTCGGACCTCGCCAGCCTGCGCACCCGTGCGGTGCGCGACGGCGACGACTACGTGGTGACCGGCCAGAAGGTGTGGACCTCGCTGGGCCAGTACGCCGACTGGCTGTTCCTGCTCGTGCGCACCGACCCGGACGCGCCGAGGCACAAGGGCATCACGTTCCTGCTGCTGGACGCGACGACGGCGGGCGTGACCGTCCGCCCGATCACCGACATCCGGGGCGCGGCCCCGTTCGCCGAGATCTTCCTGGACGAGGTGCGGGTCCCGGTGGCCAACCGCGTGGGTGAGGAGAACAAGGGCTGGTACGTGGCGATGGACGCGCTGTCCTTCGAGCGGGCGGGCATCGGGGCGTGCGTGAAGATGGAGCAGGCCCTCGCCGACCTCGTGACCTACCTGCGCTCGGCGGAGGGCAGGGACTTCGTCCGCGCCGACCGCGGCGTGCTGCGGCACGAGATCGCCCGCCGGTACGCCGAGATCAGGATCGCCTACAACCTCGCCAGGTACACGGTTTCCGTGCAGGCGAGGGGTGGGGTGCCCGGCTACGAGGCGTCGGTGAACCAGTTGTTCGGCGCCGAGCTGCTCCAGCGGCTCGCGCGGACCGGCGCGTCCGCGTTCGGCCCGTATTCCCAGCTGTGGCAGCGCGAGGGCGCGCCGCTGCACGCGACGTACGCACATCTGCGCGCGGACGCGGTCGCGGCTACGTTCCTTGGCGGGACGACGGAGATACAGCGCAACGTGATCGCCACCCGTGGGCTCGGACTGCCGAGGAAATAGAGGAGAGAGACGAAGCACATGTACGAGACCCTTGACGTGCAGATCAAGGACCGGGTCGCCTGGCTGACGCTCAACCGACCGGACAAGCTGAACGCGCTGACCCCGGGCTCGTTGGCGGAGCTGCGCCAGGTGTTCACCGAGATCGACGACGACGAGGACGTCTGCGTCGCCGTGCTGCGAGGCGCGGGGGAGCGGGCCTTCTGCGCCGGGATGGACCTGGACTGGTCCGAGGGGCTGACCAAGCAGGACCGGATCGAGCAGGGCCGCCTCGGCGAGAAGACGTTCGCGATGATGGCCCGGCTGTCCGTCCCGGTCTTCGCCGCGGTGCACGGTTACGCCGTCGGCGGCGGGCTGGAACTGGCGTTGGGCGCGGACTTCATCGTGGCGCACGAGAACGCGAAGCTGGGGCTGGTGGAGATCACGCTCTCGGCGCGGCCGCCGTACCAGCCGAAGTTCATGGACGGCAAGGAGGACCCTGACCAGCCCGAGTTCGGCGGGTCCGCGCCCGGCTGGGGTGGCGTCAAGCGGCTGCCGCAGCGGATCGGCAAGGCCCGCGCCATGGAGATGCTGTTCACCGGGGTTCGGTTGGACGCCGAGCGCGCGCTGCGCCTGGGCCTGGTCAACGACGTGTACGCGGCCGACGAGTTCGACTCCCGCGTCGAGGAACTGGCGAACCGGATCGCCGCGATGAACCGGTACAACCTGCGTCTGGTCAAGGAACTCGTACAGAACGGCTACGACTGGATCGAACCCCACCCGTCCTGAGGAGAGGAGTCACTCGATGCGGATCTACCGGATCGACCACGTCGCACAGGTGACACCCGACCTGGACGGCCAGGTTTCGTTCCTGCGCGACGTCTTCGGCTTCCACCCGGTGCGCCGTTGGGACAACCCGGAGCAGGGCGTGCAGGGCGTCCGGCTCGCCGTGCCCGGTAGCTGGGGCCAGGACTGGGTGGTGCTCGCGCCCTCCGGCGCGAACTCGCCGATCCAGTCCACATTGGACGATCAGAAGGGCAGGCCGGGGTTCCACCACGTCGGCGCCGAGGTGCCCGACCTGGACGCGGTACGTGCCGAGCTGGACAAGCGCGGACTGGCCTACGTCGACTCCGGCCACGGCTGGATCGAGGCGTCGCTGACCCCGCCGGAGCAGGGGCCCGGCGTGCGATTCCGGCTGCGCGGAACCGGCAGCCTGGCGTTGGTCGGCGACGAGAACTCGGAACCGGTCGAGGATGCCGCGGCGGGCGGCCCGTCGGTCGGCATCGTGACCATGGACCACATCTGCCAGGCATTCCCCGACCGTGAGGTGCTCGCCCAGTGGTACGCGGACCTGGCCGGGTTCCTGCCGATCTGGAAGACGCCGATCGACGAACTGCCCGACATGGCGGACCTGGTGCTGAACATCCCGGGATCGTCGGTGTGCTGGGAGATCATCATGCCGCGCGGCGAGGACTCGTTCATCGACCGGTTCCTGGCACGCAACGGGACGTCCGTACACCACGTGACGTTCCAGGTCGCCGACTGGGACGCGGCACGCGCGGCGCTGGCCCAGCACGGCATCGAGCCGTTCGACGACGAGGAGGGCATCACCGACGGCGCGGCCTGGAAGCACACCTTCGTGCACCCGAAGCAGACCGGCGGCGTGCTGGTGCAGCTGTTCTGGGAGGAGCGGCCCGGCGTGTGGGTGCGCTCCGACAAGATCCCGGTGGACGCCTAGTGGACCTCACGCTGACCGACGACCAGCGACTGGTCCAGAACACGGCCCGGGAATTCCTGACCGGGCGGTCCGACGGTGCCGGCCTGTGGAAGGAGATCGTCGAACTGGGCTGGACCGGCCTGACCGTGCCGGAGGCCTACGGCGGCGTCGGCGCCGACTTCCTCGACGCGTGCCTGCTCGCCGAGGAACTCGGCCGGGCCGGGACGGCCACGCCGTTCGTGCCGACCGTGGCCGGCGCGTCGACCATCGCCCGATTCGGTACCGACCAGCAGCGGCAGGAGTGGCTGCCGGCCGTCATCGCGGGCCGGGCGATCGGCCACATCGGTGCCGACTCCGACCTCACCGCGACGCCCTCTGGCGACGGGTACGTGGTGGCCGGTCGCGCGCTGTTCGTCCCGTTCGCGTCGGAGGCGGCCGACCTGCTGGTGGCCGTCGCGACGCCGGACGGCCCGGCCGCCGCCCTCGTCGACAGCGGCACGGCGGGGATCACCACCGAGCGCCTCGACGTGGTCGGCAACGAACCCGTCCACACGGTGACCTTCGACGCGGTACCCGTGCCGGCGCAACGGGTACTGCCGGCAGGCCAGTCCGCCGCGACGGCCTACGCCACGGTGCTCACCTGCGCCGAGATGGTCGGTGGCGCGCAGGCCGTGCTGGACCTGACCGTGGACTATGCCGGCCAGCGCCGCCAGTTCGGCCAGCCGATCGGCGCCTTCCAGGCGGTGCAGCACCACTGCGCGAACATGGCGATCGACGTGCTGGGCTCGCGGTTCGCCACGTACGAGGCGGCGTGGCGGCTCGGCACCGGGTCGGACGCCACGATGGAGGTCAGCACGGCGAAAGCGGTCGTCAGCGACGCGTACCAGCGGGTCTGCGCCCTCGGTCACCAGGTGCACGGCGCCATCGGGTTCACCGCCGAACACGACCTGCACCGCTACCTCCGCCACGCCACGGCCGCGGCCCTCACCTACGGCGACGCCGACTTCCACCTCGACCGTCTCGCCACCGAGTTGGGGTTGTGACCAACATGTGCTCCGGGATCGCCAGGAAGAGGACTTAGGAATCTGGACAGCCTGACCGGGCCGGGTGACCGTTGCGCCTGGGAGGTCGATGTCCATGGCCGAGGAACCCCGCGGACCTTCGCCCCGGTTACGCCTGAGCCTGATCGCGGGTGCGATCGTGATCCTGGTGGCCGGGGCGCTCACGGCCGGTGTGCTGCTGGCCAGACCGACTGATCGGGAGGCCGGGCAACCGACATCCGGGACATCGGTGGGGCCCAGGCCCACACCCGCGCCCGCCGTCACGGCTCCCGGTGCCACGGTGCCGCCGACGGCGTCGTTGGCCGGGCTGCCACTGTGGCCGTTCGCGGACGAGGCCGGCGTGGTCGCGTGGCAGCGCGACTTCCACTCCGAAGGCCACCAGCCGTGGCACCTGAACGCCGACCTGACCGCGCTGTCGTTCACCCGGTCCTACCTGGGCTACACGAACGTCGACCAGGTCCTCGCCGCCGTCGTGTCCGGACGGTCCGCCCGGGTGACGGTCGGCTTCGACAACCCGAACGGTGATCCGGTGACGTCGGCCGTGCTGC
Source organism: Pseudonocardiaceae bacterium (assembly GCA_036273855.1). Classification (GTDB taxonomy): domain Bacteria; phylum Actinomycetota; class Actinomycetes; order Mycobacteriales; family Pseudonocardiaceae; genus DATEPR01. The sequence goes on from DASUGU010000130.1 coordinate 109,540, forward strand.
ATCTGGTCCGGTTCGGCGGCGGTGCCGACGTGCCGTGGGAGGTGGTCGGTACCCGGGACACGACGTTGACGCTGACCTCGCCCGCGTACGGCTCGACCGTGCGGTCACCGGTCACCGCGGGTGGCCTGATCACCGGAGTCGACGAGAGTCTCCGGGTACAGGTCCACAGCCTGTCCCGGAGTACTCCGGTGGGTGCGGTGGACGGTGTTCCGGCCGGTGGCGACCGTGCACCGTGGCAGGTCGCCGTGCCGGTCACGATGCCGTCCGGACACGGCGTCCTCACCGTCGCGGTTGCCACGGGTGGACAGTCGACGGATATCGAGCGGTTCGCCATCACGGGTGTCCGCTACTGACGGCGCCGGAACTGTCCGAACTGGACTTGAGGCGAGGTCGCGCGAGGCGGCCACGCGCCCGTATGGTGGACGGATGGCGTCGGTCAAGCAGTTCCAGGTCACCTTCGACTGCGCGGAACCTGAGCGCGTAGCACGTTTCTGGTGCGACGTGTTGGGGTATGTCGTACCGCCACCCCCGGAGGGGTTCGCCACGTGGGACGAGTTCGACCGCTCACTGCCGCCCGAGCTGCGGGGTTCGGCGTTCGCCTGCGTCGACCCCACTGGTGTGGGCCCACGGCTGTTCTTCCAGCGCGTTCCCGAAGGCAAGGTCGTCAAGAACCGGGTGCATCTCGACGTGCGGATCGGCACCGGGCTCGTGGGTGCCGAGCGCCTCGCCGCACTCGAGGCCGAGTGCGCACGACTGGTCGCGCTCGGCGCGGTACGCGTGCGACTACTGCCTGCCGATGATCACGACGAGTCGTGCATCGTGATGCAGGACATCGAGGGCAACGAGTTCGATCTCGACTGAGCGGACGCCGACACCCGGCTCCCGGTCGATTCGACGGCCGGTGGCGTTCGGCTGGTCCCGTTGGCGTTCTGGTGATTCTCGGTGCGCTTCTGGCACGATGATCGCGTGACGGACCTGACCCAACCGTACGGGCCGCTCGTGGCGACCGGAGTCAGGTTCGTCACCTGGAACGTCTGGGGCCGGTTCGGTCCGTGGCAACAACGACAGGCCGGCATCCGATCCGCTTTGGCCCAGTGGTCGCCCGATGTCGTCGCACTGCAGGAAGCTTGGGCGACGCCCGACCGGGACCAGGCCGACGAACTGGGCGCGGCCATCGGCCTGCCGTACCACTGTTTTCACGGCGGCCGCGAGTTCAACGGCGCGGCATCGGGTATCGCCGTGCTGTCCCGGTGGCCGATCGAGGTGCGCGGTGCCACGCGGCTGGGCGGGCCGCCGGAGCACGACGGCCTGACCTACGAGGTCAGGATCGACGGCCCGCGCGGCGTGCTCCGCGTCTTCAACACGATGCTGGACTATCCGCCGCACCACTCCAGCGTCCGCCAGGCCCAGGTCGGCGCGCTGGTGGACACCGTACGGGCGCAGCGGCACCGGGGGCTGACCGTGGTGTGCGGCGACTTCAACACGGGCCCGGACACCGACGAGATCCGCATGATCACCGGCCGGACCGCACGGGACGTGTGCTGGCACGACGCGTGGGACCTGGCAGGCGACGGACCCGGTGCCACGTGGTCGCGGGACAACCCGTGGACCCTGCCGGTCTACCCGCGCACGTGGCGGATCGACTACCTGTTCAGCACGTCGTTCGGTCCGGGCGGTGTCGGCCAGCCGCTCCGGGCCGAACTGGTCGGCACCGAGCCGATCGACGGCGTGCATCCGTCCGACCACTTCGGACTGTTCGCCGAGTTGAGATACTGACCAATTTAATACTGTCGGTTCAGTGAAGACTGAAGCTAGCGGTGTTGTTGCCGTGCCTGCGGGAAGGCGGCCATGACCTGCACGGGCCTACTCGGCGACGATCACGCCGTCCTGGAGGTGCAGCACGCCGTCGGCGAGGTCGAGCAGCGTGGTGTCGTGTGTGGCCACCAGCGCCGAGATTCCCTCGGAACGCACCACCGTGCGCAACAGTCGCATGATCTGGCGGGCCGTCTCCGAGTCGAGTTGGCCGGTCGGCTCGTCCGCGATGAGCACCTCGGGCTGCCCGGCGAGGGCGCGTGCGATGGCCACGCGCTGCTGCTGGCCGCCGGACAGTTCGCCGGGGCGTTGGGCCTCGTGGCCACCGAGGCCGGTGATGTCCAGCATCAGCTGGACCCGCTCGTCACGCTCGTGGCGGGGCAGTCCGGCGATCCGCAACGGGACGCCCACGTTCTCGGCCGCGGACAGGATGGGAAGCAGGCCGAAGGCCTGGAAGATGAACGCGACCTTCGTGCGACGCAGCTCGCGCCGCTCGGGCTCGGTCATCGCGCTGACGTCGGCGCCGTCGACGCGCACCGTGCCGGCGTCGGGCTGGTCGAGTCCGCCGACGATGTTGAGCAGGGTCGTCTTGCCGGAGCCGGAACGGCCGCGCACGGCGATCAGGGAACCGCGGGGTACGTCGAGCGAGACGCCGCGCAGGGCGTGTACCGCGGTCGGGCCGGTGCCGAAGATCCGCTCGACGTCACGCACCTCTACCGCGTTGGACACGGTTTCATTGTGCGGGGCGGTAGCCGTCGCTTCTGCACCTGTCATGCCCGCCGCTCCATCCGTTCCGCGCTCTCGCTGCCGGGCCGGACCGCGATGTGGTCGGTCCGCTCGTCGAGCCGCACCCGGTCGCGCATGCCGAGGCGCTCGGTCATCCGGGCCGGTAGCTGGAGCCTGCCGTTGCGGTCGAGCACCGCGTACTCCACCTCCCGCCGACCGGCCTCGCTGCCGTCCTCCGGTTCCAGGGCCTCGCGCACGGTCTCGGTGCTGGTGCGGCCGTTGCGGATGGCGACCGTGCGGTCCACCTGCCCGGCGACCTCGATGTCGTGGGTGACGATCAGGACCGTCGTGCCCAGGTTCGTGTTCACCGCGCGCAGTGCGCCGAACACGTCCCCGGCGGTGTTCGAGTCCAGTTCGCCGGTCGGTTCGTCGGCCAGCAGCAGCCGGGGATCGTTGGCGCAGGCGGTGGCGATCGCGACGCGTTGCTGTTCGCCGCCGGACATCTGCTTGGGGTAGCGGTCGCGGCAGTAGCCGACGCCGACGGTGTCCAGCAGTTCCATCGCGCGGTCGCGGCGGGCCTTGCGCCGCACGCCCGCGAAGCGCATCGGCAGCTGTGCGTTCTGGTGGGCGGTCAGGTAGGGCACGAGGTTGCGTGCGGTCTGCTGCCAGATGAACCCGACGGTGTGGCGGCGGTATTCGAGCCAGTCGCGCGGGCCCAGTTCGGCGAGGTTGTGCCCGGCGACGCGCACCGTGCCGGCCGTTGGCTTGTCCAGTCCGCCGAGGATGGTCAGCAGTGTCGACTTGCCGCTGCCGGAGGCGCCGACCAGCGCGGTCAGCTCGCGTTCGGAGACCAGCAGGTCGAGGCCCTGCAACGCCTGCACCTCGACGTCCTCCGCGGTGAAGATCCGCACCAGCTGGTCGCACATGACCAGGGCGTCGGTGCCGTACTCGGTGCGACCGGAGCGGGCCAGCGCGCCGAGCTCGGCCAGACCGGCCGCCGGGGCGGTGGCGTCGTGTAGCCGGGCCGTGGTCGCGGTCCGGGTGTCACGGGGTGAAGGTGTGTCTGCCGGCATGGCAGCCTCCTCGTCGCTGTTCACCGCTACTCACCGTTCCCGAGTCGCAGGGCCGCGGTCACGCCGCGTCGATGCGCGGCCGCGGTGTGCCCGGCCAGGGTCACCGCGGCGGTCAGCGCGGTGGCCGCGCCGGCGAGCGTGAGTGTCCAGAGATCGATCCGGAGCGGGACCGACCGCGCGGTGCCGGTGAAGACTCCCAGGTCGATGCCCGGACCGATCAACGCCCCGATCGCCACTGTGCACACCACTCCGCCGATCAGGGCGGCGGCCAGGGCGGGCAGGTTCTCCAGGAGGACCAGCCGGTTGGCCTGGCGGCGGCTCAGGCCCATGGTGGCCAGCCGCGCCAGTGCCTGCTCGCGCGAGCGCGCGCCCATGGTGAGGCTGGACAGCAGTGCGACGACCGCGAGCAGCGCCGCGCCGAGCATCGCGAGGTCGAGCGTGTCGAAGGTGCCCGTCTGGAAGGGCGCGTGGGTCAGTGCGGACAGTTCGGTGGCGCGCTGGGCCAGGGTTGAGCCGGGGGCGATCCGATGCAGTGTCGTGGTGAGCGTCGTGGCGCCGGTCGTGCCGTCGAGCATCAGCACGGTCGGCGCTGGCGCGGCGATGCCGTGCCGGTGCAGTGCCCAGGAGGGCAGGATCAGGAAGTCGTGGGCGCCTGGCAGGGCGGCGGTCGCGGTGGCGGTGGCCACCTGCCTGACCGGGAACTGCACTCCGTCGATCCCCATCGTGCTGCCGGAACCGAAGTCCTCGGCGACCGGGGCTGAGGCGATGACCGGAACCGGGGCGTGCGGGTCCGCCGGTTCGGCCAGGCCGGCGGGTAGCTGGGCGGCCGGCGTGCCCGCGGTCAGGGCGCTGTACCGGGCCGGGTCCACGACGAGCATGACGGTGTCGTCCGGCAGGTTGTCGGAGACCGGCGTGAGCACGAAGTCGCCGACGTCGAGCTGGCCGGCGGTGGCGCTGCGGGTGACTCCGGGCAGCGTGCTGAGCGCGTGCACGGCGGCCGGGCCGAATCCGGCGCTGCTGGCACCTTCTGCGGTGATCACGTCGTCCGCGCCGACCGCCGCCCAGGAGCCGTTCACCTCCCCGGTGACGACCGTGTCGTGCACGATCGAGCCGACCGCGACGACGGCCAGCGTGAGGACGAGCGCGAGCGACGGCAGCCAGGCGATCGTCGATCCGCGGGAGGCGCGGGCCATCGCGATGAACGGGACCGCGTCGCGCCGGCGGGCGGTCACGCTGGTCAGGGCTCGGATGACCGGTGGTGCGAGGTAGTAGATGCCGATGGCGATGGGGACCGCGATCAGGAACGGGGCGAGCGCGGCGAGCACGTTGGATCCGCTGCCGTAGTGGCGCAGCACCGCGACCGCACCGACGCACAGCGCGACCGTGGCGGTGCTGCCGACGGCTCGGCGGATCCGGTCGCGACCCGCCCTGGCGCGCAGCGTCCGGACACCGGCGGCCGCGGCCGACCAGCGGTCGGTGGTCTTGGCGGCCCGGGCGCGGTAGCGGATCGCGGCCACCGCGCCGGGTCCGACGAGGGCGATCAGGGCGATGAGTGCGGGCACCCACCAGTCGGCGAGTACCGGGAGCGGGCTCGGTATGAGCACGCAGCCCAGCGCCACGCCCGCGGCGGCCGGCAGCACGCTGATGGCGCTGGCTCGCACGGCGAGCAGGGCGAGTTGCCGGCCGGACGCGCCTCGGGCGCGCAGCAGCGTGAACTCGGCGGAGCGTCGTTCGGCGAGCAGCAGGATGCACAGCAACAGCACGGCGGCGCCGAGTGCGGCGAGGGAGCCGACCACCATGGACAGCACGGCGTCCACGGCGCGACGTTGGCCCAGGAACTGGCCCAGCGGCTGCGTCGGGCCGCCGGCCAGGTCGAGTGACAGCGCGGTCGGCTGGCCGTGGGTGCCGGCGTCGCCGGGCAGCGGGAGGTCGACGGCGTCGGAGGTGGCGGTGACGATGGCGTCGGCGAGGGGCTGTGCCTGCGCGCTGGTGACGTGGGAGAGGTCGAGCGGTACGGCGTAGACCACGCTGACCTGGCCGATGAATGCCGCTTGGAGTGCGTCGAGTTCGTTCTCGCCGATGAAGACGTCCGACTCGTAGAACGGCGGGGCACCCCTGGTCGGCTTGACGAGTTGGGGCGCGGCCGCCGTCACGTCGTAGGCCCAGAAGTCGTCGGCCGGTGCGCGGACCCGGAGAATCCCGGTGACCTGCAACTGGATCGGGGTCACGGCGGCGGAGGCCAGCGTCAGGGTCTCGCCGACGTGCAGGTGGAAGGTGGCCGCGGTCTGCTCGGTGACCGCGACCTGGAAGAAGCCGGCCTGGTCGGTGCCCACCGGTCCGGTCGCGCGGTCCGGCATGGCGCCCTGGACCAGGGTGGCGTGGTCGGTCAGGTTGGAGCGGTAGTTCAGCGCCGTGCGGACCTGCGGCAGCGCGGCCTGCGTCGGCGTGGCGTTGGTGAACCCGACCCGGTCCTCGTTCGCGCCCAGGCCCTGCCAGTAGTCGGTCCGTTTCGTGGACAGCGGTATGCCCAGGGAGGCCAGTTCCTTGCGCAGCGCGGTTTCCGGCTCAGCGATCTGGTTGAGGGGGATCGGGCTGTCGGGGGTGGTCGGCCGGATGCTCTGCGACAGGCTGCTCAGATCGGACCGGCCGAACACGGAGGACGTGCCGGGGGCGGCCGCGGCCAGTTCGGCGCGCAGCGCGGCGCTCTGCGCCTGGGCGTTCTCGCGTGGCACCACGGTGGCGGCGAAGGCTCCGGCGCCGGCCAGCAGCGCGAGCACGAGCGCCGCGCCGAGCCCGCTCCCGGCCACGGCACCGAGGAGGGTGCCGCGCCCGCGGGTCGATGCGGTGTGCTGCTCGTCGCCGGGGCTGGTCACGCGGTCTCCAGCGAGCGCAGTCGGGCGGCGGCGCCGGCCCGGGTGGCCACGACGGCGAGCGCTGCGGCCAGGGCCGGGCCGACGATCATCGCGGCGGTCAGAATCAGCGAGGGCAGCCAGGAGACGACGATCACGATGGAGGGCACCGGAATCGTCGCGGCGCTGGTCAACGTGAGGTAGGGCAGCATCAGCCGGGAGATCAGGATGCCGATGGCGAGGCCGGCGACGGCGGCCGGGCCGGCGACGGTGACGATCTCGGCGGCCTGCAGCAGCGCCTGTCTGCGTCCGGAGATGCCGAGCGCGATGAGGACGGCCTCCTGGTCGGCGCGCTCGCGGCGGGCGGCGGCCACGGCCGCCCACAGGGCGGCGATCGCCAGGATGCCGGCGGTGCTGCCGAGCGCGATGAGGCTCTGCTGGATGAGCTGGGTGAGCGGGTCGTTGGCGAGCGCCGCGCGGGTCCCGGCGAGGGTCGTGACCGCCACGCCGCCCTCCGGCAGGCCGGCCGGCACCGCCCCACCTGCCGTGGTCAGCCAGTAGGAGGTCGCGGTGAGCGGCGGCAGTCCCTGGTCGAGCAGCCGGTATTGCAGCGCGTCGTCGTCGACGACCAGGCCGCCGGACAGGTCGGTGTCGCTGATGGTCGGGAACGCCGCGACCTTCCCGACGATGCGGGCCGGGATGTTCAGTCCGTCCGCGCCGACCTGGGTGAGCGAGCCGATCCTGAGCTGGTTCGACGCGAGGAACGAGCCGGTGGCCAGCACGGGCAGCGTCGCCGCGGCGGTGGGTGCCACGGTGAGCGTCACCTGCGCCGGAGCGTTGGTGTTCGCCACCAACCCGAAGCCGGAGGCGAAGCCGAGCGACCAGCGGCCCGATCCGCTGCTCTTCGGCGATCCGGCCAGTTGGGCGTTCGCGGCCGGCTGGTCCGTGCCGCCGGTCTGTATCGCGGTGACCGCCTGCTGCAGGTCGGTGGACTGGATCTGTTCGGACCAGCCGTCCAGCGGCAGCGCGGTGACACCGGCGGACGAGCGCAGCGAGCTGACGGTCAGGGTCGCGTTCGTGGCTTTCGCCCTCGGGGTCAGGTAGGTCAGGGAGAGCTCGGCGACGCGCAGCGGGTAGTCCGCGCCGGGCGGGATCGGGAAGGTCAGCGGGTGCGGTGACCCGTCATCGGCTAGTGACTGCGCGGTGAGCTGGGTGAACCGGTGGAGCGAGTCCTCGACGGTGACCGCGACCTGCGCGCCGCTGACGCCGCCACCGGTCGCCGGACCCGGACGGGACAGCGCCGCGGTGAGGCCGACGGTCGTCGGGCGTGCCGGCAGGGTCGTGGCCTTCGGTGCGCCCGTGCCCAGATGTGCCCACAGGGCCGCCGGTGGCGACGAGTACTGGTCCGGGCGGGTCAGCACGGTCCGCGACGCGGTGCGGCTGTCCATCGCCAGCACCGCGCTGCCGTTGTAGCCGGAGGTCTGGATCACCGGGGTGGCGACGCGAACGGACCGGTCGGCGGCGACGGCCGCGGAGGCGGCCGGGGCGAAGCTCGACCCTTGGATGTCCACCCGGATCTGGGCGCCCGCCGCGTACTGGGCCTGGTCGCCGATGGACAGTTGCCGGGTGGCGTGCTGGCCCAGGGCGAACGTCCCACCGGCGACCGCGAAGACGATGAGCAGCGCCGGACCGGCGTGATGGCGGGGGCGGCGGCTGATCTGCCAGACCGCCAGCGCGGAGCCCATGCCGCGGCCGCGCGCGGCGAGCCGGTCGCCGAGGCCGGCCAGCAGCGGCAGCAGCCGCAGGCACAGCAGGGCGCAGGCGAGCAACGCGAGTGCCGGCGCGAGTACGAGCAGCGCGTAGACCGGCGTGCCGGAGGACAGGCTGCGCAGTTGCCAGTAGGCCGCCGCGGCGAGGGCGAGCACGGCCAGGTCGACGCCTGCCCGCGCGGCGCCTGCCAGGCGGGACTGGCGGCCGGCCCGCACCAGCCGACCGCTCGGGGAGAACTTGCGGGCGGCGGCGACGATGAGGATCGCGGCGGCGAACAGCGCGACGCCCACGACCGCGAGCCAGGCGTCGACGGGCGGCAGCGCCGCGTTGAGCGGTGGCGCCGCCGCGGTGACCGCCGGGTTGTTGCCGGTGCCCAGCGGTCCGCCGCGGCCGAGGAAGACCGCCAGCAGTGTGCCGGCGGGCGCGGCGGCCAGCATGGTGACCACGCCGAGCGTGACCGCCTCGCCGACGTTGGCCAGCGCGGCCTGCCGGCGGCTGCGGCCGCGCATGGCGAGCAGGTAGGTCTCGGTCTCGCGCTGGGCGCCCAGCGGCCGGGCCGTGACGATCAGCGCGGCGATGGTCAGCGTGAGCAGGACGAGTGCGACGCCGGCCAGTTCGGTGCGGGCCGTGTTCCGCGCCGTGGTCAACGCGGCGAGCTGGCCGGGCAGTGTCGTGGTGACCTGGGACGAGCCGAGGGTCGCGGAGCGCTGCAACGCCGAGGTCAGGGTGTGGATCGCGGCCGAGTCGGCGTCCGGGCCGCGCCGGGCGAGGACCAGCGGCGATGGCTGGATGTCCCAGGCGGTCTGATCGGATGCCACCAGGCCGTGGGTGAAGGCGGTCGGATCGACGTCGAAGGGTCCGTAGGTGAAGAACGGCGCCGCGGACCGCACGCCGTTGTCGGGGATCTGGTCGAGCAGCGCGTAGGCGCTCCGGGCGCCGAGCGGCCGGTAGGTTCCGACGATCCGGACGCGGACGGCACGGTCGGTGATGGAGTCCTTGACGACGAAGGTCGATCCGACGGCCAGCCGCAGCGAGGTCGCGACCGTCTCGGGCACGGCCGCCGGAACGGTGCCGTCCGGCTGGGCGGCGCCCGGCCAGTTCCCGGTCAGCAGCTTCGCGGAGCCGGCCAGGGAGCCGAAGCCGGCCAGCAGTGCCTGATCCTGATCGGTCGGCCGCCCGTCCGGCACCGTGCCGGCCGGCAGATTCTCGGAGTTGGACCACATCGCGGCGGTCAGGGTGCCCGTACCGGAGCCCAGCGCCGACGTCGTCTCGGAGCGCACGACCGAGGTCTGCCTGGCGGACTGTGCGGCCGACGAACTCGGGGCGGTGACGGTGATCGCGGTGTCCGCGCCGGCGAGCCGGTCGTACGCGGCCTCACTCAACGCCCTCGCGTCGTACGCGGCCAGGGCGGCGAGCACCGCCCCCATCAGGAACGTGATGACCAGAACGGTCACCAGGACGGTCCGATACGCGGCCATCCGTGCGAGTACGAACGGTGGACGGAAGTGTGCCAACTAGCCGTTCCTCCGTCCGTTCCCCGGCGGCGCTCCCCACCTGCCCCGTCGGACGACTGTATTCATACGAATGGTCACGCGGGAGCGGCTTCCGCGCCGCCAGGTCGCTGCCGTTACCGACTCGTAGTAAACGGGTTCACGCACGTGACGCCGTGCGCGCGGGGCGACACGCATCGTGTGCGGTACGTCGGACGATCAGGTGGACGTGCGCGCCGGGGCGGGCAGTTGCACGGTGACCCGCAGTCCCCCCGTGGGGCGCGGCAGGACAATGAGGGATCCGTCGTGTGCCTGGGCGATTTTCTCGACGATGGCCAGACCGAGACCGACGCCCGCGTGGTCGTTGCGGATTCGTTCGGCACCGCGCCGAAACGGTTCGGTGAGCGTCGAGACCAACTGCGGGGACAGCTGCTCGCCGCTGTTCTCCACAATGAGCACCACGGTGTCGGGACGGACCCTGGTCGTGACCCACACGGTGCCCAGCTCGGGCAGGTTGTGCACGATGGCGTTGTGCACCAGGTTCGTCGTCATCTGCAGCAGGAGTGCCTGCGACCCGATGGCCGGCGTGATGTCACCGGAGGTGTCGATGGTGACACCGCGTTTCTCGGCGAGCGGGAGGAGTGTTTCGACGGCCTCCTCCACCAGTAGGGACAGGTCGACGGACACTCGGGTGAACGACCTCTGGTCGGCGCGGCTGAGCACGAGCAGCGCCTCGGTGAGGTCGATGGCGCGTGCGTTCACGGCGTGCAGGCGGTCGACGAGTTCGTCGTGGTCCTGTGTCGGATCGGTGCGGGCCACGTCGAGCAGTGTCTGCGAGATCGTCAGCGGGGTGCGCAGTTCGTGCGAGGCGTTGGCGGCGAACCTCTGCTGTTCGGCGACGTGTGCTTCGAGCCGGGCGAGCATGGCGTCGAAGGCGTCGGCCAGTTCGCGGAACTCGTCGCCGCGGCCCGGTAGCCGGATCCGGTGGGAGAGCGACCCGTTGGTGGCCATGCGGGTGGCGTCGGTGATCCGGGTCAGGGGAGCGAGCATGTGGCCGGCGAGGATCCATCCGCCCACGAGACCGAACACCAGCAGGAACGCCAGGATGGCGGCCGCGGGCGGGCCGAAGGTGTGCATCAGGAGGTAGCGGTTGGGCGAGATGCCGAGCAGGCCGCGCGAACTGTCGGGCACGTAGCGCAGGATGAACACCCACACGGCACCCAGCAGCAAGGCACCCGCGAGCATGAGGAAACCGGCGTAGCTGAGGGTGAGTTTGAGGCGAACGCTCACACCAGGGGCTCGGTCCACGGTCTCATCCCTCTGGCTGGGTGCTGATGCGGTAGCCGACGCCGGCCACGGTGGCGATGATCCAGGGTTCGCCGAGGCGTTTGCGCAGCGCCGAGACCGTGATGCGCACGGCGTTGGTGAACGGGTCGGCGTTCTCGTCCCACGCCCGTTCCAGCAGCTCTTCCGCGCTGACCACACCACCTTCGGCAGCCACCAGGACTTCGAGCACGGCGAACTGTTTCCTGGTCAGCGCGACGTACCGGTCGTCGCGGTAGACCTCCCGGCGGAACGGATCCACCCGCAGACCGGCGATCTCCCGCACCGGTGGCCTGTTGTGCGCCCGCCTGCGGTCCAGGGCTCGCAGCCGGAGCACGAGTTCCTGGAGTTCGAACGGCTTCGTGAGGTAGTCGTCGGCGCCCAGTTCGAACCCGGAGGTCTTGTCGTCGAGCCGGTCGGCGGCGGTGAGCATGAGGATGGGCATGCCGCTGCCGGAGGCGACGATGCGTTTGGCGATCTCGTCGCCGGAAGGCCCTGGGATGTCCCGGTCGAGGACGGCGATGTCATAGGCGTTGACGCTCAGCATCTCCAGCGCGGTGTCACCGTCACCGGCGAGGTCGGCGGCGATCGCGGCCAGGCGAAGGCCGTCGCGGACGGCTTCGGCCAGATAGGGTTCGTCCTCGACGATCAACACACGCATACTGTCGCGATCCTACGGCTCGAACCATATCGTCGGCATATCGAAAAACCACGGCGGTCCACTCAGGAACCATCGAACCTACCCGCCCAGCTCACGCACGCACGCGCCCAGCCCGTACTCGCTGGACGCCTTGACGAACACCACGTCTCCCGGCGCGATCAGTTCGGTGGCCACTCGAACCGCCCCCGCCACGTCGTCGACCGTGTGGACCTCCGCGCCGGACACCTCCCGCGCCATGGCCCGCGGATCGCCTTCGCCGACCGCGATCAGCACGTCGATGCCGAGTTCGGCCACCAGCCGGCCCACCTCCTCGTGCCGGGCCCGCGAGGCGTCGCCCTGCTGCCCCATCGCGCCGAGCACCGCGACGGTGCGGCGGCCACCGGCCAGTGCCCGGAACGCGCGCAGCCCGGCCCGCACGGACTCCGGGTTGGCGTTGTAGGCGTCGTTGATGACGGTGACGCCGTCGGTCCGCTCGGTGATCTCGAAACGGCCCGACGATCGGCGCGTGGCCGCGTTCAGCCCGGCGGCGATCTCGTCGGCGGACAGCCCCAGCGTGGCGGCGGCCGCGGCGGCACCCAGCGCGTTGGCCACCTGGTGCTCGCCGATGAGATCGAGTGCCACCCGGGCCCGGCCCGAAGGCGTGACCAGGTCGAACACGGGCCGGGCGCCCTCGTCCAGGCACACGTGCTCGGCCCGCACACCGGCGTCCGGCGACCTGCCGAACAGCACGATCCGAGCCCTGGTGCGCCCCGCCATGCCCATGACGTGCGGGTCGTCGGCGTTGAGCAGCGCGTACCCGTCGGGCGTCAGCGCCGCCACCAACTCACCCTTGGCCGCCGCCACGTCCGCCAGCCCGCCGCCCATGCGGGACACGTGCGCGGCACCGACGTTGAGCACCAGGCCCACCTTCGGTGGTGCGATCCCGGTCAGGTAGGTCAGGTCACCCTGCCGGCCCGCGCCCATCTCCAGCACCAGGTACCGGGTCCCGGCGTCGGCCCGCAACACGGTGAGCGGCAGCCCGAACTCGTTGTTGAACGAGCGGTCGGTCGACACCGTCGGCACGTGCGGTTCGAGTATCTGGGCCAGCAGATCCTTGGTCGTGGTCTTGCCCACCGAGCCGGTCAGCGCGATCACCGTGCAGTCCAGGCGGGCGAGTACGTGCCCGGCCAGCACGCCGAGCGCCGCCTGCACGTCCGCCACCAGGATCGCGGGCACCCCGACCGGCCGAGCGGCCAGCACGGCCACGGCGCCGCAGGCGACGGCCCTGGCCGCGTAGTCGTGACCGTCGACGCGGGCGCCGACCGTCGCGGCGAACAGGCCACCCGGCGTCACCTCGCGCGAATCGACCGCCGAAGGCCCCGTCACCAGCGCCTCCGGGTCGGGCACGCCGTCCAGACGTGCGTCCAGGACACGAGCGATCTCGGCCAGTGTCATCGGGATCATGCGCCGCTCCTGGCGAGCCCCAGGTCGATCAGCCGGCCCAGCAGATCCGGGTAGGACAGTCCACTGGCCGCCCAACCCCCGGCATAGACCGAACGAGCCGTGAAGCCGGGCATCGTGTTGATCTCCAGCACGTACAGGCGGTCCGTGTGCTCCTCGTAGAGAAAGTCCACTCGGGACAGTCCGTAGCCGCCGATCGCCCGGTAGGCGCGCAGCGACAGCTCACGCACCTCCTCGGCGATCGGCTTGGGCAGCGCGGCGGGAACCGTGGCGATCTCGGCGTCGCTGAGGTACTTCGCCTCGTAGTCGAGCCAGTCGCCGTGGCTGTGGAGCTCGACGGCGACCGAGGCATCGGGAGAGTCGTGGTCGCCGAGCACCCCGCAGGCCAGCTCGCGGGCCACGATGCCCTGCTCGACGACGACGACCCGGTCGTAGCCCAGGGCCAACTCGATCCCCGTCTCCAGTTCGTCCATGGACGTGACGCGGGAGATGCCGATGGAGGAGCCCAGGTTGGCCGGCTTGACGTACATCGGCCAGTCCAGCGACTTCACCAGACCCCAACGGTCGGTCGTGGTGCGCCAGTCGTGCTCGGTGAACCAGACGTGCGGAGTGATCGGGATGTCCTCCGCCAGCAGTGCCCGCCGTGCCGCGGCCTTGTCCATCGCCACGGCCGAAGCCAGGACGCCGCAACCCACGTACGGCAAGCCCAGCGTCTCCAGGTACCCCTGAACGACACCGTCCTCGCCGAACGGGCCGTGCAGCACGGGAAAGACGATGTCCACCATGCCCTGCCGCAACTCCAGCGACCATCGGCCCCGCCGGTCGATGACGACGGGGACGGGGTCGAACCGCTCCTTCGGCAGCGCGTCGAGCACCGCCTGCGCCGACCGGAGCGAAACCTCGTGCTCGGCGGACGGTCCGCCGGACAGCACCGCCACGCGCAGGCGTTCGGTCATGATCGTTCCACCTTTCTCCGCACAGCCAACCCGGGCAGTGTCGGATGTGCGGCCGATCGATTGCCAGCGCATTCGGTGTTCATTTTCTGGTCATCCCGGGCCGCCGTCGAAATGGACAGTTTTTGATCTGCGAAATGAGCAATGCCGTTGGCTAACCTGCCGGCAACGGAGGGAGAGCAATGCGTACCATCGGGCTGATCGGCGGATTGAGCTGGGAATCGACGCTCATTTACTACCAGATCATCAATCAGCGGGTGCGCGAGCGCCTCGGCGGCAGCCATTCCGCCAACAGCCTGATCTGGTCGGTCGACTACACGACCGTCGAGGACCTCATCTTCGCCGGCCGGTGGGACGAGGTGGGCGAACTGCTCGCCGGCGCGGGCGACCGGCTGGAGGCCATAGGGGCCGAACTGCTGCTCATCTGCAGCAACACCTTCAGCCGGGTCAACGACGAGGTGGAGCGGGCGGCGAGCGTGCCCGTGCTGCACATCGCCGACGCCGTGGGCGCCGAGGTCAGCGCCAGGGGGATGCGCACGGTCGGCCTGCTGGGCACCCGCTTCACCATGGAGGAGCCCTTCTACCGGGACCGGTTGGCCGGGCACGGTTTCGACGTGATCGTCCCCGGGCGCGACGAGCGCGAACTGGTCCATCGGGTGATCTTCGAGGAGCTGGTGCGCGGGGTGCTGCGGCCATCGTCCCGGGACGCTTTCGTGCGGACCATCGCCGGCCTGGCCGACCGGGGCGCCGAGGCCGTCATCCTCGGCTGCACCGAGATCGAGCTGCTGATCACCGACAAGGACACCGCGATCCCGCTGCTGCCCAGCGCCCGGCTGCACGCGGAGGCGGCCGCCGATGTCGCCCTGGCCGGCTGACCCGCACTCAGGTCCCACCGTCGAGCTCGCGGCGCCAGAGATCTTCGCCGATGCGTTCGATGCCGGCGATCAGGTGCCGGCGGTAGGTGGAGAAGGACAGGCCGAGGCGCTCGGCGGCCGCCTCCTGGGTCGGGGCGCCCCGCAGGAACGTGACGTCGAGGGCGCGGTGCAGCTTGCCCGCCCTCGGGTCCCGGCCCAGATCCCGGATGCCCTCCTCGAGCAGCTCGCGCAGGGCCCTGACGGGGTCGGCCCGACCGGCGAGCAGCCTGCTGCGGGTGAGGGGATTCGCGGCCAGCTCCCCGAATGTCGACAGGTGACGCAGGGCCTTGCGGATGGCGTCGGCGAACTCCTCCTGGGACAGCACCGCCAACTCGGGCTGGGCGTCCTGCGTGCCGGCCGGCAGCAGCCGGTCGAGCCAGACCTGCGCCGGCACGGCCCGCCAGTCGTGGGCGGGCAGGAGGTACTCCACGTCCCCCTCCCACGCGTGATCCCCGAGATCGCGCATGTCGAAGTGCTCGTGGCTCAGCGGGTCGTCACCGCGGACGGCCAGGAACGACCACGCCATGCGTGCCGAGCGCAGGAACCAGCCCACGGCCCGCCACCGGATCAGATTCAGCACCGGCGACGCGCCCCGGTAGCGCTTGGGCACCCAGCTCCGCAGGACGGCCAGGTGCTCGCCGGGTCGCAGCGGGGCGGTGGCGTGGGCGGTGGCCCAGGCCGTGGCGACGACCGGGTCCGCCTGCGCCTCCGTCGCCGAGTCCACGCGGAGCCAGGCGCAGGCGCCGACCAGTTCGCCGGTCCCGGTGCGCCGGTAGAGACGGAACGCCCGCGGCTGCCGCGGCATCCAGTGCGCCACGGCTGCCCCCGCGGCGCACTCGGTGGCCAGGCGCAGCAGCTCCTCGGCGTCCTCGGGGCGGAAGACGTCCTCGTACATCTCGTCCGCACCACGCCAGACGCGCGGCCCCGGCGTCCGGATTTCGTTGCGGTGCAGGTAGAACAACGAGCCGACGGCCCCGAGCACGTCCGCGTCCTCGGCGGTGCGGATCCGCTGCGTCAGGTGGGCCCTGATGCGCCGGTGCAGATCGGCGTGGCCCTGCGGGTCGCGCCAGCGCAGGTCGGCGTCCACGATCTCGCGTACGACGTCGTGCGGAGACAGCCCGAGCGGGCCCGACCTGACGAACGGCAGCCGCCGCAGCCAGGCGAACAGCGCGGTCGTGTCCTCGTCGGGCAGCACCGCGCGCAGCACGTCCTGTGTGGACACATACGTGTGCGCGCACACCTCCAGGGCACGCCGGTGCGCCGGACTCGGGCATTCGCCGACGAGTTGGTCGAGCAGCGTGGCGACCACGTCGTGGGCGGGCGTCCAGCGGGAGTCGGCTGTGCCGTCCCTGGTCGCCACCGCGGCCCCGAGCGACAATGCGAGCGGATGCCCACCGGCGAAGGCGAGCAGCGGATCACGCAGCTCACCGGGCACGCCTCGGGAGTCCAGCAGTGCGGCGGCCTCCATGGGTTCCAGGTCGCCCAGCCCGATCACCCGCACCAGGTCGGCCCAGCCAGGGTCGGCCTGCCACGTCAGATCCGGGGGTGTGCGCCCGGCCACCACGACCAGCGCGCCGACCGGTAGCGTCGGCAGGAACCGCTCGCGCAGCCAGGTTTCCAGGCCATGGACGCGCTCGAAGGTGTCGATCAGCAGCACCGCGCGCTCGTCGGCAAGCATCGACCTGGTCCCGGCCAGGAAGGCGGCGGGGGAGGGGTCGAGCATCCGCCCGTCCAGCATCGTCACGGTGCGATCGGCCTCCGCGGCGAGTTGGGCGAAGCGTCCCAGCAGCGCCGACTTGCCGACGCCGCCGGGGCCGTGCACGAACAGCACCCCGCCGCCGCACAGCGCCTCGTCGAAGGCGGCGAGCTCCTCCTTCCGCCCGACGAAGCCACGTTGCCTCGCGGCCTGCAGACGCCCTGCGACCGCTCGTGCTGGTTCGCTGTAGGTCACCACTCCAGTCAAGGCAGCGGGGTGTTACCAGCACGTATGTGGTTTTCGATACGCCGGCGATATGGTCAGCCGCGCGACGGTGTCCACGATCCGTCGACCGCGATGCCGGCGGCCGCGGCGAGCCGGTCGCGGGACTCCAGCAGCCGGGCCTGCAGGGCGGGCAGGTCCACGTCGAGCAGTCGGCCGTCCCGTTTGACCGCCCGCCCGGCCACGTAGACGCTGTCCACCAGACCGGGATGGCCGGCCGCGACGACCGTGCCGACCGGATTGGTGACCGGGAAGACCGAGGGGTCGTGGGCGTCGAGCAGGATCAGGTCGGCGTCCTTGCCGACCGTGATGCTGCCGGTCCGGGCGTCCAGCCCGCACGTGCGGGCGCCGTCCACCGTGGCGAACCCGAGGACGTCGCGTGCGGTGAGACCGCCGTCCAGGCCGCGCTGCACGGCGAAGGCGGTGCGCATGGTGGCGAACATGTCGCCACCCGCGGACGGGCAGTCGTCGATCGACAGCGACGGGCGGATGCCGGCGGCCAGCATGCGGCCGGTCTCGGGCCAGCCGAAGCCCATCCGCAGCTCGACGTCCGGGCTGATCGACACCGAGCAGCCCGCGTCCGCCAGCATCGCCACCTCGTCGTCGGCGATGCCGTTGCAGTGCACGAAGGTCGTGCGGTCGTCGAGCAACCCCCGCTCGCGCATGTCGGCGATCGGACGGCGACCACGGGCGCCGCCGGACCCGGCGTGCATGCTGACCCGGAGCCCGAGCTCCCGTGCCAGCGCGACATCGGCGGCTGCTGCGTCCATTGTGGTCACTTGTGGTCCGCGCAGGCCCAGCACCATCGCTTCGTCGGCCAGTTGCGAGCGCACCCGCGTGATCTCGGGCTTGATTTCCGATCCGTCGGCGAAACCCGCGCCGTAGCAGAACACCGAGCGGCCGGGCGCTGCGCGCAGCGCCTGGATCGCGGCGTCGGCGTTGTCCGTGCGGTCGGAGCAGTGGAACCAGTCCAGCATCGTGGTGACGCCCGAGTCGAGCGCCTCGATCCGGCCCAGCAGGTTGCCCAGGTACACGTCGTCCGGCTGGTAGAGCGGCCGCAGCGTGCCGTGCATGGCGACCCAGTACTGGTCGAACGTCCAGTCCGCGCCGATCCCGCGAAACGCCGTCTGCCAGGTGTGCCGGTGCGTGTCCACGAAACCGGGCAACACGATCCGGCCCGAGGCGTCCACGACCTCGGCGTCAGCCACGTCGACCGTGGTCGCGACCGCCGCGATCCGACCGTCCTCGATGAGCACGTCGCCCCGAGGCAGATCGCCGACGGCCGGATCCATGCTCACCACCATGCCGCCACGTAACAGCGTCCTGGTCATGCTGTCCCCTTTCGACGAGTTGACACACCGACCCTAGAGGTAGCGGTTGACGCCTGCCCAGGATTTGTCCTGGATTTCAGCGGAAAACCCATGTAACGATGGAATTCGACCGGCGATAGATGTTATTAGACCACGGGGATGCGGCAGTCGGCGTCTGTTTCGGCGTAAATGGCCAATAGGGATGAGAGGGGCATGATGGACTCCATCATCAAGCTGGTGCCGCATGGCGAGGACATTTCCGGGCCGGTAATCAGCTCGGCACGGGTCATCGAGCTGCTCCAGGCGCTTCTCGCGAATCTCGTCCGCGACGGTCTGCGCTGGCAGGATGTTTCGTTGCTCATCCTCGCCAATTCGAAGGAAGCTAGCTCGCACCCCATTCAGGAAGAGTCGGACCAAGCGATCAAAGATGGGCTCAGCGCCTTCTGCGATGACCAGAACTGGCATCCCTCGCTGATCGGATGCACAACGCTCAGCGGCTTCTTCCGCACGCCGTCCGCGTCCAACCTCGATGTATCGAACGGTCTCATCTTCGTTGCGGTGATCAGCGAGGCTTTTGATCGCATACCTGTCGTTCGCGAGATCAATCGTAACGTCGATGAGCGCTCCCGGGTCGGCCGGGTCGTTCTCGAACGCGGGATCAGCGAGTTCATGGCCAAGGCGAGTCTCATGCGCCTAGACCTCGATTCGCACGCCGTGGCCGACTCGTCGACCGGGCTTCTGTTCACCACCGGTAGCGGTCACATCCGGGCTGATCAGGCTGTCGACTTCAAGGAATGCTATGCGATCGGTCAGGAACTACTGAGCGCCGCCGATCACTATCGTGCCAACATCGTAGGCGGATGCGCCAGTAACAGAAGTGCACCGCAACTGCAATGCCTCTACTACTCCGAGCAACTCGGCTCGCGGGTGGTCTACAAGTACACCTATCAGCATGGCGCCGTATTTGCCCTGCTGCCGTACACGCGTGCGCGCCTCGACTTGAATCACCCCTACAAGCGGGTGGAGAGCGTGCCGAAGCTGGAGTTGGAGTTCGACCCGCACGATCAGTATGCTCCGGGCCGGTCATTCTATGTCAGGACCATCAATGGGCGTGCTCCCATCGACTTCCTCGCGGACTATTGGCACTACACGCGGGAAGATCTGGAACGGCTGGTCGACGAGCGGACGGCCATTCCAGCGGAGCCGGACGCCCACTTGGTGACGATTGGGTCGTCGCTTAGCAGACGGGACGAGGGAATCTGGCCGAACATCCCGGTCTGGCTGGAGCGGATCGACGGTCGAACGATGATGCGCATGGTTCGGGCCGAGGATGAGGACGCCAACTACTACCTCATGGAACTGCGCCCCGAAGGACTGCGTGAGAACGCGCGCGACCTGATGAACTCGCTGCGCAGCAACTTCGGTCGCGATGTGTCGATGTTGACCTTTCTGTGCGAGAGCAGAAAATACGTATTGAACAGCGTCAACAGCAACGCTGAGGCCAACGAGATTGTTTCGTCCGCTCCGTCGGAGAGTGCGATCATCGGCATCTATCTCAACGGCGAATATTCGACCGGCGAACGCCGGTCCATCGGATATCACAACTACTCGCAGATCGGCGCGGTCATTCCGAGGCGCCCGGCGTCGGACTTGCCCAGACCGCTTACCGAGGCAAAGGCGACAGCGAAGCTGGAGCTGTTCGCCTGCCATTCGAGCCGGGACAAGCCGACAGTGCGGCAGTTCATGAACGCGGCCCATGAGGTGCTGCATGGGTCGACGGAGTGGATCGACGAGGACAAGCTCCTGGTCGGAGACTACCTGAAGGACACCATTCGCGCTGCGATCGGACGCGGCAACCAGCTGGTGGTCCCGTTCCTCAGTGATCGAAGTGTCGAATCGCAGTGGGTGGAGCAGGAACTGCGATGGGCGATCGAGAAGGAGCACTCCCAGAACCGGGTCATCATTCTTCCAGTGGTGCTGGATGACCGGGGAAATTACGTCGTCGACAAGCTGGAGAGTGTCTGGAACCCAGACCTTGTGGACTCGATCCGCTCGCGTCTCTACATCCAGATCCACGATTTCACGGAAGACGAGATCCGAACCAAGGGCCGTAAGTTCGGCCACGATATCCTGCGTCGGTTCAACTCCGGTCCCGGCGGCGACATCGGCAACGCGTTCCGCAACCCCTGAGTCACACCATCGGCTTGCCCAGTGCCATCACCGACAGCAGCTCGTAGCCGACGTGCGCCGCCGAGATCCCGGTGATCTCGGCGTGGTCGTAGGCGGGGGACACCTCGACGATGTCGGCACCGACGACCCGGTGCTCGGCGAGTGAGCGCAGCAGCGCCAGCAGTTCGCGGGAGCTCAGGCCGCCGGCCTCCGGCGTACCCGTCCCCGGCGCGTGCGACGGGTCCAGCACGTCGATGTCGACCGACACGTACACCGGCGCGTCGCCGAGCCGCGCGCGCATCCGGTCCACCACCGCGCGCAGCCCGACCTCGTCGAAGGCGGTGCACGGGATCACCTGGAACCCCAGCACGCCGTCGTCGGTCAGGTCACTCGCCGCGTACAGGGGGCCGCGGATACCGACGTGCACCGAGTGCTCGCGGTCGATGAGGCCCTCCTCGGACGCCCGCCGGAACGGCGTTCCGTGCGTGTACGGCGCGCCGAAGTACGTGTCCCAGGTGTCGAGGTGCGCGTCGAAGTGCAGCACCGCCACCGGTCCGTGCGCCTCGGCCATCACGCGCAGCAGCGGCAGCGCGATCGTGTGGTCGCCGCCCAGCGACAGCAGTCGGCCTCCCGCGGCCAGATCGGCGGCACCGGCCTGGATCTGCCCCAGCGCGGCGTCGATGTCGAACGGGTTGACGGTGAGGTCCCCGGCGTCGGCCACCTGGCACCGCGCGAACGGTTCCACGTCCAGCGCCGGGTTGTACGGGCGGAGCAGCCTGGACGCCGCGCGGATGTGTGCCGGGCCGAAGCGGGCGCCGGGCCGGTAACTGACCCCGGTGTCGAACGGGATGCCGACGATGGCGATGTCCGCCCTGCCGACCTCGTCCAGCCGGGGCAGCCGGGCGAACGTCGGTGGGCCCGCGTAGCGGGGCACCCGCGTCCCGTCGACCGGGCCACGATTCTCGGTCATGACCGCACCTCGCTGGCGCTCGGCACGGCCCTGACCGAAGGGACTGTGTTGTCTGATGACCTCGCAAGCTCGGTCATGTCCGACCCTTCTCGATCGCTGCGTACAGGTCGGTGCGGCGGTCGGCGAACACGTCGTTGCGGTCGCTGATCGCCTTGTCCACGGCTTCGCCGAGGCGGCAGTCCGCGCTCAGCAGGAACTCGTCGTCACCGGGTGCCGGTCCGGCGAGCGGCCAACCGTCGGCGTCGACGATGACCGAGCCACCGACCCAGTCGACGCCTCGCTCGGCGCCCACCCGGTCGCAGGCGGCGACGAACATGCGGTTGACGGACGCGGCGGCCTGCGCGCGCACCACCTCGATGGGTCGCTGCCCGGCCGGCCGTGGGAACCGCGGCCAGTTGGTCGGTACGCACAGCAGTTGCGCCCCGGCCAGCGCGGGTATCCTTACCCACTCGGGGAATTCCAGGTCGTAACAGATCAGCACGCCGAGCCGCACCCCGGCCGCTGTCACGACGGGCGGGGGCGCGTCGCCTGTCTCGAACACGAGCTTCTCGGTGTCCCAGAGGTGCACCTTGCGGTAGGCGGCGCGGAGGCCGGACTCGTCCAGCACGACGGCGCTGTTGAACAGCGCGCCGTCCTCGCCGCGTTCGCACAGCCCGGCGACGACCACGACGCCCAGATCCGCGGCGAGCGCGCCCCACTCGGTGACGGTCGGCCCGTCGACCGGCTCGGCGAGCCGGGCGGCTTCGTCGCGATCCCGGAATACGTAGCCGCTGCTGGCCAGCTCGGGCAGCACGATCACCCGGGCGCCGGCCTCTGCCGCGTCCCGAATCGCGCGCACACCTCGGGCCCGATTGGCCTCCGGCTCGCCGACCCGTGGCCCGTACTGGCAGCACGCCACGCGGGTGCTGGTGTCCGTCACGGCGCGTCGCCGGCCAGCAGGGCCCGGCTGCGCTCGACCGCGTCGCGTTCCGCGCTGAGGTCGAGGTTGCGGCTGAACAGGTAGTAGAGCCCGCCTGCGACGACCAGGCCGATCGCGAAGGAGATGTCACCGCCGCCGAGCGCCTGGGTCACCGGGCCGTGATAGAAGCTCAGCGCCATGAAGGGGACCATGGCGGCGAGCCCGATGAGGTACGCGAGCAGGCCGCGCCAGGCCCAGCGGTGGTAGATGCCGTTCGGGTTGAAGATCTCCGAGATCGCGTAGCGGCCGCGGCGGACGAAGTAGAAGTCGACGAGGTTGACGGCGGTCCACGGCACGAGGAAGTAGAGCATCAGCACCACGAAGTTGTTGTAGTCACCGAGATAGCTCTCCGGAATGGACAGCGCGACGATGAACACCACCGCCGAGATCGCCACGATGCCGATGACGCGCAGGCGGACCGTCGGCCGCATCGGGCGGAAGGCGTCGATCGCGCTGGCACTGGTGAGCATCGCACCGTAGGTGTTGACCGACATGATCGTGATCAGCGCGATCGAGGACACGAGCACGATGGACGTGCCGAACCCGTTCACGAGGTCGTTGCCGACCTGGCGAATGCTGCCGATGGCGTCCGGCGAGGGCAGCGCGGAGCCGAGCACCGCGCCCAGCGACATCAGCCACACCGCGGATCCGGCGGCACCGAGGTAGGTCCACCAGATGACCTTCGGCGCGGGCGTGTCCTCGGGCAGGTACCGCGAGTAGTCCGAGACGTAGACGGCATAGGAGATCTGGTAACCGGCGGCGGCCGCGAACTGCAGCAGGAACACCGAACCGGAGAACCCGCCGTGGTGCGGGATGGCCGCGTCGAGGTGCAGTGTCGCCAGCGCGTAGATCGTCAGGACACCGAAGACCAGGATCAGCAGGTAGGTCAGCCATCGCTGGACCACCATCATGAGGTCGTAGCCGACGACCGCGATCAGCACCGACACCGCGATCAGGATCGCGTACCAGACGGCGTTGGGGGCGGGGAGCACGGTGTCCAGCCCCTGCGCGGCCAGGATCACGTTGAACACGTTGAAGCCGATGTAGACGAACACCACGGCGAGGAACGGGACGATCGCACCGCGCGAACCCCACTGGGCCCGCGACTGGATCATCTGCGGCATGCCCATCGTCGGACCCTGGTTCGCGTGGAAGCACATGAACAGGGTGCCGAACGACGCGCCCAGGACGGCCGCGAGCACCGACCAGCCGGCCGACATGCCCAACGACGGGCCGATGAAGCCGGCCACCATGGTGGTCAGCACGAAGTTGCCGGTGAACCAGAACGGGCCCTGGTGCCACACCTTGCCGTGCCGCTCGGCAGGTGGCACGTAGTCGATAGAACGGACCTCGATGACCGGCCGGCCGGCGCCGGCTTGCCGCTGCGCGCTGTCCACCATCGCCTGTCCCCGTTCTGCTCGGGACCGCACCGGGGAAGAGCGGTCCAAAGCAGAACGGTAGGACTCGCCGAGCCGCGCCGGATAGCGGATGATTCATCCAATCGGTCGGAGCGAATGGATGGTTCGTCCATGGCGACGGTGCGCGAGCTCCTGCGGTTGCAGCCGGCCCTGGTGGTGCGCGCGGGCGGGGCGGCGCTGGACCGGGAGATCCGGTGGCCGCATGTCAGTGAGCTGTCGGACCCGACGCCGTACCTCAGCGGTGGCGAGTTGGTCCTGAGCGCCGGCGTGCACCTGCCGCGCCGCAAGGCAGACATCGCCGCCTACGCCGGATGGCTGGCCCGGTTCGGGGTCACCGGCCTGGGATTCGGCATCGACCCGATCCACCACACCGTGCCGCCCGCCCTCGTCCTGGCCTGCGAGCAGCACGGGCTACCGCTGCTCGAGGTACCGCCGAGCGTGCCGTTCATCGCGATCACCGAGGCACTGGCCACCGAGGCGGAGTCTCGCCACCTTGCCGACCTGCGCCGCCTCAACGCCGCGCAGCGCGCACTGGTCGCGGCGGCCGCCCGGCCCTCGGCGACCGCCGCGATCGTGCGCCGTCTGGCCGACGAGCTCCGAGCAGGCGCGCTCCTGGTCGAGCCGGCCCGCGGGCTGCGCTGGTCGGCCGGTACACCGGCGCCGGACGAGCAGGCGCTGGCGGCCGACATCCAGCGCGTCACCGCCGGTCGGGGCGAGATCGGCGTGGCCACCCACGACGCCCATCTCCACGTGGTGGTGGCGCCGGTGCACAGCGAGGACCGCCGGGCCGCGTTGGTGATCGCGCGGGCCAGCGCGCTGAGTGCACCGGAGCGCGGCATCGTGACCGTCGGCGCGTCGTTGCTCTCGCTGATCCGGCACGGGCTGCCGAGGCAGGCGGGTCTGCTGCTCGGTGCTGCCGTGGTCGCCGCGGCGACGGGCGCGCCGGCCACCCGGTCGGAGCGAGCGGTCGCGCTCGCCCTGGGCGCCGGACCGGACACGGACTGGTGTGTCGTCGTGTGCGCTCCGCGGCGTCGGCCATCCGGCGAGGCGGCCCGGGAGCGGCGCCACGCCCGGCTGCGCGCCGCGTTCGGCACCCAACTGCTCGACACGGACGGGGATCTCGCGGTCCTGCTGGTGCCCGACGCCGCAGACCCGCGAGGCGTGGCGGCCGGACTCGCGGCGACCGGTGAACAGGTCGGCGTATCGGAACCGCACCGCTGGCCCGACCTGCCGGGCGCGGCAGGCGAGGCGCGCCGGGCGCTGGCCACGGCGCGGATCACCGGACGACCGCCCGGGCAGGACACCGGCGAGCTGCTGGGCGGTGCCGTCGACCCCGGCGCCGCAGCCCGGTACGCCCACGCCGCGCTGGCCCCCGTTCTCGCCGCCGGACCGGCGACCGGCGCCGAACTGCTCGCGACGCTGCGGACCTGGCTGGAGCAGCACGGCAACTGGGACCGGACCGCGGCCGCGCTGGGCGTGCACCGCAACACCGTGCGCAACCGCATCTTCCGCGTCACCGGGTTGCTCGGCAGGGATCTCGACGACCCGGACGTGCGCTGGCAGTTGCTGTTCGCGCTGCGCTGGCTGCCCGCGCGTTAGCTTATGTACCTTTGTGGTTACGTAGCTACTTTGGTACGTTAGCCGTCATGGAAGCGGTTCTGCGGGCGCTGGCGGACGAGGGACGACGGACGATGCTGGAGACCCTGACCGCAGGTCCGGCGACCGCGGGCGAGTTGGCCGCGCTGCTGCCGATCGCCCGGCCCGGGGTGTCGCGGCACCTGCGCGTGCTGCGGGAGGCGGGGCTCGTCGAAGTCCGTCAGGAGGCGCAGCGGCGGGTCTACAGCCTCCGCCCCGAGCCGCTGGCCGAGATCGACGCATGGCTGAGCCGGTACCGAGCCCTGTGGGAGCAGCGCTTCGATGCCCTGCACACCGAGATAGCTCGTGGCAAACGCGATCGAAGGAGCACGGAATGACCAGCGATTCACCTGTGGGCCCCAGAATCCTGGGTGGCCTGCGATCAGTGGACGGCAAGGGCGTCGTGCGCATGCAGGACCGCTACGACACCGATGTCGATGACCTGTGGTCGGCACTCACCGATCCCTCGCGCCTGGTCCGCTGGATCGGCGAGGTGGAGGGGGACCTGCGTGTCGGCGGCGAATACCGATTTCACTTCTTCGCCAGCGGATCGGAAGGCACGGGACGCGTGGAGGCCTGCGAGCCGCCGCGGCGGTTCCGGCTGGCCCATGGCCTTGGCCAGCCCCACGAGCTGGCCATCGAGGTCACGCTGACCGCGGACGGGGACCAGACCATCCTCGTGGTCGAGGAATGGGGCATACCCCTGAACCTGCTCGCCGCCTACGGGGCCGGGATCCAGGTCCACGTCGAAGACCTCACCGCCCACATCGCCGGGCGCGAGCGCTGCGACGCCGACACCCGGTGGGACGAACTCGAACCCGCATACGACGTCCTGGCCGCCAACGTCGGGTGAGCCAACGGGAACGGGACCTCGATGGCGTCTGACCGCGCCCGGCGAGGCATGGCTAGTCGGCATCGAGGGCGCGATAGCTGGTCCGGTGGCGGCCGGGGGTGGTGCCGACGAGTGTGGTGAAGGCCGCGATGAAGTGGCTGGGGTTGGCCCAGCCACAGGCATGGGCGACGTGGGTCGTGTCATGGCCCTCGGCGAGGAGGACGAGTGCGTGATAGATGCGCAGCTGCGTGCGCCACTCGTAGAACGTCATGGCGAGTTCGTTGTGGAACAGCCGGCTGAGCGTGCGGGCGCTGGCTCCGATCGTCCGCCCGAGTTCGGCCAGTGAGGTGTTGTCCTCGGGACTCTCGTACAGCACCCGGGCGATGGCCCGCAGTCGATCATCGCGTGGTTCCGGCAGCCGCAGGGGTTGCTC
Organism: Pseudonocardiaceae bacterium; assembly: GCA_036273855.1. Lineage (GTDB taxonomy): Bacteria > Actinomycetota > Actinomycetes > Mycobacteriales > Pseudonocardiaceae > DATEPR01. The sequence continues at coordinate 136,254 of DASUGU010000130.1, forward strand.
GTGCGCTTCGTCGAGTTCGTCGACGAGGACTCGACGGAGGCGGCCGCGAGCGGCGCGGTCGAGCGTGCGTGGGCCGGTGAGGGTGAGCAGGATTTCGCGGGCGAGGTCGGAGGCCGCGAACACGGCGGGGTGATCGGGTACGAGCCGGGCGAGGGATGCCGGCAGGAACACGATCCGCATGTCGGTGTCGCCGTGCGCGCGGTGGTGGTGGGTGAACCCGGCGGGGGTCCACGCGACCCGGTTGGCGGGCACGATCGATGTGCCCTGTCCGGTGTGCACCGACAGGACGCCGCGGGCCGCGTAGACCAGATGTCCCCGTGGATGGGACTGCATCGGGCTCGTTCCCCCGGACGGCCAGAAATGTGCTCCTCCGGACGGCCAGATACGCGACCGGGCAGGTTGGCGGCCATCGGGCATAACGTGGCATTCTACCGGTGGCCGGTCACGTCGTGTTCCGGCGAGAGTACAGGCATGAGTACGACGATGCGAGCGGCGGTCTGTGTCCGGGCGGGTGGCCCGGAGGTACTGGCGATCCGCGAACTGCCGGTGCCGGCGGTTCGGGAGGGCTGGAGCCTGGTCCAGGTGAAGGGCGCCGGCCTGAACCGGTCGGAGCTGCGGACCAGGCAGGGCCATTCCCCGAACGTCACGTTCCCACGGGTACTGGGCATCGAATGCGTGGGAGTCGTGGCGGTGTCGACCGACCCGCTGGTGCCGGAGGGGACGACGGTCGCGGCGGTGATGGGTGAGCTGGGCCGGGAGTTCGACGGCGGCTATGCGGAGTACGCGTTGGTGCCGAACTCGCTGCTGATGCCGATCACGACCACGTTGCCCTGGGACGTCGTGGCCGCGCTACCGGAGACGTACCTGACCGCGCAGGGTGCGCTGGACGCGTTGGAGGCCGTGCGGGGCCGGCTGCTGATCCGCGGCGGGACGTCGTCGGTGGGCATGGCGGCCGCGTCGATCGCGTCCGCCCACGGTGTCGAGACCGCGGCCACCACCCGGCGACCGGACAGGATCGACGCGCTGACCGCGGCCGGCGTCGACCACGTACTCCTGGACACCGGCGGCTCGCTGACGGAGAGCGTGCACTCCATCTGGCCCGGAGGTCCGGACCATGTCCTGGACCTCGTCGGGGCGGGCACGACGGTGGACTCGCTGCACCTGGTCCGTCGCACCGGCACCGTGTGCGTGTCGGGCTCGCTCAGCGGGTGGGTGATCCCGAACCTCGAACCGATCGCCATGATCCCGTCCGGCACCAAACTCACGGCGTTCCACAGCGACAACCTCAAGGGCAGCGCGGGCACGCCCGTGCTGCAACGGATCATCCACGAGGTCGAGGCCGGCGCCTACCGACCCAACATCGACCGCATCGTCGGCCTGGACGACATCGTCGCGGCCCACCGGTACATGGAGAACAACCAGGCCACCGGGAAACTCGTCCTGGTGCCCTAGCCACGTCACGTCGTCGGGTGCAGTTGTTCGATTCGGTGCAGGGCGCCGGTCACGTCGGGCAGAGCGGCGAGTTCGTCGCGGAGTTTCCCGGCGGCGTGGCGCCAACTGGGGTCGGTGAGCATGCTGGCCGCCGCGGTGTGGATCTCCTGCGGGGTCGCGGTGATCGGGTCGAGTTCCTGGGCCAGGCCGAGTTCGACGCATCGCTGGGCGTTGTGCGGCTGGTCGGCGCCCAGCGGCAGCAGGATCGTGGGCAGGCCATGGGCGAGTGTGCCCAGCAGCGAGCCCGATCCGGCGTGCGAGACGACCAGGTCACAGTGAGGGAGCAGCTGGTCCTGGGGGATGAACCGCTCGATTCGGACGTTGTCCGGCTGTGGTCCGAACTGGGCCGGGTCCACGTGCATGCCGACGGTGACGACCAGCTCGGCGGGCAGGTCGCGCAGTCCGGTGATGAGTCGTTCGAACAGCCCCGGATACGTGTCGATGGTGCCCAGGGTGACGTAGACGGTGCCGCCGTCGCCCGCCACCGGGGGATCCACGGACCGGTACGAGAACCCGGTGTCGGGCAGCGGGAACGCGGGGGAGCGGAAGCTCGGCGGGAACGGTGACAGGACGAGATCGCGATCCAGCATGGACAGTGCAGGGTCGGGCGACAGGCCGAGTTCGGCCCGCAGCTCGTGCAGCGGGCCGCCGACCAGATCCTTGCGCAGGAACGAACCGGCCGCCAGGACCAGGACGACGGCGCAGGGGATGCCCAGTAACTCCGCCACGATGGCGGCGCCGAAGTCGACCTCGTCGCGCACCAGCACGTCGGGTTGCCACTCGCGGACGATGTCGGGCAGGACCGAGGCGTGCCTGCGGGCGCCGGTGCCCGCGAAGCTGTCACGTAGCACCTGGTCGTCGCGTGCCTGGTCCACCGGTTCCAGCGGCGGCATGCTGTGCGGCCGCGGGGGGCGGCGCTCGCTGGTCGGGAACGCTCGGAACCCCGCCGCTTCGATGGTGTCTGCCCGCGTGCCGCTGCCGGCGATGGCGACGTCGTGGCCCGCTGCCTGGGCGGCGCGCGCGATGGGCACGAGGGGATGGAAGTGGCCGGTGCCGCCGATGAACGTGAACAGGATCCGCACGCGGCGACCCTACCGAAACATCCGGCGTGGGCGTTCCCAATATCGCACCTGGGCCACGCGTGCGGGCCTCGGGGACCTGTGTGGCGTCGAGTTGCCCGCCGACCGCCAATGGGCTACGCGCGGACACCGACCGGATGCTCAAGAACGCCGACAACATGCGAAGCGACATCCAGACCCGGTGTCAGGACCTGGTCCACACGGTTCGGACCGAGCTGCACGACGCACGGTCCGAAATGGACATCGCGCTGATCGGGACGGCCGGTCGGCGCGACCGAACCTGAACAGTCCTGTCGGGACGGACCGCGGTGCGATATCGCGGAGTGGGGATGGCCCGCTGTTGCTGGGCATCGAATTGCGGGAACCGTCGTTCGATGTCACGATCGCGCCGTGCCCGGATGTTGCCGATCGGCCTACTGACCGGGGGCCTTCGGCCGTGTCCCGAGGTCGCGTATCAGGGGGATCGTGGAGGTGAATGCCTGGTTCGTCGGTATCCGGAGGCGCTGTCGGTCGGAGGAGGTCAAGGCGGATGAGCGAAGCTGTCTATCCCGTTCGCGTTCGGGGACACATAGAACGTCCCCCCAGCCGGGGACTCTGGCTGGTGAAGTGGTTGTTGCTCATTCCGCACTACATCGTGCTCGCCGTGCTGTGGTTCGTCGTCGGACTGGTGTCGATCATCGCGTTCTTCGCAATCCTGATAACCGCCCGCTATCCGAAACCGTTGTTCGACTTCACGGCCGGGGTGCTGAGGTGGAGCTGGCGGGTGTCCTACTACGGCTACAGCGCCCTGGGTACCGATCGCTACCCACCCTTCGCGCTGCGGGACATGCCGGACTATCCGGCCGGGCTGGAGATCGCGTACCCGCAAAAGTTGTCACGTGGCCTCGTACTGGTGAAGTGGTGGCTGCTGGTGCTCCCGCAGTACGCGATCGTCGCCGCCTTCACCGGTGGCAGCTACACCGTCTACCAGACCGCCCCGGGCACCACCGGCGTTGTGAATTTCGGGGTGCCCGGCCTGCTGAGTCTCCTCGTGCTGTTCGCCGCGGTCGCGCTCCTGTTCACCGGTCGCTACCCCGGCGGCCTGTTCGCCCTGGTCATGGGGGTGAACAGGTGGACCCTGCGGGTCGCCGGGTACGCGTTGCTGCTGACCGACACGTACCCGCCGTTCCGTATGGACCTCGGCGGCGAGGAACCTGAGCCGGCGACGGATCAGATGCCGGCCGACACCCCCGGCGACCAGGCCTGACACCTCCCTGCGTGAGCCGGGTAAATGGCTTGCGCGCGCAGTGATCCGGCGCGGACGATCCGCACTGTCCAGGCCGCCGCGAGTCGCGTTGACCCGGCTGGCCTGGCCGGGGAGGTCGTGATCGACGTGCGTACGGCGGCCGGGACGCTGCGCGGCAGGGGAGAGGCCGGCGTGGCGGTCTTTCGTGGCATCCCGTTCGCCGAGCCGCCGATCGGCGCCCTGCGGTTCGCCGCGCCGCGACCGGTCCGCGGCTGGGCCGGTGTGCGGGAGGCCGTGTCGTACGGCCCGCCGCCCCCGCAGGCCGGCGCGTTCGGCATGGACGCACTGTCCCAGGACGCGGACGAGGACTGGTTGACGATCAACGTCTGGTCGCCCGACCCCGGTGCGGGCGCGGGGCTGCCGGTGATGGTGTGGATCCAGGGCGGCGCCTACGCGATCGGCATGTCCGGCCTGCCCGAGTACGACGGCGGCCGCCTGGCGCGTGAGGGCGGCGTCGTGGTGGTGACGTTCAACTACTGCGTAGGAATCGAGGGCTTCGCGCAGATCGAGGGGGCGCCGGCCAATCGTGGCCTGCTCGACCAGGTCGCGGCCCTGGAGTGGGTGCGGGACAACATCCGGGCCTTCGGCGGAGATCCTGATCTGGTCACGGTTTTCGGCGAGTCGGCGGGCGGTGGATCGGTCGCCGCCCTGCTGGCGATGCCGCGTGCGGCCGGGCTGTTCCGCCGGGCCGTCGCGCAGAGTGTGCCGGGCACGTTCTTCACCACGGAGCTCGCCGAGGACATCGCCGCAGCCTGCTCGGCGGAGTTGGGGCTGCGGCCCACGGTGGCCGATCTGTCGGCGGTGGCTCCGGCCCGATTGGCGGCCGCCGGTGACGCGCTGACCGCCACGATCGGTCAACGGGCAGGGCGTTGGGGCCGGGCCGCGCACCGGTCGATCCCGTTCTCGCCGGTCATCGACGGTGACGTCCTGCCGGTCACCCCGTGGCACGCCCTGGCCGAGGGTGCGGGCAGGGGCATCGAACTGCTCGTCGGTCATACCCGCGACGAGCAGCGCCTGTTCACCGCGCTGGCCGGCATGCTCGGCGAGGTGACACCGGAGCAGGCGGCGACCGCACTGGAGGTCTTCGCGCCCGGCCCGGACGGTGCACGCCGTTACCGCGACGGCTTCCCGACTGCAGGGCCGGACGAGCTGTACGAGCTGGTCAACTCGGACTGGCTGTTCCGCATGCCGTCGCTACACCTCGCCGAGGCACAGATCACGGCCGGCGACCGCGCCTACCTCTACGAGCTGACCCGGCCCGCACCCGGCATGGGTGGTGTTCTCGGCGCCTGTCATGGTCTGGACGTGCCGCTCGTGTTCGGCAACCTGGATGGCGGGCAGCCCGCCATGCTCATCGGTGAGAGCGCCGCCGCCGAGGCAACGGCGCTCTCGTCCGGCATGCGCGCCGGGTGGACGGCGTTCGCCGCGTGCGGCGACCCCGGCTGGCCCGCGTATGACGCCGAGCGACGCCTCACTCAGATCTTCGACACCCGACCGGCTGTCACCGCCTACCCCGAGGAGATCTCCCGCCGAATCTGGCAGGACCACACCTTTTCCGCGATGCCGTTGATTGACCGGTAGCGCCGACGATGGGGCCGCCGGTCGCCCGGCAGCCCCACGTGGTCAGTGCTGTACCGAGATGGACTGCGTGTTGACGTCCTGGTTGGGCAGCGTGGTGCCGGGGGAGCCTCGGAAGTCGGTCCACGAGGGATGGACCTGGAGGTCCGTGCCGATGTCCATCGCGCTGTAGTCACCGATGAACGTGCCCTGCAGTACCTCGCCGCTGTCCGCACCGATCGCCGGGAACTCCACGCGCGGATCGCTGGTCTGCGTGGTGATCCGCCGGATCGCGCCGCTGGTCCCGTTGTCGCCGGCCACGAAGGCGTAGTCCAGACCGACACCGTGCGGGTCATCGGCCCTGGTGTAGAAGGAGACGGCGACGTGCCCGGCTCGGGCCGCGACAGCGGGGAACACCTCGTCGGAGCTGGAACCGATCTTCGTCGGGGTCGACCAGTGCACGCCGTCGCGCGAGCTGGCCAGGAACGAGTCGCCGTTGGTCTTCACGGACACACCGTTGGCGTACTGGCCGTCGCTGTCGTCGGCCCAGGTGACCCACAGCCGGTTGGTGATCCGGTCGTAGGCCAGTTGCGGGAAGCTGTTGATCCGGAAGTTCTCACCGGTCAACGCGCTGTTGCCGATGTCGTCGTTGAACGGGAAGTCGAAGTCCAGTGCGACTTCGGTGTTGGTGAACGTCCGGCCACCGTTGTGCGAGATCGCCATCACGACCGCGTCATGGTCGGTGGGCGCGTCACAGGCCGCCGTCTGGCACACCGACGTCTCGTACGCGACGTACAGGGTGCCGTCGTTGCCGATGCGCGGGTTGGAGCCGGAGCCGAACGACGTGATGCCGCCGGTGAACGTGGACATGTCCGGCGACACCTGCTGCGGCGCCGACCAGGTGCGGCCGAAGTCCCGGGACGCCGTCACGACGACCGGCGAGTCGATGAAGTTGCCGTCGGCGTCGAAGGTGAACTGCGTCCAGGTGACGTAGACGGTGCCGGTGCGCGGGTCGGCGGTGATCCACTCCTTGTCGTTGAAGATCGACGTCGGGGTCGGCGTGCCGTCCGGGTTCACCCCGTCCAGGTGCAGGATCACCGGATCACCGAAGGTCAGGCCGCCGTTGTGGGAGATGGAGACGGCGATGCCGCTGGCATTCTGCTCCGTCACAGGCACCTCGGCCCGGCTGAACACCAGGGTGGCGTAGTACACGATGTTGTGCGGACCGAAGGCGATGGCCGGGTCCCCGGCGGCGTCCATGAACGAGAGCGCGCCGGTCGCGCCGGTCTGGATGTTCAGCTTCGGCAGTTCGACGTCCTTCCAGGTGCGGCCCCCGTCCGTCGACGTGTAGGCCCAGCCCGAGGAGTCGATCCGGTTCTCGCGGGCGTTGAAGATGCGGTAGTCGTTGGCACCTTCGACGATATTCCGCGGATTGTCGGGATTGACCGCGACGGTGGTTTCGTTCTGCGGCGTGGAACAACCGGCCGCACTGCCCACGGGGGCGACGCCGTCGCCGTTGATCGTGTCCACGTTCGGCGCCAGCGCGCGGAACGGGGACGGGTGGCCAAGGAAACTCTGACACAGCGCGGACACCGCGGTCGGGTCGTCGCCCTCGTCGTCGTCCCCGTTGGCGAACAGTTCCTTCAACAGCGGATTCGGCACGGTGTGGGTGGGCTGCTCCGCCGAGTGGACCAGCGAATGGGCGCCGGGGGTCGGATCGATGGGCACCGGACGGGCACCGCCATCCGGCACCGCGGCCGTCGCCGGTTGACCCAACATCACCAGCGTGACAACCGATCCGAGGATCACCCCGAGGCCGGCTGCTCGACTTCCTAATCGATTCATGGCGTCCTTTCCGAGCGGGTGACCGGACGAGTCATCCGATATTAGAGCGGGTGAACGCCAGAATTGATCTGTTCACAAGGTGGATCGAGGAATTCGGTTAATGCGTGCGCCTATATCTTCGCCACGCCGGCCGTTCCGGTCATGGTGGCGCGCAGGCCGCCGTCCCGGTTCCAGTCGTAGACCACCACCGAGCGCACGAGGATGTCCTGGAGCGATCGCCGCCGTCGACTGACCATCGCCCACAGCAGGCCGACCGGCACGATGACGCAGCACACCGAGCGGAGGACCGCGCGGGGCCAGCCGAGCATGCGGCGGTCGGCCGACAGCACCCGAAGGCCGAGCAGCGATGCGCCGTAGGTACGGCCGATCGTGGCCCAGCAGACGGCGAGGTAGACCACGGCGATCGCCGCGCCGAGCAGACCGGTCAACAGTGCCGGGAGCTGGGGCCAGTGGAACGACGTCGGCGCCACGATGAACAGGATCCCGGAGAGTACCAAGTAGACGGATGCTTCCGCCGCCACCACGGTGACCGTATCCACGGCGGCGGCCAGCAAGCGGGTCACGATACCGGCGGGGTGGTACTCGGCGGTGTCCCGGGGTGCGATCGCCTCGTCGGGGCCGGACAGGTTCATCGTGGCGCCCTGCCGTTCGGTCGAGTGTCGCGCCGGAGCACCCGGTCGACGAACCCGGCGACCGCGTCGTCGGCGCGCACACCGCCGGTCCGCACACCACGGATCGCCTCGGAGGCGACCGCGCCGCTGGACTGCCGGAGGATCTCGGGCAGGTCGATCGCGGCGATGACCTCCTCGGCGAGACCGACGAGGTCGATGCGGGCCACCACGGCGGCGACGTCCACCCGCGAGACGAGACGGTCCAGGTCGAGGCACTCGGCAACGGCGTCCAGATCGATGCGCCGCGCGACACCATCCAGGTCGACCCGGCCCACCACGGCGTCGAGGTCCAACCGGTCGACGATGGCGTCGAGATCCAGCCTGCGCGCGGCCGCGTCCAGGTCGACGCGATCGACCACTGCGGCCACGTCCACTCGATCGACCACAGCGGCCACGTCCACGCCGGCGACCAGTTGATCGAGGTCGACATGCTGGCGGACCAGAGCGGTGAGATCGAGGCTGTCCAGAACCGTTCGGACGACCCTCGGCGCGACCGCCACCAACACCCGCCGAGCCACCTGCTCCACCGTGACGCGCAGTTGCTGACCGCGATCGGCCAGCGGGACCGTGACCGAAGGTGGCGCCGCCGCGAACACCCGTCCGGCTACCCAGCGGACGGGGGAGCTGGCGCGCCAGACGACCACGGCAATCCGGACGCCCAGGCCGAGCACGACATCGACGGGCGACACCTCGATGGCGCGGTGAATGGTGGCGGGTTCGACCGGGTCCGGCTGGTCGTCACCGTGCCGCTGCTGCCCAGCAGTGTCGTCAGCCATGTCCCACCTCGTCCGGCTGAGCGCATTCTCCGCACCGGCCGCCGAGGTGGCTTCACCCTCGGCGGGTGACGTCGGACGTCGACGAGCTGCTCGGCGGCAGCGATGGCCAGCGGCCGGCCATGGCTTGCGTGATCTCCTGTGCCGGGTACGGCGTCGCCCGGCTCACGCCGTACACGTTCCGGTAGAAGTCGTTCATGACGGCCGCGACGGGCGCGTAACGGCTGATCAGCTCGGTGACCGGCGCGGGAACACCGGTATCGGGAGCGGCTGTCCGGACGACGTTGGCGACGATCCAGTTGTGCAGTTCGCGCGCCGCGTAGCCGGCGTCGTGGCTCGCGTTGAGGTCGAGGAAGTCACGCTCGGCGGCGGACAGGTCGAAGCGCGGTGAGGTGGCCAGGCCGAGGTCGGCGAAGTAGAGACGATGCCCGTCGGTCAGGATGTTGCGGAAGTGGGCGTCGAAGTGCAGCAGCCCGTTGGCGTTCATGAAGGCGATGTCGGCGCGCAGGCATCGGTGCACCATCGCGCAGGCCGCGGTGACGGCGTCCGGGCCTGCGGCGAGTTGGCCGGTCAGCCAGGCGGCCAGGTTCTGCGGGACATACTCCAGGAACAGCACCACGCTCGCCGATGCCCGGGCGAGGGCATCCAGTCGTCGCCGCACGGCCGCCGAGCCGTCCCAGTACGCGACGACACGGTCGATGTCGGCATGCTCCTCGGCCGGCGGTGCCGCGCCGGGCAGCATCCGCCAGTGATACATCAGCGGGAACGACTCGCCGTGCCCGGCGAGCACCCAGTTCGTCGTCATGGTGTTCGCGGCCAGTTCCCGCCAGGCGCCGAAGCCGGCGACGCCGTACTCCACGACTCCGTACTGGCAGAACGTGGGCAGCCCGAACACGTTCGCGGTGGACATGACGTGCCGCGGCAGACGTTCGACGTCGGTCAGGGGGATCCGCTTCACGAAGACCGGAGCACCGGCGATGTCCAGCAACGCCGTGCTACCGCCAATGCCGGACCCGACGGCCCGGGCCGTGTCCACGAACCGGCCGAGTTGGTGATCGCCGAGCATGGCCAACGCCGTGGACACATCGCCGTACGTGACCAGACGAGCCTGGCGCCGGTCGGATGTCATGCGTGCGCTCGGTGGAGGCGTTCGGCTGCTTGGGTCCAGAGCGCCTTTCCGGACACCGAGGTGTAGCCGTGGAGTGATTCCCATCGGACGTCGTGAGCCGTCGGCCACAGGCTGGCCGCCCACGCGATCTGGAGTTCTTCCGTGGTGAACGAGCGGCCCCGGGCGTCCTGGTAGGCGGCCAGGAACGCTTCGGTGCTGTCGATCGGCGGCAGCAGGGCCGGTCCCAGCTTCGGGAACACCGAACTGGCGGCGCCGACCAGGGCGGCCTCCGGTTGCCATGCCAGGCTGTCCCAGTCGTGCACCGTCAGCACCCGGTGGTCGTGCCACCGGAGGTTGTGTGCCTCGTAGTCGGCGTGGCCCAGTACGCAGGGCAGGTTGGCGGCCAGCAGGCGCCGGCGGGCCCTGCCGGCGATGTCCACGACGTGGCCGGGCACCAGATCCTGGTCCTGCTCGTCGAGGGACTCGATCGACGGCCACAGCCCGGGGTCCGTGTGATCCCAGCGCACCCAGCGCGGGTTGGGCAGCGGCGGCGGGACGGGGAGGTCGGCCAGTGCCCTCATCAGCAGCGCGAAGACCTCCGCGTAGCGCACCGCCACCTCGGGCGAGTCTCCGGGCAATATCTCGCCGTCGGGGTGGAATTCCTCGGCGTGCACGGCCAGCGGACCGACGTCGACGACCGGCGTGAGCGGGCGGGCACACGGGAACCCGTTCTCGGCCAACCGTGCCTGTGCCATGACGCACGACGCCGCTCGGCTGTCGCCCGGACGGGCCTTGACCACGGCGTCCGTACCATCGGCCAACCGGAGCCCGAAGACCGTCGACGTCGATCGGCGCCGGAACAGCACGTCGGCAGGCCGGCTCCCGAGATGGTCCAGACACCACGCAGGCACCCAGTCCGGCAGCTCGTCCAACGGCACGGTGACGACTGTGCCACAGGCACTAGCTGGTCTCACCGGTCAACCGGAACGACCGCAGCCGCGACGTCGCCACGTACGTGCCCACCAGCACGAACACGGCGGCCAGCAGGGACGCCGCCATCGCCGGCAGGGTGCTGCCGAGCAGCCGGTCGCCGCTGATCCCGTCCGCGAGTGTCGACGCGTACTGCTGCACGCTGAGCACCCGCGCCCCGCTGACGAACTGCACCAGCACGTTCTCCCACAGCATGATGTACAGCAGTCCGAGCGCCACCGGTCGGCGCGACAGCACGCTCAACGCGAGGAACACCGCCGAGTAGGCCAACGCGCCTACGACCGCGCCGACACCCAACCCGACCGCCAGCCCGGGCGACCCGGCGATCAGCGCGGACAGCACCAACGGCACCACCGTCGCCACCGACGTGACACCCCACGCCACGGCCAGCTTGGACAGGATGATCTCGCTGCGCGCCAACGGTTTCGTCAGCAGATGGGTGATCGTGCCGTCCTCGATCTCCAGGCCCAGCACACTGCTGCCGACGATCAGCGCGGTCAACGGCAGGATCACGCCGAAACCCAGATGCCCGAACACGACCAGCCCCCAGTGGTCCACGGGACTGCGTGCGATGGTCGCGATGAGCGTCAGGCCGACCAGTAGGACCGGCATCGGCAACAACAGGAGGGCGCGGCGACGGCCGAGCAACGCGCGCAGCGTCAGCGCCATGATCGTGGAGTTCACTGTGCCACCAGGTAGGAGAAGACGTCCGCGAGGGAGTCGTCGGAGGGCAGGACCGCGGTCAACCGGATACCTTCGGCACGCGCCACCTTCGTCAGCGCCCGGGTGAACGTGCCGAAGTCACTGGCCCGCACCTGCAGGCCTGCGGTGTCCAGTTCGACGCCGGCGACGGCCTCCTCACCCATCAGCACGGAGGCGAGACGCCGGTTGTCGGAAGACTCGATCGCGAACACGTGCGGCCGGTTGGTCATCAGCCGCCGGATGTGCCGGTAGTCGCCGGAGGCGGCCAGCCGGCCGGCCACGATCACCTGCACCGTGCCGGAGAGCTGCTCGACCTCCTCCAGGATGTGCGAGCTGAACAGGATGGTCCGCCCCTCGTCGGCCATCGTGTGCAGCAGGTCCATCATGTGCATGCGTTGCCGCGGGTCCATGCCGTTGAACGGTTCGTCCAGCAGCAGCACCGACGGGTCGTGCACCAGCGCGGCCGCCACCCGGGTCCGCTGCCGCATTCCCTTGGAGTAGCCCGAGATCCGGCGGTGCTGCGCGTCGCCGAGTTCGACCACGGCCAGCGCGCGCCGAGCGGCCGCAGCCGGGTCGGTCAGCTTGTGCAGCTTCGCGGCGGCCAGCACGAACTGCCAGCCGGTGAGGAACCCGGGCACGCTCTCGCGTTCGGTGACCAGCCCGAGCACCTGGTACAGCTCCGGGTTGCGCCAGCTCGGCCGGCCGCCGACGGTCACCGTTCCCTGCGACGGGTCCAGGAATCCGGCCATCATGTGCAGCAGCGTCGTCTTGCCGGCACCGTTCGGGCCCAGCAGCCCGGTCACGCCGGGGCCGACGGTCAGGGTCACGTCGTTGACCGCGACCACGTTGCCGTACCAGCGCGACACCGACGACAGCTCCACGGCGGCGCCGGTGGTCACATCGTGTTCCGTCAGTACCGTCATGCCTTCACCGTCCGATAGCGCCACAACACCAACGCGGTCCCGGCCGCGGCGAGGCCCAGCGTGACCAGCCCATAGATCGGGCCGTAGCCGCCGACCTGTGTCAGGCCGTCGCCGAACAGCCAGTTGTCCACGCCGTTGAGCAGGCTGATCGGGTCGAACAACCCGGCCAGGTTGGCCATCGAGCCGGTACCGACCTCGGCCAGCACACCGGACACCGGCGCGGTGAGCAGGAAGATCGCGATGATCATGCCGGTGGCGAACACCCGCCTGCCGGTCAGCGACGCCGACGGCAGTGCCAGCGCGGCGAACACGATCGAGTGGATGAGCGCGGCCAGCAGCCCCTGCCCGAGCGCGCCGGAGTCGGACAGGATGCCGCCGAGACCGTGCTTGTCACTGAACGAGACGCCGATGAACATGATCAGCATGGGCGCCGCGAACACCACGAACACGGCACTGGCCAACGCCCCCAGTTTCGCCAGCGCGTAGTCGGATCGGGTGATCGGCCGGGAGAAGTACAACGGCAACAGGCTGTTGCGCAGATCCCGGGACACCAGTTCCGGCCCGACGACCGCCACGAACGCGGTCACCCCGTAGGAGAACGTGGACGCGATACCCACGTATGTGATCACCTGAACCGGCACCTGCGAGCTGACCACGACGAGCACCAGCGCCGCGACGCAGCCCAGCGCGAGGATGCCGAGCGGCAGGATCTTCGCCCTCGCGGAGCGGCCCAGCCCGAACGCGGTCCGCAGGCTGTGCACGTACACCGACCGCACGGCGTACCGCCTGCCCAGCCGCGCACCACGGTAGGACTGGTACCCGATGTCGTGGATGACACCGGCCGGGTTATCGAGCTGCGACATCGCTGACCTCCGGCGCGTCACGGAACAGGTCGGCGACCTGATGACGGTGGCGTTCCAACCGATGCAGGGACAGGTCCAGGTCGGCCACCGCGTCCCGGATCAGGTCGAACGTCCGGTCACCGGTCAGGTCGACGAGCAGCACCCGGTCCCGGTGGCGCACCCGCAGGCCGTCCTGCGTCAGGCGCGCGGCCAGTGGCGTGTCGCCCTCGTCCACCTCGACCATCAACAGGTCGCTCTGCCGCGTCATCGACGACAGCGACGCCGACCGCAGCAGTTTCCCGCCGTCGATCGCGACCAGCGACGTGCAGATCCGTTCGATCTCACCGAGCAGGTGCGAGCACACCACGACCGAGATGCCGAACTCCGAGCCGATGCGCTGCACGAGCGCCAGCATCGCGCGCCGGCCCTCGGGGTCCAGGCCGTTGGTCGGCTCGTCCAGCAGCACCAGCTCCGGATCGTGCACCAGCGCCTGCGCGAGTTTGACCCGCTGCTTCATGCCCGTGGAGTAGCCGCCCATCGGACGGTAGCGCTCCTCGTAGAGACCGACGTGCCGCAGGGTTTCCGACGCACGCTCGCGGGCCGTCGCGCGCGGCAGGCCGCTGACCCGCGCCAGGTGCGTGACGAACTCGGCGGCCGACACGTCGGGCGGCAGGCATTCGTGCTCGGGCATGTAGCCCACGCGCGCCCGCACGCCCTCGCCGTCCACCCTCGGGTCCAGCCCCAGCACCGAGATGCGGCCCGCTGTGGGTTCGAGCAGGCCGAGGGCGAGTTTGATGAGTGTGCTCTTACCGGCGCCGTTCGCGCCGACCAGGCCCACGATGCCCGGCTCGACGCTGACCGTGAGATCGGTGAGGGCGAGGACGTCGCCGTACCGTTTCTCCAGCGCGTCGGTCTCGATGAGGATCACGCGGCGAACGCTAGCGATCGCGGACCACCCGCCACATCCGGTGTCACCCCGATGTGCTCGCGATGATCCCTTAGGGGACGACCCGACGACCGCGTTCCCGGTGACCGAACCCGCCGCGTTACTCGGCGAGTTCGGCCACCGGGCAGGACGACCTAGCTCGCCAGGGTGATCACCACCTGGGTGGCCCCCGGCGTCACGGTCACGGTGTGCGTCGTCGCGTTGAAGGTGCCACCGGTCACCGCGGTCACGCCGACGGTCAGGAAGATCGGCAACTGCACGAGCACAGCGCCACCGGGCAGCGTGCCGGACAGGTTCACCGTGACCACCCGGCCCGCCGCGGGCTTGGTGACCGCGAGCGAGACCCCGTACGTACTGCGCGCACCGGTGGCCGTGTTGAACGACGACGTCAGGTTGCTGGCCGCGATCGTCTGGCCGGCCGCGATCCACGCGTTCGGGATGCCGCGCCCGACGTACAGCGGCCGGGTGTAGGTGAACGGCCCGGTGCCGCTGGCGGACAGGCCCTCGGCCACGATCGACTCGGCGAGGCCCTGTTCCTGGGCGGAGATCGGCCACACGTACGGGTCGGCGCCGAACTGCGGGCCGGCGTGGTTGCCGATCCACGGGTTGCTCGCGCTCGGCCCGCTGCCGTTCGCCTCCCACCAGGCGTTCGGACCACCGGTCGTGGTCTGGATCTGCCACGCGTAGCTGGTGATCGGCAGATCCCGGCGGGCCGTGCCGTACAGGCCGTCCGACGAGTACGCGGTGTTGTACGCCGTGGAGAACCCGTTGAACGCGCCGAACGTCGGGAACGGCAGCCCGTTGGCCGCCAACCTGTCGAAGCCGAACGTGTACCGTCCGTCGCCCTGGTTCGGGTCACCCGCGATGCCGCTGAGCGCGCCGCCCATCAACATGGTCGACCACTGGTTCTGCCCGACCCACAACGGTGATGCCCAGTTGGCGTCGTTGAACGTGTTGCAGCGGTTGGCCGTGTCCGGCTGGTCGACCGTGCAGGGCAGGTAGTTGAACCCGTTGGTCGACTCGTTGCCGCCCAGCAACGTGTTCAGCGAGTTCAGCAGGTTGCTGTACGCCGTGTTCGCCCACTGTGCCTCGCCGGTCTGGCCGATCTTGGTCGCGATGTACCGGTAGGAGGCCAGCGCCTCCAGCGCCGAGTAGTCGTCGAACAGCCAGCGGCCGGAGGAGTCGTTGTCGAAACTGGCCTTCAGCACGCCGTCCGGGGACAGTTGGCCGGTGTAGATGATGTGCATGATGGTGAACAGGCTCGGTCCCCACGGGCTGGTCGCGGTGGCGTCGTCGTGGAAGAACTGGCTGACGAACGACGTGTCGTTGGTCTTGGCCAGGTAGGTCGCCCACGCTCCCAACGTCTTCCAGTCGCCGTCGAAGTACCAGTTGGCGCCGACCTCGTCGAAGTTGGGGGTCTCCGAGATCCGGCTGGTCAGCAGCAGGTTCCTGGCGTCCTGATAGTCGCCGGTCTCGAATCTGGCGGTCAGCTCACCGGGCACGTCGTGGTTGAGCACCCAGGAATAGTTGTTGGCGGCCGAGAACTGCGCCTCGCCGACCTGCATCATCAGCAGGTAGATCTCGCCCGCCTTGAACGCGTTGATCATCGCGGTGCCGGGGTTGGCCAGGTTGCCGGTGTCGGGCAGGGCGATGTTCGGCAGGGTGAAACTGGTCGTCTCGGCCAGGCGGCCGTTCCAGTGGTTGACCATCTGCGTGTCGGCGGCGTCGTACGTGGGTGCGCCCGCGGCCAGCGCCGCGCCGGTGGGCAGAGTTGCTCCGGTACCGAAGTTGTCCACCGCCACCACGTAGTCATGGTTGTTGGTCAGTCCCGGTTGGACGGTGTTCAGCGTCGTACTCGTGAGCCGCAGCAGGTTCGGCCCGGTGCCGCCCGGGTCGATCGTCACCGCCGCCGTGCCGTGGTTGGTCACCGAGACCCGGGTGTAGACCAGCAGGAACGGGTTGCCGCCGATCGTCACCTTGTCCGCGAAGTCCTTGATCGAGACAGCCACCGTGCCGGAGGTGAACGACGTCTTCATCGCCGGCAGGTAGCCGCTGTCCTGCGTCCACTGCACCGACTGCGCCGGCCGGGGGCCGCCCAGCTGGTAGATGCCGAAGGAGTACATGGCACCGCAGATCGTGGTGCCGGCGTCGTTGAGCGTGGTCGGCACGCCACGGGCGAAGAACGAGCCGGACAGGTACGAGGTGACCGGCCAGAAGTTGCCCTCCCAGCCCAGCGCGGTGTCGTTGAAGAAGCCCTGGCTGAACGGGTCGTTCGGGGTGGGGAAGTTGGTGCCGTACGATCTGGGCAGTGCGGCGTTGTGGCACGCGTTGGGCGCGACGGCGGGCAACCCCTGGAAGCCGCTCGTGCCCGTGGCTAGGCCGGGGATCTGCCACGTCCTCGTGGTCGCCGTCGTGCACGGGAGCTGCACGAGCGGGGTGTTGCCGACGGTGGCGTCGGCGCTGGGCACGACACACTTGCCCGAGTGCACGGCCACGATGTTGAACCCCGAGCCCGCCGGGTCGACGGTGAACTGCTGGTTGGTCTGCCCGTTGCAGGTCCACTGGATCACCTGGGCGTTGTCGGCGACCGAGACGCCGGACACGTCGACGCAGGCGCCCGCGGTGAGGGTGCCGATCGTGTAGGTGTTGGTGGTGCCGGCGACCGGGGTGAAGGTGAAGGACTGGCTGGTCGATGCGTTGCAGGACAGTTGGACCAGTTGCAGTCCCGTGGTGGCCGCGCCGCCGGGCACGGTCATGCACCCGCCGCCACCGCCGTTGGTCACGGTGGAGGCGAATGCCGTGGCCGCGTTGGCATTCGTCGATGTGACGGTGCCCAGAGCGGTCATGGCGAGCAGGATCGCCGCCAGCACGGCCAGACCTGGTGAACGGACGGTTCTGGATAACCGGGAGGCCAGACGCATGGTTCACTCCTTGTCTCGGTGAACGCCGTGCCCGATCAGCTCATCCTGTGGTCGTGACCGGGATCCACACGCGCATCGGGCCCGGTGTGCGGTTGCCCCACAGGAAGTAGGGAACGGCGGTGAAGGTGATCGGCCCGGCGTGGCTCTCGCCGGGCGGCTCGGCGGAATACAGTGCGGCGGACGCGGGCGCCTCGACGGCCCCGGTGGCGGTGAGTGTCACCGGGAAGTCCGGCGCTCCGGTGTCGACCGCCACCGGTACGGCCGGATCGATCCGTACGTCCTCCAGCGCGACGCCATCGGGCAGGTCGGCCCGTTCCAGGCAGTAGACGAGCGGCCCCCGGGTCAGCGTCACGCAGCCCCGCACGGCGTCGACGCTCGGATGCGGCCGGACGACGCGGGCCGGCATGGGCAGGTCGAGCAGCACGGTGGCGCCTGCCGACCAGTCCCGGCGCACCCGAAGGTAGCCGTCGTCGACGGCGACCGGCGCGCCGTCCAGGCGAACGTCCTCGGTCGAGCACCAGGACGGGATCCGCAGGGCCATGGTGAGCCGCGCGGCCGAGGTCACGGTCAGCTCGACCCGGCCGTCCCACGGATACCCGGTGCGAACGGCGATCCGCACCGGGTATCCGTGCGCCGTGGTCGTGGTCTCGCCAGCCGTGTAGAGGTGTACCTGTAGTCCACTGTGGTCAGTGGTGATGGCGTAGCCGGCCAGGGACGCGACCAGCCGGGCGAGGTTGGGCGGGCAGCACGCGCAGGAGTACCAGGACAGGCGCCCTGATGGCGCGTCCTCGTCCGAACCGTCGTGCCCGGTGCGCAGGTGCAACGGGTTGGAGTAGCAGAAGTGCGTCCCGTCCAGGCCGGTCGAACCAGCGATGACGTTGTACAGCGCGCGTTCCATCTCGTCGGCGTACCGGACGCCACCGGTGGCCAGCAGCATGCGCCAGTTCCACTGGAAGCTCGCGATGGCCGCACACGTCTCGCCGTACGCCCGGTCCGCCGGCAGCTCGTACGGGTCGCCGAACGCCTCGTCGCGATGCCGGGACCCCTGCGCGCCGGTGATGTACGTCTTCGCGCCGAACGCGTCGTCCCACAGCCTGCGGGCGGCGGCCAGCAGTTCGCCGTCGTGCGTCTCCACGGCCACGTCCACCATGCCCATCAGCAGGTAGAGCTGGCGCACGACGTGCCCGGCGACCGTCTCGGCCCGCCGTGGCGCCACGTGGTCCTGCAGGTAGGTCGAGCCGAACCGCGCGCCGGCCAGCAGCCCGTGTCCGCGCAGGTCGAGGAACCGCGTGGCCACGTCGAGGTACGGGCGGTGCCCGGTCACCCGGTACAGTTCCACCAGCGCCGTCTCGATCTCCGGGTGCCCGTCGACGCCGTCCACCTCGCTGAACCGCTCGACGATCAGGTCGGCGAAGCGCCGGGCGACCGTCACGACCTCCGCGCTCGCCCCGGTGCGCGCCGCCGCCACGGCGGCCTGGATGAGGTGGCCCGCGCAGTACAGCTCGTGGCTCCACGCCAGTTCCTGCCAGCGCCTGTCGGGCGTGACGACGGTGAAGTACGAGTTGAGGTAGCCGTCGTCACCCTGGGCCTTGGCCAGCAGCGCCGCCGTCGTGTCCAGGAACGTGCGCAGGCCGGCGTCGTCCGGGGTGCGGCCCAGCTGCCAGGCCGCGGCCTCCAGGGTCTTGTACACGTCGGAGTCGGCGAACCACATGTTCTGGAAGTCGCCGTTCGCCTCACCGGTGACGCGGCGCAGGTTGTCGATCGCGCCGAAGGCGTCGAGTTGGTCGACGCAGTGCGGCAGCGAGGCGGCGGCGTTGCGGCGTTGCCACGCGCCGAACAGGCTGTCCGGCGCGAACGTGGTCTCGTCGAGACACAGTGGCCGCAGCGCGACATCGGCGGCCGGCGTCGGGTGGACGGGGCCGGGGATCGGTTGGGTCATCGAAGTGCCTCTTCTCGCTCAGCCCTTGAGGGCGCCCGAGGTGAAGCCGCGGACGTAGTACCGCTGCAGCACCAGAAACACAGCCACGCACGGCAGGGCGGACGTGACCACGCCCGCCTGCAGTGCGCCGTAGTCGACCGAGCCGAGGCTGCCGGACTGGAGGTCGAACAGCGCCAGTGGCAGCGTGAACCTGGAGCCGTCGGTGAGGAAGATCAGTGGCGCGACGAACTCGTTCCACGCCGCCAGGAACGAGAACAGCGCGACGGTGACGATGCCGGGCAGCACACCGCGCAGCAGCACCCTGCGCAGCGCGCCGCCGACCGTGCAGCCGTCGATGAGTGCCGCCTCCTCCAGTTCGACCGGGAGCGCGGTGAAGGAGTTGCGCATCATGAACAACCCGAACGGCATCTGCAACACGGCGAGGACCAGGGCGAGGCCCACCAGCGAGTTCTGCAACCCGATCCAGCCGAGCAGGATGTAGAGCGGCACCAGGATGGTGGTGTACGGGACCATCAGGATGGCCAGCGTGACGATGAAGAGCAGGTTGCGCCCGCGAAAGGGCAGCCGGGCCATGGCGTAGCCGGCCAGCGTGGTCGTCACGACGGTGACGGTGACCGCGATGACCGCGACCAGGGCGGTGTTCAGCAGATAGGTGGGCAGCCCGTTGCCGTAGCCGATCAGCCTGCGGTAGTTCGCCACCCCGAAGCCCTGCTTGCCGTTCGCGGCCTCCGGCCCGTTGAGGGACGAGTAGAGCGTCCACAGCAGCGGCAGCAGGAACAGCACGGCGAGCGCGAGGCCGGTGACATGGAATCCGGCGGACCGCGTCCGGGTCACCACCTCACCGCCCTTCCCGGCGGATCAGCCGCATCTGCACCACGTTCACGATGACCAGCACGACCAGCGTCGCCACCGACACCGCGGCGGCCCGGCCGAGATCCTGGGACAGGAAGGCCTCGCGGTAGATGTCGATGACCACCGTCGCCGTGTAGTGCCGGCCGCCGGTCAGGATGAAGAACTGGTCGAACGCCAGCAGCGAGCCGGTCACCGACAGCACCATGGTCAGCGCGATGGTCGGCCGCAGCAGCGGCAACGTCACCCGCCACATGGTCTGCCAGCGGTTGGCGCCGTCGATCCGGGCCGCCTCGTACAGCGCCGGGTCGATGCTCTGCAGGCCGGTCATCAGGATGAGCATGTAGAAGCCGGCGAACCGCCAGGTGATCATGAGGACGGTCGAGCCCAGCGCGTTGCCGGTCGAGCCGAGCCAGTCCACGTGGCCCAGGCCGATCGCCCGTACCAGGTTGTTCAGCGGCGACCCGTCGGCGTTGAACAACCCGTAGAACAGCAGGCTCGTCGATGCGAGCCCGACGGCGCTGGGCAGGAACAGGACCGTGCGGTAGGTCCCGATCCGCCTGCGGTCCTGGTGCATCAACAGCGCCAGCCCGAACGCGATCAGGCCGAGCACGACGGTGGTCACCGCCGTGTACTTGAGCGTGAACCACACCGCCCGGATGAACAGCGGATCGCGCAGTGCCTGGTAGTCCGTGACCCCGTTGGGTGCCGAGGCGCCCAGCAGCGGCCAGTGGTTGAACGACATCCACACCATCAACCCGAGCGGGATGACGAACAGCACCGCGACCAGCAGCGTCATGGGCGCCACGTACAGGATCCCCAGCCTGCGGCGCCCCCTGCTGATGGGGGCGCGGCGGGCCGTCGGTGCCGGGGATGCCGGTGCCGGGGATCGGGTCGGCGACGACAGGGAGATCATGGTCAGCCGCTGGTCGACAGCGACTGGGTGATGGAACTGTTGTGCTGTTGGAGAATCGTTTCCACGTCACCCTTGCCGAACACCGCGTCGATCACCGCCTCGGTCCACGGACCGTCGGGATCGTTGAACGTCTGGCCGAAGTTGACCGAGATCGGCGTCTGGCCGATGCCGGGCAGCCGGTTGAACACGCCCAGCCGCGGATCCTGCTTGGCGTAGGTGTTGTCGATCAGGTCGGACCGGACCGTGACGTTCTTGCTCTTCGCCACGACCTGCACCTGGGCCTGCTCGGACAGCGTCCAGGAGATGAAGTTCCAGGCCTCGGCCACGTGCTTGCTGTCCGCGCCGATGCCCAACACGTCACCACCGACGAACGACGACGTGCCGCCGGTCAGTCCGGGGATCGGCGCGACGCCGACCTGCAGGCCGGGACCCTCCTTGAGGCCCTGCAGCGCCGTGGCGCCCATCGGCTCGATGCCGATCCTGCCGTCGGCGAACGCCTGGCCCCACGTCGGCCCGGACTCGTTCTTGGCCGACACGGGCACGGATCCGTCGTCATACATCTGCCGCAGCAGCCCGTAGACCTTGGCCGCGGTCGGGTTGTCGATCGTGGACGCGGTGCCCTGCGCGTTGAGCACGGTGCCGCCGGACGCCCAGATCATCGGCCAGCTGGTGAACAGCTGGCAGCCGGGGCAGGCACCACCGAAGAAGTAGCCGCCGACACCCCCGCCGAGCGCGGAGATCTTCTTGGCGTCGGCGGCCACCTCGGCCAGTGTGGTCGGCGGCTTGTTCGGGTCCAGCCCGGCGCGGGTGAACAGCACCTTGTTGTAGAACAGGGCGGACAGGTCGAGGTCGTGCGGGACGGCGAAGATCCGGCCGTCGTGGGTGGCCGCCTTCATGTGGGACGGCGCGAGTGCAGCCTTGAACGGCAACTGGTTGACCCGGTCGGTGATGTCCAGGAACACGCCGCCCTTGGCCGCGTAGTTCGGTGCGTACACCACGTCCGACGCGAGGACGTCGGGCAGCTGGCGCGCGCCCGCGGCCGTGCCGACCTTCTGCTGGTAGGAGTCGGCCGGGAACACGGTCAGTTTGACCTTGTTCTTGTGGCTGGCGTTGTAGGCGTCGACGAGTGTCTGGCTGAAGGTGGACGTCGACGATCGGGTCCACATGGTGATCGTGGTGCCGTCGTCCACCGAGTCGGTGGAACCGGTCGATGCCGAGGGAGACACGCTCTGACATGCGGAAAGGGCCAATGCGCCGGCCAGCACGGCGACGGCCGTACGTCCCAGCCGGGTGATGGACCTGGTGTGCGAACTCATCGTGTCTCCTAACGGGAGGCCAACGACGGCCGTGGGCTTCGGCAGCTCGCTGCGGAAACCTCGGAAACCGATTTCCGACCACCTTGGCCCGCTCCGTGGTTGAGTGTCAAGGGTAGTTTTCCGTCAGGTAGGCGCGGTGTACCGGGTCACGCGGCCGTCCGATGTAGAGTGCAACCATGCCTACCAGGAAACTTCCGGAGAAAGTCGGAAACTCCGGCCGGCCGACCACGATCAGCGATGTCGCCCAACTGGCCGGTGTCTCGATCGGCACCGTGTCCAAGGCACTCAACGGTCGCGGGTCGCTGCGCGAGGAGACCCGGCACCGGGTGCTGTCCGCGGCCGAGCAACTCGGGTTCCTGCCCAACAAGGCCGCGATGACGCTGAGCTCCGGCCGGACCTACACGGTCGGCATGATCACCACCGACACCATCGGCCGGTTCAGCATCCCGCTGCTGATGGGCGCGGAGGATGCGCTCGGTGCCGGCGAGATGTCGGTTTTCCTGTGCGATGCCCGCGACGATCCGATCCGCGAGCAGTACTACCTGCGGACCCTGCTGGGCAGGCGGGTGGACGGCATCATCGTCACCGGCAGGCGGACCCAGGCTCGCCCGCCCATCGCCGCCGACCTGCCGGTGCCGGTCGTGTACGCGTTCATCAGCTCCGCCGATCCGCGAGACTGCTCGGTGGTGGTGGACGAGGCGGGCGGCGCCCGGCTGGCCGTCGATCACCTGCTGGCCGTCGGCCGGTCCCGGATCGCCCACATCACCGGTCCGGAGCGGCATCACTCGGCAACGGTCCGGGCGGCCGCCACCGAGTCGCGCCTGACCGAGGCCGGGTTGGAGCTGGTCGGCGCGCCGCTGTTCGGCGAGTGGAGCGAGGCGTGGGGCCGGCAGGCCACCAAGATCCTGCTGGGCACGCACGACGTCGACGCGATCTTCTGCGGCAGCGACCAGATCGCCAGGGGAGTGGCCGACGCCCTGCAAGCGACCGGCCGGCGGGTGCCCGACGACGTGGCCCTGGTCGGCTTCGACAACTGGGACGTCATGTCCCTCGCCTGCCAGCCGCCCCTGACCAGCATCGACATGGAATTGGAGGCCCTGGGCCGCACGGCGGCCGACCTGCTCCTGGCCACCATCAACGGCGAACCGTCCCCGGGCAGACACAGCCGCCCGTGCCGCCTGGTGGTCCGCGACTCCACGGTGTCCCGATAGCCGGTGCCGGTCGCCATACCGCTTGCAATGTACAACCGCTTTCCGGGTACCATGGCCCGGCAAGGGGTTGTGGACCACAAGCGGAAGGAACGCCGTGCTGAGGCAGGTCGCGGACGGTGTGCTGATCCACGAGAGCGAGTTCTGCCAGAGCAACGCCGTTGTCGTGCAGGGCCGCGACGGCGTGTTGGTCATCGACGCCGGGGTGCGGGGTCACGAAATGGCCTGCCTCGCCGACGACCTGTCCCACTCGGGCCGGACAGTGGTGGCAGGGTTTTCCACGCATCCGCACTGGGATCACCTGCTCTGGCACGCCCGGCTCGGCACGGCGCCTCGTTACGGCACGGCCCGCTGCGCGGCCACCGTTCGGGCTCGGCTGTCGGGCGCGGGTTGGCGGAACCGCGTCGCCGGCCTGATACCGCCGGACATCGTCGAGCAGGTACCGCTGGACCTGCTCGGCGTCATCACCGGTCTACCCGCCGACACCGCGCGGATGCCGTGGGACGGTCCGGAAGTCCGGATCATCGAGCATCAGGCGCACGCACCGGGCCACGCGGCGCTGGTGATCGAGGAACGCGGCGTTCTCGTCGCAGGCGACATGCTGTCCGACGTCCTGGTGCCGATGCTCGACCTGAGCGGCACCGCGGACCCGATGGGGGACTACCTCGCCGCGCTGCGACTGCTCGAGGGCGCGGCGGACGGCGTCGACGTCCTCGTTCCGGGCCACGGGTCCGTCGGCGGAGCCGATCAGGTGCGCGCACGGATCGAACTGGATCGCGCGTACGTGCACGCCCTGCTGGACGCCGATGTGCCCGACGACCCGAGGATCGGTCCGTCGGCCAAGGACGGTTGGGAGTGGGTGGCCGGCGTGCACGACCGGCAACGACAGCACCTCGCCCGAGCAACAGGGCACGACGGGACGCCCGGCTAGCGATCCGCTTGCGACACAAGGCGATCCCCGGCGCCATTCGTGGCTCACGACAAGGCGCCTACGGCCGTCAGGTCGTGTCCATCCTGTCGGTGCTTTGCCGCGGGGTGACGGTCGGCTGCGGCACGGTCTGTGTGGAGTCCGTCTCCACGTCCATCTCGGACTCCTCGGCGGAGTCGACGATGATGCGCCTCGGTTTGCGCTGCGTGGTGGTCGTGGTGGTCGTCGGCGGTTGCGTGTCGGTTTCCGGGCCCGTGCGCACCTCGTCCCGTCGCTGCCGGCGCGCCTGCCGCTCGTCGAGAGCTTCGTAGCTGCCCAGACCCGTGTCGCGTACCGCTTCCTTCCGGGACAGTGACTTCTCGGTGTCGACACCGACCTTGGCGACCTGCTGCTCCCGTTCGGGCTTCGACACCCCCTTGCTGGACAGGTCGCGGGCCGCCGTGAGTTTGGCCAGCGCGATCTTCCGCTTCTCCGCCTCGGTCAGCTCGACCTTGATCGACATCGTGCCGTCCTGCGAGGTGTAGGACGCCTGGCCGGCGAAGCCCTCGACCTTGACCGCCCGGTACGCCGTCGTGCTGTTCAGCAACTCCTGCAGCTTGACGGCATAGTCCTTGGTCCGGCATCCCTTCAACGTGATCACACGTTTCCCCGCCGGCATGCCCTTCTTCTTCAGCCAGCCCGCCAGTTGCGTGGCCGTCATCTTGCAGAACGTCGTCTCGCTGCCGTGCGAATAGAGCCACAGGTCCTCGCCCGCACCGAGTGACGCGATACCCGATATCGAACCCTTCGGTTCCGGGCAGGTCTTTTCCAGCCCCTTGAGTCCGTTGATGATGGTGGCCTTCTTCTCGTCCGACCAGGCGGGGTGTATCAGTGCTACCAGCATCAGCCGACCTTTCCTTCGAAGTTCCTGACGAGTCGCTAGTCCGTCGAGTCGTCCATGTCCTCGCCGTCGATCTGCCCCAGGCCCTCGGCCAATTCCATGGACCCGGCTTCCTGGACCTCGAAGCTCGGCAACTCCCAGTCCGCCTCGATCTCCGGAACCGTGACGAGGGTGGGTAGCAGGTCCGTCAGCCACGCCCGTTTGTGCTCGGCCGGATGCTGTTGCCAGCCCGCTCCCCATTTCTCGGTGAGCGTCCCGGCCGCCGGTCCGGCCCAGTCCGCGCCGTAAAGATCCCTGAAGGCCGCCGCCTGCTCGTCCGTCACCCAGCCGAACGAACCGCTGACCGGTTCGTCGTCGTGGACCCCGGCCTCGCGAGGTACCCAGGTCTGGGCCGCCGGATCGAACCAGCTGTTGGAGTCCGCATCGTGCGCCCACCATTCCTGGCGATCGGCG
This sequence comes from Pseudonocardiaceae bacterium, assembly GCA_036273855.1. Taxonomy (GTDB): domain Bacteria; phylum Actinomycetota; class Actinomycetes; order Mycobacteriales; family Pseudonocardiaceae; genus DATEPR01. Next base: position 161,876 of record DASUGU010000130.1, read on the forward strand.
TTGTAGAGCTCCCAGTAACCGGAGGTCGCATTCCACCGCGGCTTGCTCGTGTCCTCGACCTGCTGGACCTCCTGCCGCGGCTGTTCGGGTTGTTCCCACTCGCCCAGCAGCCGGTCCAGTTCGTCCAACTGCTTGCCCACGTCCCAGGACTGCCAACCGGACCACGCGGGGAGGGTGTCCAGGTGGGCGGCCAACCCGTCGGCGTCATCGTTGCGCCAGGTCTGGCCCGACCAGGCCTTGTCCAGACGTTCGGCCAGCGTGTCCTTCTGCAGGACCCACGAAATCCTGTTGCTGATATCGGTCACCCGCCCGAGCCTAAGTTGGCATTCGCCACTGGCCGTGCGTCAACGAGCAACCATTGGCGCAACGACTGGTTCAGTGCGGGAAGGTGTGGGCGGGGCGTGGGATGATCCGGCTCCGGTACTCCCGGATCGCCAGGCTGACCTCGAACATGGTCCTGGTGGCGCGCAGCCGGTCCAGGTAGTGCACGGACGCGGCCAGCGCCGGCAGGTCGACGGCGAAATACATGCCCATCAACGGGTTGACGAACAGTCTGCTGCCCGCGGTGCGTTCGGTGACCGCCACGTTGCCGAACTCACCGCGCAGGGCCGCGGCGATCTGGCCGTTGACGATGCTGGGCCGCAGCGGTGTCGCCGCCCGGGCATCGGCCACCGCGGCCAGGTAAGTGCGTGCCTCCGCCGAATCGGAGGGAATCGACAGCGCGCCCAGGAAAGCGCCGGCACGGTCCAGCGCGGCCAGGTTCTCCAGCACATGCGCGTGGCACACGCCGTGATAGGCGTCGATGCCGAATCCCAGGCACACCACGACCCGCGTCAGATCGTCCAGGCCCGCCACCGCGGCCAGGCTGGTCATGTCCTCGGCCGGCGTGCCGATGCCTTCCTCGTCCCCGCGCATCAGGATGTCCGTGCCACCGTCGACCAGCACGATCGCGTCCACCCCGAGCCGGGCCACGAGCGCCTGATAGGCGCCGGTCAGCGGACGGACGCCGGTCCGCTCGAACGCGTACACCGTCGAGGGCAGCCCCTGGCCGTCCAGCCATCGGGCCAGCGTGCGTTCCGGGAAGTAGCCATCCGATCCGCTGCTGTGCGGGCCGACCGCGGCCACGTTCGGCGCCAGCCAGTCGTCCAGCTCCAGCCCGCCCAGTTCGCTGAAGGCCAGGTTCGCCAGGTGCACCTGCTTGCCCTGCGCGCGCAGCGCCACCGCCAACGGCAGACCCGCGTACACGTCGAACCCGCCGCCCGCTCCCGCCACCAGCACACTGGACGCCGTACGCAACCGGCTCGACAGCGGCGGCTCCATGAGCGAGAACACCTACCGAGCCTACGGGGTGGTGGTCGCCCTCGGGCCGAGCCCGCGTCAGGCCGGTTGGCCGCGCAGCGGCCGGCCGGGATACGCGTCGGTCAGCAGCGCGCCGTCGCGGATCACCGGTTCGCCGTTGACCAGCAGATGGCGCACGCCGACCGAAGGACGGGCCGGGTCGGCATAGGTCGCGGTGTCGCCGATCGTCGCCGGGTCGAGTACGACGATGTCGGCGTCGGAGCCCGCGCCGAGCCAGCCCTTGCCGTGGGCGGCGGGGGCGATGTCGTCGAGTACCCGCGCCGGCAGGTAGGCGCAGCGGCGGAACGCCTCCGGCCATGACCACGTCGCGGACTCGCGCACCATGAGCCGCAACGACTTCGCGAACGTGCCCGCCGTGCGCGGGTGGGTGGCGGCAACCGGCGGCAACGGCCAGGCACGGGTGTCGCGCCCGCCGTCCGGCCAGATCACCGGCATCGCGTCGCTGGCGACGATGGCGTCCGGGAAGGCCAGCGCACCGTGCAGCAGCGCACGGTCGGCGGGGTCGCGTTCGTCCAGGAACTCGACGAGGCATTCCGCGCCCGGAGTCGTCTCGCGCAGTTCGGTGAGCCTGCCGGCCGACCCGACACGTTCGCCGGTGGCCACCATGACGATGTTCGACGGCGTCAGTCCCCACGCGGGCAGTCGCTGCGGTGCGAGGAAGAACGCGCCGACACCGGTGCTGCCCGCGCCGTAGGGGTACGCCTCGACGGTGACCCGGGCGCCCGCCGTGCGGGACCGGTCGAGCAGCGCGAGGACCCGGTCCACGTGCCGGCGCGAGGTGCTGTTGACGTGGCAGTGGTGCATGGCCGCACCGGTTTCCTCGGCTGCGGCGACGATCTCCGCCGACCCGTCGATCGGCGTCGTCGGATCGGCCTCGACCAGCTCGCGGACATGCGTGTAGGTGGGGGCGTTCGCCGACGCGGCCAGCCGAGCCACGGCGACGAACTCCGCCGGGTCCGACCGCGGCGCATAACCCATCAGGATGCCGATGCCGAGTGCGCCGTCGGCGAGTTCGGACTCCAGCAGACGCAGCCACGCGGCCAGTTCGGCGGGTGAGGACGACCGCTGCCAACCCGGCTCACCGAGCACGGACAGGCCGGACTCGAGGGTGGCGTCCGGCTCCCGGCCGAGCAGCACCTGGGCCCGGGCCGCGCCCCAGGACGCGCTGAAGCCGTAGTTCAGCGGGCGTCCCCGCGCCGCCGCCTCGGCGTAGGCCCTGGCCACCGGCATCAGCCCGGCTTCCAGGTCCAGCGACGTGGTCACCCCGTCCATCGCCTGGAGACGTTGCCCGGCGATCGAGTGCACGTGGCTGTGCAGGTCGACGAAACCGGGTCCGACGACGAGCCCGGCGACCTCGACGACCCGCGTGCCGTCCGCGACGGGCAGTCCAGGACCGACCGCCGCCACCGTCGGACCGTCGACGAGCACGTCGGCCGTGCTGTCCGAACCCGACCGTGGATCGACGACCCGACCACCGCGCAGCAGCATCATCCGACCAGTCAAGCCCGACCGGTCCGGCACCGGGCTGGTGGGATCCGACAGGACCGGACCCGTCGACTTGTCGGCTCGCACGAACACAGAACGCAGCCGAGCAGGCAGCCTGTCGTGACCGAGCGCACAGTCGGAGCGGAGCTGAGTATGGCCAGGTCGATGATCCCGCGCAGGACGATCACCCCAACGCTGGCCGGCCTCGCCGTCGGCCTGTGCGTCGCGACCACCGTGCTGGCCGGCTGTGGCAGCGGTTCGGCGGCGAGCGGCGTGGTCAGCGGTGGCACGTTCACGCTCGCCATGAGCTCGGACCCCGGCAACCTCGACCCGCAGGCGTCGGCGGCCACCAACAACTACCAGATGGCGTTCCTGGCCTACGACCCGCTGCTGTCCGTCGCCGCGTCCGGCGCCATCCGCTCCGAACTGGCGACGGCATGGCACGTCGACGGGCAGCAGGTCACGCTGACCCTGCACAAGGGCATCACCTGCTCCGACGGAACCGCCTTCACCGCGCAGACGGCGGCGGACAACATCAACTACGTCGCGAACCCCAAGAACGGCAGCCCGTTCGCGGGTGTCTTCGTGCCGGCTGGTGCGAAGGCCACCGCCGACACCGCGACGAACACGGTCTCGATCGCGCTGCCCGCGCCCGCTCCGTTCATCCTCAACGGGCTGGCCGGGGTTCCCATGGTCTGCGCGAAGGGCGTGGCCGACCGCAAACTGCTCGCCGGCTCGACCGACGGCACCGGCGCCTACAAGTTGACCCAGGCCACGCCGGGTGACCAGTACACGTTGACCAAGCGCACCGGCTACACGTGGGGCCCGGACGGCGCCTCCAGCGCGCAACCGGGACTGCCGGACAAGATCGTCGTCAAGATCATCCAGAACGAGACGACGGCGGCGAACCTGTTGCTGTCCGGCCAGATCAACGCGGCGGCCATCCTCGGTCCGGACGCGAAGCGGCTGACGAGCTCGAACGTGGCCGCCGTCAACGTGCCCGCGGTGAGCGGCGAGATGTGGTTCAACCAGGCCCCCGGCCGGGCGGGCGCCGACCGGAAGGTGCGGCTCGCCCTCACCGAGGCGGTCGACCTCGGCCAGCTGGAGAAGGTGCTGACCTCGGGCGAGGGCCAGCAGGCCACCACGTTCGCCGCGGTCCCGCCGGTCGCCTGCCCTGGCAACTCGGTCGGCAAAGCCCTGCCCGCGCACAACCTCGCCCAGGCCAAGGCCATGCTGGACGCGGACGGCTGGACGGTCGGTGCGGGCGGGATCCGCGCCAAGAACGGCAAGCCGCTCGCGCTGACCTTCATGTACGCCACCCAGGCCGGCACGGCCGCATCGGCCGCCGCTGACCTCGCCGCCCAGCAGTGGGGCCAGCTCGGCGTCAAGGTCACGCTGTCCGGACAGGACGACACGTCGTCGACGAACACCCTGTTCTCCACGGGCAACTGGGACATCGCCTGGGAACCGCTGAACGTCAGCACTCCGGACCAGTTGGTCGGCTTCCTGTCCGGCCCGCCGCCACCGACCGGTGAGGACTTCGCGCACATCGCCAACGCCACCTACACCGGTCTGGTCGGCGTGGCGGCGAAGTCCGAGGGCGCCGCCGGGTGCGCGCAGTGGCTGTCCGCCGAGTCGAACCTGGTGCGCGACGCCGACGTCATCCCCTTCGCCAACCAGTTGGAGAAGTTCTTCTCCGCCGGTGCGCGGTTCTCGGTCGTCGGCGAACTGCTGCCGACGAGCATTCGGATGACGAGCCACTGAGCCGTGACCAGCCTGACCACCACCGGACCGGCCACGAGCATTCTCGACAGCCCAGGAGTGCGGTTCGCCCTGCGCCGGGGGACCAGGTTCGTCGTGTCGCTGTGGGTGCTGCTGACCGCGTCGTTCGGCATGATCCACCTGATCCCCGGTGACCCGGTGCGCGCCGCGCTGGGCATCAGCGCCTCCCAGGCGCTGGTGCACGAACGCCGGCAGGCCCTGGGCCTGGACGACCCGCTGATCGTGCAGTACTGGCACTACCTGAGCGGCGTCCTCACCGGGAACTTCGGCACGTCGCTGACCTCCCAGCTGCCGGTGTCGCGGGTCATCGCCACCCGCCTGCCCGCCACGCTGGAACTCGCGGTGGGCGCCTTCGTGCTCGCCATCCTGGTCGCGATCCCGCTCGGCACCACCATGGGTGTGTTGACCAGGGGCGGCCGGGCGCGTCGCGCCGAACTCGCGTTCACCACCACGAGTGTGGTGCTGGGAGCCATCCCGGACTTCGTCGTCGGCGTCGTCCTCGTCTGGCTCATCGGCGTGCACCTGCACTGGCTGCCCGTCGCCGGCCGGTCCGGTCCCGGTTCGTTCGTGCTGCCGGTCGTGGCGCTGGCCATCGGGCCCGCCGCGATCCTGTCCCGCATCCTCCGCGTGGAGATGATCGCGGTCCTGCAGGCCGACTACGTGCGCACCGCCAGGGCGAAACGGCTGCCCGCGAGAGCGGTGTACGTCAGGCACGCCCTGCCCAACGCGTTGACGTCGACCATCACGCTCGGCGGGTTGCTGCTCAGCGGCCTGGTCGCCGGTACCGTGCTGGTGGAGAACGTGTTCGCCTGGCCCGGCCTGGGTAGCACCATCGTCTCGTCGATCCTGGCCAAGGACTACCCGGTCGTGCAGGGCATCGTGCTGGTGTACGGCATCGGGGTGCTCGGGGTGAACCTCATCGTCGACGTGGCGCTCGCGCTGCTCGACCCGCGCTCGACGATCCGGGAGAGCTGACGTGGTCGCCCCGGTCACGCCCGCGCGCCGGCCGTCCTCGGCCACCCGCTGGCTCGCCGTGCTGCGGACACCGGTCGGCGCCTGCGCCGGGCTCGCCCTGTTCGCCGTGCTCGTGCTCGCCGTCATCGCGCCGATGCGGTGGTCGGTGCGGGCGAACCGAACCGACGTCGCCGCGATGCTGCAGGGCCCGTCGGCGCTGCACTGGGCGGGCACGGACAACCTGGGCCGCGACATCTTCGACCGGGTGCTCGTCGCGACCCGGCTCTCCGTCGAACTCGCGCTGCTGGCCACGGTCATCGCCGTGGTCACCGGCCTGCTGCTGGGCACGGCCGGGGTGATCCTCGGTCGCCGCGCGGCCCGGTTCGTGTCCGCGGTCGTCAACATCGTCGTCGCGTTCCCCGGCCTGCTGCTCGCGCTGTTCTTCGCGGTGATCTTCGGGGTCGGCGCGCGCGGCGCCGTGCTTGCCATCGGATTCGCCGGAGCGCCCGCGTTCGCCCGGCTCGCCCAGACGCTGGTCGCCGGGATCGAACAGCGGGATTTCGTTGCCGCGGCGCGCATCGCGGGCGTGGGACGGGTGCGCATCCTGCTGCGCCACGTGTTGCCCAACATCGCCGAATCGTTGATCGTCAACGCGGCGATCGGCGCGGGCGGTGCCCTGCTCGCGTTCGCCAGCCTGTCCTTCCTCGGTCTGGGCGTGCAGCCGCCGAGCTACGACTGGGGCCGGCTGCTCGGCGACGGGTTGACCGGCATCTACGAGCAGCCGATCGCCGCGCTGGCACCCGGTATCGCGGTGATCCTCGCCGGGTTGGCGTTCAACCTGTTCGGCGAGTCGCTGGCCAAGGGCATCGGTCTGACCGCGACGCTGGGCCGTGTGCCGCTCGGCCGGGTCCGGCGGCGGCCCGTGTCGGCCGAGCCCGGCGAGCCGGCGGCCGACGCAGCCGTGCTGGACGTCGCCGACCTGGTCGTGACGTTGCCGGGGCACGGCGCCCCGATCCGACCGGTGCGCGGCGTCGGGTTCCGGATCGGCCGGGGCGAGGCCGTCGGGTTGGTCGGTGAGTCCGGTTCCGGCAAGTCGCTGACCGCGCTCGCGGTGACCAGGCTGATCGAGGAACCGGCCAGGGTCGACGCGGCCCGGCTGCGCTTCCTCGGCGCCGACCTGCTGACCGGCACGGCCGGCACCCACCGGCGGCTGCTCGGCACGAGCCTCGCCATGGTGTTCCAGGACCCGACGACGTCCTTGAACCCCACCCGGCGGATCGGCGGCCAGCTCGCCGAGGTCGCCCGGCAGCACGGGGGACTGTCCCGCAGCGCTGCGCTGGCGTTGGCGATCGACCGGCTGCGCGCCGTTCGGGTGCCCGCGGCCGCGCGGCGCGCCCACCAGTATCCGCACGAGTTCTCCGGCGGTATGCGGCAGCGCGCCATGATCGGCATGGGTCTGATGGGGCGGCCGACGCTGATCGTCGCCGACGAGCCGACCACCGCGCTCGACGTGACCGTGCAACGGCAGGTGCTCGAACTGCTGGAGTCGGTCCGCCGCGACGACGCGGTGGCGCTGCTGCTGATCAGCCACGACGTCGCCGTCGTCCGGCAGGTGTGCGACCGGGTGCTGGTCATGTACGCCGGCCGGATCGTCGAGGACCTGCCCACCGCCGAGCTCGCCACCGCCGCGCGGCATCCGTACACGCGGGCGCTCGTGGCCGCGGTGCCGGACATGCACACCGACCTCGACCATCCACTCGCGACGATCCCGGGCCGGGCCCCTGACCCGACCCGGTTCCCGGCCGGGTGCGCGTTCGCGCCGCGCTGCCCGCTCGCGACCGACCGCTGCCGGACAGCTGAGCCACCGCTGGAGACCGACCGGCAGGGCAGGCGGGTCGCGTGCTGGCACGCCGACGTGCCCGTGGGTCCGAGCGTGACGACGGCGGCCGGGGGCGGCCATGAGTGAGCTGGAGTTCGACGACGTCTCGGTGCGTTACGGCACCCGGCGACACGGGCTCACCGCCGTGACGGGCGTGCACCTCGTCGTACCGGACGGGGAGATCGTCGGCCTGGTCGGCGAATCCGGTTCCGGCAAGTCGACGCTCGCGCGGGCCGCCGTCGGGCTGGCCCCGGTCACCTCGGGACGGATCCTGCTCGACGGGCGGCCGGTGCCGCTGCGCGGGCGACGCCGGCCCGTGCAGATGGTGTTCCAGGACCCGTACTCCTCGCTGGACCCGCGGATGACCGTCGGCGCGAGCATCGCCGAAACCGTGCCGCGCCACGATCCGGCCACCGGAACGATGCTGGACCGGCAGGCGGAGGTCATCCGGCTGCTCGAACTCGTCGAACTGGACCCGGACCTGGCGCGCTCGTTTCCCGCTCAGCTCTCCGGCGGCCAACGGCAGCGCGTCGCCCTGGCCCGCGCGCTGGCCGCCCGGCCCGAGGTGGTGATCGCCGACGAGATCACCTCGGCACTGGACGTCTCGGTCCAGGGCACGGTGCTGAACCTGCTCCGCACCCTGCTGCGCGACCTGGGCATCTCGATGCTATTCATCTCGCACAACCTCGCCGTGGTGCGCTATGTGGCCACCAGCATCGCCGTCATGTACCTGGGCCGGATCGTGGAGCACGGGCCGGCCGAGGCCGTGCTCGGCGACCCGCAACATCCCTACTCCCGCGACCTGCTCGCCGCCGTACCCGAGTCGGGGCACCTGCCGGCGCCACCGGACGATCCCACGGTGCGCGCCGTGACCGACGCCGAACCGGCGGACCCGCACCACCCGCCCGCCGGCTGCGGCTATCACCCGCGCTGCCCGATCGGCCCGTTCGTCCGGCCGGACCGGGAACGCTGCCGGACCGAGGCTCCCTCCACGGACCACCGCCAGCACGCCGCCTGCCACTACGCCGCGAGCGCCGAGCCGGCGCTGATCATCGGTGACCCGACCCAACGAAGGAGTTCGTCGTGACCCGACGCCTGCGCATCAGCGACCTGACCGCGATCGCGGTCCCCGAACAGCCCGCGCTCTCGCCGGACGGCGGCCGGATCGCCTACGTGCTGCGCACCCAGGACGCTGACGGCGACCGACCGGTCAGCTCCCTGTGGCGGGTGGACACGGCGGGCGGCGACCCGGTTCGGCTCACCACGGGTACCGGTGACAGCACCCCGGCCTGGTCGCCGGACGGCACCAGGCTGGCGTTCCTGCGTGCGTCGGACGGTCCCGCGCAGCTGTGGCTGCTCCCGGCGGGCGGCGGTGAACCCGAACAGCTGACCACGCTGCCGCTGGGCGCCGGCCGGCCGTTCTGGAGCCCGGACGGCACCCGGCTGGCGTTCACCGCGCCCGTCGACGGTGCGGCGACCGCCGGTGAGGACGACGCCGCGCGCACCAAACGGGCCGCCGCGCCGATCGTCGCCGACCGGTTGGACTACCAGGCCGACGGCAGCGGGTTCCTGCGCACCATCCATGCCCACGTGCACGTCGTCGACGTCGACTCCGGCGGCTGCCGGCAGGTGACGGAGGGGGACTGGCACGCCAGCGAACCGGCGTGGTCGCCGGACGGCGCCCGGCTCGCGTTCGCCGCGGCGATGGAGGCGGACGCCGATCTCGTCTTCCGCGCCGGCGCCTACGTCGTCGACGCGGGCGACCGCCGCGCCCGTCCCGAACTCGTCGGGTTCGGCACCGGTGCGGCCGGGGCGGTCACCTGGACCGCCGACGGGACCACGTTGCTGGTCGTCGGGAGCCCGGACGGGCCGACCGGCCAGGCCGGCCTGTTCCGGCTCCCGGTGTCCGGCGCCATTGATGTCCCGGCGGGCGAACTGGTCGACCTGGCCGGACCGCTGGACCGCAACGTCATGCCGGGCGCGCCCGCCTACCCGGGTGGGCTGCCCCAGCTCGTCGACGACGGCGCCGCCGTGCTGTTCTGCGTGCGCGACCGGGGCTGTACCCATCTGTACCGGGTCGGTGTCGACGGCGGGGAGCCGGTGCCCGTCGTCGCGGGCGCGGCCCGGGTCGTCGCCGGGTTGTCCGTCGTGGGTTCGCATGCGGCCGTCGTGCTGTCCACCGCGACGTCGTTCGGCGAGGTCGTCACCGTCGACCTCGCGTCGGGCGAGGAGGTCGTGCGCACCCGGCACGGCGAGAACTTCGCCGACGTGGACTGGTTCGTCCGCGAGTCACGGGACTTCACCATCTCCGACGGCACCGTGGTGCAGGGCTGGCTCACCCGCGACCCCGAACGGCCGGGTCCGCTGCCGCTGCTGCTGGACGTCCACGGTGGCCCGCACAACGCCTGGAACGGCGCCGCCGACCAGGCGCACCTGTACCACCAGGAGCTGGCTGCCAGGGGCTGGGCCGTGCTGCTGGTCAACCCGCGCGCCAGCGACGGCTACGGCGCCGCGTTCCACGACGCCACCACCGGCGCCTGGGGCGAGTCCGACGCCAAGGACTTCCTCGAACCGCTGGACACCCTGGTCGCGGAGGGCATCGTCGACCGGCAACGGCTCGCGGTCACCGGGTACAGCTACGGCGGGTTCATGACCTGCTACCTGACCAGCCACGACGACAGGTTCGCCGCCGCCGTCGCCGGCGGGGTCTGCTGCGACCTGGCCAGCTTCGCCGGCACCTCGGACGCCGGGCACCTGCTCGCCGCGTACGAGATCGACGCCCTGCCCTGGCGTGACCCGGATCGGGTCGCCGCGCAGTCGCCGATCAGCAGGGTCGCCGACGTGCACACGCCCACCCTGGTCATCCAGGGGATCGAGGACGTGCGCTGCCCGGTCGGGCAGGCCGAGCAGTGGCACACCGCGCTGCGCGAACGCGGCGTCCCCACCCGGCTCGTGCTCTACCCCGGTGGCTCCCACCTGGTGATCATCAGCGGGCCGCCGTCGCACCGGATCGACTTCAACGAACGCATCGTCGAGTGGGTGGAGCGCTACGCGGGCGACGCGGCCGGACCCCGGCCGGCCCGCCTGGACGCCGGCCACTGGCAGCGGCGGCTGCGCGTGCTGGCCGAACGGCACAACGTGCCCGGCGCGCAACTGGGCATCCTCCGACTCGGCGGCCCGGACGACGAACTCGTCGAGGCGGCGCACGGTCTGCTCAACATCGACACCGGGGTCACCGCCACGACCGACTCGGTCTTCCAGATCGGCTCGATCACCAAGGTGTGGACGACCACGCTGGCGATGCAACTGGTCGACGAGGGCAAGGTCGACCTCGACGCCCCCGTCGCCGAGGTGCTGCCCGACCTGAAACTCGCCGACCCGGACGTCACCAAGCAGGTCACGTTGCGCCACCTGCTCACCCACACCAGCGGCATCGACGGCGACGTCTTCACCGACACCGGCCGCGGCGACGACTGCGTCGAGCGCTACGTCGTCCTGCTCGCCGACGCGGCGCAGAACCACCCGCTGGGCGCGACCTGGTCCTACTGCAACTCGGGTTTCTCGCTGGCCGGCCGGATCATCGAGCAGCTCACCGGTAAGACCTGGGACGCCGCCATCCGCGAGCGTCTGTTCGAGCCGCTCGGCCTGACCCACACCGTGACCCTGCCCGAGGACGCGCTGCTGTACCGGGCGGCGGTCGGGCACGTCGGCGACGACGAGCTGACCCGCGCCCCGGCCTGGGGCCTGCCGCGCGCGGTCGGCCCGGCCGGGCTGATCACCTCGACGGTCGCCGACGTGCTCGCCTTCGCCCGGCTGCACCTGACCGGCGGCCTGGCCGCCGACGGAACCCGGCTGCTCAGCGCCGAATCCGCGGCGACCATGGCGGACCAGCACGCCGACCTGCCCGACAAGCACAGCCTCGGCGACTCCTGGGGTCTGGGCTGGATCCGCTACGGCTGGTCGGGCCACCGCCTCATCGGCCACGACGGCAACACGATCGGCCAGTCCGCGTTCCTGCGGGTCCTGCCCGAACAGGGCCTCGCGGTCGCGCTGCTCACCAACGGCGGCAACGCCCGCGATCTCTACCAGGACCTGTACCGGGAGATCTTCGCCGGCGTCGCCGGGATCGACCTGCCGGTGCCCCTGGCCCCGCCTGCCGAGCCGGTCACCGTCGACGTCACGCCGTGGCTGGGCACCTACCAGCGGGCGTCGGTGCGCATCGAGGTGCTCGACGGTGATGACGGTCCGTTGCTGCGCACCACGGCCACCGGGCCGCTCGCCGAACTCATGGAGCGCACCACCGAGGAGTACGCCATGGTTGCGGTCGGGCCGGACCAGTTCGTGGTGCGCGCCCCCGGCACCGAGACCTGGGTCCCCGTGATGTTCTACACGCTGCCGACCGGTGCGCGGTACCTCCACCACGGTGCGCGCGCCACCCCGAAGGTGGACTGACGTGACGACACAGCAACGCATGACGGCCGCGCTGCCGCGAATCGTCGCCGACATCGAGACGCTGGTGACCTTCGAGTCACCGTCGGCCGATCTCGCGGCGGTCGCGGCGAGCGCGGACCTGGTCGCCCGGCTCGGCACGACCCTGCTCGGCGCCGAGCCCGACCGGGTCGTGCTGGACGGGCGCACCCACCTGCGCTGGCGGCTGGGCGCCGGGCCGCGCAGGGTGCTCGTGCTCGGCCACCACGACACCGTCTGGCCGCACGGCTCGCTGGCCACCCATCCGTTCACCGTGACCGACGGCGTGCTGCGCGGCCCCGGCTGCTTCGACATGAAAACCGGCCTGGTCATGACGTTCCACGCCATCGCCGCGCTGCCGGACGCCGGCGGTGTCACCGTGCTCGTCACCGGCGACGAGGAGCTCGGCTCGCCGAGCTCCCGCGAGCTGATCGAGGCCGAGGCCGCCGGCTGCGTCGCCGCGCTCGTGCTCGAGGCGTCCGCGGCCGGCGGCGCGCTCAAGACCGAACGCAAGGGCGTGTCGCTGTACGAGGTCACCGCGCACGGCCGGGCCGCGCACGCCGGCCTGGAACCCGAGAAGGGCGTCAACGCGAGCCTGGAACTGGCCCACCAGTTGCCCGCCGTGGCCGCGCTCGCCGACCTGGCGCAAGGGACGACGGTGACGCCGACCCGGCTGCACGCGGGCACGGTGACCAACACCGTGCCCGCCGAGGGTGCCTTCGCCGTCGATGTCCGGGCCAGCACCCGTGCCGAACAGGACCGGGTCGACGCCGCGATGCACGCCCTGCGGCCCGTGCTGCCCGGCGCGAGGTTGACCGTGACGGGCGGACCGAACCGGCCCCCGCTGGAGCGGTCCGCGTCGGCCGCGCTGTTCGACCGGGCGCAGCGGATCGCCGCATCGCTCGGCCTGCCGCCGCTGACGAGCGCCTCGGTCGGCGGCGCGTCGGACGGGAACTTCACCGCCGGTGTCGGCACACCGACCCTGGACGGACTCGGCGCCAGCGGCGGCGGAGCGCACGCCGACGACGAGCACGTCCTGGTCGACGAACTGCCGGCGCGGACCGCGCTGGTCGCCGAACTGATCGCCGACCTGCTGAACTCTTCGGTGCCGACCGTGGCCGCGGCTCCCGGGTCCCGACCATGACCAGCCCGGACGTCCTCGCGGACGCGATGGCGTGCGCCACATCGGCCGCCGCCGCGGCCAATGTGGACATTCGCGAGGTCGCCCGCCTGCCGGAGTTCGCCGGCATCGCCGACCTGTACGACGAGATCTGGCGACCGAGCACCAGCCCGCCGGTCAACACGGAACTGCTGCGGGCGCTGAACAAGGCGGGCAACTACGTGGCCGCGGCGTTCGACGGCGGGAAGCTCGTCGGCGCGTGCGTCGGGTTCTTCACCGCGCCCGTGCACAGCGCCTTGCACAGCCACATCGCGGGCGTCTCCGCGACCGTGCTCGGCCGGCACGTCGGCTATGCCCTCAAACTGCACCAGCGGGCCTGGGCGCTGCGCCACGACGTGCGGCTGATCGAGTGGACGTTCGACCCGCTCGTCGCGCGCAACGCCTACTTCAACATCGTCAAGCTCGCCGGCCGGCCGACCGAGTACCTGCCGAACTTCTACGGCGGCATGGCCGACGGCATCAACGGCGACGACGACACCGACCGGCTGCTGCTGCGCTGGGAACTCGCCGCCCCGCGCGTCACTTCCGCCTGTGCCGGCCGGCGGGAGGCCGTCGACGCCGCCGCGTTGCGGGCGCGCGGCGCGGCCACCGCGCTGCGCCGGGGGGACCGGGGCGAGCCCGTCGCCGGGCCGTCGGACGCCGACACGGTGCTCGTGGCGGTGCCCCGTGACGTGGAGGCGCTGCGGGTCGACGACCAGGGACTGGCCAAGGAATGGCGGGCCGCCGTCCGCGAGGTGCTCGGTGGATTGCTCGCCGGCGGAGCCCGAGTGACCGGTTTCGACCGGGGCGGATGGTACGTCGTCCAGCGATGAGGAGCTGCGGTCCATGAAACTCACCGGAATCGAACTGCGGCGGATCGGCATGCCGCTGGTGGCCCCGTTCCGGACCTCCTTCGGCGTGCAGACCGACCGCGACGTACTGCTGGTGCGCGCGGTCACCGCCGACGCCGAGGGCTGGGGCGAGTGCGTCGCGATGGGCGATCCGCTGTACTCCTCCGAGTACGTCGACGCCGCCGCCGACGTGCTGCGCCGGTTCCTGGTGCCCGCGCTCACCGCCGCCGAGCGGCTCGACGCGAGCCGGGTCGGCGCGATACTCGCGCCCTTCAAGGGCCACCGGATGGCCAAATGCGCCCTCGAACTGGCCCTGCTCGACGCGGAACTGCGCGCCGAGGGCCGCCCGCTGGCCCGGGAACTGGGCGCGGTCCACGACCGGGTGCCGTGCGGGGTGTCCGTCGGGATCATGAACAGCGTCCCCGAACTGCTCGACGTGGTGGCGGGCTACCTCCACGCCGGCTACGTCCGGATCAAGCTCAAGATCGAGCCGGGATGGGACGTCGAACCGGTGCGCGCCGTGCGCGAACGCTTCGGCGACGACCTCCTGCTCCAGGTCGACGCGAACACCGCCTACACGCTCGCCGACGCCCGGCAGCTCGCCAAACTCGACCCGTTCGACCTGCTGCTCATCGAGCAACCCATGGACGAGGACGACGTGCTCGGCCACGCCGAGCTCGCCCGGCTGGTCAGCACCCCGATCTGCCTCGACGAGTCGATCACCTCGGCGGCGACCGCGGCCGCCGCGATCCGGCTCGGCGCCTGCCGGATCGTCAACGTCAAGCCCGGCCGGGTCGGCGGCTACCTCGAAGCCCGCCGCATCCACGACGTGTGCACGGCCCACGGGATCGCGGTGTGGTGCGGCGGCATGCTGGAGACCGGTATCGGCCGCGCGGCCAACCTCGCCCTCGCCGCGCTGCCCGGGTTCACCCTGCCCGGCGACACGTCCGCGTCGGACCGGTACTTCCACACCGACATCACCGAGCCGTTCGTGCTCACCGACGGCCATCTCACCGTGCCGACCACACCCGGGCTCGGCGTCGAACCACTGACCGACCGACTCGACGCCGTCACCACGGGCACCGAGTGGATTCCTTGCTAGGAGGGCAATCGATGGACGAATCCCAGCTCGCCACCGTCGTCGAACAGCGCGCCACCGCACTGGGCGTGCCGGGCGTCGCGGTCGGCGTCCACCACGGTGGCGCCGAGCACTACGCATTCCACGGCATCACGTCCGTGCAGAACCCGCTGCCGGTCGACGCGGCCACCCTGTTCCAGTTCGGGTCGACCGGCAAGACCTATACCGCGACCGCGGTGCTGCGCCTGGTCGACCAGGGCCTCGTCGAGCTGTCCGCGCCGGTGCGGAAGTACGTCCCGGAACTGCGGCTGAAGGACGAGTCCGTCGCCGAACGGGTGACCGTGCTGCACCTGCTCAACCACACGGCGGGCTGGGACGGGGACTACCACCGCAACACCGGCACCGGCGACGACGCGCTCGCCCGCTACATCGCCGGCATGGCGGACATCGAGCAGGTCAGCCCGCTGGGCACCGAGGTCTCCTACAACAACGCCTCCCTGTCGCTGGCCGGCTACCTGATCGAGAAGGTCACCGGCAAGACCTTCGAGCAGGCCATGCAGGACCTCGTGCTCACCCCGGCCGGCATGCACCAGACGTACTTCTTCCCCAACGACGTGATGACCCGGCGCTTCGCCGTCGGCCACAACAACACCCCGGACGGCACCGTCACGATCGCCCGGCCCTGGGCACTGCCACGATCGGGCAACCCGGCCGGCGGCATGTCGGCCACCGCGGCCGACCAACTCACCTGGGCGCGGTTGCACCTGAACGACGGCCGCACCGACTCCGGTGAGCAACTGCTGGCCGCCGACCTCGTGCGCTCGATGCGCGTGCCCACGGTCGAGACACCGGGCAACGCCCTGGGCGACGCGATCGGGATCACGTGGATGCTGCGCCGCCTGGGCGACGTCACGCTGGTGCAGCACGGCGGCGACACCATCGGCCAGCACTCCGCGTTCGTCCTCGTCCCGGAGCGCGACTTCGCGATCGCCGTGCTGACCAACTGCGGACCCAACGGCGGACAGCTGCACACCGAACTGGTCGACTGGGCGCTGGAGAACTGCATCGGTGTCGTGGCACCGGAACCGGACCTGCGCGAGGTCACTCCGGACGTCCTCGCCGAGTACACCGGCGACTACGACGCGATCGCACTGTCCGTGCGGATCAGCGAACGCCTGCCGAACCTGGTCGTCACGCTGTCCATCAAACCGGAGATGCTCGCGGAAACAGGTGACATCGACCAGCACCCGGAGCCGGTCGTGCTCGGCCTCGTCACCGACGGCCAGGACCAGTACGTCGTCACCGAGGGCGCGATGAAGGGGTTGCGCGGCTACTTCACCCGCGACGGCCAGGGCCGGGTGGACAGCGTCAACCTGGGTGGCCGCCGCTGCGACCGGCTCCCGACCGTCTGAACAGGACTACCGTGATCTTTCGGCGGCTGGTTTAGTGCGTAGCACACGACGACACACGGCAGGTGGTGCTCCCAGCGGTGACCGGGCGACCTCGCGCCAGCCTCGGGCGCGTCCTGGACGACCTGGGCGCGACGCTGCTCGAACTCGTCCACGGCGACGCGGACCACGACGACGACGGCGCGGAGATCGGCGGTGTCGTCATCCACGACCCCGTCGACGAGGAAATGCTGCCACCGCACGCGCTCGTGCTCGGCGTCGGGCTGTCCACACCGGAAGAGATCACGCATGTCATCCGTGAGCTGGGTGAGCAGCGGGCCAGGGCGCTCGTGGTGCGCGCGCCGGTGCCGGCCGAGCCTGCCCTGCGGGCGGCGGTGGAGCACACCGGGGTGGCCTTGCTCGGCCTGACCAGGGGTGCGTCCTGGACCCAGGTCGCCGCGATGCTGCGCTCCCTGGTCGCCGTGGGCGACGTGGGCGTCGCGGAACCCGACACCCTCGGTGGCCTACCGGCCGGCGACCTGTTCGCGCTCGCCAACGCGATCGCGGCGCTGGTCGACGCGCCGGTCACCATCGAGGACCGCAACTCGCGCGTGCTCGCCTTCTCCGGCCGGCAGGACGAGGCCGACCCCAGCCGCATCGAGACGGTGCTGGGCCGGCAGGTGCCGGAACGGTACTGGCGGATGCTCACCGAGCGTGGCGTGTTCCGCGACCTGTACCGCAGCGACCGGCCGATCAGCGTCGACGCGCTGCCCGACGACCGTGTCTCGCTGATCCGCGTGGCGATCGCGGTCCGCGCGGGTGACGAGATCCTCGGGTCGATCTGGGCCGCGGTACGGGAGCGGCTCAACGCGGAACGCACCGAGGCCCTGTGCGACGCGGCCAAACTGGTCGCGCTGCACCTGCTGCGCGTGCGAGCCGGCTCCGACGTGGCCCGGCGGCTGCGCGCCGACCTGCTCGCCACCGCGCTGGAGGGCGGCAGGGGCGCGCGGGACGCACTCGGCCGGCTCGGCCTGGCCGACCGACCGGTCGTCGTCCTCGCGCTGACGGTGCCCGAACAGCCGGGCACCATCGGCGGCGACCTGGTCAGCGCGCGGGAACGGCTCGGCGACGCTCTGGCCATGCACCTGACCGCCGTGCACCCGCGCTCGGCCGCCGCACTCGTCGGTGACGTCGTTTACGGTCTCGTCCCGCTCACCCGGTCCGGCGGCGACGGCGAGGAGCGCGCGGTGCGGATCGCGACCGAGTTCCTGGACCGGGTGGGGGAGCGGCTGCCCGCGGCGGTCGGGGTCGGGCCGGTCGCCCAGGAGGTCGCCGACCTCGCGCGGTCCCGACTCGTCGTCGACCGGATCGTGCGTGTGCTGCGGGAGCGCGGCGACGCCCCACGCGTCGCGCGGCTGGCCGACGTGCACGTGGAGACGCTCATGCTCGAACTGCGCGACATCGTCGTCGCGCGAGGCGATCAGCCCACCGGCGCGGTCGCCCGGCTGCTCGCCTACGACGCGGAGAACAACACCCACCTCGTGGAAACATTGCGCGCCTACCTCGACGCGTTCGGCGACGTGACGGCGGCCGCGGCGCGGCTTTACGTGCACCCCAACACCTTCCGCTACCGGCTGCGGCGACTGGTCCACGTGGGACAGGTCAATCTGCGGGACCCGGACGCGCGGTTCGCGATCATGCTGCAACTGCGGACCGTCGTCGGCCGGTGACCGCGACGGCCCGGTCGGTTCAGCCGAGTACGGTCAGGCCGCGCGGTTGGTGGTGCAGGCTTTCGGCGCCGGTGTCGGTGATCATGACCAGTTCGCCGGTCTGGACTCCGGCGGTACCGTCGGGGGTGGTGACGTTGGGCTGGATCACGACGGTCATGCCGGCCCGCAACGGTTCGGTGGGTAGCGGGCCCGCCGGGCGGCTCGCCGAGCCCAGCACCGGTGGGAGATAGCCGCCGCCGTAGCCGTGCAGCAGGTCGTCGATGGTGGTGAAACCGGCGTCCTCGATGACACCGGCGGCGGCGACGATCTCGGCCGGGGTCACACCGTCGCGCAGGACCGACAGGATCGCGTCGAAGGCGGCGTCGGCGACCGCGTGCAGCTCGCGGTAGCGGGCAGTGGGCTCGCCGAGGGTGAACGTCCGCAGTACCTGTCCGGGGTAGTCCCAGAAGATCGCGGTGAGCTCGGCGAACACGACGTCGCGCGACCGCACCCGCCGGGTGGAGGGGAACTGGCCCGGCACAGCGACCGAGGGCGTGTCCATCGGCGTGACGCCGAAGTAGTGCAGGCCGTTGATCGCGCCGCGGGCCACGTAGGCCCGTTCGACGAGGTCGCCCAGTTCGCGTTCGGTCAGCCCGGGCCGCAGGCCGTCGCGTAGGGCGCTCATGCCCAGGTCGGTGAAGTGCGCGCCCAGCCGCAGCCAGGCGATCTCCTCGGCCGACTTGATCTGCCGCAGCCGGGTGTACTCGCGGTTGAGGTTGAGCGGTTCGCCGAACCGCTCGGCCAGGGCCTGCCACGGCGGGACGCCCAGTGGCCCGATGTAGGCGACGCTGCCGGGCCGGGCGCCGCGTCGGTCCAGTTCGTCCATGGCGGCCGCGATGGTGGAGGGCTGCCAACCCACCTCGGCTTCGGTGGCCAGCCGGCGGGCCAACGGCAGGTGGTTGTGGTGCTGTACGAACAGCGCGTCGATCCGACCCGGGGTGACGATCGCGGCCGCTTCGGCGGTGACCGGCCAGCGGGTCAGCCACTGCACGCCGGATCCGACACGGTTGGCGCCCCAGACCAGCAGGTGCTCCCGACCGGCCTCGGCGAGCATCTCCGCCATCCGCTGGTGGCGGGCGGCCAGTTCGGCGTCGGAGAAGCGGGGGTACTCCTGATCCGGAATCGCAATCGATTGCACGGCGTCAGCATGACACGCTTCACGCGGATCCGATGAGCCGGACCAGGCTGACGGGCGCCAGCACGCGATAGCTCTCGGTGAGCAACTCGCTCACCTCGGCCCAGTCGACCGTCGGCGTGAACACCATGTTCACCACGTCAGCACCCCAGCCCGCCCGGGAGAACGGAAAGCCCATCGAGGTGAGGACGTGGAACTCCTCGCCAGCGGCCCGGAACTGGATCAGGGTGGCCACGCCGTTCGACTCGGCGGCCTGACCGGACACGGGCAACTGGTCGGCCGGAATGGGCCGCACGTGGACGAAAGTGCGTTTGCGGACCCGCCAGCGGACACCGACCCACGCGAGTTCCTCGTACGCCTGCGGCAGGTCGGCACAGATCGGCCGCAGACCGTCGAGTATCCAGGACGGCACATCCTCGTACTCGGGCATCGGTCACTCCTTCACTCTGCCGAGGTTTGCAGCGTCCAGGCGGCGTGGATCGCGGCGGTGATCGCAGTGGGGTCACCCTCCGACAGGCGGGCGACGACCATCATGTGGGCGTCATATCTGGGTGGCACGAAGAACGTCGTCGGGTGTGCGGCCAGCAACCGCTCCCGTGCGGCGAAGCCACTGCGGATCACGATCGAGGCGTTGTCCAGCTCACGGGCGACCAGGCGGCCAGCCAGCGACCACCGCAGCCGCCCTTTCACCGACGACTCGCGTACCCCGTTCATCGCCAGCGCGATCCGGGACACGTCCGCAAGCTCCACCGCCCCAGCGTACGAGAGCGCCGGGTGAGCCGACCCTCTCGTGTTGAACGTGGTAGGTCCGGGTGCGAGGCTGTCGACGTGCGGGTCCGGTACTGCGACACCCCTGCTGGTCGCGTCGCCTACGCGACCAGCGGCACCGGGCCGCCCCTGCTGTGCGAGTCGGGGTGGGTGACGCACCTACGCGACCAACTCGAGTTGTTCGCGTTCGGCGACTTCCTGGCGCGGCTGGCCAAGCGGTACACCGTGATCCGCTACGACAAGCCGGGCTGCGGGTTGTCCGACCGCACGGACGTCGCCCTGTCGTTCGACGCCCAGGTGGCGACGGCGGTCGCGGTGGCCGACGCCGTGGGCGCGCGCCGGTTCCGGTTGTTCGGCGCGTCGCAGGGTGGCCAGCTGGCCGCCGCGGTCGCCGCCCGCCACCCGGATCGGGTCGAGTCGCTGGTGCTGTACGGCACCTGTGCGGACGGCTCCGGGTTGGCACCGCCGGACGTCCGCGCGTCGATCGTGGCGCTGGTGCGGGCGCACTGGGGCATCGGCTCGAAGCTGATGACCGGGATGTTCGTAGCCGATCCCGGCACGGCCGAGGTCGAGACGTTCACGCGGCTACAGCGCGCCGGTGCGACCGCCGAAGTGGCGGGTGAACTGCTGGACGTGTACTACCGGACCGACATCCGCGACCTGTTGCCCGCGATCCGCGCCCGCACCGCGGTGCTGCACCGGGAGAAGGACACCGCGACGGCGTTCGCGTTGGGGCGCGAGGTGGCGTCCCTGGTGCCCGGCGCCGTGCTCGTGCCGCTGCCGGGCCGGGGTCACCTCTACTACCAGGGTGAGTGGGAGCCGGTGCTGGACGCCACCCTGGACTTCCTCGATGACGTCGGCGGGTCGGAGCCGCTGACCGAACGTGAGATGGAGGTCGCCCGCCTGGTCGCCACCGGTCTCACCAACAGGGCGATCGCGACCAGGCTGAGGATCGCACCGAGGACGGCGGAGGCTCACGTCGAGCACATCCGCCGGAAGCTCGATGTGCGGTCGCGAGCCCAGATCGCGGCCTGGGCCGCGGTGCGCTAGGTAGTTCGACCGACACCGTCGCCGACCGTCGCGCCGCCACCGCGCCGCCGCTGGGTGTTTCGCCCGATGTCGGCCGGACCGGTGGCGATCTACGGTTGGCCCATGGAGCGGAGTGATGGTCCACGGGTGGGGATGTTCCCGCCGTGGGGACTGCTGAACCGGGGGGTCGACGCGGCGAGGGACTACCTGGCGCGGGTCGGCGAGGCGGGTATCGATCATGTGTGCACTGGCGACCACGTGAGTTTCGGTGGCGGCCACGGCAGCGACGGCCTGATGCAGGCGACGGCCCTGGCGATGCTGCACCCGACGTTGCCGGTGCACACCGGGGTCTACCTGCTGCCGTTGCGGCATCCGGTACCGGTCGCGCGGCAGTTGGCCGACCTGGCCCGGCTGGCGCCCGGGCGGTTGGTGTTCGGCGTCGGGGTCGGCGGCGAGGACCGGCACGAGATCGAGGTCTGCGGGGTCGACCCGGCGACGCGCGGCAGGCGGATGGACGAGAGTCTGATCGTGCTGCGTGGGCTGTTGGCCGGGAGGCCGGTGACGCTGCACGGCGAGTTCTTCGACCTGACCGACGCGGTCGTGCTGCCCGCGCCGTCGACGCCGATTCCGGTCGTGATCGGTGGCCGGTCGGATGCGGCGGTCAGCCGCGCGGCCAGGCTGGGCGACGGCTGGCTGGGGATCTGGAACTCGCCGAACAGGTTCGCGACAGCGGTCGACATGGCCGGTCCCGGCCGGCACGCCATGCAGGTGTGGTGCGGGTTCGGGGACACCGGCGCGGCCGTGCGATCGCGTCTGGCGCAGGCGATGCAGCAGGTGTACGGCGTACCGTTCGAGCGATTCGAACGCTACTGTCCTTATGGGACACCGGAGGACGTCGCCGAGTTCCTGGCGCCCTACGTCGCGGCGGGCTGCACCGAGTTCAACCTGATTCCGCAGGCACCGGACGATGACGAAGCGCTGGCCGGGGTGGCTGCCGTCCGGAAGCTCCTGTCATGATCGTCATCGGGCGGCGCTACAACGGTCCGCCGAACATGGGCAACGGCGGTTATGTCTCCGGCACGCTCGCCGCCCATGTCGATGGCACGGCCGAGGTCACCCTCCGCAGGCCGACACCGCTGGACGTGGAGTTGACCGTCGAGCAGCATGCGGGCGGGGTGCGCATGCTGGACGGCGACACGGTGATCGTGACGGCGGTCCCGACCCGCGACGAGCCGCTGGCGACACCGGGCCCGGTCCGGCTGGCGGACGCCGAGGCGGCGGGGGAGCGGTCCGCGCTGCGGCGACGTCCGGAGACACACCCGTTCCCCGGCTGTTTCGGGTGCGGGCCGGAGAACGATGCCGGGCTGCGGATCATGGTCGGCCCGGTGCCCGGTCGGGACAACCTGGCGGCCGACGTCTGGACACCCGGCCCGACACTGTCCGGTTCGGACGGGGTGCGACCCGAGTTCGTCTGGACGGCGTTGGACTGTTCCGCCGGGCTGGGCGCGATCGGGCAGGAGTCGACGTCGGCGCCGTATCTGCTGGGCCGGATGACGGTCTGGTGGCTCGCTCCGGTGCCTGCCGGTGACCGGTATGCCGTCGTCGGCTGGCGCGCGGGGGGAGCGGGGCGCAAGCTACTGGCCGGATCGGCGATCTACGCGGCCGACGGCACTCCGGTCGCCGTCGCCAGGTCAACGTGGATCCGGTTGACGTGAGGGCGGACCATCCGTCCGGAAGTGCTTGCGCAGCGCGGCGTATCCGAACGCCAGCAGCAGTGAGCCCTCGATCAGGATGACGATCAGACCGTCGGCCATGTCGACCCGGTTCCCGGTGTGCCACCCGGTGACGAGGTTCCTGCCACTGGTGGCGAACAGCCTGATCGTGACCGGAGCCACGTACAGCACGTACTGCCACAACATGATGAGCGACGCCGGAACCATGAACCACGCGTAGAGGCGCACCGCCCTGGACACCGGCCCGGACGACGTCGAACGGCGCGCCAGCGCCCGCGCCAGGTCGCGCACGTAGCGCCAACCGTCCTGGTAGAGATTCTTGGTGCGCAACGCTTCCTGCAGAGCGAAATACCAGTCGGTCCGCAGATACACCCGGGCTTCGAACGCAATGCTCAGCAACAGGATCAGGATGAAGATCTCGAGCAACCTGCGTGGCAGTCCGGCCAACCCGAACACACCGATGGCGATCGACGACACGGACGCCAGCAGCAGGTCCGACGTCGTACCTGGCAGGCCGATATGGAAAATCGCCTGAAGTCGATCTGAAATCTGCGGCGGTTGCCTCACTGGTCGTCGAAGCGGGCCCGCAGGGCCGAGGTCAGCAGCCATGACGACGCCGATGCCATGACCACCGCCGGGATCGCGTCCACCCCGTTCGAACCGACCAGCAGCAGCGCGAACAACAGCGGCGCGAACAGCAGGTGCGTCATCGCGGCCATGCCCGCCGCCGCGCCGACCGCCACGGTCAGGGTGGGCGAGGTGTGGAACGCGGCCTCGGCGAGCGCGGCCACGCCGACACCGACGAAGATCGCCGGGAACACCGGGCCGCCGCGGAAACCGCAGCCCAGGCACACCGCGTAGGCCAGACCCTTCCCGATCAGCAGGATCAGCACGATCACCACCGACTGCCGCATGACCAGCGCGGGTACCGACGCCTGGCCGGAGAACAGCACATCCTGCGGGTTCGCGCCCAGCGCCCCGGCGAGCAGCGCGATCAGGCCGGTGACCAGGCCGCCGCCGACCAGGAGGATCGGGAGCTTGCCGTGCGGCAGGGGAATCCCCTCGATCGCGGTACCCAGCCTGCGGATCCCCTCGATGACGACCGCGGCGACGAGTCCGATGCCGATGGCGATCAGCAGGTCCCCCGGGTGCAGGCCCTGATAGGCGGGCAGATCCGGCAACCGCAGGCCGGTCATGTGCAGGCCGCCCCAGGTGCCGAACCCGATGAAGATCACGTAGCCGATCGCGGCCGCCACCAGGCCGGGCAGCAACGCGGGCAACAGGGCCGACCCGGCACCGACGCCGGCCTCGACCAGCAGCATCCCCGCGACGACCGGCCCGCCGAACAATGCCGAGATCGCCGAGAACGACCCGGCCGTGGACAGCACGGCCTTGCCGCTCGGGTCGTGCTTGGCCAGCGGCGCCACGGCCATGCCGATGACGGAGCCCAGCGCGATCAGCGGTGCCTCCGGGCCGAGCACCGCGCCGAACACGAGCGTGCCGAGCGCTGCCAGCACCACGCCCGCGCCGTGGCTGACGGGGGTCGGCTTCGTGCTGAGGCCGCCCAGCGGGTTGTGACCGCCGTCGCCGGGCAGCAGCATCCGGGCCGCGATCACGATGCCCGCGCCGACGACCGGGTACCCGAGCACGAGATACCAGGGCGGGGACGACAGCCCCAGCGCGTGCGGCACGTCGGTCCACAGGGCGTGTTGCAGCCAGTTGACCACGGCGAGGAACAGGGCCGCCAGGAACGCCGCCGGGATGCCGATCAGCGCCGCGAGCAGCACCAGGCGCAGGTAGTGCGCGCTACCGCCGCGGCCCTGTGACTGCTCGGTCTTCGTGGTGTCCGCGGGCGCCATGGCGCTCTCCCTCCGGGCCGACACCCCAACATCGGTGCCGGGGACCCGCTGCGGTGTCACCCACCGCGAGTGAGATCACCACTCGGCGGCAACCGCCGAGGCATTGTGTCCGCTTTGTCCGGTGACTGCCGGGCGACGCGCGCCCTGGCTACCGGATCACCTGCAGCACGGCGAGCACGGACTGCCCGAACGGGACCGGCGCGACCTTGTCGAGCACCCGGCTGACCGGAACGAAGAAGCGGTCGTAGATGCCGACGAGGCGGCCGTCGGGCGACCCGTTCCCGCCCCGGCGCACGGCCGCCCACCAGGCCAGCCCGCCGATGAGGTTCACCGCCCGGATGCTCTCCGGGCGTAGACCGGCGAGCAGGGCCACGTCCCGCAGGGTGCGCGGGGTGTAACGGCGGAAGTGGCCGACTTTGCGGTCGAACTCGCCGTAGAGCGAGGGAAACGCCGGCACCCACAGCACGATGTTGCCTCCGGGCCGCACCAGCCGGGCCATGCCGCGCAGGAGTGCCACGTCGTCGTCGAAGTGTTCGAGCACGTTGATGGCCAGTACCGAATCGACCTCGGCGATGTCGGCCTCGTCGACGTGGTCGAGGTCGAGCCGCTCGACCTCGAAGCCGGGCCGGTCCGCGAACTTCTCCCGCAGGAACGCGACCGCGTCCTTGTCGACGTCGGTGACCACGACGCGGTCCCGGCCCTCGAACAGCCCGGTGAACTCGCCGAGTCCCGCGCCGACCTCGAGCACGCTGCGCCCGCAGTGCTTGCTGATGAGGTTGTACTGGTAGCGGTGGTAGTTCGGCTTGCTCACCGCGCCCGCGGCTTCGATGGCCCGGCCGGTGGCGTAGTGGAAGGCACTTGCCGGTGTACTACTCATTCTCGGTGACCACTCCTGACGATATTGGGTGCCGCGAGGCGTGATCCTCGGACCACGGGGCTGCGGTCATCAGTGTGCCCGATCCCGATCGGCGGCGACGCTGGGGAGCCGATCGGGCGCCGTCTGGCACGGGGTGGGTGGGCGCGGTACAACGGAGGTTATGGCGGGGCGTGTCGGGCGCCGTGACCCGCACCTGGCGGTGAAATGCGAGGTGCTGGTGCGGTATCTCGACGCGTGGACCCATCTCGTGCTGCGGTCGCAGCGGGGTGCCACGTTCGTCGCGGCCGGTGCCGCCGACTTCGTGGCGGACGCGTTGCGGGTGTTCGGTGAGTCCGCTGATCGGCTGGACGGGCGGCTGCGGATGGTGACCGTGGGGGCGGCGGAGCCGGGCGAATGGGGTGAGCCCCCGGCCGGCTTGGTGATGCGTTCGGTCGATGATCCCGACGACGTCGCCGTGGACGGGCCGGTGCTGGCGCACGTGGACGTCGTGGACGGCCCGCTCACCGAGGTGGACGCGTGGCGGCTGGTCGCCGCGCTCGGCCGGGGCAAGGCGCGGGAGGTGCTGCTCACGGTGCCCGCCGCCGGGCAGGCGGCGGACTACCGCGCTCGGCTGGGTGCGGCGGGGCTGGCGTGTGTCGTCGCCGTCGAGCTGGTGGCCGAGGCCGGCGGGGCGCAACTGCTGGTGTTCGCGACGGGGGAGGGCAGGCGCCTCGAGACGTTCAAGAACGAGTTGTGGGCGGCGGACGAGTTCGCCGGCATCCGCTTCCAGGACCCGAGGGACACCGAGCCGACGCCGGTGGACATTTCGCTGACGCCGCAACTGCTGCCGTTGCGCCGGCTGCTGCTCGCCGAGTTGGCCCGGCGGGGCCGTTGTACGGTGGCCGACCTGCAACGGCACACGCTGCTGGAGACGATGTACCGGCCGGCGGACGCGGTCGGCGCGCTGACGTCCGCGGCGGCTGCCGGTGTCGTCACCCGTGAGCCGGAAAAGGGCCGGTTGACCGCCCGCACCGTCGTCGGCTACCGCGAAGGCCGCACCCCTGAGCCATAGACTCGTCCCCGATGGACACGCATGCCGAGCAGGCGCAGGGCACCGACACCCGGACCGAGTTGCAGCGTCAGTTGCAGCAGGGCGCCCCGGGTCGCCGCGCGATCGCGCTGGACGCCCTCGCGTTGGGCCGGCGTCGCTTCCTGCACGGCGACCGGGTCGACATGGGCAGGCTGGCCCGGGATCTCGGCGTCAACCGGGCCACGCTGTACCGCTGGGTCGGCACCCGCGAACAGTTCCTGGTGGAGATCCTGTGGTCGCTCGCCGAGCAGACACTGACCGACGAGTTGGGGCGGGTCGAGGCTGATGACGCGCCGGGCAACCGGGTCGCCCGCCTGCTCAGCGCCTTCGTCACGGTGGTGCTGTCCAACGACGGGATGCGGCAGTTGCAGCGGGACGAGGGTGAACTGGTGTTCCGGCTGCTCACGCTGGCCCGCTACGACTTCGAGCCGAGGTTCGTGCGGCTGGTGGAGAAGCTGCTGGCCGAGGACGTGGCGGCCGGCCGGCTGCACACGCCGGTGCCGGTCGAGGACCTGGCCTACACGGCCGTACGCGTCGTCGAGTCGTACGTGCATCGGGCCGCCATCACCGGTGAGCCGCCGGACGCCGACCGGGCGGGCCGGGTGCTGCACGTACTGCTGAGCTGATCACCGCTCGTTGACACGGCCGGACCCGGGCCCGTACAACATCCCTGCGGAATGTTGTGGCGTGCACCGTGGCACAGCCTATGTTGCACGCCGTCGCCCCACGCTTCGGAGGTGCACGGTGAGCGGACATCCGGTGAGCAGACGATCATTAGGACGCGCCGTCGGCGCGCTACTCGCGACGGCCGCGGTCGTCGCGGCCACCACCAGCCTCGCGTCGGCGGGCCCGACACCAACCGGGAGCCACCAGGCCCCGGCGACGGCGGCACCCACCGTCAGCGGCCCGGTGACCGGCGGCACGCACGGGTTCCCGTTCACGGCGTCCTCGGTCGACCTGCGCTCCCACGGCTACGCCGAGCAGGAGTTCTTCTTCTCCGGCACGGCACACAGCTTCACGTCGGCACAGCCGCTGACCAACGACGGCAGGTGGCAGGTCCAGCAGGCCGCCGCGGCGCCGTACGAGTCGAGGATGATCGTGCGGGCGCCCACCGACCCGAGCAGGTTCAACGGCACGGTCATCGTCGAATGGCTCAACGTCAGCGCCGGCCGCGACATCGACGTCGACTGGGACTACGGCTTCAACGGGTTGATGAACGACGGCTTCGCCTACGTCGGGGTCACCGCCCAGGCCGTCGGCATTCACGCGCTCACCGCGTGGGATCCGGCCAGGTACGGCTCGTTGGCCATCCCGTCGGACGACTTCTCCTACGACATCTTCAGCCAGGCGGGCGCAGCCGTACGCTCGAGCGGCGCGCACAGTCCGCTGCGCGGGTTGCGCGTGCGGAACGTCATCGCCGACGGTGAATCCCAGTCGGCGGGCCGGATGACCACCTACGTCGATGCCGTCGCACCGCTCGCGAAGGTCTACGACGGTTTCCTGATCCACAGCAACGGCGCCACCGGTGCACCCCTGTCGAGCACCGTGAAGGCGCCGACACCGACGCTGCTGCGCACCGACCTGGACCGCCCGGTGCTCAACCTGGAGACCGAGACCGACGTGCTCGCCCACCTGCCGGCCCGGCAGGCCGACGACCGTGACCACCGGCTGTGGGAGGCGGCGGGCACCGCGCACGTGGACAACGACGACCTGATCCTGTTCGGCTACCAGGACCACCGGCAGACACCGCAGGACATCGACCCGACGTGCACGGCGGCGTTCAACACGGCGCCGGAGAGCTACCTGTTCGACACCGCGTACCGCGACCTGCGCGCGTGGGTGAGTACTGGGCAGCAGCCACCGAAGGCGCCACGGATGCAGATCAACGCCGCCGGCACCGACGTGGCCAGGGACGCGTTCGGCAACGGCATCGGCGGCATCCGCCTGCCGCAACTGGCCGCACCGATCGCCACCCTGACCGGCGTGGGCAACCGGCCGGCCGACACCAACCCGGTGTCCGGGTTCTGCGTGCTGTTCGGTACGGCGGTGCCGTTCGACACGGCCACGCTGGCCCGGCTCTACCCGACGCACGCCGACTACGTGCGTGCGTTCACCACTGCCACGCTCAGCCTGGCCAGGCAAGGGTTCCTGACCCAGGCCGACGTGGCCGACGCGCTGTTCGGCGCCCAGCAGGCGCCGGTCCCCAGTGGCACCTGACCGTTGGCCGATCACCACCGGCCGGATGACCGGTGATGACGGCGGTGGGACCGGCGGAGCCTGGTCCCCGGTCAGTACTCGTTCTTGATGACGAAGTAGGAGCCGCGGATCGTTCCGGCCAGCTTCGACCGCTGTCGGGCGAACTTGAACGAGGCGAGTTCCGCCGGGACGTCGATCCCGTCGGAGAGCTTGAACCCGACCGCGCGTTTCCCGGAGTCGTCGACGGTGTACATCACGTTGATCGACAGGCCGTTCTCGTAGAACACGTAGGCCATCCGGATGTTCTCGACCTGGAACGCCGTTGCCTCGAGCGGGGGAGAGGCGATGACGATGCCGCGTTCCTTCTCGAGGATGCGGTTCACCCAGTCGATGGTCGACCGGGCGTCGCTCGCGGGCTCGACGGTGAACACGTGGTCGTACTTGTTCTTGAAGTACCGTGCCTCGTTGGCCCGCAGCCCGGCGAGCGCGGTCGCGGCCGGCGACGACTCCAGGCCGACGGTCGACACGGTGTCGAAGTCCACGGCGTAGGGCATGGCGAAGTCCTCCGCGTGATGTGCGGTCGGTGGGTGCCACCGAAGGTCGAACTCAGCGTATGCGCCGGTAGTGGGGTGGGCGACCCGGGCCAAACGGTCAGGCGGGCAGGAGGTAGGCGTGCCACTCGTCGGCGGTGCGGAAGCCGCACCGCTCGTACACGCCCAGCGCGCCGGTCGCGTTGTCGAGGTCGACGCTGAGCAGTGCCCGCTCGTACCCGGCCGCCCGGCCCGCCAGGAGCGTGTGCCCGAGCAGCCCCGAGGCAATTCCCTTGCCGCGCAACGCTTTCCGCGTGCCGATCCAGCTGACGTACTGCTCGCTCACCCCGGTCGCGGCCTCGTCCGCGGCGAAGAAGTGGCTCAGCACGAACGCCTGCACCTCGCCGTGCGGGGAGAGCACCAGGAACGACAGCTCCGGCCGGAAGTCCTTCGACCCGGTGACCTTGTGTCGCCACGCCTCGAGTGTGAAGTCCGTGGCGCCCCAGTGATCGGCGAAGGTGTCGTTGCGGGCGTCGAGCGTGGCCAGATCGTGTTCGGGCGCGAACGGAACCGGTTCGACGCCCGCGGGCAGCGGCGGCTGGGCAGGCAGGTCGGTCAGGCTGACGCGCATGGTCACGATCGTCCGCCGGTGGGTGTACCCGGCCCGGGTCAGCACGCCCGCGATCCAGTGCTGGTTCTGGTGGGCGTCGTGCCGCAGTTCGAGCGCGGCGTCCGGGAAGGACCGGGCGTGCACGTCCCTACCGGTCCCGGCGAACCATTCGATCAGGTGAGCGGCGAGGGCGTCGTCGCGGTAGTCGGGGTGCACGATCGATTCCACATAGACCAGATGCACCGGATTGGCCTCGTCCCTGCGGTGGACGACGCCACACGCGACCATCCGGTCCCCTGCCCAGGCCGAGGTCGTCGCTCGTGGCAAGTCGACGTTCGGGTCGGTCAGCACCTCGGTGAGGTCATCGGCGCTGAGATGCTCGTCCGTCCGGTCGACCTGTTCGGCGGCCGCGTACAGCCGGGCGAGTTCGGTCGCGTCGGCGACGGTCAGCGGGCGCCAGGTCGGATCCATCAGCGGAGGCTAGGCCGGGCCTCGCCTGTGTCGCACCCCGATTTGCCGTGGTGGTGCCGACGGAGTGGTTGCGGTTGCGAGCCCACCGGGTGCCGGTGACCCTGGGTCGCGTGACTGGTCTTCCGATCGTGGTGGGCATTGACGGATCGGACTCGGCGCTGGAGGCCGCGCGGTGGGCCGCGGACGAGGCGGCGCGCAAGCGAGCATCGCTGCGGCTGGTGTCGGTCGTGCACGTGCCCGTCGCCGGCAGCTATGTCGGCGACGTCGGCCTGGGCTTCGACATGACGGAGGACCTGCGGGCCGAGAGTCAGCGGATGCTGGAGCAGGCCAGATCCGCGCTGGTGGAGCAGCAGCCGGAGCTGAACGTCGCGACCACCGTGCTGGTCGGCCCGGCGATCCCGTCGCTGGTCGAGGAGTCGAGCGTGGCGGGCCTGATGGTGGTGGGCTCCCGTGGCCTGGGTGGCTTCCGGGGCATGCTGGTGGGTTCCACGGCCGTGGCGCTGGCGTCGCGGGGACGCTGCCCGGTCGCGGTGATCCGGGGCAGTGGCGGTCGGAGCGGGCCGGTCGTGGTCGGTGTGGACGGTTCCGCCACCAGTGACGCGGCGGTCGAGCTGGCGTTCGAGGAGGCGTCGGTGCGCGGTGCCGAGCTGGTGGCCGTGCACACGTGGCTGGAGCAGGGCTCCGATGCCGCCCGGACGGCCGCGGTGGAATCGGCGATCGGCGGGGACGCGGCGTCCACCCGCGGCATGCGGGCGCTGGCCGAGCGGCTGGCCGGCTGGGCCGAGAAGTACCCGGACGTCACGGTCGTCCGGCGGGTCGTCAGCGGCCGCCCGATCGTCAACCTGCTGGCGGCCGCCGCGGACGCGCAACTGCTGCTGGTGGGCAGCCGCGGCCGGGGCGCCTTCGCCGGTGTGGTGCTCGGGTCGACCAGCCAGGCGCTGGTCTACCACGCGCCGTGTCCGCTGATCGTGGTCCGCGGCCAGTAGCGACGCCTCGCACGGGAGGGGACACATGACGCTGTATACCGACATTCCGACCCGGGCCGAGATCGACGCGCTGTGGAAGGTCGATGCTCCGGCCGCCGTCTCGGTCTACCTGGCCACCACGCCCGAGTCGACGGGTGAGGCGGAGCGGATCGCCTACCGCAACGGGGTCCGGGAGGCGCTGGCACAGCTGGGCGAGGCCGACAAGGACGATCTCGCCGGGTTGGCCGATCAGCTCGCCGTCCTGGAGGACGAGGGCTCCGAGGAGTTCTGGCGGCACCAGGCGCGCAGCCTCGCCGTGTTCGCCACGCCGACCTCGCTGCGCAGCTTCCGGCTGCCCAACCGGCTCACGCCGGCCGTCGTCGGCGGGCCACGGTTGTTCGTCAAGCCACTGATGCGGGCGGTGACCTTCCCGCAGACCGCGTTCGTGCTGGCGCTGGCCCAGGGCTCGGTCCGCCTGCTGGAGACCGTGCCGGACGCCCCGGCACGCGTGGTGCGGGTGCCGGACATGCCCACCGACGTGGCGAGCGCGGTCGGCAAGTCGTCGATCAAGGACCGGGCACCCACCCGCCGGGTGCAGGGCGCCGAGGGACAGAAGGTGCGGATGGCGCAGTTCTCCCGGCAGGTCGACGGCGCGTTGCGCGAGGTGCTGCCCGGTCAGGGAGTGCCGCTGGTCCTGGCCGCGACCGAGCCGCTGGACAGCATCTTCCGCGCCCACTGCCGGTACCCGGACCTGGTGCCGCGCGGTGTGTCCGGCAATCCGGAGGGTGCGGGCGACGACGAACTGGTCGCCAAGGCCCGGGAGATCCTCGACGGCTGGTACGCCGACCGGCTGGCGGAGGAGAAGCGGACCTTCGCCGACCGCACCCAGCAGGGCCGCACCTCGATCGACGTCGCCGAGTTGGCCCGCTTCGCCACCCTCGGCGCCGTGGACACGCTGTTCGTCGACATCGACGCCAGCGTCACGGGGGCGGTCAACGAGAGTGGCGAGGTGACCTTCGCGTCCGGGGACACGGAGGGCTCCGGCGGCGTTGTGGACGAGATCGCCAGGCGAGCGTGGCTGTCCGGCGCCCGACTACTGGCGGTCCGGCGCGAGGACGTACCCGGCGGAGGCGACGTGGCGGGGATCCTGCGGTACACGCCCACGGTGTGACGGATCGAGCCCGACGAATACCCGAGGTTACTGCCTGGTCAGGAGGGTGGCTGCTGCTCGGGACCGTGGTCGTCGCGGGCTTCGATGGCCTTGGTGGTGTTGGCCAGCGCCTTGCCCAGGACGCGCTTGCCGCCGGTCGCCACCAGGATCCCGATCAGCCGGCCCTTGAGGTTCTTGCCCTCGCGGACCACCACGACGGCGACGTCGGTGGTCCCGTCGGGCTGCGGGGTCAGGGTGTAGGTGTGCCCCGAGTGACCGCCCCAGGCGTTGGAATCGGTGGTCGTCATGGTGATGCGGTGCGGATCGGACCAGTCGTAGCGCAGGCGTTCCCAGATGCCGTTGGAGCCCTCGGTGACGTCGGCCCAGCCGGGGCCCTGGTCGTGCACCTGGAGGTACTTGTCGGCGCTGTTGCCGAACAGTTGGGAGCGGCCCGGCCCGAAGTCGGTGAGCCCGGCGAGGAACTGCTCGGGCGTCACGGTGGTCCGCTGGTGGAGGGCGATGGTGGTCATGCCGTGCTCCCGTCTCCAGGTGACATGCGGATTTCGACGGTCACCCGAGCGTGCACCCGCCCGGGTGATGGGGCAAACGCACGCCAGGTGGCTGATTACGGCTCGGCTGTGCGACTTCCGGTCACCAGGGCACCGTGCCGGTCGTGGTCCGGAAGGCGCCGGTGGGTCCGTCACCGGTGGCCCGAGCAGCGGCCACGATCGGCGCCGCGCCTTCGTCGATCGTCTGCGTGCCAGGTGCGGCGGGCAAGCTCGCCCTCCTGGCATCGATCGGGCACCGGACGTTGTCGCCCACCAACTCCTCTACCAACTGACTTCCGGCGGGGGCGCACCCGATCACCGTTCTCGCGGTCGGCGTCGTCTCAGGGGCGGTGCGCGCGGAGGCCGTCGACGAGGATGGAGAGCAACCGTGACCCTCGGGCGTCGAGTTCGGCGTCGTCCAGGCGCGACAGCCAGCTGATGAGCACGATGACGTCGCGGGCCTCGGCGTCGGCGCGGACGCTGCCGACCGAGTGGCCGGCACTCAGCAGCAGTTCCACCGCGTCACCGATCGGGCCGAGACTGTGGGCGGCGAGGTCACGCCACGTCGCCGCTTCGACGGCGGCGAACACGTCGCGTTTCACGCGGGCGTAGGCGGCTACCTGGTCGAACCACGCCGCCAACGCGTCCAGCGGCTGGTGAGTTGCCAGCAGCCGCGCAGCCGCGGCAACCAACTCGTCGACCTCACCGCGGTACACCTCGGCGAGCAGGTCCTCGCGGGTCGGGAAGTGCCGGTACAGCGTGCCCTGCCCGATGCCGCAGGCCTTCGCGACCGCGTTGAGCTTCAGCTCACCCGGTTCGCGCAGGAGCTCGCGGGCCGCCTGAAGGATGCGCTCGCGGTTGCGCTGGGCGTCCGCACGTCGGGGCCCATCGCCCTTGACAGAAGCGGACACGTGTCCGTTAGAGTCGGCGGGGTAACCGGACATGTGTCCATTCTATCCGGAGGTCGTCATGACCATCCAGGGCAAGGTCGTCGCCATCACCGGCGCCAGCAGCGGAATCGGTGCGGCAACGGCCCACCACCTCGCCGCGCTCGGTGCGGCCGTCGTCCTGGGCGCCCGCCGCACCGACCGGCTGGGCCGGCTGGTCGCCCGGATCGAAGCCGCGGGCGGCACGGCGGTTGCCAGGCGGGTGGACGTCACCGATCCCGACGACCTCCGGTCGCTGGTCGGCGCCGCTCTCGAGCGCTTCGGCCGCCTGGACGTCCTGGTGGGCAACGCCGGGATCAGCAGGATCAGCCCCATGGCCGACCTCGACGTCGATGGCTGGTCGGCGATGGTCGACGTGAACGTCAAGGGGATCCTGCACGGCATCGGCGCAGCCCTGCCGGTGTTCCGCCGCCAGGGCAGCGGTCACCTCGTCACCGTCGTCTCGACCTCGGGCCTGAAGATCGTCCCCACCCAGGCGGTGTACGCCGGGGCGAAGAACGCCGTGCGCACCCTGATGGAAGGCCTGCGGCAGGAGAGCACCGACGGGGTTCCGCGGACGACGTCGATCTCCCCGGGCTACGTCCGCACCGAACTCGTGGACAACGCCGTCGACGATCCCGTCATGCGCGAACGGGTCAGGCAGAACATGGCCGATCTCGGTATCGACCCCACGGCGGTAGCTCGGGCGATCGCATTCGTGATCGACCAACCCGACGACGTCGAGATCGGCGAGCTGACCATCCGCCCGACCCGCCAGGGCTGAGCGACGGCAGCGGACTGTCACCGCCGGGCGGTAGCTTTCCGGCCGTGGACAGCGCACACGAGGTGGTGGAGCGCTACTGGGCGGCCGCGAACACCAGGGACTGGGCCGCGTTCGTCGCGCTGGTCGCGGACGATGTCGTGTACGAGGCACCGCAGACGGGGGAACGGGTGCGCGGGCGTGCGGCCTATCGCCGCTTCAACTACGAGGGGTTCCCCGGCGACTGGCAGGTCACGGTGCAGCGGATCGTCGGTGAGGGCCGGCACGCGGCGAGTTGGATCGAGATAGCCGATGGCGGCGACCACTACTTCGGCGTGTGCTTCTTCGACCTCGATGAGTCCGGCCGGATCGTGCGGATCACCGACTTCTGGCCGACCCCGACCGAACTGCCGGCCAGCCGGGAGCACCTGGTGGAGCGCTACTGACGTCGCCGACCTATGCCGGTTCGGTTCCCTCGGCTGACGCCACGTCCACCAGCGGCAAGGCGTTCAGCTCCTGGGTCGCCATACCCTTCGCGGCGGCCAGTACGCGTTCCTGCTGTTCACCGATCCGCCGCTCCACCACACGCGTCAACTCGTAGGCCAACGCCCCGGTCTGGCGCACGGTCACGTCGTCCAGCATCGGCTGCCGCGCCGACGTGATCGCCACCCCGCTCGCCGCTCCCGACCGGTCCTGGGCGACGCCCACCGAGAACCGCTCCCTCGGGTTGACCACCGGCGCCGCGTAGTGCTTGCGCAACTGCCGCAGCACCTGGTGCCAGCCCACCACGTCACCCTGCAGGGATGTGCTTCTGACGTCGTCCCCGGTCAACACCATGCCGCGCCCCGCGTCGTGGAAACACCGTCCGTAGGACAGCAGCGCCGTCGTCCACAGCGCCTCCACGACGAGGTCGTCCGGCTGGTCCGCCCCCAACTCGGCGACCAACCGTTCACAGCAGCGCAGTACGACCTGCAGGTCGTCCGCCATCGACGTCAGATCAGCCAGCGCCCTGGCCGCCGGGGTCTCCAGCAACCGCACGGTCGTCGGCCGGGCAACGCTCGTCATCCCATCACGGTAGGTCAGCACGGCAACGGGGGCTGTCTCACATTGAGACAGTGGTCCCACGCGAATGATGGGCCGCACGCTTCGACGATCGGATGACCGCCATGCTCGACATCCCGCAGCTGCTGCGTGAGTACGACCGCGCACGCGCCTACACCGACCAACTGTGGACCGACCTCAGCGTCGAGGAAGTGCACTGGCGCCCGCACGAGAATTCCAGCGCCATCGGCTGGCACCTCGGCCACCAGGCCCACGTCGCCCACTTCATGATCCGTAATCTGACCGCGGCCGAGCCCAGCCCGGACCCGGAACTGGATCCGGTCATGGATTCCGCCAACCCGGAGCCCGGCCGGGGCACGCTGCCCGATCTCGCGCGTCTCGCCACGTTTCGCCACGACGTGGCAGACAGCGTCCACGCCCGCATCGGCGCCATCTCCGACGGCCGGGTCGGGGCCCCGCGCCAGCTCGCGATCGTCGCGCGAACCCTGCTCATCGCGGTGATCAACCACGAGTACCAACACGACCAGTGGATCAGCGAAGTCCGCTCCGGCGACCTCGGCCAGGCACTCCCGGACCGGCCGGCGTCCGACCTGCTGACCGAACTGGACGGCTACCTCGTCGTCGGCGATCACCTCATGCCAGCAAGAGATTGACGTCGCCGAACTCGTGCCACAAATAGCCGTCGCCGATGGCGGCCGTGTAGCAGCGGCGCAGCAGTTCGGGTGGCACGATGGCGGCGAGCATGTCCAGATGGGACGCCTGCGGTTCGTGGAAGCCGGTCACCAGGCCGGTGACCGCGTGCACGCCGCGGGCCGGGGTGACGATCAGGTCCGTCCAGCCGGCCGCGGGGCGTACGGTTCCGTCGTCATCGGCGGCCGACTCCAGGGCCCTCACCACCGTGGTGCCGATGGCGATCACCCGGCCGCCGGCCGCTCGTGCCTGGTTCACCACCCTGGCCGTCGTGGCCGGCACCGCGAACCGCTCCGGATAGGGCCGCTCGTGGGCCTCCTGCGACGCCACGCCGGTGTGCAGCAGCACCGGCGCGATCAGCACGCCTGCCGACACCAGCCGGGTCACCATACGGTCGGTGAACGGCCGGCCGGCGCTGGGCATCTCGGCGCTGCCCGGTTCGGTGGCGAACACGGTCTGGTAGTCCGCGATCGGCCACGGTCGGGGTACGTAGCCGTAGCGGATGGGTGCGCCGTGCGCCCGCAGGTATGCCAGGACCGAACCGAACGGGCCGGTGTGCACGTCGGCCACCCACAGCCGGTCCCGCGAATACCGTTCGCGCAACACGACGGCGGCCCCGCCGGGCAGCCGGTGTCGCGCGCCGGGCTGGCCGCCGTCGTAGGGCACCGTCGCCTTGTCCACCGCGCGCCGTAACTCGACCAGCCAGGTGCCGTCGGGCCGCTCGGTGGACAGGTGCACCGTCAGGTCGTGGCCGATCACCGGTACCGCCGCCGGGAGCGTGGCGGACGTGTTGACCACCATGACGTCACCGGGGTGCAGCAGGCCGGGCAGGTCGGTGAACCGGTGGTGAGTCACCGTGCCACGAGTGGCGTCGCCGACCAGGAGCCGCACCCCGTCCCTGGCCAACCCTCGGCCCTCCGGCGGCTCGTGCGCCTCCAGCGTGCCGGGCAGCGTGAACTCGACGGCGGTCATGCCGGTGTCTCCACCGCCAGGTCGGCCAGTCGCAGCCGGCCGGACGCGGGTCGGACGGCGAGTAGTCGCAGCACGGCGGGTACGACGGTCTCGGGCAGCGGGCGGTCGCTGATGTCCTCGCCGGGAAACGCTTCCTGGTGCATCCTCGTGCGCAGGTCGCCGGGGTCGACCGCCCAGACCGCGATGTCCGGCTGTTCCGCGGCGAACACCCTGGTCAGCTGGTCGACCGCCGCCTTGGCCGAGCCGTAGCCACCCCACCCGGGGTACGGTTCGACGGCCGCGTCGGACGTGACGTTGATGATCGCGCCGGACCGCTCCCGCAGCGCCGGCAGCACCAGTTGGGCCAGGGCCAGGGGCGCGATCACGTTCACCTCGTAGACCTCACGCAGCGCGACCGGCGGGTAGTCGGCCAGCGCGGGCTGCGGGCTGGGACCGAGGATGCCGGCGTTGTTGACCAGCAGGTCGGGACCACCGAGCCGCTCGGCGGCGGCGACCAGCGCCGCCCGGTGTGCCGGGTCGGTGACATCACCGGGCACGGCTATCGCGGCCGGCCCGATCGCGGCCGCCGCCTCCCGCAACGGCCCGGCGTTCCTGCCGTCCAGGACGACCCGCCAATGTGTGGCGGCGAGCCCGGCGGCCAGAGCGCGGCCGAGCCCGCGCGACGCTCCGGTGATGATGGCGACTGGCATGTCGGTGACCTCCGTACGATTGGGTCCGCCATCGACGCTAGGGACGGCGGCACCCACGGCCATCGGGCGCCGGGCCGGCGCGACGTCAGCCTTTGGTCCTAGGACCGTCGCCCGAGCCGCCGCCGGCGCCTGCCCGGTACCGTGCTGTCATGTCGACGTTCGACGGTGCTGAGCTGCGCGACGTGAGCGCGGCAGTACTGGCCGTCACGTCGCGGCGGTCGGTGCGCGAGGTGCTGCGGACCATCCTCACCTCGGCACGTCGCCTGCTGGACGCGCGGTACGCGGCGCTCGGCGTGCCGGATGACAACGGCTCGTTCGCCGAGTTCCTCGCCGACGG
Source organism: Pseudonocardiaceae bacterium (assembly GCA_036273855.1). Lineage (GTDB taxonomy): Bacteria > Actinomycetota > Actinomycetes > Mycobacteriales > Pseudonocardiaceae > DATEPR01. Next base: position 200,423 of record DASUGU010000130.1, read on the forward strand.
CATCAGCGACGAGCAGTGGCGGGCGATCGGCCCGCTGCCCCGCCAGCACGGCCTGCTCGGCGTCATGTTGCGTGACCCGAACCCGGTGCGGGTGGCCGATATCCGGCAGCATCCGGGGTTCCGGTGGTGGCCGGCCGCGCACCCGACGCTGACCGACTTTCTCGGGATGCCGATCACCGACGGCGACGAGATCCTCGGCGAGCTCTTCCTGGCCAACAAGAACACGCCCGGCGGGTTCACCGAGCGGGACGAGGAACTGCTCCGGCTGCTGGCGGCGCACGCGGCGATCGCCCTGGTGAACGCGCGGCTCTACGAGCGCAGCAGGGAACTGTCCATCATGGCCGAACGCAACCGCATCGCCAGGGAGCTGCACGACGCGGTGACGCAGAAGTTGTTCAGCCTGCGCCTGACCGCGGACGCCGTCGCCACGTTGCTGGAGCGGGACCCGGCTCGCGCGGCCGCCGAACTGGACGTGGTGCGCGGCCTAGCCGCCGATGCCATCGGGGAACTGCGCGCCATCGTCGTCGGCCTGCGCCCGGTGGACCTGGCGGGGGACGGGCTGGCGGTGGCGCTGCGCAAACAGGCGGACCTGGCCGACCGGGTGCACACGGCAGCCGTCCGGTTCGTGGGCGAACCGGTGGCGGGACTGCCGCCGGCCAGGCAGGAGGCGGCCTACCGGATCGCCCAGGAGGCCCTGCACAACGCGCTGCGGCACGGCAACCCGGAGCACGTGACCATCAGCCTGGCGGCGGAGGATGCTTCCGTGGTGCTGGCGGTGACCGACGACGGCGCGGGGTTCGACGCCGAGGCGGCACCGAACATGGTGGCGACCCGGCGGCTGGGCCTGGTGTCGATGCGGGAACGCGCCACCGCGGCGGGTGGCCGGCTGACCATCACGTCCGAGCGCGGCGCGGGCACCACGGTACGACTGGTGGTGCCGGCGGATGGTTGAGCCGATCCGGGTGCTGGTGGTGGACGACCATCCGGTGGTCCGCCAGGGCCTGCGCACGTTCATCGACCTGCAGGACGACCTGACCGTCGTGGGCGAGGCGGCCGACGCCGGGTCGGCGGTGGCACAGGCGCAGTGCCACCGGCCCGACGTGATCCTGCTGGACCTGAAGATGCCCGGTGACGACGGGGTGGCGGTGCTGCGGGAGCTGCGCAGGCTGGGAAACCCGGCGCGGGCGCTGATCATCACCAGTTTCACCGATGCGGCCGAGGTGTTGCCCGCCGTCCGCGCCGGCGCAGCGGGCTACGTCTACAAGGATGTCGATCCACCCGCCCTGGCTGCGGCGGTCCGGGCGGTGCACGCGGGCCATGTCCTGCTGCACCCCGACATCGCCGCTCAACTGTCTACTGCGGACAGTGGTGTGGACCCGCTGACCGACCGGGAACTGCAGGTCCTGACCCAACTCGCCCAGGGCAGATCCAACCGGGAGATCGCCAGGACCTTCGGCGTGTCGGAGAAGACGGTGAAGACACACGTCAGCGCGATCCTGCGCAAGCTGGGCGTGCAGGACAGGATGCAGGCCGCCCTGCACGCATTGCGTACCGGAATGGTGGACAACTAGCTGCCCGGACGACAAGCGGTGACCCTCCGGGTCCGTTCACACCTGGTCCGCCTCGGTGTGGACATTGTTCGTGACAAGCCGGATTAAGTATTCGCTGTGTGGTGGTAAATTGGGTCCGTTGGGGTCATGGTGCAATCTCCGGCCGAGTTGTCGACGTACCTCTGAGTAGGTACCGCAAGGAGGCGTGGATGAACGGATACGGGCGACTGGCCGCGGTCGCCGGACTGGCCGCCGCCGGTGCATTGTTGGCGGCGTGCGGCACCGGTCCCACGGCTACCGACGGCCCACCGGTAGCCGCGGATGCCGCCATCGGCACCAGTTCGGCCGCGGGCGTCGGCACGGTGTTGGTGGGCTCGGCCGGCAAGACGCTGTACCTCAACGACCAGGACGCCGACGGTACCGTGCGCTGCACCGGCGACTGCGTGGGCTTCTGGATTCCCGCCAGGGCGTCCAGTGGGTCGGTGCCCAGCGGGTCCGTGGCCGGGCTCAGTGTGATCAGGCGCGCGGACACCGGGCAGGAACAGTTCACCTACCAGGGAAAGCCGCTCTACGAGTTCAAGATGGACAGTATGGCCGGACAGGTCAACGGCAACGATGCACATGACCAGTTCAACGGCACCGCGTTCACCTGGCACGCCGCCGTGGTGGTCGGCACCGGCGCGGGTCCTTCGAGCAGCAACAGCGGCGGCGGCACCTCAGGGTACTGAGCGAGGTATCCACCTTCTGCCATCGACACGATTCCGACTCGGGCGCAGGGTGATGTTCTTGGCACGGCCGGACTGGATCCCATGGTGTTGATCGGGCGGTTACGGTACGTCCGGCGCCGTACGTTCGCGTCGCTGGCGTCGCCGAACTACCGGCTGTTCTTCGGTGGGGTGATCGTCTCCACCACGGGCACCTGGATCCAGCTGATCGCGGAGAGCTGGTTGATCATCAGGCTCGGCGGTTCCGGGCTGGCGTTGGGTGTGGCCACGGCCATGCAGTTCATCCCCATCGTGGTGCTGGGTTCGCATGCCGGTGTGATGGTGGACCGGTGGAACAGGCGCCGGCTCGTGCTGGCCGCACAATGTGTGGCGGGTGGCCTGGCGGCGATGTTGGGACTGCTCACGCTTTCCGGTGAGGTCCGGATCTGGATGGTGTGGGTCACCGCGCTGTTGGTGGGCTGTGTCGACGCGTTCCACGGTCCGGCGCGGTCGGCATTCAGTGTGGAACTCGTCGGTGCCGATCTGGTCGGCAACGCCGTCGCACTCACCACCGCCGTGACCGTCTCGGCCCGCGCGGTGGGCCCGGCGATCGGCGGCCTGCTCGTCGCCGGAGTCGGCGTCGCCCCGTGCTTCCTGATCAACGCGGCCTCCTACGTGGTGGGGGCCGTCTCGATCGCCGCCATGAACCCTCGACGGCTGGCGGTCGAGCCACCCGAACCCCGCGCCCGCGGCCAGATCATGGCCGGCCTGCGCCATGTGCGGCAGCGACCCACGCTGCGTGGGGTGCTGGTGATGGTCGCCGTCGTCGGCGTCTTCGGGTCGAGCGTTCCGTTGCTGCTCACCCTGCTGGCCCGCGCCGGCGGCCACGGACCGGCCCTGTACGGGGTGATGATGTCGTGCCTGGGCAGCGGAATGCTGGTCGGGTCACTGGTGGCCGCCGGATGGTACCGGCCGACCGCCCGGAGGGTCGGATTGCTCGCCCTGGCCATGGGTAGTGCCTATCTGCTCACCGCGTTCGCACCTGGTCCGGCACCCGTGCTGGCCGCGATCGTGGTGCTGGGCCTGGTCACCGGGATGTTCCTGGCCTCGGCGTTCGGGACGTTGCAACTCAATGCCGGACCCGGGATGCGCGGACGTGTCATGGCGATGAACACGATGGCGTCGCTGGGCATGGCCACCGTGGGTGGTCCACTCATCGGGTGGATCGCGGCGACCTGGAATGTCCATGTCGGACTGGTGCTCAGCGCCGTGTGTTGCGTGGCAGCGTGTCTGGTCGGAATCCCGACATCGACCTCGGCCAAGACCTAGGCGGCCTGGGCGACCGGCAGCGGGGTGCCGAAGCGCTCGCGAACCTCGTGGGTCTGCCACAACCCGCCACGGTAGGTACCGGCCGTCGAGCTGCCGAAGATCGCGGCGTACCCGCGCGGCAGTTCGGGGCTGCCGCCGAACGCGGCGTGCATTCGCAGTAGCAGCCTGCCTTTTCCCGAACTGTCACTGTCGTAGGCGGTGCGCGCGTGCGCGACCGACAGGTTGTTGACCACCTGGAGGTCACCGGGTCGCAGTGGCATCTCCAGTCGCAGTTCGGGAATGCGCCCCACCTCCTCGACCGCGTCGACAGCCGCCGCCTGATCGGAGGTGATCCTGGGTGCGTCGGGGAACTGCTGCGTCTGCTCGATGTGCAGGCGATTGAAATAGGACGCGAAATGGTCGCCGACCCGGCTGAACATGGGCAGCTCACACCACCGCGGCGCGACCTCCCCGCGCGGGCCCAGTTGCGCTGGCACGTGCATGGGGACCGGGCGGCACAGGGCGGCGAGCAACTCGGGGTGCCGCTCCAGCATGATGTTGTACACCGTCTTCGACGACACCGCGAGGCTCGTTCCGCCGGACTCCGCCGGTCGGATGCACAGCAGCCCGACCAGGTCGGCGGCCCGGTCCACGTGGGGCGGCATCGCACGGGTGATCCCGATTCGTCCCGCACCCGGCGCCGAGGCATCGGGCCCGGCCTCCACCCGGACGATCAACTCGTCGTCGAGCCGCTGCAGGACCGGCTGGCCGATCAGCATCATGAGGACCACATAGGCCGCCTCCGCCAGGTCCTCGTGCACCGGGAACCCGGTGAGCACGACCAGACCGGGCTCGCCGGCCAGCCTGCGTCGCACCTCGCCGACGAGCGAGCGGGTGGCCATGGACACCGCCGGCCGGCGCTGGAGCGGGTCCGCGCCAGGGGTGGCGAGGCCGCCGGGCTCGAGAGCCGCCGCGGCGCGCAGCAGATCGTCGTTGACCTCGGCGGGCAGCGGTACCCGCCAGGCGTCCGGGTCGTGGGCCAGGTCCGATCCGTACCATCCGCCGGACACGGCAGGGGACAGTTGTGCCGGCACCGTTGCCTCCTGAGTCTGCTACCTGACTGCGCCGAGGACCTTGGCCAGGGCGTCGGCGATGTCCTGGACGTCGCGGCGGTCGCCGAGCAGCATCCAGTGGGGGAAATTGATGACCCGGGCACCGAGACGTTCCGAGTGCGGGCACGCCTCGGCGAGCTGGTCCACGTCCACGGCGGCCGAGTGGGTCCGGCCGTCCCAGAACGCCGGGAGCCGGTAGATGGGCGGGTTCATGGGATTGACCGTGATCCCCTCCGCCCGCAGTGCCGTGACGATCGTGTCCCTGGACACTCCACTGTGGAACTCGATGTCCAGCTCCATGGACGTCACGTAGTGCGGATCCAGGGTGCAGCGTGGGTCGCGGCCCTGCGGGGTGACGCCGGGGATCTGTGCCACCAGGTCCACCAACTCCTGGCACCGCCGCTCGCGGTGCGTGTTCTGGTCGGCCAGCCGACCGAGTTGCGCACGTAACACGGCAGCGGTGAACTCACCCAGCCGGTAGTTCGACGACGCGGTCCGGAAGGACGGCCCGCCGTCGAACACCCTGCCGAGACAGTGCCGGGAGAACGCCTCCTGGTAGCTGGCACCGTCCGGCAGCAGCAGTGCGCCGCCCTCGCCCGCCGTCATCACCTTGCTCTGCATGAAGCTGAACGCCGCGACCGTGCCGAAGGTGCCGAGCCCATGTCCCTGCCAGCGGGCGCCATGGGCGTGCGCCGCATCCTGGATGACGGCGATCCCCGCCTTCGCGGCCCACGGCAGAATGCGGTCCAGATCGGCGACGTGGCCACTGAGATGGACGATGACCGCCGCCGTGACGCGATGGGTGAGGGCCGCTGCCAGCCGGTCGGGGTCGACACAGTAGGTGTGCGGATCGACGTCCACCGGGACGGGGACGGCTCCCCGCTGGCGCACCGCGTTGGACGTCGGTATCGGGGTGAGCGCCGGGACGAGAACGTGGTCACCGGGCCGGACACCGACGAGGTCGAGCGCGAGCTGCACGGCGTGGGTCCCGTTGGTCACCGCCAAGGCGGCCGGTGCCTCGTGGAATTCGGCGAACTCCGTCTCGAAGGAGGTCACCTCGCCGGGCAGGGGTATCGGGCGACCGCCCCACGTACCGCTCTCCAGGGCGCGCAGCAGGCCGAGCCGTTCGGTGTCGTCGTAGCTCGGCCAGGACGGGAACGGTCTGGTGCGTACGGGCGTACCGCCGTTGACGGCGAGTTCCGGCGCCGCGGTTCCGGTCATGTCGCCGCCGTGCGAAGGGTGTGGAAGGCCCGGCGGAAGTAGACGGCCGGCGCCGGGTCGCCGACCCTGACGTGCCGGACGCGGCCGAGCAGGATGGTGTGATCGCCCGCGGTGTAGGTGGCGTGCGTGGTGCAGTCCAGCCGCACGCACGCCCGGTCCAGCACGGGTGGTCCGCCGGGGTCGGCGGTGAAGCCCACGTCACGGAACTTGTCGGCTCCCCGCGTCGCGAAGCGGGTCGCGAGGTTGGCGTCGTCGGAACGGATGACGTGCACGACCCAACGCGATGCGTCGGCGAACACCGGATGGCATTGTGCCGTCCTGGCCAGACACACCAGTACCAGTGGCGGTTCCAGGGACACCGAGCAGAACGAGGTCGCGGTGAAACCCCACCAGCGGTCGTCCACGTCGGTGGTGGTGACGATGGTGACGCCACTGGGGAACGAGGCCATCGCATCGCGGAACAGCCCCGTTTCGCCCGGCGCCGTGCGGTCGGCGGACCTGACTGTGTCGATGGCCGGCATCGCGGACCCCTTCCTCGTGTGCTGGGCACGTCGTTCAGCGGCCGAAACACTCCCGGACGAAGTAGTCCGAGCGTCCGCTGCCGTCGGTGAAGGTGGTGAAGACGCAGACGACCAGACAGCCGCGGTTGATGCGGGCCTGCAGATGCACCCGCATGTACCCGTGGTCGAAGGTGGCGAGAAAGGCAGGCGCGTTGTCCAGGTAGTGCGCGTCCGCGTACAGCTCGGCCCGGGTCGTGCCCCAGTCGACCGGGCCGTCGGCGCCCACGCCGTACGCGCGCACGAGGACGTCGGCGCCGTCGGGTACGACCTCCAGCGTGGCGATGCCCTTGGTGACCGCGGGGGCCAGGGCGGCCCAGGTGCCCAGCAGCGCACCCGGTTCGTTGCGGCCGGTCCGCAACAGCGGGTGGAGATCGGCGCAGGTGGGTTCGACCGGTCGCCGGTCGGCCGTCGCCCCGATGTAGAACTCGCGGGTGAAGTAGTCGCGCCGTCCGGAATCCTCGGCGAACCGGTGGAAGGCGTGCCCGGTCGCCAGGCCGAGCGCGAGATAGGACTCCAGTTGGGTCCGCACGTGCGGGCCGTGGAAGGTGGCGGTGAACGCGGCGCAGACCTGGCCGGGCCCGGGCAGCAGCGTGTTCGCGAACGCCTGGGCCTCGACTTCGCCCCAGTCACCGCCCCTCGTCGCGCCGTAGCCGCGCGCGCCGATCAGCAGGGCTCCCTCGTGGCCACGGGCGCGGAACCCGGAGACGCCGCCGGCGAGCCCGGTGGTGCTGACCCAGTCGCCCACCACCGGGGTGAGATCGAGCGGTCCGCGCTCCGCCAGGGCGTCACCGACGCGATCAGCCTCGCGTGCGTGCGTCACGATGGTCATCACCGGCCGTCCTTCCCGTCGATGACGAGGCAGTGGAATCGTTCCGGCGGCACCGGGTCGAGGATCTGGGCCCGGGGAAAGAGCTCCCGCATGTACGCCGGCGTACAGCAGGTGAGGTAGCAGCGGTTCGGCTTGTCGGCGGAGATGCCGTCGTCGTCCGGGTCGAAGACCAGCTCGTCGTCGTTGACCAGGGTGGTCCAGGTCAGCTCGGTCCGTGCGGCCCGGGCGAGCAGCCCCGCCACGTCCAGGTCGGGTGTGGTCGCCCGGCGGGCCGCCAGCCGCCACTCCAGGTTGGACATGCCCGGCGACTCGTTGGGCCTGGCCCATCCGGGCGGCGGGGTGAATCGCGGGTCGAGGAACGAGAAGGCCATTTTTCCGTCGTGGGCGAGGAGGTCGAGGAGCCGCTCGGCGAACTCCAGCGTCTCGGCCCTGCTCACATGGGTGAAGATCGACCAGCCGACGATGACGTCGAACACGCCGAGATCGGGTATGGGCAGCCCCGGTGTTCCCGTGGGGTTGTACTCGAAGTTGTACCGGTCGTAGAAGACGAAGTTCGCCTTCGGGTGTCGACGCGCGCCTTCGGTGATGGAGTCGCGGGAGACGTCGACCGACCAGTACTTGTCGGGTTCGATCGCGCAGTTCGGGTCCAGCAGGATGTTCCCCACGTTGCCGCCGAAGTCGAGCACCCGCTTGCCGGTCCAGTCCGGATACCCCAGCTGACGGTCGAAGTAGGCGAACTGGCCGGTGCGCGAGGAGATCCAGGTGGTCACGGCTGCCTCCCTAGTCGGCCACCGACAGTTCGTCCGCGGTCGCCTTGTCGTCCTCGATGCCCCGCATGCCCAGGGCGGCACTGACCTCGGCGATGGGCATGTCGCGGCCGGTCATCAGATGGAACTGGCGGGAGAGCTCGGCCAGCAGCATCTCCTTGCCGTCCACCGTCACGTACCCGGCCGCCTGCGCGGCCGCGATGAGTGGCGTCTCGGTGGCCCGGTAGTTCAGGTCGAAGATCACGGTGGTCGGGTCGAGCCCGTCGAGCGGGAACAGAACGGCGTCGTGCGCCGACGTGGCGTGGACCAGCAGGGGGAAGGGTCGTGGGTCGAAGTCGGCCAGCGGCACGAACGGCAGACCGAGCTGCCTGGCGGCGAACTCGCCACGCCGGAGGCCGCGGTTGACCAGCGTGACCCTGGCACCCACCTGGGTCAGCCCCACGGCGGCGGCCCGGCCGGCACCACCGCAGCCGATGACCGCGACCCGCTGGTCGGCCAACTTGACCCGCCGTGCCCGCAGCGCGCCGACCACGCCGTCCGCCTCGCTGTCCGCCCACCAGCCGGCCGGCGTGCGGACCAGCAGGTTGGCCGAGCCGGAACGGCGGGCGGTCGGTGTCGCCACGGCGGCCAGGGCGATCGCCGCCTCCTTGTGCGGCCGGATGACGGTCGCGCCGAGCAGGGGAAGGCCGAGCTCGTCGAGTCCGGCGCCGAGATCGGCCAGGGAGTCGGTGAGCTCGTCGGAGTTGAACGGTAGGAACAACGCCGGCAGGTCGAGTGACCGGTAGGACGTGTGGTGGACCAGCGGGGAGAGCCCCGTGATGGTGGATCCGCCGATGATCCCGTAGAGCCGTTCGACCTGTGAGAGCGCCTGCAGCGGGTAGTCGGCCAGCAGCCGGTGCAGCGGGAACTCGCCGTCGGCCGGCGGGTCAGCGCGCCGGGCCGGATTGCCCAGCCAGCCGAACACGACGGGAGCGCCGTACCTGGCCGTCAGCACCCGGGTGAAGGTCCCGGCAGGGCCCCGGGCGGTCGCCATGACATCGCAGCGGCCGACCGAGGTGAGCAGTTGCAGGGGAACCAGTGCCTGCGCCACCGTGTCGGCCGCCGGGGCCAACCGGTAGAGGTGGGCGTCGACGCGGGTGAGTGCGTCGAGCCTGCGCCGCAGGCCGGGCAGATCGGTGGGCCGCCCCTGCCAGGAGATGATCCGGCGCCGCGGTGGGATGCGGTCGAGCACCGTCGGATGCAGGTCGCGCTCGGCTTCGAGGTCGACGAAGTCGTAGTGGTCGGCCGCCGCGAGGAGCCGTCGCCGACGGACCTCAGGGGTGTCGGCGCAGGCACCGCCCTCGCCCTGGCTGCGCAGGGTGTAGATCAGGTCGCCGGGAAACCTGCGCCGCAGCCAGGGTGGGTCGACGTCCCCGATCAGGTCGGCCCGCACCTCGACACACCGCACGTCGGGCGCCAGTGCCGCCAGTGCTTCGCTGGCGATGTTCGGCAGGTAGGCGAGGGTGGCCACGACACTGACCGGTCGAGCGGAGTTCTCCATCGATCGCCCTTACCGGAAGACGGTCAGGTAGAGACCGAACAATCCGATGGCGACGCAGGCCACGAACGCGACTCCCGTGCCGACGACCGTGAGCGACGCGCTGCCGCCCTGGGCACGGGTCTTCTCGTAGCGGGACATGCCGAGTGTGCCGAGTCCGAAGAGGATGGCCACGACGATGATCGTGCCCAGCGAGATGGCGGCGACCGAGCCGATCGCGCTCCACGCGATGTTCATGATTCTCCCGTCAGGCCGATGCGGTTTCCGGTGTGGCCGCCCGTTCCATCGTGGGCACGTCGTTGACGTTGCCGGCATGGACCGGGTGTCGCCTGGCGAGCACCCAGAGCACGGCGGCCACCACGATGCCCACGACCGCGACCCCGACGGTGCCGACCGCGCCACCGTCGGATGCCATGACGGCGATGCCCGCCATCAGACCCGCGGCCGGGAGCGTCAACACCCAGGTCAGCAGGATCCGGCCGGCGACACCCCAGCGAACCTCCGCTCCCTTCCTGCCCAGCCCGGTCCCGACCACGGCGCCGCCGCAGACGTGTGTGGTGGACAGCGCGAGACCGAGATGGGCCGACGCCAGGACGACCGCGGCGGAGGTGGTCTCCGCGATGAAGCCCTGCGGGCTCATGATGTCGGTGAGCCGCTTGCCCACGGTCCGGATGATTCGCCAGCCACCGAAGAACGTGCCCGCCCCGATCACGATGCCTGCCGAGACGATCACCCACACCGGTGGATTGGCGTTGTGCGGCAACAGGTTTCCTGAGACCAGCGCGAGCGTGATCACGCCCATCGTCTTCTGACCGTCGTTGGTGCCGTGTGCCATCGCCATCAGCGATGCGGACACCGTCTGCCCGGCCCGGTACGTCCTGGTGGTGACGCGCTGGTCGGACCCGCGCGCCACACGGTAGGAGATCCTTGTGCCGATCACCGCCACCAGGCCCGCGATCACCGGCGCCGCGAGGGCGGGAATCAGGAAGCTGCTGGTGACCTTGGCGAAATGCACTCCGCCGCTGCCGACCGCGACGAGGGTCGCGCCGATCAGTCCGCCGTAGAGCGCGTGCGTCGAGCTCGACGGCAGGCCGACCACCCAGGTGAGCAGGTTCCACATGATCGCGCCGACCAGGCCGGCGAACACCACCGCCGGTGTGATCTTGGTGTCGTCGACGATGCCGTTGGAGATCGTCAGCGCGATCTTGATGGACAGGAATGCGCCGACCAGGTTCCCGACGGCGGCGATGCCGACCGCGACCCGCGGCCGCAACGCACCGGTGGCGACCGATGTGGCTACCGCGTCCGAGGCTTCGTGAAAGCCGCAGGTGAAATCAAAAATGAGCGCGGTGACGATCACGGCCACCACGATCAGCGGAATATGCAACGGAACCTCCCGGGTTGATCAGCGATGCGATCAAAGAGGCATGTCCACGGTGGCAACGAAAGAGATCGACCATCCGTGACTCCACCGTAATCTGCACAGGTCGGTCGTTGTCAAGTCAAATCAAAATATAAGCATAATCAAATTGATTGTGGCTGGTCAGCGGAATGGTGATCAGGCCAAAAAGGACGCACCGTGGAATGCGTGTGCATATTTCCGGGTGCCGATCAGGACAGCACGGCGCCACCCCGGACCGCGTGAGTCCTGTGTTGCTCGACGCGGTTCGGTGGTGGCCGCTCGGCGAGTATTACCTGGCTGCCTCGCTCATTGGTTGCCGTGCAGGACGATCGTGTCGGGTGACGCGGTACGGGACAGGGCGACGGCGAGTGCCACGGCGACGACCATGATGACGACCTCCGCCGCGGCGAGTTGGACGAACGCTCGGCGGGCCCGGCCGTCGTCACCGGTGTGCATGCGCCCGACCGTGTGCCGGCGGTGCCACCAGCCGAGGATCCCGAGCGCGATCAACGCCGCTCCCTTGAGCATCACGAGCACGCCGTAGCGCGATCCCCACACCGCGGGGATCGATCCGAGCAGCACCCAGGCGGCGGTGATGCCGGTGGCCGCGATCGCGATGTAACAGCCGAGCGCGAAGGTGCTGAAGCGGGGAACGGCGACCGCCAGCAGTGCGGGCTGCTGGCGCACGTGCAGCAGTAGTCCGCCCAGTCCGCCGACCCACAGCGACGCCGCGATGACGTGCACCACCAGGCTGTACTTGAGGACGGTGCCGTGCGACGCGTGGCCCTGCAGGGCCATCGGCACCAGGTTGTAGCAGGCGAGCAGCAGTAGGATCAGCGATGCCCGCCTGCTCTCGACCACGGCGACGCCCACCGCGATCACCACGGCCACCAGGGTGCACGAGACGTACGGTGCGAGGTCCGGGAACGCGGTGGTGGTGGTGAACAGCTTCGTGAACGGCAGCGCGGTCACGGGCTGGTCGACCACATCGGACCAGGTGAAGACGAGCAGCACGGCCGTCGCGACGGCCCAGACCACCGCCAGGCGGCCCGCGGTCCGCCGGCAGCTCCGCAGGGTGGGGCTCGGCTCGCCGTCGGGTGCCGGCAGCAGCAGGCAGGTCACCAGCATGCCGATCACGCCGACCGAGGCCAGCTCCATCACCAGTTTGGCCGCCGGCAGCCCCCATCCGGTGAGGTTGCCGGTGCCACCGATGACCAGTCCGTTGATGGTGGACTGGGTGAGGTCGCCGCCCAACCACAGTGCGATGGCCAACGTGGCGGCACCCACGACCGCCGTCGCCGCGACGAACAGTCCGATCCGTCTGCGGTGCTGGACACCGCTGTCGATGATGCGCCGCATAACCACGTTGTGCGAACTAGCCAAGGCCATGAGTCACCCTCCTGCCGATCATCACCGCGCCGGACATCAGGGCCAGCGCCCCGACGGCCGCGATCAGGGTTGCCCACAGCGGTGCGTTGTTCGCCGCGCCGGCCGAGTCCGGCGGCGGCAGCGCGGGACCGGCCGCGGACACCGCCGATGCGCCGCCCGCGGCTGGTCCCGGCTTGGTGAGCGTGAACCGGATCCCGAAGGTCTGCGGGTGCCCGTCAGCGGCCACGACGCGGAACCCGACCCGGTAGTCACCGACCGGGCCCAACGGTTTGAGTGGCTGGGTCAGTCTGTTGTCGACGATCGTCGGGTTCCCTGCCTGGTACTCGTGGCCGTCGGGACCCAGTACGACGACGCGGTATCCGATGTTCTGGATCGGCAAGGTGAATTCCAGCAGGAGCTGGCTGGGCGCCCGGTCGATACTGCTGCCGTCCTGCGGGCTGGTGGCCTGGAGCGCCGTGTGCGCCGACACGTACGGCGCCGAGACGAGCACGAAGACGATGCTGACGATCGCGACCGCGAGAATCCGAATCCTGGTGGTCAGGCGGCTTCTGTCCTGGGACATCGGGGTTCACCTCCTCGCACCTGCCGCACGACAGGTGGGTCCGGTGTGTCTGCTGATGCGCCCAGCCGTGCGGGCAAGCGGTTCACCCGCACGGCTGGTGCTGTGTCGTCCAGTTGCGGCACGGCTACTACTGGACTCGCCAGAAGCGCATCATCTCGTGATCTTCGTGGTCGACGAAGTGGCAGTGGTAGATGTACTTGCTCACCAGATCGAACGGCGCGATGAACCGAGTGATCTCCCCGTTGGGTGCGAACACGGTGTCCTTCTCACCGGTTTCCCACGGCCTGATCGGCGTTCCCGGTACTCCGGTCGGCTGGCCCGTGGTGGGGTCTATCTTCTCCCGCCCGGTGACCTGGAACTCGATGAGGTGGATGTGGAAGGCGTGGCCGCCCGCGATGCCGGGCAAGGGGTTGGGTTCGTTCCAGATCTCCCACTGGGCGACTGCGCCGTCCGTGACGATCTGGGAGATCGGGTCCGTCCACCGCTCCAGATGGTTGGTGCCGTCGGCGTCGACCCGACCCATCTGGAACCGGTCCTGCTGAGGGCTGGTCGTGTTCGGGTTCTGGATCACGTTCATGCTGACCCGGTGGACCTCGGTGGGATTGCCCAGGACGCGGCGAGCCGGCAGCGGGAGCTGGTCGGGCGGCAGGCTGGTGTCGGTGCCCTGCAGCGGGACCACCTTGAACTTCATGATCTGACCGACGTTGTTCACGTCGTTGGTCGGGGTGGCGGGCACGCCGTTGGCGCCACCGGTGACCCCGTCGTTGATCAGGAACAGCTCGCTGCCCACCGGGACGTTGGTGAAGTCGACGATGAGCTCGACGCGCTCCGAGGTGATCATGAAGACGCCCGACGAGCTGTCGGGCAGCGTGTGCATCGGCTGCGCCTTCGGGAACAGGCCACCGGCGTCCGCGGCGATCACCCAGGTCGGCACGGCGACCTTCCCCGGACGGGCGAGCGGGTCGGTGACGACCTTCAGCGTCAGGGTACGGAAGTTGTTCGCGTCCAGGATGCGGAACCGGTACCGGCGTGGTTCCACGTTGAGGACCGGCCAGGTGTTCCCGTTCACCGTCGAGACGGTGCCCTGGAAGTTGGAGTTCCAGTACGGCGGGACGTCGGAGGCGGGGATGTAGGGGCCGGTCAGGTTGCTGGCGTTGGGGAAGAACAGCGAGCCGTCCGGATTGAAGGTCTGGTCGGACATCGTCAGGCAGATGTCGTAGTACTTCTTGCCCGGCGGGTCACCCGGCATCGGCCGGGGTCCGGGCAGCAGGCCGGCCGGCAGATCGGCGTCGCCGCCGCTGAGGATGTAGAACCCGAACAGGCCGGAGTGCACGTCCAGGCGGGTCATGCCCAGGACGTGGTCGTGGAACCACAGCGACCCGGCGCGCTGGGTGTTGGGATACACCGACGTCAGGGTCCCCGGTGCCCACTTCACCCCCCAGCGTTGCAGCGCCTCCTCCTTGAAGGCGTCGTAGTCGGTGCCGACCGCCGCGTAGTTGTCCGGGATGTTCTTGGCGTGCGGCAGGAACCACGTCTCGGGTAGGCCGTCGCTCTCCTCGAAGTCGTGCGCCCCGTGCAGGTGCACGATCATCGGTTGTGGGCCGGTGTAGGGGGGCGGGGTGCTGCTGAAGGTCGGCGTCGAGTCCCGACCGCTGATCCCGCCCGGCGGGTTCGCCCAGTGGATGGTCGGGTCGGTGGTGAACAGCGGAGGCAGGAAGTTGTTGGCCGAGTCGACCATCTGGTTCATCCAGGTGACCCGGGTCTGCTTGTTCGCGATGTTCTCGATGGTGAAGCTCGGGGAGTGGAACGTGGAGCCGATGTTCGGATTGCCGTAGCCGTTGACCACGGTCGTCGGCATGCCGGCCGGCAGCATCTGGGCGGACATCCGCCGCTGTGCCACCTGGTACTCGAGGTGATCGGCCAGCACCCTCGTCGGCGGCATCGCCGGGAGGACGAACAGCGGGGTCACGTACTTCGGGATGGTGCCGGGGTCGATGGTCGCCGCCTCGGCCTTGCTGCCGGTCAGCAGGAGGTAAGGACCTCCCACCGCCACCGCGGCGCCGGCGACCACGCCGGCCTGCATGAACTGCCGTCTGGTAGGCACAGGTGTACTCCGTTCCTGTCGACTCAGCGAAGGGGACGCGAATGCACCGCGGGCAAGGTGCCACCGGCCGCCACGGGGTGGGGTTGCCTGCGATGCGTCGTGACCACGACGGTGAGTGAACTGGATGGCGTGTTGTGTCGGACCCGTCGCGAGTGGGAAAGCTCCCCTGTCCACCACGAGGGCCACGCGGGTCGAACTATGTGTTGTCGACCCGTTGCATGTTGTTGACCAGCAAAATTGTCCTGACACCAGAAGTCAGATGCCTTGCTCGGACCACAGTGGACGAACTGCGGGCCGGCAATGGTGCTGGCTGTACGAAGAGGTGACGTTCCCTTTAGTTGATGTCTCATCAATCCAATCTGATCGATCCATCTTGGACGTGTGCAAGGGTGATCGGGATGTCGGGAGAGAGTCAACACATGTCCGTTCACTGATGACAGTAGTCGTCAGTTGATGCGATCCACTTGACAACGTAATGCCTTGTCAAAGTCGGTCCACAACGTAAATGATCTTGGAATCGATCGTCTCCGGTGTGGTTCGAACGCGCCGACGTCACCCAGATGGACGATAGTTCCGAAACTTCGAAGCGAACCTCCAAGATTGAGGGCCCGTCGTTTGAACATTCTCCGCGTGCCATCCGTAGTAGCGGGTATGTGCGGCGGGCGGGCCGAGGACGAGCGGCCCGTGCACCCGCCGCGCCGGCGGCCTGCTCTGTCCACTGTGGGCGTACGCCCAGCCGTTGGGAGGTGAAGCGCGGCAACATACCGACGACATGGGGGAGAGGACGCTGCTTGTGCGTCGGGCGACGGATCCCCGCCGGCGCCCGCACCGCTGCGCCGATGCGCGCTGCGACAGAAATCGCGGTGCGGTATTACGGTGTCGCTCGTGGTCAGGCTGCCGGAACGTCAGGCGGTCGGCATCGACGCGCGTTCCCGTTCACGCACCCTGGGCAATATTTCCGCCGCGAAGAACCGCATCTGTGCCAGATCGGGAAAGCCGGTGAACAGGAACTCGGTGACCCCGACGTCGCGGTATTCGAAGATCGCCTCGACCAGGTCCGTCGCCGAGCCGACCAGAGAGATGGCCGGCGGGCCGAGATAGGGCACGGCACCCGTCCACAGGTAAGGGGTCACCCAGGCCGAGCCGTTCTCCGCGGTGTCGTACATCGACCGGAAGCCGACGGAGTCCGTCCCTCCTCGGGCGTTCCGGTGCACCTGCCGCGCCCCGTCGCCGGCCTTGGCGACCAGCTCGGCGGCCGCGGCGACAGCCTCGTCTCGGGTCGGCTTCGCGATCATCGAGACGAGCAGGCCGACCTTCTTGCCGGCGTCGAGCACCGGCCGGATCCGCTCGGCCAGTTGCTTGGGTGCCTCCGGGAAGGTGAGCAGGCAGTCCGCGTGCCGGATCGCCAACCCGACCGCCTGCTCGGAGTTCCCGCCGAGATAGATCTTGGGTCGATCGCGCTCCGCCGACCGGAACGGCGTGTTGATCCGCGCACCCTCGACCCGATAGTGCCGACCGGTGAAGTCCACCGGACCGTCGCCGCGCCACAGCGCGTGGCAGATCTGCCAGAACTCGTCGGTCCGTTCGTAGCGTTCGTCGTGGTCGAGGAAGTCGCCGTAGTACCGCTGCTCTCCGGGTGCCCGGCCGGCCACGATGTTGATGTACACCCGCCCGCCGGTGACGACGGACAGGGTGTTGACCTGCTGGACGAACAGGGTGGGAGAGCAGACGCCCGAACGGATGGCGGTCAGGAAGTTGATCTTCTCGGTGCGGGAGCCGAGGGCGGCCGACCAGGTGAACGGGTCGGGCCGGGTGAACCCGAAGGCCATCAGCAGCGACTCGATCCCGCAGGATTCGGCCGCCCGGCAGAATTCGGTGTGCGTGGCCAGGTCGAAGGCACCGCTCATCGCCTCCTGTGCCTCACCCCGGCGTTTCGCGTCGCCGACCGCGGAGAGACTCCAGTGAAAGCGCAGCCGCCGGGTGTCATCCATGGCCACCATCCCTGCCCGCATGCTGTGCTGTCCCGATCCGGCCGTTCGCGGCGGCGGACTCGGCGTCCTCCCGCCTGCGGATCCGCGGCAGGATCTCCTCACCGAAGAAGATCAGTGTGTCGAGGTCGGGGCGCCCCTGGAAGAGGAACTGGCTCACCCCGACGTCGCGGTAGTCGAAGATCGCGTCGACGATCTCGTCCGGTCCGCCGACCAGGGCCACCGTCGGCGGACCCATGTAGGGCACCAGGCCGCTCCACAGGTACGGCGTGGCCCAGTGCGAGTCCCGCTCGCTGAGCTCGTACGCCCGGATGAAGCCCTCGGACTCCGCCTTCTCGCGCCGGAAGTGCTGCTGCGCGTTCTTGCTCCGCTCCGCGGCGTCCCTGGCGAGGTCGTAGGCGTCCCGCACCGCCTCCTCGCGGGTCGATCGGGACAGTTGGGTGCACACGATGGTGACGGCCGCTCCGCCGTCCAGCGCCGGCCGGATGCGTTCGGCCAGTTCGTCCGGCGGTTCGGCGATGCAGAGCAGGCTGTCGCCGTGGGCGAGGGTGATCTGGGTCGCCAGACCGGAACTGCCGCTGAAGTAGACCTCCGGCCGGCTCCGCTCCGGCGACACGAACTGGTTGTTGATCGTGGCGCCCTCCACCGTGAGGTACTTCCCGGTGAAGTCGACGGGGAAGTCCTGCCGCCACAGCGCGTCACAGATGGTCCAGAACTCGTCGGTGCGCCGGTAGCGTTCGTCATGGTCGAGGAAGTCGCCGTAGTAGCGCAGTTCCGCGGAGGAGTGGCCGAGTACGACGTTCACCGAGACGCGCCCGTTGGTCACCGCGGACACGGTGTTGATCTGCTGGACGAAGTAGGTCGGGGCGACGACACCGCTGCGGGCAGCCACCATGAACCTCAGCCGCTCGGTCGCGGCGCCGAAGACACCGGCCAGGGTGACGGGATCCGGCCGCTGGTAACCGATCGGCAGCAATATCGAGTCGATGCCGAACTGGTCGGCCCGCCGGCAGAAGTCCAACTGGCCCGCGAGATCGGCGGTGGGATCTTGGGGCGTACCGGGATTCACGCCACGCATCCGATTCGTCGTGGCGGTGGGCAAGCTCCAGTGGAAGCGCAATCGTGCTGCGTTCGCTGGCATGGAAGTGAGCCTTCCTGATCCGAATCCGTTGGGGCACGCCGTCCGTCCAGCCAGGTCTCGCAGCATACACCGAGGACGGCATTTCACCGGGAGTGTGAAAAACCCTTGCGCGTCAACAAATGCTCGGTGGGCGGTTGTCGCTGTGCCTGCCGTTCGGTACGGTCGAGAGGTCGTCGGCCGCCGCCCCATCGTGCCACTGGGTGTATTCCGCCAGTGGCGCCCGTTCCGGACGGAAAGCGTTGACCGGATCGGACTCGTCGACGTAGCCGACGCACAACGTGCACACGATGAGCCGGTCCGCGCCGAGGCCGAGCGCGTCGCGGAGGACGTCGCCGTACCGCGCCACGCTGTACTGCGGGCAACTGCCGAGGCCGGACGCCACGAGCCCGAGCATGACGTTCTGCACGAAGAAGCCCATTTCCAGAAATGTGCCGGCAACGGCGGCGGAGGGGAGGTGGAAGACCATGGCCACCGGCGCGTCGTAGAAGCGGAGGTTCCGGCGTTCGACTTCACGGCGACCGGCGGTGTCGTTCCTGGCGATGCCCAACGCACCGTAATATCCGGCGCCCCAGGCGAGTGCGCGCCGCTCGGGCAGTTCTCCCATGGGTGTCGGGCGGTTGGCGTAGTCGGGCTCGTACCGTTCCGCGGATTCCGCCGCACTGCGCAGCCGCCGGGACAGTTCGGCCCTGGCCTCGCCCGTCACCACGGCGACCTGCCAGAACTGCGTGTTGCGCGGCGACGGGGCATGACCGGCGGCGGTCAGCACGCGTTCGAGTGTCTCGCGCGGCACCGATCGGTCGAGGAATGCCCGCTTGCAGTGCCGGCTGGTGATGACCGAAAGAAAGGCGTCGTCCACATGTCCCGTTATAACGCTACGACGGGCCGAAGAACAACAAGCATCCCGAGGTGACGATGTGACCACCAACGGCGGTGTCGACACGATGTCGATGCTGGACCTCACACCCCAGAGCAAGGAACTCCTCGGCCAGGTCGGTGATGTCGCCGAGGCGTGTGCCAGGCGGGCCGACGACTATGACCGCACAGCCCGGTTCCCCGATGAGGATTTCGACGATCTCTTCGCGGCGGGTCTGCTCGCGCCGACGGTGTCCCGGGAGTACGGGGGACTGGGCGTCGGGCCGCTGTGCGGCGACGCGCTGACACTCTGGTTGATGACGAAGGAACTCGCCAAGGCCGATCTCTCGCTCGGCCGCTGCTGGGAGGGGCACGCCAACTCGCTGGTGCTCATCGACGCGATGGGCACCGAGGAGCAGAAGCGCAGATGGTTCGCCGGCGTGGTCGAGGGCGGGGAGAAATGGGTGGCGTGGAGCGGTGAGCCGCAAGCCCCGAAACCCGGCGAGAAGCAGCGCTTCGGCACCACCATCGAACGGACCGACGGCGGCTGGGTCCTCAATGGCAGCAAGGTGTTCGCGACCAGCGCGACGGGAGCGCAGCGGGCGATCCTGCTCGTCAACACCGCGGGGCCGGGTGGCGCCAGGCACGCCGCCGAAGCGGACACCCTGCTCATGGTGGCCTGCGACCTGTCCCATCCGTCGGTGGTCGTGGACGACTCGTGGTGGGACCCGATCGGCATGCGCGCCACGGTCTCCCATCTGATCAGGTTCAACGACACCTTCCTGCCGGACGCCGACGTGATCGGGCCGCCCGGCGCGTACCTGCGCGAAGGCTGGCAGACCGCGTTCATTCCGCACTACGCCGCCAGCTTCCTCGGCGCGGCGGAGGGTGCCTACGAGTACGCCGTCGAGTACGTGATGCGCCAGAGCAAGGTCACCGATCCCTATGTGCAGCAGCGGGTCGGCAGCATGGCCGTCAATGTGGAGTCCGCCTATCTGTGGCTGCGTCATGTCGCCCGGCTGTGGGACAGCGGGCACCGGGACCAGGCGCGGCTGACCGGAAGTCGGGCGAGGCACGTCGTCGAACACCTCGCGCTGGAGACGGTCGATCACTGTGTCCGTGCCTGCGGCGCGCGCAGCCTGATCCGTCCGAGTCCGGTCGAGCGGATCCTGCGGGACCTGACGTTCTATGTCCGCCACGACAACGACGATCACGTACTCGCGACCATCGGCAGGGCCCTGCTCGGCCAGACCCACGACGCGTCGTTCTACAAGCCCTGACCGGATGCCTGTGGGCGCTCGCGCCCACAGGCATCCAAGGGGATCACCAGGTGACGGGAAGCTCCCGCACACCCGCGATGAAGCTGTCGCCGTACACGAGCGAGTCCAACGGGACAGCCAGCCGTAGGGTGGGGATCTCCGTTGCCACCGCGCTGATGGCGGCCTGGATTTCCGCCCGGGCCAGCCACTGTCCGATGCAGCGGTGGACACCGTGGCCGAAGGCCAGGTGACGACGCGCGGCCTGCCGATCCACGTCGAGCTCGTCCGGCCGGTCGAACTCGCGCTCGTCACGGTTGGCGGACGCCACGCAGACAAGCAGTCCGTCGCCTGCGCGGACCAGGGTACCGCCGACGACGACATCCTCCAGGGCGACGCGGGGGAGTCCGTCCGTCATCGGGGTGTGGTAGCGCAGCAGTTCCTCCACGGCGTGCGGTGCGGTCTCTGGCTGTTCGCGTAGCGCCTGGCGCCACTCCGGTTTCACCAGCATGGTGAGCACGCCGCTAGTGATGGTGGCCGCTGTGGTGTCGTGGCCGCCGGACACCAGCTGCACCGTGGTGCGGTACGCCTCCTCGGGATGCATCCGACCGTCCCGCAGCGGCCCCGTCATGCACCGGCTGATGACGTCGTCGCCCGGCTCCGCCACCTTCTGCTCCACCAACTGCCGGCAGCAGGAGTACAACTCCTTGTCCGCCACGGACTTCTGCGTGGCCGTCGTGGTGCGGTCGGTCAGAGTCGCCAGGCAGCGGCGGAAGGTCTGTCGGGCATCCGGCGGAGCGCCGAGCAGCGAGCCGACGGTCTCCGCCGGTATGCCCATGGAGAACGCCGCGTGAAAGTCGACGGGCGGGGTGGTCGAGAGCAGTTGCCCGACTTGTGTTGCCACCGTGTGCTCGATGCTCGGTCGCAACGCTTCGATTCGTTTGACCAGGAACTCGTCGGCGAGCATGCGCCTGAGTTCACGGTGTCGTGGCTCGTCCGTGCGGCCCAGGGTGCCCGGGGTCTTGTCCCGGCCCGGACTGAGTTCCGGTAGTCCGTTGGCTGTCACGACGCTGAAGCGGGAGTCCCGCAGGACGCGACAGGCGTCCGCGTAACGCGTGACGTACCACACCTGCCTGCCGTCCCATGTGGTCACCGTGCTGAGGTGATCTTCTTCGCGCATCTCGCGCAGCAGTTCCGGTTGGTCGAAGGGGGAGCGGCGAGGAGGTAATATTCGATGCACTGTCATTGTGCCTTCCTTTCTCGGTCGCCGCGATCGAGCATAGTGACAACCAATGTCCCCGATCGATACCTCTAGCGCGGGATGCCGATGCCGGCCACAGCCAGGAGGGCGCCGGCCGCCGCCGCGATCAACAGGCTCGTCACCACGCCGCGACGCAGTGCCAGCAGCAGAATGGCCGCGCCACCGAGGATGCCGAACTGCCACGGCTCGGTCAACGTGAGGGCCAGCGGAATGGCCGAACCGAAGATCGCCCCGATCGCGGCAGGTCCCGCTCCGTCCAGGAATGCCCGGACACGATTGTTGCCGCGCAGCCGGTCGAAATGGTGGGCGCCCAGCAACACGAACGCGAACGACGGACTGAACGCGACGACGGCCGCGAGCACGCCGCCGAGCAGACCGGCCGCGGAATAGCCGACCACCGCGACCGTCTGGACGACCGGGCCGGGGGTGATCTGTCCCAGGGCGACGGCGTTGAGGAACTGGTCACCGGTCATCCAGTGGTAGTGGTCGACAGCGTCGGCGCGTATCAGCGGGATGATCACGAACCCGCCGCCGTAGGACAGGGTGCCGACCTTGAACGCCACCCACACCAGCGACAGCAGCCCACCGGCCCCGGCCAGGACGGCTATGGGTTTGGCGGGGAAGAAGGCGACCAAACCTCTGGCCCGGCCGGATCGGTGAACGGCCAGTTCGATCGCGCCACAGGCCAGCAGGACCAACACCAGCCATGGACCGACGGTGGCGGCGGCCGCTCCGCCGGCCGCGAGGTAGAGCATCCACCGGAGCCGGTTGGTGCCTGCCGCACGCTGCCAGCCGGCCGGGATCAGGCCGACTCCCGCGTGCACGGCCACTGCCGCCACCGCGGCGCCGGCGCCGGCACCCGCGCCGCGTACCCAGGCCGGTGGTGTCCCGGTGAGGAACAATGCCGAGAGGGCAAGGATGACGATCAGGCCGGGCAGGATGAACGCGACTCCACCGACCAGCGCGCCTGCCCGGCCGCGCAGCCGCCACGCGCAGAAGATCGCCAACTGGGTGGAGGCAGGGCCGGGCAGCAGGTTGCAGGCGGCGATCGCGTCCTCGAACTCCTGCTCCGCCATCCACTTCCGGCGCCGCACACACAGTTCTCGCAGCAGCGCTATGTGCGTCGGCGGCCCGCCGAATCCGATGCAGCCGATACGACCCCACTCCCGCAGCACCGTCCACATGCTCGGCCGGTCCGATCGAACCGCCGCCCCGGCCGGAGAGGTGTCTTGCAGGGACGCCCGGTCGCTGTCGTCGGTCATGGCCGATTGCCGTCACCGGTGGCAAGAGGGGCGATGCGGTACAGGAGGAAGCCGATCCGGCGGTCGAGTTCCGCCGCGGTCCTGCGGTATGCGGGCAGCGTCGCCTCGTCGTCACCGCCGTCCTGTGCCGGGTCGGGCAGGCTCCAGTGGATCATGGTCGGGCGGCGGGGGAACTCGGGGCAGACCTCCCGCACCCGGTCGCACAGGCTGATCACCCACTCGAACCGGCGCCGCCGGAGGGTGTTCACGTGGGTGGGTTCATGTCGCAGGTCGATGCCGTACTCGGCCATGACCCGCACCGCGTTGGGATGCAATGGTTTGGGTCGGCTGCCGGCGCTGGCCACGTCGACGGCTCCGCCACTGTGGTGGCGGAGGAGGGCTTCGGCCATCGGCGAGCGCCCGCTGTTGCCGGTGCACAGGAACAACACCCGTGCCGACGTCCGGCCCGGACGGGTCGGTGGGGCGGCACCGGGCCGCAGACCGGGATGCAGTGCGGCGCCCACGTCGGCCCATTCCTGGGCGCAGTGAGTCAGGTCCAGGTGGTAGTAGGTGTCGCGGCCACTGAAGCTGCTGCGCCGCGCCCTGACGAGTTGGGCGTCACGCAGCTTGGCCAGGTGGTAGGACACGACGTTCTGCGGCTGGTCGACCGCCTCGACCAGCTCGCGAACGCGCAGGTCGGACCGCGCCAGCTCGTGCAGTAGCCGCCAGCGCAGCGGATCGCCCACCAACCGCACGAACGGCGGCGGTGACGGGGTGCCGGACACGCACCCCACCATACATCAATCCAGGTTGATGCTTTTGGTCGACTGAACGCTCGCCGTCCCTGTGCCGTAGTACTAGGTATGCGCATCGGTCGGATCGAGGACGAGAGGCTCCTACGTGCGCTGTACGCGAGCCACGCCCGGCCGCTGCTGGCGTACGTGCAGCGCCTGGCCGGCGGCGACCGTCAACTGGCCGAGGACATCGTGCAGGAGACCTTGTTGCGCGCGTGGCAACACGCCGATGACCTGGACGTGGACCTGGCGCGACCGTGGCTGTTCACGGTCGCGCGGCGGCTGATCATCGACGCCGACCGGAACCGGCGGGCCCGGCCGCAGCAGACACAAGCGGCATCGGTGGAGGAATTGTCCGGTCAGGATGAATTGGACGCGACGCTCGACGCGTTCCTGGTGGCCGACGCACTGGATGCGCTCACCCCGGCCCATCGCGAGGTCATCGTCGAGAGCTTCTATCACGGCAGCACGACCCGGGAGATCGCCGCTCGATTGAACGTCCCGGACGGAACTGTGCGGTCTCGGATGTTCTACGCGCTGCGCGCGCTACGACTGGCGTTACTGGAACGGGGGGTGCATTCGCCGTGACCTGTCCCTACACCTCCGACATCGCCGCCTACCTGCTCGACGCGCTCGAGCCGGCCGAGGCACAGCAGTTGCGCGAGCACCTGGTCGGCTGCGAGGACTGCCTGCCGGAGTACCAGCAGCTACGGGAACTGCCGACGATGCTGCACCGGCTGTCAGCGTCCGATGTGGACGAGATGGCAGCTCCCGCCGACCTGCCGGAGACCCTGTTCGACGGGCTGCTGGCCAGGGCCGCGGCACGTCGCGAGCGCCACACCCGGCGCCGCGTCCTGGGGCTGGCCGCAGCGGTGGCGGCCGCGGGCGTGGGTGTCGTCACCGGTGTCTCCCTGCCCCGAGACCACACTCCGACCCCGGTCTCGGCGACCGTGGCCGCCACCGACCCGAACACCAAGGTGCGTGCCAGCATCGTCCTCACCGGTCAGACCTGGGGTACGCAGATCCGGTTGCGGCTCAGCGGTGTCCGGTGGGCCCAACAGTGCATGCTCGTGGTCACCGCGGCCGACGGCAGGCGGGACGTCGCGGCGAGCTGGATCGCCACGTACCGGGGCTCGTTGGGCATCACCGGCACCACGGCCATTCCACTGCAGCAGATCCGTCACCTCGACGTCATCACCAGCAAGGGTCAGCGGCTGGTCTGCGTGCCGCCACCTGCCCACTAGCCGGTCCCGCCGGAAGGGCAGCGTTCCATGTACCCCATTCGTACCCGCATGGCCGTGTCGATCGCCGCCGGTCTCGGCGTCCTCGGCCTGGTCGCGACCTGCGGCGGCGGCACCCCGGCGGCGATGAGCTTCCCTTCCGCATCTGCGTCATGGTTCCGCATGTTTATCCGCATGTGATCCTCTGATTGCGGATAAACTACGAGCTTGCGTAGAAAGGAGCGCTCCGATCGTCGGTCGAGGGGTGTGTCCGCATTAACAGATTCGCCGCCGGGTTGTGAACGGGCGATTTCCGAGCGGTCGGCGTTCAGTAATGGATTGGTCCGATCCGGTGGAATCCGGGCCACGGTGCACCCATTCCGGAGCAGGCGGTCCTCCATTGTGGTGCATACTCCCTGGTCCGGATGGACCACCACCGAGCAGCTAATTGGATATTGACGCCGGGCGTTACGGATCATCACGCGGCGTCTCTTCTCGATCGGCTACCTGTCGTGGCAAACTCGCAACGTCGTGGCACCACAGGACTTGAGTGGGTCGGCAATCGCTGGTCAGGAAGGTGCGCTCGATGAGCAAGCAGATCCGGCTGACGGAGCCGTTGGTCCGCGAGAACGGGACCCTGCGGCCCGCTTCGTGGGACGAGGCGCTCGACCGCGCGGCTGCCGGGTTCGCCGCCGCCAGGGAGCGGGACGCGACGAAGTCGTTCGGCATGTTCAGCTGCTCCAAGGCCACCAACGAGATGAACTACATGGCCCAGAAGTTCACTCGGGCCGTGATGGGCAGCAACAACATCGACAGCTGCAACCGAACTTGACACGCTCCTAGCGTCGCCGGTCTGGCGGCTGTGTTCGGAGCCGGTGGCGGCACCAGCTCCTACCGGGAGGCGGAAGACGCCGACCTGATCATCATGTGGGGCTCGAACGCGCGCGAAGCGCACCCGATCTTCTTCCACCATGTGTTGAAGGGCCTCCGTAACGGCGCCCGCATGTATGCGGTCGACCCACGGCGGACCACGTCCGCGCAGTGGGCCGACGCGTGGCTGGGCATCGACGTGGGATCGGACATCTCGCTGGCGAACGCGATCGGCCGGGAGATCATCGAGGCCGGCCTGACGAACGAGGCGTTCATCAACCGGGCCACCACGGGCTTCGACGCGTACGCCGAGTCCGTCCAGCCGTACACATTGGAACGCGCCGAGCGCGACACCGGTGTGCCCGCGGACCTCATCAAGCGGGTGGCCCACGACTACGGTCGCGCCGACCGGGCGCAGATCTGCTGGACCCTGGGCATCACCGAGCACCACAACGCGACGGACAACGTCTTCGCGCTCATCAACCTGTCCCTGCTGACCGGCCATGTGGGCAGGTACGGCTCCGGGCTGGTCCCGCTGCGCGGCCAGAACAACGTGCAGGGCGGCGGCGACATGGGGGCCATCCCCAACAAGCTGCCCGGGTTCCAGGACGTCGAGACCAATGTCGAGGCCAGGGCGCGGTTCGAGGCCACCTACGGCACGCCGATACCGCCCGAGCGGGGCTGGCATCTGTCGCTCATGTTCGAGGCCATGGAGCGTGGTGAGCTCACGGCGTGCTACATCATCGGCGAGAATCCGCTGCGCTCGGAGGCCGACACCAGTCGGACCAGCAAGCTCCTCAGCGGACTGGACCACTTCGTGGTGCAGGACATCTTCCTCACCGACACCGCCAAGCTCGCCAGCGTGGTGCTGCCCGCCACGGCCACCTGGTGCGAGGCCGAGGGCACGGTGACCTCGAGCGAACGCCGGGTGCAGCGGGTGCGCAAGGCGCTGGAACCACCGCCGGGAGCACGCGACGACATCGAGATCATCTGCGAGATCGCCCGCCGTCTCGGCACGGACTGGGGCCACCCGTCCGCCGAACAGGTGTGGAACGAACTGCGCACGTTGTCACCCATGAACCGGGGCATGAGCTACCAGCGGCTGGAGGAGCTCGGCGGCCTGCAGTGGCCGTGCTACGACGAGCAGCATCCCGGCGAGATGTTCCTGCACTCGCGGCTGTGGGAAGAGGACCCGGCCAAGCGTGGGACGCCCGCGCCGTTCACCGCGGTGCGGCAGGTACCGCCGGTGGACGAACTGTCCCCGGAGTTCCCGATGCGGCTGACCACCGGACGGCGGCTCGACTCGTTCAACACCGGCGTGCAGTCCGGCCAGTACGCGACGCCACTGCGGCGGCCGGAGACGCTCGGACTCTCGCCCGAGGACGCGGTCCGGCTCGGGTTGGCCGAGGGTGAGGTGGCGAAGGTGTCGTCGCGGCGCGGGTCGCTGGAGGTGCCGGTCCACATCGACGAGACGCTGCGCGCCGGGCTCGCCTTCATGACACTGCACTTCCCCGACGAGGTCGCCACCAACGTGCTCACGCTGGACGCCTGGGACCCCAAGTCCGGCACGGCCGAGTTCAAGGCGACGGCGATCCGGGTGGACAAGCCGGACGCCGCCGTCGCCAGCGGTGACGAAAGCCGGCGTGCGGAGGTGGAGGCCTAGTGGATCTGCGAATCGCGGGCGCGGCGCAGGCAACCGACGAGGAGCAGGCGGCCGTCGCCTCGGTGCTCGGACCGCCGGAGTCCGGCTGGGACGGGGGACAGCGCACGGCGGCCGACGGGCATGTCGCGTACGGCGGCCATGCGGCGCGGGCCCAGCGGCATCTGCTGCTGCCGGTGCTGCACGCGGTGCAGGAGCGGATCGGGTGGATCAGCCCGGCCGCGCTGGACCACGTCTGCGCCAGGCTCACCATTCCGCCGGCCGAGGCGTACGGGGTGGCGTCGTTCTACGCGCTGTTCCGCACCAGCCTCTCGCCCTCGTCGGTCGTCCACGTCTGCGATGACCTCGCCTGCCGGGTGAACGGCGCGGAGCGGGTGTGCGAGGACATGGAGCGCCGCTTCGGGGCCGAGGGCACCAGCGTCGGCGTCAACGGCACCGGAATCACCTGGCAGCGCAGTCCTTGCCTCGGCCAGTGCGATCGCGGCTCGGCGGCGCTGATCCAGCGTGCCGGCTCGGACCCGGCCCGGATCGGGCTGGCCCCCTTCGATCCCACTCAGGTCCAGCGGATGTTCGCACCCGCGCAGTTCGGCGAGCCCGCCGTTCCGCTCGTCCCGCAGACCGCTGGGGACCGCACCTCGTTGCGGTTGCTGCGACGGGTGGGCCTGATCGACCCGGCTTCACTGGACTCCTACCGCGCGGCAGGCGGGTACGAGATGCTCCGCCGGGCGGTGACCGCCGGGCCGCAGGCCGTGGTCCGGGAGTTGAAGGACGCCAAGCTGCTCGGCCGTGGCGGTGCGGCGTTCCCCATCGCGGTGAAGTGGGACGCGGTGGGCACCAACCCGGTCCGGCCGCACTACGTGGTGTGCAATGCCGACGAGTCCGAACCCGGCACGTTCAAGGACCGGGTGTTGATGGAGGAGGACCCGTACGCGCTGATCGAAGCGGTCACCATCATGGGCTACTGCTGCGGCGCGGAACAGGGCTACATCTACATCCGGGGTGAGTACCCGCTGGCCGAGTCGCGGTTGCGGCACGCCGTCGAGCAGGCCAGGCTGCGGGGTTTCCTCGGCCCGGACGTGATGGGCGAGGGCTTCGCGTTCGACATCGAGGTCAGGCGGGGAGCCGGCGCCTACATCGCGGGCGAGGAAACCGCGCTGATCAACTCCATCGAGGGCAAGCGCGCCGAGCCGAGGAACAAGCCACCGTTCCCGGCCCAGGTCGGCCTGTTCGGCAAGCCGACCGCCATCAACAACGTCGAGACGTTGTTGTGCGTGCTGGAGATCCTGCGGATCGGCGGGCCCGCCTTCGCGCAGGTCGGCACCGAGAGTTCCACCGGCACCCGGCTGTTCTGCCTGTCCGGCTGCGTCGAGCGGCCCGGCCTGTACGAGTACGACTTCGGCGTCACGCTGCGCCAGGTCATCGACGCGGCAGGCGGTGTGCGCGGCGGGCGACCGTTGCGGGCGGTGCTGCTGGGCGGCGCGGCCGGCTCATTCGTCGGACCGGACGCACTGGACACCCCGCTCACGTTCGAAGGCGTGCGTGCCATCGGCGCGACCCTGGGCTCCGGCGTGGTCCTGGTGCTCGATGACTCCGTGGACGTGACCGACCTGCTCCGGCGGATCGCCCAGTTCTTCCGCGACGAGTCCTGCGGGCAGTGCGTGCCCTGCCGGGTCGGGACCGTACGGCAGGAGGAGGCCCTGCACCGCATCGTGCGGCGCACAGGGGCGGCCGCCGCCGATGACATCGCGCTGCTCAGGGAGGTCGGCCGCGCCATGCGGGACGCCTCGATCTGCGGCCTCGGGCAGACCGCGTGGAACGCCGTGGAATCCGCCATCGACCGTCTGGGGGCGTACGAATGACCGTGACATCGCTGGGGATCCCGCGCCGGCTGCTGGAGTTCACCATCGACGGACAGGCGGTCCGGGCACCCGAGGGCTCGACCATCCT
>DASUGU010000131.1:0-2059 GCA_036273855.1 Pseudonocardiaceae bacterium
CTCGGCGGCAAGAACCCCAACATCGTGTTCGACGGCACCGACTTCGACACGGTGGTGGACAACGCGCTGACCGCGGCGTTCCTGCACTCCGGGCAGGTGTGCTCGGCGGGCGCGCGGCTGATCGTGCAGGATTCGCTGCACGACAGCTTCGTCGCCGAGCTGGCGGCCAGGGCCGACCGGATCAGGCTGGGCAGCGGCCTGGACCCGCAGACCGAATGCGGCCCGCTGATCTCCGCGGCGCACCGCGCCAAGGTGGAGCGCTACATCCAGCTCGGGCGTTCCGAGGGCGCCAGCCTGCTGGCCGGCGGCCAGCGGCCCGACGCCCCGGACCTGGCCGCCGGGTTCTTCCTGCGGCCCACGGTGCTCGCCGGGTGCCACCGCGAGATGACGGTGGTCCAGGAGGAGGTGTTCGGCCCGGTCGTGACCGTCGAGCGGTTCGGTACCGAGGAAGAGGCCATCAGGCTCGGCAACGACACCGCGTACGGGCTGGCCGGGGCGGTATGGACGGCAGACGCGGGACAGGCCGAACGGGTGGCAGGCGCGCTCAGGCACGGCACCGTGTGGATCAATGACTACCACCCCTATCTCCCGCAGGCGGAATGGGGCGGTTTCGGGAAGTCGGGCATCGGCCGTGAGCTCGGCCCTTCCGGCCTGGACGAGTACCAGGAGAAGAAGCACATCTACCACAACACCAACCCCGGGCCGGCGCACTGGTTCTCCGGGTAAGGCGTAACGCCCCTGTGTGATAGGCATGGGGCATGGTCGAACTCATCCCCCGTGAAGTGCTCTTCGGCAACCCGGAACGGGTCAGCCCGCATATCGCGCCCGACGGCAGCCAGCTGGCCTGGATCGCACCTCACGAGGGGGTGCTGAACGTATGGGTCGCGCCGGTCACATCCTCCGGCGTCGACTGGGACACCGCGAAGGTCGTCACCGACGACACCGACCGCGGCGTCCGGGTGTTCGCCTGGGCCAGGGACGGCAGGCACCTGCTGTACCTCCAGGACACCGGCGGTGACGAGAACTGGCGGCTGTACGACGTCGACATGGAGACCATGGCCCGGCGCGACCTGACGCCGTTCGAGGGCATCCAGGCCCGGATCATCGCCACCCGCAGGAGCCACCGCAACGACGTCCTGGTGGCCATGAACCGCGAGAACCCGCAGCTGCACGACGTCTTCAAGCTCGACCTGACCACCGGCGAGCTTGACAAGCTGATCGAGAACCCCGGGTACGCGGGCTGGCTCGCGGACGAGGACCTGGTGGTCCGCGGCGCGATCTCGCCGCTGCCCGACGGCGGGTTCGACCTGCTGGTCAGGAACGACGCCGACGCGGAGTGGCGGACGCTGCTGACCATCACCGCCGACGACGCGCCGGCCAGCGACGTGCTCGCGTTCACCGGCGACGGGAACTCCCTGCTGGCCATCAGCTCGGCCGGCACGGACACCGGCAGGCTGGTCCGGCTGGACCTGGCGTCCGGCGACGCCCAGGTGCTGCTCGAAGACCCGGAGGCGGACGTCGCGGGTGCCATGCTGCACCCGGACACGAGGGAACCGCAGATCGTCGAGGTGCTCAAGGACCGCACCGAGTACCACGTGCTCGACCCGGCGGTGCAAGCCGACTGGGAGGCCATCCAGGCCCTCCACCACGGCGACCCGCAGCCGATCGGCCGCGACGAGGCCGATTCGACCTGGCTGATCGCGTTCATGGACGACGCCGGCCCGACCCAGTACTACGCCTTCGACCGCGCCACCCGCACCGGCCGCTTCCTGTTCTCCAGCCGCCCGGAGCTGTCGAACTACGGGCTGGCCCACATGGAGCCGTTCTCGTTCAAGGCGCGCGACGGGCTGACCGTGCACGGGTACGTCACCTTCCCCCCTGACGGCGGGCGGTCAGGGCTGCCGACCGTGCTCAACGTGCACGGCGGCCCGCAGGCCCGTGACGTGTGGGGCTGGGATCCCGAGGCGCAGTGGCTGGCCAACCGCGGCTACCTGTGCGTGCAGGTGAACTACCGCGGCTCGACCGGCTACGGCAAGTCGTTCGTGGCGGCCGGCGACCG
>DASUGU010000132.1:0-47370 GCA_036273855.1 Pseudonocardiaceae bacterium
GCCGTGGGAGCGCATCAGCGCCTCGAGGTCGGGCCACACCGTGTAGGTGCGCTCGGCCAGCACGCCGTCGCGCTCGTTCAGCACCTCGTACAGGATCTGGATGCCCTGGTTGGGCAGGCCGACCTCGTAGGCGTCCGGGTACATGAGGCACCAGCGGACGTCGGCGGATGACCAGTCCCGCACGGTGGCGTTCAACTCGCCGCCGATGTACTGCACAGGCTTGCGGACCCTGGGCAGCAGCGGTTCCAGCATCGGGAAGACGGACTCAACCTGCACGCGACCAGGGTAGTCGGTCCGGACAACGTCGCAGTACGGACCGCGTACGGGTGCGGTCCGCCCCTATCCAAATTGGTCTAGTCCAACCTCTTGACACCGCAAGTGGTCTAGGCCACATTCGAATTCGCGGGGGGTTTCGGCACGAGGAGGACACGTGCGACGCTCAACAGCCTGGTCCGCGGCGGCAGCCGTCGCGGTGGCAGTCGGGGCAATGGTCGCGCTGGCCAACACGGGCAGTGCGGCCCCCTCGGTGACGACCACCGCCCTGTCCGCCAACTGGTACGCGGCAGCCCCCTACGTCATGCCACTGGACAACGATCCACCCGATCTGACCCAGGTGATGGCGGCCACCGGACAACGCGCCTTCCAGTTGTCGTTCATCCTGTCCGACGGCGGCTGCTCGGCCGCGTGGGACGGTTCGGCGAGCCAGGAGGTCGCGTCCGACACGACCGTCGCCGGTGTCATCAACAGCGTCCGTGCGGCAGGCGGTGACGTCTCGGTGTCGTTCGGTGGTGCCAACGGCACCAAACTGGGCCAGGTCTGCGGGACGCCGACGGCGACCGCGGCGGCCGAACAGGCCGTGATCACCAAGTACGGACTGCACGCCATCGACCTCGATCTCGAGGAACCCGAGTACGAGAACACGACGGCGATCAACAACGAGATCGGCGCGGCGCAGATCCTGCAGCGGAACAACCCCGGTCTGTTCATCTCCATCACCACGGCGGGAACCGCTGCCGGCACCGGCTTCTTCGGCCAGAACGTGCTGAACACCGCCAAGGGCATCGGCTTCACCCCGAACAACTTCTCGATCATGCCGTTCGACGGCGGATTCAGCGGTGCGGCCAGCCAGATCTCGGCGCTGAACGCCTTCCACACCTTGCTGGTGAACACGTTCGGCTGGGACAGCGCGACGGCGTTCGCGCACGAGGGCTTCTCCGGCATGAACGGGCGCACCGACTCGGCGGAGATGTTCACCCAGACCGACTTCAGCTCGGTGCTGAGCTACGCCACCACCAACGGTCTGGCCCGGTTCACGTTCTGGTCGCTGAACCGGGACCGCCAGTGCAGCGTCCCGGACAACAACGGCTCCCTCTCCGGCACGTGCAGCAGCGTGCCGCAGGCCGCCTGGGACTTCACCCGGTTCGACGTCCAGTTCGCCGGCGCGACACCTCCGCCGCCGCCGGTGAGCACGCAGCCCGCTCCGCCGGTCAGCACGACCCCGCCGGCAGGTGGCACCGGTACCTGCGCCGGTGTCCCGGCGTGGAACGGGTCGACCGCCTTCGTCGGCGGCTCGACGGTCACGTTCGGCGGCCACAAGTGGACCGCGCAGTGGTGGACGTTCAACGACACGCCGGGCGGCGCGGCCGGCGTGTGGGTCGACAACGGTCCCTGCTGACGGCAGCGGCACGAACCGCGCACCGGGCGCCCGTAGCCCATCGAGCCGGGCACCCGGTGCGCCTCCATCGACAGTTTCGCCAATCCACGAACAGGAGGCAGGACATGCGCGTGTCCACACGCTCCGCCCTGGTCGCCGCCACGGCCGGTGCGCTCGTGCTGGGCGGAGTCGGGGTATTCGCCGGCCAGGGCGCCGCGGCACAGACCGCGGTGACACCGGCCGTCGCCAGCGGAGGCATCACGGTCGCGTACTACGACCAGTGGAGCATCTACCAGAATGCGTACTACTTACACAATCTGGACGCATCCGGCGCGGCGAACAAGATCAACTACCTGATCTACGACTTCGAGAACATCGACCCGGTCAACCTGACCTGCTTCGAGGCCAGCAAGGCGACCGACCCCGACCCGGCCGGTGAGAACGACTCGAACGCCGGTGACGGCGCCGAGGACTCGTTCGCCGACTACCAGAAGGAGTTCGACGCCACCACCAGCGTCAACGGCACCGCCGACGTGTTCAACCAGCCGCTGGCCGGCAACTTCCACCAGTTGCAGGAGCTCAAGGCCAAGCACCCGAACCTGAAGATCCTGCTGTCCCTGGGTGGCTGGACCTACTCGAAGTACTTCTCCGACGCCGCGGCGACGGCCGCGTCCCGGCAGAAGCTGGTCAGCTCCTGCATCGACATGTTCATCAAGGGCAACATCCCGGCGTCCGGCGGCTTCGGCGGGCCGGGTACCGCGGCCGGCATCTTCGACGGCTTCGACATCGACTGGGAGTACCCCGGCTCGGCCGGTGGCCACCTGGGCAACCACGTCAGCCCGAACGACACCGCCGACTACACCGCTCTGCTCGCCGAGTTCCGCAGCGAACTCAACACGCAGGGCACGGCAGACGGCAAGACGTACGCGCTGACCGCGGCACTGCCGGCCGGCCAGGACAAGATCAGCAAGATCCAGACCAACCAGATCGCCCAGTACCTGACGTTCGGCGACGTCATGACCTACGACATGCACGGCGGCTTCGAGACCACCGGGCCGACCAACTTCGCCGACCCGCTGTTCCAGTCGCCGAACGACCCGTCGTCGGTGATCGCACCGGGCACCGAGAAGTACTCGTCGGACAACGCGATCAAGGCATGGACGGTCGGTGATCCGGGCGACGGCATACCCGGCGGGTTCCCGGCGAGCAAGTTGACACTGGGCATCCCGTTCTACTACCGGGGCTGGACGGGCGTACCGGCGGGCGCGAACCACGGGCTGTACGAACCGGCCAGCGGTCCGGGACCGGGTGCCGTGGACAGCGGCAGCGTGCCGGGCATCGAGATGTACAAGGAACTGACCAGCGTGGTGACCAACCCGGCGGACACGTTCTTCGATCCGGTGTCGGACTCGGCGTACTTCTACGACGGGACCAACTTCTGGACCGGCGAGTCGGCACAGTCGATCAAGGTGCGCATGGACTACGTGCACTGCATGGGCCTGGCCGGCACGATGATGTTCTCGATGTACGACCTGAACGACCCGACGAACACGCTGTTCAACGACGTGGTCACCGACCTGGCCGGCACGACGACGACCTGCCCGACCCCGCCCGGCGGAACCGCCACGGCGCCTCCGCCGACCACGACGGCCGCGGCACCGCCGCCGACCACGACCGTGGCCGCACCACCGCCCACCACCACGGTGGCCGCGCCACCGCCGACCACGACCACGGCGTCCGCGCCGCCGGCCGGCAACCTGATCAGCAACGGTGGGTTCGAATCCGGTGCGCTGTCGCCGTGGACCTGTGACGCCGGCACCGCCAGTGTCGTCGCCTCACCCGCACACGCCGGAACGCACGCGCTGGCCGCCGCCGCGACCAGTTCGGACGACGCCCAGTGCACCGAAACGGTGACCGTGCAGCCCAGCCACACCTATACGCTCGGCGCGTGGGTGGAGGGCAACTTCGCCTTCATCGGTGCCACCGGCACCGGCGGGACAGATCCCAGCACGTTCACCCAGGCCGCGCCGACGTACACCCACCTGACCACCACGTTCACCACCGGAGCGGCCACGACCAGCGTGACCGTGTTCGTGCACGGGTGGTTCGCCCAGGGCACCGTCGACGTCGACGACGTGACCCTGAGTTGACGACGTGGGGCCGGGCGAGCGCCCGGCCCCACGTTCGCTCGTCAGCCCAGCGAGATCGCCACCTGCTCCAGGTGGTCCATCGCCTCCTGCATGCCGCCCTCCATACCGGAGTCGACGTGCATGTCGCGGCTCTGCTTGCTGTCGTGCTCGACCAGCATGCGCATCGTGGTCCGACCGTCCTGTTCGGTCAGCGTCATCGTGCACACCGCGGGATGGTCCGGGAACGGGTCGTAGATCTCCGTCCACACCAGACGCTCGTTGGGCACGATCTCCCGGTATTCACCGTGGAATCCGACGTCGAAGCCGCCGTTGGCGGTCATCTGGTAGCGCCAGGCGCCGCCGACCCTCAGGTCGACGTCGGCCACCGTCATCGCGCCGCGGTCGCCGCTCCACCAGCGCCGGATCAGCTCCGGCGTGGTGAAGGCCCGGTAGACCAGGTGCCGGGGAGCATCGAACTCCCTGGTGATCAGGATCTGGGTGTCAGCCGGGAGGGTGACCACCGCCGTACCGCTACTCGTCCTCGCCATTGCCTTCCTCCTCCGTGAGTTCCGCCAGTACGGCGTCCAACCGCTCGAACCGCTCCTGCCAGGTCCGCTGGTACCTGCTCACCCAGTCGTGGATGGGTTTGAGCGGGCGGCCGTCGATGCGGTACATCCGCTGCCGCCCCTCGTCCCGCACCTCGACCAGGCCCACCTCGCGCAGCACCCGCAGGTGCTTGGACACCAGCGGTTGTGCCAGGTCGAGCCGGTCGACCAGGTCGGTGACCGATCGTTCGCCGTCGGCGAGAAGGTCGAGGATCTGCCTCCGCCGTGGCTCGGCCACCGCGTTGAAAGCATCCGTCGTCGCCGCCGCTCTCGCCATGCCACCATCATATACCCATATGGGTATGTGTCTACTTGAGCAGCAGCACCCGCAGCCGCCGACCGGCCACCACACCACCGCCGACCACCATCACGGCGAAGTACGCGACGTGGCCCAGCAGCCCGAAATCGACGCCGCCGATGGTCAGCGACCGCATCATCGCGACCCCCTCGTACAGCGGTAGGCACTCGACCACGATCTGCAGCCACCTCGGGTACACCGACAGCGGGTAGAACGTCGTGGAGAAGAAGAACATCGGCAGCACGGCCAGGTTGACCAGGTCGAAGTCCTGCCAGGACCGCATGAACGTGGTCGCCGCCATGCCCACGGCGGCGAACGCCAGCGAGATCAGCAGTGCGGCCGGGAACGCCAGCAGCGCCCACGGCGTGCTGATCAGGCCGAGCACCGCCATCACGCCCAGGAACGCGGCCGAGTACAGGCCGCCGCGCAGCAGCGCCCAGCTGATCTCACCGATCGCGATGTCCACCGGACCCAGCGGCGTGGCCAGGATCGAGTCGTACAGCTTCACGTACTTGAGCTTGTGGAAGATGTTGAACGTCGCGTCGAACACGGCGCCGTTCATCGCCGAGGACGCCAGCAGCGCCGGTGCCACGAACGCGGTGTAGCTGATCGGCGTGCCGCCCGGGCCGGTGACGTCGTTGACCAGCTTGCCGAAGCCGACACCCAGCGCCAGCAGGTAGAAGAACGGCTCCACGAGGCCGGACACGACCGGCAGCCAACTGCGCCGGTTGGTCAGCATGGCCCGCCGCACCAGCGTCCTGGCCCGGCCGACGTACAGGCCCGGTGGGACGACCCGCAGCAGCAGGCCGGTCCTGGGCGGCAGTGCCGCCGCCGGGCTGGTCGCGATCACGTGCTGTGCCAACGGTCTCCCCCTCACCTGGTCAGCCGGACGCGGAAGCGCCACCGGGCCAGCAGCATGCCGGTGACCAGCAACGCGACCAGATAGGCGATGTGCACCAAGGTGATTCCCCACGGCAGCGGGCCGAACTCCGCTCCCCTGGCCAGTTCCGTGCCGTGCCACATCGGCGTCAACCAGGCCACCGGCCGCACCCACGCTGGCAACTGGCTGATCGGGAAGAACGTGCCGGCGAACAACGACATCGGCACCACGACGAAGCGGAAGATCGCCGTGAAGGCGTTGCCCGACGTGCTGCGCACCGACGCGGCGAACGCGATCAACAGAGCGCCGAACGCCATCCCGGTCAGCACGCCGAACACCAGCGACAGCAGGATTCCCGGACCGGTGACGGCCCCGACCGCGGTGGCCACCACCAGATAGGCGGCACCGGACACCAGCAGCCGGGACAGCAGCCACCAGAGTTGGCCCAGCACCACCTGGCCCGGCGTCACCGGGGTGGCGGTGATGCCGTGGAAGATCTTCGACCATTCGAACCCGGACAGGATCGGATACGTGCACTCCCCCGCAGCCGTCTGCACGGCACCGGCCGGCAGCAGCGCGGGCGCCAGGTACGCCAGGTAGGTCAGGCCGCCGGGCACCGCGCCCGCCCGCACCTGCGAACCGAATCCCAGCCCCATGGCCAGCAGGTACAGCACGGGCAGGCCGACGCTGGAGAAGACCGTGGCCTTCCAGTTGCGCCGGTACCAGGCCCACGCCTGCTCCAGCACCAGCAGGCTGGCCCGCAGCGTGCCGACGGTGTGGCCGGTGGACGGCCGGACGGGTACGACGACCTCGGCTGCCATGTCAGTCCACCAGGCTTCGGCCGGTGAGGCGCAGGAACACGTCCTCCAGGGTGGACCGGCGGACCAGGCTGGACAGCGGCCGCACCCCGGCCTCGTAGGCGGCGGCCAGGGTGTCCTCGCCGTCCGCCGTGTACAGCAGCAGCCGGTCGGGCAGCACCTCGATCCGGTCGGCCAGGCCGACCACCTTGGCCACGGCGTCGTCCTGCTCACCCAGCGGGAAACGCAGTTCCAGCACCTCGCGGGTGGAGTAGGTGGTGATCAGCTCGGTCGGCGTGCCGCAGGCCACGATCCGGCCGCCGTCCATCACGACCAGCCGATCGCAGAGCTGCTCGGCCTCTTCCATGTAGTGGGTCGTGATGATCAGGGTCACGCCGTCCTGCTTGAGCCGGAACAGCCGATCCCACAACAGGTGCCTGGCCTGCGGGTCCAGTCCGGTTGTCGGTTCGTCGAGCAGCAGCAGTTCCGGGTCGTTGACCAGGGACCGGGCGATGGTGAGCCGGCGCTTCATGCCACCGGACAGCGGTTCGACGTCGTCGTCGGCCCGGTCGGTGAGCTGGGCGAACTCCATCAGCTCGATCGCCTTGGCCCGTACCTGCGCCCGGGACAGGCCGAAGTACCGGCCGTAGACCTGGAGGTTCTGCCGGACCGTGAGTTCGGCGTCCAACAGGTCGTCCTGCGGGACGACGCCGATCCGGGCGCGGATGCTCGGGCCGTCCTTGTTCGGGTCCATGCCCAGCACCCGCAGGTCGCCACCGGTCCTCGGCGACACGCACGCGATCATCCGCATGGTGGAGGACTTGCCGGCGCCGTTGGGCCCGAGGAAACCGAAGGCCTCGCCCTGCCGCACCTGGACGTCGATGCCGTCCACGGCGGTGAACGAACCGAAGCGTTTCACCAGGCCGGTGGCACTGACCAGCGCGGCGTTGTTGAGTGACACCGACCGACGATAACCGGCCGCCAGGACACTTTCAGCCGGGTTTGTGCCCGACCTCGCGCGTCACCCGGATTACAGCGCGGGGAACCAGAGCTTGATCTCCCGGGCCGCGGACTCCGGCGAGTCCGAGCCGTGGACCAGGTTGAACTGCGTCTCCAGGGCGAAGTCGCCGCGCAGCGAACCGGGCGTCGCCTTCTCCACCGGGTCGGTGCCGCCGGCGATCTGGCGGAATGCCGGAATGGCCCTGGGGCCCTCGACGACCATCGCCACGACCGGGCCCGAGGTGATGAACGCCAGCAGGCTGTCGAAGAACGACTTGCCGTCGTGCTCGGCGTAGTGCTGCACGGCCACGGTCCGCTCGACGTCCCGCAGTTCCAGCGCGACAAGGCGCAGGCCCTTGCGTTCGATGCGGGAGATCACCTCACCGACCAGGCCGCGGCGGACACCGTCGGGCTTGACGAGAACCAGGGTGCGCTCAGTCACGGGCGCAGCCTAACCGGTACCCGATCACCACCGGTCAACCGGCCGGCGTCGTCGGTGTTGTGGTGGTGGTCGTGGTGGTCGCGGCCGGTCTGGACACGCAGGCGAACTGGCCGGAGGTCGGTGCCTGGTAGAACCAGACGTCCGGATCGGTCTTGTCGGTGCACGCCGTGGCCGCGCTCGGCGCCGTCTCGATGGACTGCACCTTGACCACGTCCGGCGCGGAACCGCAGGCCGCCCTGGTGATCGGCGTGGTACCGCCGAGCACGAAACAGGAGTTCACCGGCACCACCAGCGACGCGCAGTACGCCACGTTCGCGGTCTCGTCGGGCACCTCGTAGCCGTGGTCGCGGTAGTCGGCACTACCCGCGCCGCTGTCGCACTCGGCAGCCGACGCCACCACCCTGTTGATCACGAACACCGCGTCGGAACCGGCGCACGACACCAGGTTCAGCTCGACCTTGCCCTGCTGGGTACCGGCGACCTCGTTGAAGCACGACCCCGCGTCGTAGGCGGCAGCCGGATCGGGGCTGGCGCTGGTGGGCTGCTGGGTGGTGAGCCGGGTGGGCCTGGTCGTGCGAGTGGTCGGGTGCTGGCTGCTCGCCGCGGCCGGGCCGCCGCCGCCGCGCGCCGAACCGGCGGTGAACAGCAGCGTCAGGCCGGCGCCGACGACCACCACGACGGCGACGATGATCGCCACCACCGACCGGCGGCTGGCCCCGCGACGCGGTGGTCCGGGCGGCGGGCCGGGGTCCTCGTAGTACTGCTGCGCCTGGAAATCCCAGGCGGTCGTGTAGTGGGATGGCGGTTTGCCGTCCCACGGCCGTGGGACGTCGTCGTCCCCCTGACCTGTCATCGTGTCTCGCTCCCACCAGGTGCGCCGTGCGCCGCGATCACTCCGTGTCCGGCTCGGCCGCCTGTTGGCTGGGCAGCCGACCGGCGGCCATTCTTCTGGCCACGTCCCACCGCAACCACAGCAGGTAGCACCAGATCAACGCGAACAGCGCACCCACCGCACCGACACCGGGCGAGCCGAGGAAGAAGCAGCAGATCAGGGCCACTTGGGCGGCCGCGATCACGCCGAGGCTCCACGTGCGGCGCAGCAGGCCGCAGGTGATCAGCAGCACGACGATCACCACGCCCACCAGCACACCGGCACCCGTGGCCAGCCCGCCGTACAGCTTCGCCACCACCAGCAGCGACAGCGCGACGACGATCGCCTCCAGCACCAGGGTGCCGGCCATGACACCCCGGAAACCCTTCATCGGATCGACGGCGGCCCGCTGGACCGGTTCGGCCACGCCACCGGGCTCGGCCGGCTCGGCCTGACTGGCCGGCTCGGCATGCTCAGGCTGCCCGGCATGGCCGGTCCTCGCGCGGCGCCCGGCCTGCCGAGGTTGCTCGGCCTGGCGGGTTCTCGCGCGGCGCCCAGCCGGCTCGGCCTGGCCGGCCTGCCCAGGTTGTTCCTGGCTGGTCCTCGCGCGGCGCCCCGCAGGCTCGGCCTGCTCGACCTGCTCGGTCTGGCTGGCCGGCTCGGCCTCGCTGGTCTGGCCAGGCTGCTCGGCCTGGCTGGTCCTCGTGCGGCGGCCGGCCGGCTTCGGCTGGTCGCTGGTCATGCCGGTTCCTTGCCGAACAACGCCCGCGCCTCGCCGGCCGTCACCACCGAACCGGTCACGACCACTCCGGCGCCGGACAGCGGCTGCCCAGGCTCGCCGACCTCCTCGGCCAGCCCGATCGCCGCCTCGATCGCGTCGCCCAGCCTCGGCTCCACGACGATCCGGTCCGCGCCGAAGACCTCCAGCGCGACGGCGGCCAGGTCGTCGGCCGGCATGGCGCGCGGCGACGAGTTTGCGGTCAGCACCACCTCGGCGACCACCGGTTCCAGCTCGGCGAGGATGCCGTGCGCGTCCTTGTCGGCCATCACGCCGATCACGGCGACCAGCCGGCGGAAGTCGAACTCCTCGGTCAGGGCGGCGGCCAGTGCGGCGGCGCCGTGCGGGTTGTGGGCCGCGTCCAGCAGCACCGTGGGCGCCGAGCGGACCGGTTCCAGCCGGCCGGGGGCGGTCACGGCGGCGAACGCCTGGCGGACCGCGTCCTGGTCGAGCTGGCTGCCCGCGCCGGCACCGAGGAACGCCTCGACGGCGGCCAGTGCGACGGCCGCGTTACCGGCCTGGTGGCGGCCGTGCAGCGGCAGGAACACGTCCTCGTAGACACCGCCCAGACCCTGCAGGCGCAGCAACTGGCCGCCCACCGCGATCTCCCGGCCCAGCACGCCGAACTCCTGGCCGGCGCGGGCCACGGTGGCGT
The DNA here is from genome assembly GCA_036273855.1 of Pseudonocardiaceae bacterium. Classification (GTDB taxonomy): domain Bacteria; phylum Actinomycetota; class Actinomycetes; order Mycobacteriales; family Pseudonocardiaceae; genus DATEPR01. The sequence goes on from DASUGU010000132.1 coordinate 10,109, forward strand.
CCACGTCGGCGACCCTGCGCAACACCTCGGTGAGCACGTCCGGCCGCTGCTCGGCGATGATCGCCACCGAGCCGGGCTTGATGATGCCGGCCTTGTCCCGCGCGATGCCGACCACGTCCGACCCGAGGTACTCCACGTGGTCCACGCCCACCGGCCCGATCACCGCGACCTTGCCGTCGGCCACGTTCGTCGAGTCCCACGTGCCGCCCAGGCCCACCTCGATCACGGCGGCGTCGACCGGCGCGTCGGCGAACGCGGCGAACGCCATCGCCACCAGCACCTCGAACTTGCTCAGCGGGTTGGGCTGCGCCGCGTCCACCAGGGACACGTAGGGCGCCACGTCCCGGTAGGCGTCGACGTAGCGGTCCTGGCTGATCGGCACGCCGTCCAGGCTGATCCGCTCGGTCACCACCTGCAGGTGCGGGCTGATGAACCGGCCGGTGCGCAGGCCGGTGACGGCCAACAGCGCGTCGACCATCCGGGCGGTGGACGTCTTGCCGTTGGTGCCGGTGATGTGCACGACCGGGCTGGCCGCCTGCGGATCACCGAGCAGGTCGAGCAGCGCCGTGATGCGGTCCAGGGTCGGGTCGATCTTGGTTTCCGGCCACCGGGTGTTCAGCTCGGCCTCGACCGCCGCGAACTGTTCCGCCGACACCCGGTCGACTCCTGGGGTCTTCACCTGCCTCGACGTGCGTTCCACCACCCGACCAGTCTAGGAGGCGGGCAGTGCGGCCAGTTGCGCGGTGATGCGGTCGATCTCGACCCGGGCCGCGTCCCGGCGGCCGGTGATCTTGGCCACCACGTCGGCCGGTGCCTTGCCGACGAAGTTGGGGTTGCCCAGCTTCGCCTCGCACTGCGCCAGTTCCTTCTCCGCCGCCGCCAGGTCCTTGGCCAGCCGCTTGCGTTCCGCGGCCACGTCGATCACGCCGGAGATGTCCAGCCGCACGGTCACCGGGCCGGCGGGCAGGGCCACGTCCAGCGCCGCCGTCGGCGCGAACCCGTCGGCCGGCTCGTCCAGCCTGGTCAGCGCCCGCACGGCGGCCTCGTGGCCGGCCAGGTCGGCACCGGTCAGTTCGGCGGGCACCTTGCGGCCGGGCGGCAGGCCCTGGTCGCTGCGGAACCGGCGGATCTCGGTGACCAGCTTGCGCACCGCCTCGATCCGCTCGGTGGCCGCAGGATCGGCCGGGCGGCCGGACACCGCGGCCCACGGCGCGATCACCAGCGTCTTCTGTCCGGTCAGCGTGGTCCACAGGCGCTCGGTGACGAACGGCATCAGCGGGTGCAGCAGCCGCAGCACGGTCTCCAGCACGCGACCGAGCACGGCACGGGTGGCGTCGGCCCGGGCGCCGCCCTCGGCGAGCTGCACCTTGGCCAGTTCCACGTACCAGTCGCAGAACTCGTCCCACGTGAAGTGGTACAGCGCCTCGGCCAGCCGGGCGTACTCGAACTCGTCGAACGCCGTGTCCACTTCGGACACCAACTGGTCGGTGCGGTCGAGGATCCAGTGATCGGCGTCGGTGAGGTCGTCGGGCACCGGACTATCCACAGTGGCGCCATTGGAAAGCGCGAACCTGGTGGCGTTCCACAGTTTCGTGCCGAACCGGCGGGAGCCGTCCACCCACTCCTCGCTGATCGGCACGTCGGCACCGGGGTTCGCGCCGCGCAGCAGGGTGAACCGCAGCGCGTCCGCACCGTAGCGGTCCAACCACTCCTGCGGGTCCACCGAGTTGCCGGCCGACTTCGACATCTTCTTGCCGTTGCCGTCGCGCACCATGCCGTGCAGCACGATGGTGTGGAACGGTGGCACACCGTCCATCGCGTACAGGCCGAACATCATCATCCGGATGACCCAGAAGAACAGGATGTCGTAGCCGGTCACGAGCACGCTGGTCGGGTAGAACGTGGCCAGATCGGCGGTCCGCTCCGGCCAGCCCATGGTGGAGAACGGCCACAGGCCGGACGAGAACCATGTGTCCAGCACGTCCTCGTCCTGCCGCCACCCGGCGGGCGGCTGCTCGTCCGGGCCCAGGCACACCATCTCGCCGTCCGGCCCGTACCACACCGGAATGCGGTGGCCCCACCACAACTGCCGCGAGATGCACCAGTCGTGCAGGTTGTCCACCCAGTCGAAATAGCGCTTGGCCATCTCCGGCGGGCTGATCGCCACCTCACCGGAGCGCACGGCGTCGCCGGCCATCTTCGCCAGCGGGCCCACCTTCACGAACCACTGCAACGACAGCCGCGGCTCGATGGGCTCGCCGGACCGCTCGGAATGGCCCACCGAGTGCAGGTAGGGCCGCTTCTCCGCGACGATCCGGTCCTGCGCGCGCAGCGCCTCCCGCACCGCCGCCCGCGCCTCGAACCGGTCCATCCCGTCGAACTCGGTGCCGGTGTTGGCGATCCTGCCCTGCTCGTCCATGATCGTCGGCATCGGCAGGCCGTGCCGCTGGCCGATCTCGAAGTCGTTCGGGTCGTGCGCGGGCGTCACCTTCACCGCGCCGGTGCCGAACTCCGGGTCGACGTGCTCGTCGGCGATGATCGGGATGGTCCGGCCGGTCAGCGGCAGCGTGATCTGCGTGCCCACCAGGTGCCGGTAGCGCTCGTCGTCCGGGTGCACGGCCACGGCGGTGTCGCCCAGCATCGTCTCCACCCGCGTGGTGGCCACCACGATCGAGGTGTCACCGTCGCCGTAGCGCATGGAGATGAGCTCGCCCTCGACCTCCTTGTGGTCCACCTCGGCGTCGGACAGTCCCGACCGCAGCACCGGCGACCAGTTCACCAGCCGCTCGGCCCGGTAGATCAGGCCGTCGTCGTAGAGCTGCTTGAACTGGGTGCGCACCGCGCGGGACAGGCCCTCGTCCATGGTGAAGCGCTCGCGGGTCCAGTCCACGCTGTCGCCCAGCCGGCGCATCTGGTCCAGGATCTGGCCGCCGTACTCGGCCTTCCACTGCCACACGCGGTCCACGAACGCCTCGCGGCCCAGTTCCCGGCGGGTGGTGCCCTCGGCCTTGAGCTGCTTCTCCACGAGTGCGTGCACGGCGATGCTGGCGTGGTCCATACCGGGCAGCCACAGCGTGTTGTAGCCCTGCATCCGCCTGCGCCGGATCAGCGCGTCGATCAGCGAGTGCTCGAAGGCGTGGCCCACGTGCAGGCTGCCGGTCACGTTCGGCGGCGGGATCACGATGCTGTACGACGGCCGGTCGCTGGGCGCCTCGGCGGTGAAGTAACCGGCGGCCACCCACTGCTCGTAGAGCGCGCCCTCTACCTCCGCCGGCGTCCAGGTCGGCGGGAGGTCACGGTTGCGCTGAGCAGGCATGGTCTCGGTCACCCGTCAAGTCTACGAAGGCGCCGAAAACGAATTGCGACCGCGTGTGTGACTTCCGCCGCGGGCAGGCGCACGATGGAGGCCATGGGCAGGGTCACGGTACGCAGGCCGGTGCTGCGGTTGTCCGCTGACGGCGAACGCCGCCGGCCAGACACGCTCGCGGCGGAAGAGCCGTTCGAGATCAGGGTGAACGGCGTCGCGTTGACCGTCACCATGCGCACCCCCGGCGACGACGTCGAACTGGCACACGGCTTCCTGTTGTCCGAGGGCGTGATCGGCGACCGCGAGGACGTGCTGACGGCCCGGTACTGCGCGAGCACCGACGACGACGGCGCCAACACGTACAACCTGTTGGACATCACGCTGGCGCCGCACGTGCCGCCGCCGGACCCGTCGGTGGAGCGGAACTTCTACACCACGTCCTCGTGCGGTGTGTGCGGCAAGGCGGCGCTGGACGCGGTTCGGCTGGCCACCCGGTTCCCACCCGGCGCGTCCGACATCCGGATCAGCACGGCAACCCTGTCCGCGCTGCCGGATCGGTTGCGGGAGAAGCAGAAGCTGTTCCGCTCGACCGGTGGCATCCATGCGGCCGGCCTGTTCACGCCGGACGGCGAGCTGCTGGTGGTCCGCGAGGACGTCGGCCGGCACAACGCGGTGGACAAGGTGCTCGGCTGGGCACTGCTGAACGGGCGGATACCGCTGCACGACATGGTGTTGCTGGTGTCCGGGCGGGCATCGTTCGAGCTGGCGCAGAAGGCCGCGATGGCCGGCATCCCGTTCCTGGCAGCGGTGTCGGCGCCGTCGTCGCTGGCGGTCGACGTGGCCGAGGAACAGGGCATGACGCTGGTGGGATTCCTGCGCGGCAGCAGCATGAACGTCTACACCGGGGTCGAGCGCGTCGTGGTGCCGGTGCCGGTCAGCGCGGGGTGACCGGCGTCGCGCCGGTCAACGTCCAGGTCAGCGCGGCCGGCCAGCGGCCGTAACCGGACTCCGCGGCTAGGCGCCCGGCGCCCGGGATCAGGTCCCAGTCGACGTCCAACCGCTCGGCCAGCGCCCGGGCCTCGGCCACTGACAGGGCCGGGTCGTTGTCGGAGGTGACCAGCCGGGTCGACGCGGCCGCCTCCCGCACACCCACGACGTCGACCGGGGCCGGTTCGAACTCGCGGACGTTGGCCTCGTGCCACCGCTGGCCGGGCGGTGCCACCAGCAGCACCCGGTCCACCCGTCGGGTGGCGGCCGGGCGGGCGGCGGCGTGGTGCAACCACAGCGCGGCGCCCACGGCATGGGCCAGGACGACCCGCTCGGCGTCGGCAGGTGCGGCGTCCAGGTGTTCGTGCAGCTCGTCCAGCCAGTAGGCCAGTTCCGGCTGGTCGGGATCGGCGAAGGTCAGCAGGTCGACCTGAACGCCCTGGTGGGCCAGCCGGCCCGCGAGCCAGCTCTGCCAGTGGTGTTCGGACTGCCCGGCGTACGCGTGCGCGAGCAGGACGTACGGCTTGGCCAACTCAGGCGGTCTTGTCGCGGCGCTCGCGACGATTGGGCTGCCTCGGCACGATCGTCGGGTTCACGTTCTCCCTGACGGTCTGCTCGGTGATGACGACCTTGGCCACGTCGGTGCGGCTGGGGATGTCGTACATCACCGGCAACAGCACCTCCTCCATGATGGCGCGCAGGCCACGGGCACCGGTGCCACGCAGGATCGCCTGGTCGGCGATGGCCTCCAGGGCCGTCTCGGTGAACTCCAGCTCCACGCCGTCCATCACGAACAGCCGCTGGTACTGCTTGACCAGCGCGTTGCGCGGCTCGGTGAGGATCTGCACCAGCGACGCCTTGTCCAGGTTGGTCACGCTGGCCACGACGGGCAGGCGGCCGATGAACTCCGGGATCAGGCCGAACTTGATCAGGTCCTCGGGCATGGTGTCGGCGAAGAAGTCGGTGGTGTCGATCTCCGCCTTGGACCGGATCTCCGCGCCGAAGCCGAGGCCGCGCTTGCCGACCCGCTCCTGGATGATCTTGTCCAGTCCGGCGAACGCGCCGGCCACGATGAACAGCACGTTCGTCGTGTCGATCTGGATGAACTCCTGGTGGGGGTGCTTGCGGCCGCCCTGCGGGGGCACGCTCGCCGTGGTGCCCTCCAGGATCTTCAGCAGGGCCTGCTGCACGCCCTCACCGGACACGTCACGGGTGATCGACGGGTTTTCACTCTTCCGGGCGATCTTGTCGACCTCGTCGATGTAGATGATGCCGGTTTCGGCCCGTTTGACGTCGTAGTCGGCTGCCTGGATGAGCTTGAGCAGGATGTTCTCGACGTCCTCGCCGACGTAGCCGGCCTCGGTCAGGGCCGTGGCGTCCGCGATCGCGAACGGCACATTGAGCATTTTCGCGAGTGTCTGCGCCAGGTAGGTCTTGCCGCAGCCGGTCGGGCCGAGCATCAGGATGTTCGACTTCGTCAGCTCGACGCCCTCGTCCCGGCTGTCCCGACCGTTCTCGCGGCCCCGGTCGCCGTTCTGGATGCGCTTGTAGTGGTTGTACACGGCGACGGCCAGGGTTCGCTTCGCCTCACCCTGGCCGATCACGTACTGGTCGAGGAACTCGTGGATCTCGGCCGGTTTGGGCAGCTCGTCGAGTTTGACGTCGCCCGCCTCGGCGAGTTCCTCCTCGATGATCTCGTTGCAGAGGTCGATGCACTCATCGCAGATGTACACGCCGGGACCGGCGATGAGCTTCTTGACCTGCTTCTGGCTCTTGCCGCAGAAAGAGCACTTCAACAGGTCCCCGCCATCACCGATTCGAGCCATGACCGCTGACCTCTGTCCCCTCCGGTACGCCGGGAACCAGCCCCGCCGTGCCTTCGTTCTCCTGGTGACGACGTCTCGGCCCCAGCCGAGCCGCGCGCGCTGCCATTGACGGTACCCGCCCTCCCCGCCAGAGCGGGAGCATCAGCGTGCTCCCGACACGCCGAGCGGTGGGTCATTCTGGCCCGCTCGGCGTGTCCTGGCCGGGTCAGGGCCGCATCGACAACTTGCGGTAGGGCAGGACCTCGTCCACGATGCCGTACGCCTTGGCCTCGTCCGCGGTGAGCACCTTGTCGCGCTCGATGTCGGACCGTACCTCGCTGGAGTCCTTGTTCGTGTGCCTGGCCAGCGTCGTCTCCAGCAGGCGGCGGACCCGCTGGATCTCGTTGGCCTGGATCTCCAGGTCGGACACCTGGCCGTAGACGCCCTCGGTGGCCGGCTGGTGGATCAGCACGCGGGCGTTGGGCAGCGCGTACCGCTTGCCCGGGGTGCCCGCCGACAGGATGACCGCGGCGGCCGAGGCCGCCTGGCCCAGGCAGTACGTCTGGATGTCGGGCCGGACGAACTGCATGGTGTCGTAAATGGCCATCAGCGAGGTGAATGAGCCACCCGGCGAGTTGATGTAGAGCAGGATGTCGCGGTCCGGGTCCTCGGCCTCCAGCACCAGCAACTGGGCCATGATGTCGTTGGCCGACGCGTCGTCGATCTGCACACCGCAGAAGATGATGCGTTCCTCGAACAGCTTGTTGTACGGATTGGACTCCTTGACCCCGTAGCTGGTGCGCTCGACGAACGACGGCAGCACGTACCGGGACTGCGGAGAGTTGAACTGGAACTCGGGGAGATGAAGTTCGCTCACGGTGTTCTCCTGATGTCTGAAGGACGCCGAGGCGTCAGCTGCCGCTGCCGTTGGTCTGCGCCGCGCGCGGCGAGGCGACGTGGTCGACGAAGCCGTACTCCATCGCCTCGGCGGCGGTGAACCAGCGGTCGCGGTCGGCGTCTTCCGTGATGCGCTCCACGGACTGACCGGTCTGCTCGGCGGTCAGCTTGGCCATCTCACGCTTCCACTTGTTGTAGACCTCGGCCTGGATGGCGATGTCCGACGCGGTGCCGCCGACGCCGGCCGACGGCTGGTGCATCATCACCCGGGCGTGGGGCAGCGCGTACCGCTTGCCCGGCGCTCCCGAGGACAGCAGGAACTGGCCCATCGAGGCGGCCAGGCCCATCGCCCAGGTGGCCACGTCGGGCTCGATGATCTGCATGGTGTCGTAGATCGCCATGCCGGCGGTGACCGAGCCGCCCGGCGAGTTGATGTAGAGGGTGATGTCCTTCTCGGGGTCCTCGGCGGCCAGCAGCAGCAACTGCGCGGTCAGCCGGTTGGCCACCTCGTCGTTGACCTCGGAGCCCAGCACGATGATGCGCTCCTGGAGCAACCGTTCGAAGACCGAGTCGGTGAGGTTGAGCCCCTGGGTGTTCGCCCGCATCCGGGGCGGGATGTGCTGAGTCACGTCTGCCTGCCTTCTCGCTGGCGTCCTGCCACGACGGTCCACGGACCGCCGTTGGTTTGCGGGGGTGTCCGATCTCCTGTTACCGACACTAACGACTGCGGGCGGCGTCTTCGTCCTGACACCGCCCGCGTTCGCTCACAGCGTGGCAACAGGGCTGTTTGGCGTGTGGTCCGGATCACTCTTCTTCGTCGTCGTCGATCTCCTCGACCTCGACTAGCTGCTGCGCCTGCTGCTCGTTGGCGCCGAACAGCTCGTCCACGTCGAGCTTCTCGCCCGACTCGTCGGCCACCTCGGCCTGCCGGACCACCGAGGCCAGCGCCTTGCCTCGGCGCACGTCGGCGTAGATCGCGCCGAGCTGGCCGGACTGCTGGGCCCGCTGGACGTACTCGTCCGGGCTGATGCCGAACCGCTGCGCCTGGTAGATGATGCGCTCGGTCAGCTCGTTGTCGTTGACCGCGATCTGCTCGGCGTCGGCGATGCTGTCCAGCACGAGCTGCGTCTTCACGGCCTTCTCCGCCGCCGTGCGCACCTCCGCGTCGAACTCCTCCATGGTCTGGCCCTGGGTGCCCAGCCACTCGGCGAACTTGGCCTCGTCGTGGTCGAAGGAGTGCACCGCGTCGTGCTTGCGGACCTCGATCTCCGACTCGACGACGGCCTCGGGCAGCGGCACCTCGGTGGCGTCCAGCAGCGCGTCCAGCACCTTGTCCCTGGCCTGCACCGCCTGCTGCATCCGGTTCACCCGGACCAGCCGCTCGCGCAGGTCGGACTTCAGCTCGTCCAGCGTGTCGAACTCGCTGGCCAACTGGGCGAACTCGTCGTCGGCCTCGGGCAGCTCGCGCTCCTTGACCGACTGCACGGTGGCGGACACCTCGGCGTCCTTGCCGGTGTGCTCGCCGGCCAGCAGCTGGGTGGTGAAGCTGACCGTCTGGCCCGCCTCGGCACCCACCAGGGCGTCGTCGATGCCATCCACCAGCTCGCCGGAGCCGACCTCGTAGGACAGTCCGGTGGTGCTGGCGTCCTCGACGGTCTCGCCGTCCACGGTGGCCGACAGGTCGATGACGACGAAGTCGCCGTTCTGCACGGGGCGCTCGACGCCGGTCAGGGTGCCGAAACGGGCGCGCAGCTCGTCCAGCTGGGTGTCGACGTCGGAGTCGGAGGTCTCCGGGGTGTCCACCGTCACGGTGAGTTCACCGAACGCCGGGACGGTGATGTCCGGGCGGACGTCGACCTCGGCGGAGAACGCGAGACTCTCGCCGTCCTCGATCTTCGTGACCTCGATGTCCGGGCGGCCCAGGGTGCGCACCTCGCCGCCGTTCACCGCTTCCAGATACTTGGCGGGAATGGCCTCGTTGACCACCTCGTCCAACACGACACCACGTCCGAGGCGGCTTTCCAGCACCCTGGCCGGAGCCTTGCCCGGACGGAAACCGGGAATGCGAACCTGCTTGGCGAGCTTCCGGTAAGCGCGGTCGAAGCTCGGCTTGAGCTCGTCGAACGGCACCTCGACGTTGATCCGGACCCTCGTCGGGCTGAGCTGCTCGACGGTGCTCTTCAACGTAGTCTCCTCGTGCGAACATGACATGCGGAACAACAACACATGGGGAACGACCCGAGCCGGAGCGGGCCGGTCGGGGATTGGCCCGAGTCTACGTTGCGTGCCCGGTCCACCGACCGCCGCATAGCGGAACAGCGCGGAGGGCACGCTGGAAGATGGCCGGCTCGAATCCCGGAACGACTCGCACTGGGACGGAAATGCCGACAAGCTGTACGTTACAGCCATCTCCACTGGTGCCGGCTGGGTCGGCCGGCACCCGGTGCCGGGGAAGGGGTCACCGTTGGCCGAGCCACGCTCGACGGGACAGCCACAGCGGGTGCTGATCGTGTCCGCCAACATGGGTGAGGGTCACAACGCCACAGGTCGTGCCCTCGACCAGGCGGCGCACGCACTCTGGCCAGGCGTGCAGGTGCGCTGGCTGGACGCCCTCGACGTGATGGGCCGGGCCGTGGGCCCGGTGTTCCGCCAGATCTATGTCGCGAACGTACAGCGGCTGCCGTGGCTGTACGAGTTCTTCTACGGGTCCGTGACCCGGTACCGGTGGTTCGCCACGGCGTCGAAGCGCTTCGTCGGCGGGTGGTGCGGCCGGCGGCTGATCGACCACATCAACGACTTCCAGCCGGACGTGATCCTGTCCACCTATCCGCTGGGCAGCGCCGGTCTGGCCTGGCTGCGCACCTACCGCGACCTGCGCACCCCGATGGGCGCGTGGGTGTCGGACTTCTGCCCGCACCCGTTCTGGGTCTACCACGAGCTGGACCTGAACCTGGTGATGCACCCGGTCGGCCTGGCGCCGGCCCGCACCTGGGTGCCCGGTGCCGAGGTCGCGGTGGCGGCGCCGCCGGTGACCAGTGAGTTCGTGCCCGGTGACCGGGTGGAGGCGCGCCGCGCGCGGAACCTGCCGCAGGACAAGTTCATCGCGCTCGTCTCGTGTGGCGCGTTCGGTTTCGGCAGTGTCGAGTCGGCCGCCAGTACGCTGCTGGCCGCGTCCGACGAGGTGGTCGTCGTGGTGGCGTGCGGCCGCAACGAGGCCCTGCGCACCCGGTTGCTGGCCGACGGTGACCACGATGGACGGCTGCGCGCGCTGGGCTGGACCGACCAGATGGCCGCGCTGACCGTGGCCAGCAACGTGGTCGTCACCAACGCCGGCGGCGCGACCTCGCTGGAGGCGCTGGCCTGCGGCCGGGCGCTGCTGATGTACAAGCCCATCGCGGCGCACGGCAAGGCGAACGCGAACCTGATGGCCGAGGCCGGGCTGGCCGAGGTGTGCCCGGACGACGCCGCGCTGACCGACGCGGTGCGCAGGCTGCTGGCCGAACCGCAGCGGCTGGTCGCGATCGAGCTGGCCAGCCTGACCCACTCGCGGTCGGCGACGCCGGCCGACAGCCTCAGCGCGCTGCTGGCCGCGGCCGGCCGATCATCCGGCGAGCAGCCCCGGAGGCTGCGCGCCGAGGACGCGCTGTTCGTGCATGTCCAGTCGTCGGCGGTGCCGCAGCAGGTGGGCGCGGTGCTGATGTTCGAGGCCAAGGCGGACGGCAGCGCCGTGACCCACGCGGACGCCGCCCATCTGGTGGACGCGGCACCGGGCCTGTTCGGCCGGATCGACGCCGGTTCTGCGTGGCGGCATCCGCGCTGGCTCCCCCAGCCCGGTGTCACGGCGGCCGATCTGGTGGACGTCGTCGAACTCGGCCTGCCCGACACACCGTCCGATCTGGACGGTGCGATGGACGAGTTCTTCTCCGTGCCACTGGACGGGACCGACGGTGCCGGCCGGGCGCGACTGGTGCACGGCGTGGACGGCGATCGCTCGGCGATCATGATCAAGTTCCACCACGCGACGGCGGACGGGATCGCGGTGATCGGCGCACTGGTCGCGCGCACCAGGGGCAAGTCGTTCATCGAGGACGCGGCACCGAGGACCGTCGCCGACCGGCCCACCGCCCGGCAGCGCCTGCGGTCCGCCCGCGACCTGGCCACCGGCGTGTGGACGCTGGCCAGGTCCGGCCGCGCCCACCACACCGCGCTCAACGGCCCGATCGCCGGGCCGGGCCGGCATCACTCCCGGGTGGACCTGGCGGCCGGCGAGATCCGCCACCTCGCCCGCTCGCTGGGCGTGCGCACCACCGACCTGGCCACCGCGCTGGTGGCCGAGGCGCTGCACCGGGTGCTGCACGCCGAGGGCTCCCGCACCGGACCCGACCACGTGCGCGTGATGATGCCGCGCTCCACCCGCACCACGAAGACGTACCGCACCGCGGGCAACCACACCGGTGCCGCATCGGTGGACCTGCCGATCGGGCCGATGTCACTGGCCGAACGGGTGGTGCTGACCAGGGAGGCCACCGACAGCCAGGTGGGTGCCAGCGCGCCGCACGCCGCGCACACCGTGGTGTGGGTGCTGGGCCTGCTACCGCCGTGGCTGCACGGGATCGCCGCCCGGCTGGTGTACCGGTCGACGTGGTTCAACGTGATCGCCTCGGTGCTGCCCGGCGCCCGCTCCCCCGTGGTGCTCAACGGCGCCCTGCTGCCGGCGGTGTATCCGGTGCTGTCGCTGGCTCCCGGCGTGAAGCTGTCCGTCGGCCTGATGACCTGGGCCGATCTGGTCACCATGTGCTTCGCCGGTGACCAGGACATCGCCGGGACGGTGGACGGGCTCGCCGACGCGGTCCACGCGGCGGTCAAGGAAGCCAGAGCGTCGGTGGCATGACCCAGGAGACCACCTACCTCTGGATCGCCATCCCGGCGGCCCTGGGCAGCGCGTTCTGCTTCGGCCTCACCGGCGCGCTCCAGCATTCGGCCAACCGCCGGGTCGCCGCACGCCCCGCGCTGCGCCCCAGCCTGCTGGTCGACCTGGCGCGCCAGCCGATCTGGCTGATCTCCCTGCTGTCGAGCATCTGCGGCAGCGCGCTGCAACTGGTCGCGCTGGGCACCGGCCCACTGGTCCTGGTGCAGCCGCTGCTGGTCAGCGGCCTGCTGTTCGCGGTGCTGATCCGCAGCATGATGGCGCACAAGTCGCCACCGGGATCGGTGCTCCTGGGCGCCGCCATGTGCGGTGCCGGACTGGCCGCCTTCCTGTTGCTGGCCCAGCCGACCGGCGGTGTGGACTACCTCAGCCTGGGCCAGGCGCTCCCGCTGGCCTTCGGCCTGGCAGTGCTGCTGACCATCCTGCTCACCATGGCCCACCGGTTCACCGGTGAGGGCCGGACGCTGGCCCTGGCCGGTGGCGCCGGCGTGCTGTACGGCGTGACCGCCGGGCTGGCCAAGATCGCGCTCGGCCTGGTGCAGGACCACGGCGTGGTCGCGCTGCTGGCCAACTGGCCGCTGTACGCGATCCTGATCACCGGCCCGGCCGGATTCCTGCTCAACCAGAACGCCTACCAGTCCGACCGCTCGCTGGCCCCCGCCCTGGCCGTGATCACCGTGACCGACCCACTGGTCGGCATCGGCGTCGGCGTGCTGTGGCTGGACGAGGTGCTGCGGTCCGGTCCCGGACCGGTGATCGGCGAGATCATCGCGCTGGGCGTGCTGGTCGGCGGCGTGTGGCTGCTGGCCCACGGCGCACCGCACGTCCCGCGCCACCAGCATCCGCCGGCACGGCAGACCCGGCCGGCGGCCGAACAACGACCGCGAGGGGCCGGCGGATGAAGCTGACCGGGGCACGGGCACTGGTCACCGGGGCGTCATCGGGTATCGGCGCGGCCACCGTCACGCGCCTGGCCGCCGAGGGCGCCGTACCGCTCCTGGTGGGCCGGGACAAGGCGGCGTTGGCCCGGGCGAGCGGCGAGGCGTTCACCGCGGACCTGAGCCGGCCCGGCGCGGCCCAGGAGATCGCCGACTGGGCCGGGCGGGTGGACCTGTTGGTGTGCAACGCCGGCATCGGCTGGGCGGGTGACCTGGCCGACCAGGACCTGGCCGCGATCGGCGAACTGGTCACCGTGAACCTGACCGCCCACCTGGAACTGGCCCGGCTGCTGCTGCCCGCGATGGTGGCCAGGGGCACGGGCCATCTGGTGCTGGTGTCGTCCATCGCCGGCTGTCTCGGCGTGGCCGACGAGGCCGTCTACGCGGCGACGAAGGCGGGGATGCGGACGTTCGCGGACAGCGTCCGGCTGGCCACGGCCAAGGCCGGTGTTGGCGTGACCGTCGTGGTTCCCGGCGTGGTCGACACGCCGTTCTTCGTCCGGCGCGGCCGGCCCTACGACCGCACGCGGCCCAAGCCGGTGCCGGCCGACGACGTGGCCGCCGCACTGGTGGACGCGGTGCTGCGCAACAGGTCCGAGGTGTTCGTACCCAGGTGGCTACGGTTCCCCGCGCGGCTGCAGGGCGCGCTGCCCGGACTGGTGTTCGGCTTGCAGCGCCGGTTCGGCTGAACCGAACCGGCGCCCGCCGATCACTGCTCGCGCATCGCGCGGATGGACTCCTTGAGCGACCCCATGGTGGCCAGCACGGCACTCGGCTCGTACCCGCAGTGCGCCATGCAGTTGTTGCAGCGCGGGTCCTTGCCCCGGCCGTACTTGTCCCACTCGGTGGTCTCGATGAGCTCCTTGTACGTCTGCACGTAGCCGTCGCTCATCAGGTAGCAGGGCTTCTGCCAGCCCAGCAACGAGTACGACGGGATGCCCCACGCCGTGCACTCGAAGTCCTTCTTGCCCTCCAGGAAGTCCAGGAACAGCGGCGAGTGGGACAGCCGCCACTTCGTGCGCCTGCCGTCCGCGAACGCCTTGCGGAACAGCTCCCTGGTCTCCTGCACACCCAGGAAGTGGTCCTGGTCGGGTGCCTTCTCGTAGGCGTAGGCGGGCGAGATCATCATCTCGTCGACCTGCACCTCGTCGTTGAGGAAGTTGAGCACGTCGATGATGGTCTGCGGCGTGTCGGTGTTGAAGAACGTCGAGTTCGTGGTGACGCGAAACCCCCGGCTCTTCAGCTCCTTGATGGCCTCGATCGCCTCGTCGAACACGCCGTCCTTGCTGACCGACTCGTCGTGCCGCTCCTTCAGGCCGTCGATGTGCACGGCCCACTGGAAGTAGGGCGACGGTGTGAAGTTGAACTTGTCGATCCGCTTGCGCACCAGCATCGCGTTGGTGCACAGCACGACGAACTTCTTGCGCTTGACCAGCTCGTTGACGATCTCGTCGATCTGCGGGTGCATCAGCGGTTCGCCACCCGCGATGGACACCATCGGCGCGCCGGACTCCAGCACGGCGCCGACGGCCTGCTCCACCGGCATGCGGCGCTTCAGCACGTCGTGCGGGTGCTGGATCTTGCCGCAGCCGTTGCACGCCAGATTGCACGCGAACAGCGGTTCGAGTTCGACCACCAGCGGGAACTTCTTGTTACGCAGCAGCTTCTGCTTGGCGACGTACGCGCCTACCCGAACCGCCTGCCGTACCGGCACCGGCATTACTGACGCACCTCCTTGGGCAGTGTGAAACGAACTGTCTCCGTGGTGACGGAACGCTCGGCCACGTCGAGCCGACCGAGGCCGCCGAGCGCGGCGACCAGTTCGGTGACGAGTTCCGGCGGGGCGGACGCCCCGGCGGACACGCCGATCGTGCGGACGCCGGCCAGCCAGTCCAGGTGGACGTCGCCGACGTCGTCGACGAGGTACGCGCGGGCGCCTTCGCGCTCGGCGACCTCGACCAGTCGTACCGAGTTCGACGAGTTCGCCGAACCCACTACCAGGACCAGTTCCGCGTCACCCGCCACGCCCCGGACCGCCCGCTGGCGGTTCGTGGTCGCGTAGCAGATGTCGTCCGAACTGGGTCCGTTCAGCGCGGGGAACCTCCTGCGCAGCGCGGTGACGATGCCATCGGCCTCGTCCGCCGCGAGCGTGGTCTGCATCAGGTAGCTGACCCGCTCCGGATCGGCCACCCGCAACGACTCTACTTCGGACTCGTGCTCGACGAGGACGGTGTGCTCGGGTTCCTCGCCGAGTGTGCCCTCCGTCTCCTCGTGTCCGGCGTGGCCGATGAACAGGATGGTGTCGCCCCGGGCGGCGAACCGCCGTGCCTCGCTGTGCACCTTGGCCACCAGCGGGCAGGTGGCGTCCACCACGTCCATGCCCCGGGCCGCCGCCTCGTCCCGCACGCTGGGCGCCACGCCGTGCGCGGAGAACACCACGGTGGCGCCGTCGGGCACCTCGGCCAGCTCGTCCACGAACACCGCCCCGCGCCGTTCCAGGTCGGCGACGACGATGGCGTTGTGGACGATCTGCTTGCGCACGTAGATCGGGCCGGGACGCTGCTCCAGCAGGTGGGCCACGATGTCGATGGCCCGTTCCACGCCGGCGCAGAACGACCGGGGGCTGGCCAGTAACACCGACCGGTCGCCGACCGCGTTCGCCCACGCCACCAGTGCCGGGCCGACCCGGGCCAGCACCCTCGTGGCGGTGATCCCGGCGGTCACCGTGCCCGGCCGCAGCAGCGACTTGCTCGGGGTGTCGGTGATCACCCGGAGCACGGCCAGCGGTCCGCCATCGGCCGCGTCGGCCAGGAACGCCGACTCCATGTCCACGGCCAGTGCCCCGGTGGCACCCAGTTCGGCCCGTTCCGCGCCGTGCACGATGTGGTCGGTCGACACGATCGGTCCCAGCCGCACGGTCAGCCCGGCGGCGCGCAGCGCGGCGGCCAGCAGCGGAGCCGACGGGCAGGCCACCCTTGTCGTACCGGTCCGCACCTCCGTGGCCACCACGACGTCGCCCGGCTCGATCCCGTCGACCAGCGCACCGCCGAAGCCGGCGACGGCCAGCGCGGCCGGCCGGCGACCGCGCAGCACGCCGATCGACCGCCGGGAGCGGTCCGGGCCGATGCCGGTGCGCACCACGGTGTCCGGCGGCAGGCCCCGGCTCAGGGTCCTCGCCTCCCACCGCATGGGTGCGGCGACGAGCAGGCCGGGATCAGGTCCGGTCATCCTCGGCCTCCAGGAACCGGCCCAGCGCGGAGAGCGGGAACACCAGGCGATACAGGTGGTAGTTGATGTAGAAGTCGCCGGGGAAACCGGTGCCGGTGAAGTAGGGCTCGTCCCACGTGCCGTCCGGCCGCTGGGTCTCCGCCAGCCAGGCGACACCGCGCCGGACGTCGTCACCGCGCTCGCCCGCCGCCAGCAGGGCCATCAGCGCCCACGCCGTCTGTGACGCGGTCGACTCGCCCTTCCCCCGCCAGTTACTGTCCACATAGGACCTTAGGTCCTCGCCCCAGCCGCCGTCGGCGTTCTGCACCTCACGCAGCCAGCGCACCGCCCTGCGGATCGACAGGTCCGACGCCGGCACCCCGGCGGCGACCAGTGCCGGCACGGCGGCACCGGTGCCGTACACGTGGTTGGCGCCCCAGCGGCCGAACCACGAACCGTCCCGCTCCTGCGCCTCCAGCAGCCAGCGCACGCCACGCCGGGCCGCCGGGCCGCCGGCCATGCCCTCGGCGGCCAGGGCCTCCACGATGTGCGCGGTCACGTCGGCCGACGGCGGGTCGATGACCGCGCCGAAGTCGCAGAACGGGAGCTTGGTGATGATCTCCCTGGTGTTGTCCGCGTCGAACGCGCCCCAGCCGCCGTCCTTGGACTGCATGCCGATCATCCAGCGCATCCCCCGGTCGACGGCGGGCCGCACACCCGGCCGGTCGGTCCGGCGCAGCGCCAGCACGACCTCGGCGGTGTCGTCGGTGTCCGGGTAGCCGTCGTTGGCGAACTCGAACGCCCAGCCGCCCGGCGCCAGCCCCGGCCGGCGTACCGACCAGTCGCCGGTCACCGTGATCTCCTCGCCGACCATCCAGTCCACGGCCTTGGCCACGGCGGGATGGTCGGCCGGCACGCCGGCGTCCAGCAGGCCGGTGACCGCCAGGCACGTGTCCCACACCGGGGACTGGCACGCCTCCAGCCAGCGGACCGTGCCCTGGTCGGTCTGCTCGTGCACGGTGAAGTCGTCCAGGCCGGCGATGGCCTTGGCCAGCACCGGGTGATCCAGCGGGTAACCCATCAGGTGCAGCGCCATGATCGAGTACACCCAGGGTGGCTGGATGCCGCCCCAGCCGCCGTCCGCCTCCTGGTGGGCGATGATCCACTCGACTCCCTGTCGCATGGCCAGCTTCCGGAACGGCTTGACCGGCGAGCGTTGGTAGGCGTGCAGCACCTTGTCCAGCGCCTCGAACGCGCCGCCGATCGACAGCAGCGGCTCGGTGGAGCGGCGGGGCCGGCCGGTGCGCAGCTCGTCGATGGTGACGCCGAGCGGCCGGACCGGGCGCAGTGCGCTGACGATGGTCAGCGGCACCACGGTCTGCCGGGCCCAGCAACCCCAGTCGTAGATGTTGAGCGGGAACCACGACGGCAGGAACACCAGTTCCGGCGGCATGATCGGCAGGTCGTCCCAGGACCACTCGCCGAACAGGGCCAGCCACAGCCGGGTGAACACCCTGGTCTGCTCGACACCGCCCTGGTCGAGCACGTACCGGGCGGCGGCCCGCAGGTGGTCGGCGGCCGGCTCGTCACCGGCCAGCCGCAGCGCCACGTACGACTCGACCGTGGTGGACAGGTCGGCCGGGCCGCCGTGGAAGTTGGCCCAGGTCCCGTCCGACCGCTGCTGCGACCGGATCCAGCGGGCCGCCTGCTCGGTCTGCTCCGCCTCCCGGATGCCCAGGAACTGACGCAACATCAGGTCCTCGGCGTCCATGGTGACGTTGGTCTCCAGATTGCCCT
The DNA here is from genome assembly GCA_036273855.1 of Pseudonocardiaceae bacterium. Lineage (GTDB taxonomy): Bacteria > Actinomycetota > Actinomycetes > Mycobacteriales > Pseudonocardiaceae > DATEPR01. The sequence continues at coordinate 27,974 of DASUGU010000132.1, forward strand.
TCCACCAGCCTGCCGCGTCCTGCAGCGACAACAGGTGGTCCCGGGCCGCGTCGACCGTCCGCCGTGCCCGTTCGAGCACGGCGTCCGACGACCCCACGACTGCGGAGCTCAACGGTCCCTCCTCGTCACGAACAACGCGGTGGCCCGCAGCGCCTCGGTCACCGCCGGGGGCGCCGCCAGGTCGACCAGGTACCGCTCCGCCTCGCGGATGTGCCGGTCGGCCTCGGTCTCCGTCCACTCCCGCGCACCGGCCCGCTCGACCAGGTCGGCCATCGCCATCAGCGCGGCCTCGTCGTCCACCTGGTCGGGTTGGTGGGGCTGGAAGTACAGCTCGGCCAGCCGGGCGCCCGCCTCGGTGCCGGAGTCCAGCGCGGCCACCACGGGCACCGACTTCTTGCGGCTGCGCAGGTCGGCCAGCGCGGGCTTGCCGGTCACGTCCGGGCTGCCCCAGATGCCCAGCAGGTCGTCCACCAACTGGAACGCCAGGCCCAGGTGGTCGCCGAAGCCGGCGAGCGTGGCGACCGTGGCCGCGTCGGCGCCGACCGCCAGCGCGCCGACCGAGGACGCGCAGCGCATCAGCGCACCGGTCTTGCCGGCCACCATCGCCAGGCACTCGGACAGGGTCACGTCGGTGCGCCGCTCGAAGTCCACGTCCGCGCTCTGGCCGACGATCAACCCCTGCACGGCCTCGTTCAGGCACGCGATCACGTCACTGGCCCGGTCGGGCCTGCTGTCCCGGCGGGCCACCTCGATGGCCAGGGTGAGCAGCGCGTCGCCGGCCAGGATCGCCGCCGGCACGCCGAACACGGTCCACGCGGTGGGCCGGTGCCGGCGCTCCACGTCGTTGTCCATCACGTCGTCGTGCAGCAGGGAGAAGTTGTGCACCAGCTCGACGGCGACCGCGGCGGGCACGGCGGCCCTCGGGTCACCGCCCGCCGCCTGCGCGGACAGCAGGGTCAACGCGGGCCGCAGCGCCTTGCCACCGCCACCCGGTGTCTCCCGGCCGGATTCGTCGGCCCAGCCGAAGTGGTACCGCGAGATCGTGCGCATGGCGGGCGCGAGCTCGTCGACGGCCCGGCGCAGGGCCGGCTCCGCGACGTCCCGGGCCGCGGTGACCTCGACCGGCAGAACTGCGGTCATGACGCCTCCCCAACTGTCGTAGCGGTACTCATGGCGGCCAGCCGGGCGGCGGCGATCCGGGCGGCTTCGTTGCCGCTGCGCACCGCGCCCTCCATCGTGTCGGGCCATCCGGTGGCGGTCCACGCTCCAGCAAGGACGCAGCCTGGCAGGTTGGTCCGCGCCGCCGGGCGTAGCCGGGCGCTGCCGGGCACCTGGCGGAACGTCGCCCGCCGTTCCCGGGTGACGAAGAACTGCTTCACCTGCGCGCCGCCCGCCGCCGGGAACAGCCGCGCCATCTCCGGCAGGAACCGTTCCTTCAGGCGGCCGGTCGGCACGTCGATCCACTCCTGCGCGGCCGACAGCGACACGGCGAGGTACTGGCCACTGTCCACTCCGGCGATCTCCGACCTGTCGAACACCCACTGCACGGGCGAACCGATGACGGCCGTGAACGGGTCCCAGGTGACCGGTCGGTCGTACACAGTGTGCACATTGACGATCGGCGCGCCACCGAGTTCCGCGAGTCGCTCCGGCCGGTCCAGCGCACCGGCCGGCAGCACCTCGGCGGCGGCTTCCGGCGGTGCGGCCACGACGACGGCGTCCGCGCCCATGACGTCACCGTCCATCGCCACCTCGAAACCGGAGCCGACGGTCCGGATGGCCCGCACCGGGGTGTGCAGCAGGACCCGGGCGCCCTGGCCGGTGAGGTACCGCTGGGCGGCGTCGCCGTGCAGTTCGCCCAGCGGCAGCGTCGGCACGCCGATGTCGGCAGCGTCGGCCCGTTCCAGCAGGGCGGTGCGGAACACCATCGCGCACAACGCCAGCGAGGCGTGCTCGGCGTCGGTGTTCAGCGCGGCCACCGTGATCAGGTTCCACAGCGCGTCGATCGTGGCCCTGGTCTGGCCGTGCCGGACCAGCCAGTCGGCGAAGCTGCGCCCGTCCAGTTTCGGGTCGGCCGGGTCCAGTGTCCTCAGTAGACCGGCGGCCAGCAGCACGCGGGCCCGGTCGGTGCCGGACAGCAGCCGGTACCGGGACAGTGTCGATGCCAGGTGCAGCGGTGCCGGCAGGTTGGTGCGGCGCAGTTCGGCCCGCCGGCCCGCGCTGTCCAGCACCGGGATGTGGAACCGGTCCTGCATGGCGATCCGGTCGCCGACGCCGAACGTTCCCAGCAGGGCGAGATACTCGCTGTAGCAGCGCAGCAGCACGTGCTGGCCGTTGTCCACGGCCAGGCCGTCGCGCGGGAACGAGAACGTGGCGCCGCCCAGCCGGGCCCGTGCCTCGACGACCGTGACGTCGTGGCCCTGCCGCACCAGGCCGGTGGCCGCGGCCAGCCCGGCCAGCCCGCCGCCGACCACCACCACGGTGCCGCGCGTCATCCGCCGACCCCGGCCAGCGCACGGGCGGCGACGATGGCCTTCTCCCAGCCGGGCAGCGAAACCCGGTCCCGCAGCACCAGCCACGGTCGCGCCATGAATCGGTCCAGCAGGCGGTGGTAGATGCCCGCCATCGCGCCGGTGCAGGCCCGGCTGCGGCGGTCCAGCATGGGCAGCAGGCGTAGCCCGTCGGCGTACCAGTCCTGGGCACGGGCCGCTTCGAACTCGATCAGCGCGCTCAGCTGGTCGACGTCGTCGGTGAACCGGCCGGCGTCGTCCAGTTCCAGGGTGCAGCCGAACCGCTTGAGATCCTCGGCGGGCAGGTAGATCCGGCCGTTGCGGCGGTCCTCCAGCACGTCCCGGATGATGTTGGTCAGTTGCAGGGCCACGCCGAGCGCGTCGGCGATCGGCTCGGCGACGGTCCGGTCGGCGCTGCCGAACACGGCCAGCGACAGCCGGCCGATCGAGCCCGCGACACACCGGCAGTAGCCGTGCAGTTCGTCGAACGTCTGGTACTCGGTGCCCCGCACGTCGGCCTCGCAGCCGTCGATCAGCTCGTGGAACGCCGGGACCGGCAGGCCGGTGCGCAGCGCGGTGTCGGCCAGCGCGACCAGCACCGGGTCGTCGCCCGGGTCGTCCAGCCGGCTCAGTTGGCCGCGCACCTCGGTCAGCCCGGCCAGCCGGACGTCCGATGGCTGGTCGCCGTCGCCGATGTCGTCCACCCGCCGGGCGAACGCGTACACGGCGGACAGTGAGCGCCGCTTCGGTGGCGGCAGCAACTTGATGCCGTAGGAGAAGTTGCGGGCCTGCTCCGTGGTGATCTGTTCGCACCGCGCGTATGCGGCGTCCAGGTTCATCAGCCGGTCCCCTCCGCGCCAGAATGATGTTCGGTCACGCCACGCTGCCGCCGCCGAGCAGCAGCAGCCAGTACCGCAGGGTGTCTGCCTTGCCCGGCTTGGGCGTGCCGACGAGTACGTCGTAGTCCGCGTCCGCGATCGCCTTGGCGGTGGCCAGGCCGCCGGCGACGTAGCCGCTCACCGCGAGCCTGCCCCACCCGCGCAGCGAGTTGACCAGCGGGGCACCCTCCTCCAGCAGCCGCCGGGAGCGTTGCACCTGGAACGCCAGCATCGCGCGGAACGGCGTGCCCGCCACGGGTGCCTTCAGGTCGGCGTCGGACACCCCGAACCGGTCCAGGTCGTCGGCCGGCATGTACACCCGGCCCTTGTCGAAGTCCTCGGGCACGTCCTGGCAGTGCTCGAGGATCTGCAGTGCCGTGCACACCTTGTCCGACAGCGAGATCCGTTCCGGTGTCGCCATGCGGAACACGTACAGCACCAGCTGGCCGACCGGATTCGCGGACAGTTCGCAGTACTCGACCAATTCCGGGTAGGACCCGTAACGGTGGACGAACTGATCCTGTCGATTGGCGGCGATCAAGGCGTCCAGCGGGCCGCGCGGGATGTCACACTCGCGAATCGTCACCGCAAGTTCGGAGAGCATCCCGTGAGTGGGCGTACGACCGGCGTAGATATGATCAAGATCGCGGGTCACCTTGTCCAGCAAGGTGATCCGGTTGCCGGTCGCCTCGTCGCCGATGTCGTCGACGAGCCGCGCGAAGACGTAGATGGACAGCAGATGCCGGCGGAACACCGGAGGCAGCAGGCGTGCGGCGACCGAGAAGTTTTCCTGTCCGACCTGGTCGAGCGGTGCTGTCGGCGTGGTACCGTGAGATGTATTCGTCTCATTGTGCGGGGAGGCGGTCAGCCGACGAACCACACGAGCCGACCAGTCTCGACCAGCGTGCCAAGGCACCGAGAACCTCCACGTTCGTTCGGGCACGGAACACATAGTGCAGCGCATGATCGCGCAGCGCAGCGCGACGTGCCAGCCCCACCGGGTGAGTCGACGGTGGACGCGAGAGCCGGTGAACACGGGCATGCTCACTGACGTCGACCCGCCCTACCGCCATCACCTGCTGTTCTACTCCGACCCAGCACCTGATGACCACTGTGCAATACAGGCAATATATCTGTACCGTACACGTAGACCACCCAGGGTGGAAGTACCGGAGAGGCGGGTCGACCGTGCCTCACAGGCGAAAGTCGCGCGTCAAGTCGACTGGTGACCCGGTCGACGTGCTGGAGACCGAGATGACTCGGCTGGCGCGCACGATCGTGATGCTGGGCCGCCCGCCCGAGGCCGCCTGCGGGGTCGACCGAGCCGGCTACCTCCTGCTGCGCACCCTGGAGCGGATCGGCCCGGCTTCGATCAACACCATCGCCGCCGCTGTCGGCCTGGACGGTTCGACTGTCACCCGCCAGGTTGCGGCCATGAAGGAGCTGGGTCTGGTCGAGCGCCAGACCAACCCCGGGGACCGCCGGTCCTGCATCATCAGCCCGACGGAAGATGGTCGGACCGTGATGCGGCAGATGCGGCGGCAGCGACGTAGCAATCTAGACGCTGTCACCAGTGACTGGACCGACGACGACCGGACGGCGTTGGGGCGGTTGTTGAACAAGCTGAACGACTCGATCACTCGGTCCGGGTCGGACTCCGTTCTGCCTCAATCGGCTGGGTGAAGTCGGGTTGGCTGGCGCCCGGGTTGGGCTTGGCTCGGGCCGCTCCCTCTTTGTGGATTGTTTGCGTCGGGCCGACGCAAAAGATTGGCCTGCACGAGGAGCGGCCAGGAATGAAGCGACAATAATCCCCAAGAGCTGACATTGCCTCCGCCGAGCGAAATTCTGGCTTGCCGGGGCGAAGCGCGAATCCAGCGCAACCCTTGGGGGCACTAGCTTTCAGGACGATCCAGTCTTCTCCGGCCGAGCCAACCCCAACCCAAGAACCGCACCCAACAGAGGAGGTGCGTGAGTGCGGAACGTCGCCGGCACGACATTCCGCACTCACGACTTGTGCCGAGTAGCGGCGACCCCTATGGCCCCGACTGACCCGACGTTGTGGGCGGCCCTACGGGCCGTTCCCGTCCTCCACCGGCGCGTCCTCGTCCAGCAGCGCGTTCGCCGACGCGACTCCGGCGAACCAGCGGGCGCTGTCCTTGAGCCAGCGGCGCTGCGTCGCGAAGTCGACGTACACGATGCCGAACCGCCGCGAGTAGCCGTACGACCACTCGAAGTTGTCCAGCAACGACCAGACGAAGTAGCCGCGCACGTCGACGCCCTCGGCGATGGCCGTGTGCACCGCGTCCAGGTGGGACCGCAGGTAGGCGATCCGTTCGGCGTCCCGGACCCGGCCGCTCGGGTCGACGTAGTCGTCGTAGGCCGCGCCGTTCTCGGCGACCACCAGCGGTAGTTCCGGGTACTCCCGGCCGACCCTGGACAGCACGTCGTGCAGGCCGGTGGCGTCCACCGACCATTGCATCATGGTGCGGGACCCGGGTGGTTGCAGGAAGTCGATGTCTCCCGCGCCGACCCAGGGTGAACTGTTGCTGTTCCCGTGTCCGTCGGCGCGGACCGGCGGCGCGCCCGGCTTGCGGGCGGCGACCAGGGTGGGCGTGTAGTAGTTGACCCCCAGCACGTCGATGGGGCGGGAGATCTCGGCGAGGTCGGTGTCCTGGACGAAGTTCCAGTCGGTGATGGTGGCGGTGTCGGCGAACACGTCCTGCGGGTACTGGCCGCGCAGCACCGGTTCCAGGAAGATCCGGTTGGCCAGGCCGTCGATGCGGCGCACCGCCTCGGCGTCGGCGGGGGACTCCGGGTCCACCGGGCGGATCGAGTGCAGGTTGAGCACCAGCGACGCCTGGTGACCGGCGGGCAACGCGTCGCGCAGGACGCCGACGGCCAGGCCGTGGCCCAGCAGGAGATGGTGCACGGCCCGCAGCGCCGACTCCGGCTCCTGCCGGCCGGGGGCGTGCACGCCGGACGCGTAGCCGAGGAACGCCGAGCACCACGGCTCGTTCACCGTCGACCACAACTCGACCCGGTCACCGAGCCGGGCCGCGGCCATCTGCACGTACTCGGCGAAGCGGTAGGCGGTGTCCCGGTTGGTCCAGCCACCGGCGTCCTCGAGTTCCTGCGGCAGGTCCCAGTGGTACGCGGTGGCGACCGGGCGGATGCCCCTGGCGCAGAGCTCGTCCACCAGCCGGTCGTAGAAGCCGAGGCCGGACTCGTTCACCGGACCGCTGCCGCCGGGCCGCACCCGGGACCAGGACAGCGAGAACCGGTAGGCGGACAGGCCCAGCGCGGCCATCGTCGCCACGTCGTCGGTGAACCGGTGGTAGTGGTCCGCCGCGACGTCACCGGTGTCCGCGTTGCGCACGGCTCCTCGTCGTCGGGCGAACGTGTCCCAGATGGACGGGGTTCTGCCGTCCTCGGCCGCGGCTCCTTCGACCTGATAGGACGCGGTGGCCGAGCCCCAGAGGAACCCGCTGGGAAAGGTCTTGCGGGTCACCGGCGCCATGGCGGTGTTCTGTTCGGATTCGTCGATGTCCTGCCGAAGGACAGTCATGCGATGTCCCCTTCGTTGCGTCAGCACTGGTTCCGCGCTCGGCGCGGCGCCCCCGCCCGGCCGCCTGGGACCGGGCGGGGACAACCCCTGGTGCGTGTCGTGGTGATGTGGTCAGGACACCGGCGTCAGGTGCAGGACGGTGTACTCCATGAACGGCGAGTTGGGGGTCGGGTTCATGTAGGCGTTGTCCGGCGTCGGCCAGCCAGTGAACTTCTTGGTGCTGTACTCGTCCCAGGACGCCCCGTAGAGCAGCGGGATGACCGGCGCCTGCTGGGCCACGATCTGCTGCAGCTTGTTCAGCGCGTCGGCCTGGGTGGCCTCGTCGTTGGTGTTCGCGAACTCGTTCAGCGCCGCCTGCGCCGCCGGGCTGGAGAACCGGCTCTGGTCACCGGTGGCCGGCTTGCCGATCGGCGCGCTCAGGTTCGAGTCCAGCCAGTTGTCGTACTGGTAGTACGGCGACGGGCCCTGGTTGCCCCAGTGGACGGTGGCGTCGAAGTTGCCGTTGTTGTAGTCGCTGGTCCAGGTGTCCGGCGTGGTGCCGTTGACCGTGGTGTCGAAGCCCTGCGCGTTGAGCTGCTGCGAGATCAGGGTGATGTCCTCGTAGTAGTCCGAGTACGACGACGGGTCCTCGAGAGCGAACTTGATCGTCTTGCCACCCTTGGTCCACTTGCCGTTGACCTTGGTGAACCCGTCGGCCTGCAGGATCTGGCCGACCTTGTTCTTGTCCTGGGCCAGGTCGTTGGCCAGTGACGGCATCAGGAACTTGTCGTCGACACCCTTGAGCAGCAGGCCGCCGGACGAGGTGGCCGCGGGCTCGTAACCGGTCTCACCGATGGTGGACAGTTGGTTGCGGTCGATGCCCGCGCTGATCGCCCTGCGCACGGCCGGGTCGCTCAGCATCGGCTTGGTGGTGTTGAGCTGCAGCGTCACCACGTTGACCGGCGCGAACCAGTACTTGTTGTGGGTCGGGTCGACGTTCACGAACGTCTTCTGGATGTTCGGGATGTCGTTGCCGCCCCAGTCGATCTTGCCCTGGGACAGGGCCAGGCTGGCGGTCGTGTTGGACACGTACGACGGGAAGCTCAGGTTGGCGATCTTCACCATGTTCTGCTGCCAGTACGTGCCGGTCTTGGTCAGCGTGAAGCCCTGCGAGTTGAACTTGGCCAGCTTGTACGGGCCGGTGCCGACCGGGCTGGGGTCGTTGAACGTCGACGGGTCCGCCACGGACTGCCAGATGTGCTGCGGCACGATGTAGGCCGAGCCGATGTAGAACAGGTTCACGAACTGCGGTGTGGCGAACGTCAGGACCACGGTGTTCGCGTCCGGCGTGCTCACGTTCGTCGGGTTGATCCCGTTCGTGTTGATCGCCGGGTTCTTCTTCATCAGGTTGAAGGTGAAGGCGACATCGGCGCTGCTGAACGGCTTGCCGTCGTTCCACTTGACGCCCTGCTGCAGGTGGAACGTCAGGGTCTTGCCGTCGGGCGAGAAGCTGTAGGTCTTGCCCAGCCACGGGTAGGGGGCCGTGCCCGGCTTCATCGCGTTGAACTGCAGCAACGGCTCGTAGATCATGCCCTGGGCGTTGACCAGGACGGCCGTGTCGTTCGTGTCGAACGGGTTGAAGTTGTCGGTGAAGGGCGAGACCGGGTTGTCCTCGATCACGAGGGTCGAGTTGTTACCACCCGACGCCGCTGGCTGGCCTTGCCCACACGCCGTGACCGCGATCAGAACGGCGGACAGCGCCGCCAGTCCGGTAAGAGTTCTGCGCAACATTGGTTAAACTCCGTACGTCCGGCCGGCTCACGCCGGCCTCGAGTGCAACGACCGTGTCGGGGTCTGTTACTGGCGGGCACGGCCCAGGTCGGCCGGGCCCCGTCGTTGTGCTCCGCACCGCCAAGGGGGCGGTGGGCTTCCGGTGGATCACCGGGTCAGTTGGTGCGCGGCCGCTCGGCCGCCGGGGGTGGACTCAGCCGACCACCCCGTCCGGACCGGTGGTGTCGTGCGTCCCCTCCTGCGCGTACAGCCAGCACGCGCTGGCATGCCCGTCGGCGACCCGCACCGCTGGCGGCGCCGTCGTCTCGCACACCGGCATGGCGTGCGGGCAGCGGGGGTGGAACCGGCAGCCGGACGGCGGCCGGACCAGGCTGGGTGGCGCGCCCCGGCCGGCCAGGGTGGGCGGTTCGACCCGGTCCGGGTCGGGCGCGGCGCGCAGCAACAACTGGGTGTAGGGGTGCGACGGGTGGTCGGTGACCTCCGCCGCCGGGCCGGACTCGACCATCTGGCCGGCGTACATGACCACGATGGTGTCCGCGAGGTACCGGGCGGACGCAATGTCGTGGGTGACGTACAGGATGGCCAGGCCCTCGGTGTCGCGCAGGTCGGCCAGCAGGTTCAGCACGCCCAGCCGGATGGACACGTCGAGCATGGACACCGGTTCGTCGGCGATCAGCACCTCCGGCCGCACGGCCAGGGCACGGGCGATGGCGACGCGCTGCCGCTGGCCACCGGACAGCTCGTGCGGGTACTTGTCGATGAACTGCTCGGCCGGCGTGAGCGCCACCCGGCGCAGCAGATCCAGGATGGAGCGCTCCAGATCGGTCTCTCCGTCCGCCATGCCGTGGATGCGCAGCGGCCGGCTGAGGTGGTAGCGCACGCTGTGCACCGGGTTCAGCGACGAGAACGGGTCCTGCAGGACGAGCTGGACCTGCCGGGTGTACTCGCGGCGCGCCCCGCCGGGTGGCGTGCGGCTGCCGCGCAGCAGCACCTCGCCCGACGTCGGCACGATCAGCCGGGCCAGCATCCTGGCCAGCGTCGACTTGCCCGACCCGCTCTCCCCCACCACGGCGGTGACCGACCCCTTGGCCAGGCTGATGGACACGTCCTCGACGGCCCGCACCGGGACCCGGCGCAGCGCCAGCGAGCGCTCCCGGATCTGGAAGTGCTTGGTCAGGTTCTTCGCCTCGAGTACCGCGATCTCGGTCATGACGCGCTCCCGATCATCGGCTCCGGCAGGGCGAGGTCCTCGGGCACGGCGGGCGTGCCGGGTGCGGCGCTATCGTGCAGCCAGCACGACACCACCCTCGACTGGTCCCCGCCGCCGATCTCCACCAGCTTCGGTGTCTCGGCCGAGCAGCGGTCGAACGCGTGCGGGCAGCGCGGGTGGAACGCGCACCCGCTGGGCACGTGCCGCAGGTCGGGCGGGGAGCCTGCGATGCCGGTCATCCTGCGCCACTCGCCGTGCAATGACGGGAACGAGTTGAGCAGGCCGCGCGTGTAGGGGTGACGCGGCGACCGGAACAGCGCGGCCGCGGACGCCCGCTCCACCAGCCGGCCCGCGTACATGACCGCGATGGAGTCCGCCAGTTCGATCAGCAGCGACAGGTCGTGGGTGATGAACAGGACGGCGAAGCCGAGCCGGTCCCGCAGCCCGATGAGTTCCTCGAGGATCTCCCGCTGCGTCACCACGTCCAGTGCGGTGGTGGGCTCGTCCATGATCACGACCCTGGGCTCCAGGGCCAGCGCCATCGCGATCATCACGCGCTGCCGCATGCCGCCGGAGAGCTGGTGCGGGAAGCTGGTGCAGCGCCGCCGCGCGTCCGGGATGCCGACCAGCGTCAGCAGCTCGACCGCCCGGTCCAGCGCCTGGCCCCGGTTCAGCGACTGGTGCCGGCGCAGCACCTCGACGATCTGCTTGCCCACCGTGTAGGCCGGGTTGAGCGACGTCATCGGCTCCTGGAACACCACGGAGATGTCCTTGCCGCGCAACGACTCCAGCTCGCGCTCGGCGAGCGTGGTGAGATCCCGCCCGGCCAGCCGGACGGTGCCGCTGCGGGCCACGCCGTCCGAGGGCAGCAGACCGGGAATGGACATCGCGGTGACCGTCTTGCCACAGCCGGACTCGCCGACCAGCGCCAGGATCTCCCCGGGCCGGACGGCGAACGACATGTCCTTCACCGCGAGCACCGGGCCGTCCTCGGTGGCGAACGTGACCCCGAGGTGCTCCACCTCCAGCACTGTCGTCGTCATCGGCGCTCCCTGGGGTCGAGCACGTCACGCAGGCCGTCGCCGAGCAGGTTGAACCCGAGCGTGGCCAGCGCGATCAGCGCGCCGGGATAGATGGCCAGTTGCGGTGCCTGGGACAGGAACTGCTGGGCGGACGTGAGCATCAACCCCCACGAAGCGCCCGGCGGCTGCACACCCAGCCCCAGGAAGCTCAGCACCGCCTCACCGATGATGCCGGTCGGGATGCCCACCGTGGCCTGCACGATGAGCGCGTTGAACGAGTTGGGCAGCAGGTAGCGGAACATGATCGCGGCCGGGCGGGCGCCGTCGGCCACCGCACCGCCCACGAAGTCCTGTTCCCGCAGCACCAACGCCTCACCCCGGGAGACCCGCACGATCGTCGGCAACAGGCCAATGGACAGCGCGATCACCACGTTGCGCAGTGACGCGCCGAAGATCGCGGCGAAACCCACGGCGAAGATCAGGAACGGGAACGCCAGCACGGTGTCGTTCAGGCGCATGACGACCGGGTCCAGCCAGCCCTTGAAGTACCCGGACGCCAACCCGATCGGCACCCCGACCACCATCGCCAGCGCGGTGGACAGCACACCGGCCACCAGCGACACTCGCGCGCCCGAGGCCAGCCTGGCCAGCTCGTCCCGGCCCAGGTCGTCCGTGCCGAGCAGGTGGTGCGCGCTCGGTGAGGCGAACGTCTGGGTCAGGTCCTGGGCCAGCGGGTCCGGCGTGACCCACGGGCCGACGATGGCCAGCAACAGGAACAGGACCACCAGCACGAGTCCGACGATCGCCATGGGCCGGCGCAGGAACCGCCTGCGCAGCCGCACGCCGCGCCGCACCGACGCCACCGGCAGCGGTGCGGCCACCACGCTCATCGGCTCGCCCCCGTGACCCGCAGCCTCGGATTCAGCCAGGCATAGGCCAGGTCGACCAGCAGGTTGACCAGGACGTAGCCGAACACGGTCACGATGACCACCCCCTCGATGACGGGATAGTTGCGCTGCAGCACGGCGTCGACGGTCAGCTTCCCGAATCCCGGGATCACGAAGATCTGCTCGGTGACGACCGCGCCGCTGATCAGCGCACCCAGTTGCAGGCCCAGCACCGTGGTGACGGTGGTCAGGCTGTTGCGCAGGGCGTGTCTGATCTGCGCCCCGCTCGACAGGCCCTTCGCCCGTGCCGTACGCACGTAGTCCTCGGACAGCTGACCCAGTAACGCCGATCTCGTCTGCCGCATCAGTACCGCGGACAGACCGGTGCCCAGCACCAGAGCCGGCATGATCATCCGGCGCAGGTTCTCCACCGGATCCTCGGCCAGGCCGACGAAACCGGACGCCGGCAGCCAGTGCAACCGGACCGCGAAGATCAGGATCGCCAGCAGGCCCAGCCAGAAGTGCGGCACGGACAGGCCGATCAGGCCGAAGCCGTTGGACACCCAGTCGGCGAACTTGCCGCGCTTGACCGCGGACACCACACCGGCCGGTACGCCGATCAGCACCCCGACGATGATCGCCAGGAACGCCAGTTCCAGCGTCACCGGGATCCGCTGCGCCAGGATCGTCGCCACCGGGATCTGGTCGGTCGTCGAGATGCCGAAGTTCCCGTGGAACGCCTGGCTCACGTAGTCGGCGTACTGGACCGGCAGCGGCTGGTCGAGCCCGAACTGGTGCCGGATCGCCGCGATCAGTTGCGGCGTGGCGTTCTCGCCAGCCATCACCAGTGCCGGGTCACCGGGCAGCGCGCGAACGCCTGCGAACACGGCGACGCTGCACAGGAACAGCACGACGACTGACGAGAACGCCCTGCGGAGGATGAACATGCCCATGAGGCTGCTGCTCTCAGCCGCTCAGGGATGCGGTGGTGAATCGCGGAATGCCGTCGGCCCGGTAGTCCACGCCGGTCAGCTTCGTGGACAGCCCGAGGAACCAGGTGTCGTGGTAGAGGTAGACGATCGGACGGAGCTGCCCGAGCAGTTGCAGGGTCGTGGTGTAGGCCGCCTTGCGGGCCGCCACACCGGACGCCGCAGCCGCCTGCTGGATGTCCTTGTCCAGCTGGGGGTTCTGCAGGCCCGAGTAGTCGTTCGAGCCGTCGGTGGTGACGATGTCGGACAGGTCGCCGTCCGGGTCGAGCCGGCCGGACCAGCCGATCAGGAACGTGTCGAAGTTGCCCGCCTTGCCCGCGGCCAGCGCCGAGGTGAAGTCGACCGGCTTGATCGTCATGTTGAAGCCGACCTTGTTCTCCATCGACTGGATCACCTGGGCCATGCGGTCGTCACCGGAGTCCGCCGGGATCATCATCGTCACCGGGATCGGCGTCTTCATGCCGGACGCCGCCACGAGCTGCTTGGCCTGTGCCGGGTCGTACGGCGTGCAGTTCGCGTTGTCCGGCCGGTACACCATCTGCAGCGGGAGCGGCAGGCAGTCGACGGACTGCGCGTTGTTCCACACGACCTTGTTGAGGGTCTTGCGGTCCAGCGCCAGCTCGAACGCCTGGCGCAGCTGCGGGCTCTTGGACAGCGCGGTGTTCACCGGGCCGGCCGGGCTGGTGTCGCCGTGCGCGTTGCTGACGTTGATGGTGATGCCCTCGTAGGCGGGCGCGCTGACCGGCTTGATCTGCAGCGAGTTGTCGCCCTTCAGCCGGGGGATGTCGGTCGGGTCGAGCTGCTCGGCCGCCTGCACGTCACCGGACTGGAGGTTCTCCGCCCTGGTCGTGGGGTCGCTGATGATCTTGTACGTGATGCCGTCCAGCTTGACCTTGCTGGCGTCGTAGTAGTCGCTGGACTTCACGAAGGACAGCGACGTGCCCGAGACGCGGCTGGCGTACTTGAACGGTCCGACGCACACCGGGTTGTCGCCGAACTTGTCGCCTTCCTTCTTCAGCGCGGTCGGCGACATGACCAGGCCGGCGCGGTCGGTGAGCTGGGCGACCAGCGGGCTGAACGGGCGGCTCAGCGTGATCACCACGGTCGTCGCATTGGGCGCCGCCACCGACTTGACGGCCGCGATCTCCTTGGCCCGCGCCGAACCCGACAGGGTCAGGTCGCGCTCCAGGGTCGTCTTCACGGCATCCGCGTTGAACGGCGTGCCGTCGTTGAACTTGATGCCCGTCCGCAGGGGGATGGTGACGGTCAGGCCGTCCGCGGACGTCTTCGGCAACGCGGCGGCGAGCTGCGGTACCGGCTGCAGCTGGTTGTTCGCGTCGTACAGCTTCTGACAGAACGCCTGGAAGACGATCCGGGAGTCGAACGTGTTGGCGAGACTGGGGTCGATGGTGCCGGGGTCACTGGCAAGAGCGACGTTGATGGTGCCGCCGCTGGCGCCGGACGAGGACGTGGTGGGGGTGGCGCCGGGTGTACTGCAGGCCGCCAGGCCGGCGGCCGCAGCGGCGAACACAACGAGACTGACACGGACACGGGAACGCATCGCCGCTCCTTAACAGGGTGGGACGCAGCTTTCGTCGAAACATAGACATCCCGTGACGTGCGCAGTATCGATGAATGACCAAGCCTGGCGGCCCGGATTTCGACGAATGTCAAAGGCCGTGCCGGGCCTGCGACTGTCCATACGCGGCAGGCGTCTGGCCGATGGCGGCGCGGAAGTCCCTGATCAGGTGCGCCTGGTCGGCGTAGCCCAGCCGCTCGGCCAGTTCCGCCCACACCACCTGTTCGCCCCCGCGCACCGCCTCGGCCGCGTCGATCAGCCGGTACCGGCGCAGCACCCACGTCGGCGACACACCCGCGTACCGCAGGAACATCCGCTGGACACTGCGTGGCGTTACACCGGACCGCTGCGCCAGATCGGCCAGCCTGCGCACCGAACGGTCGGTCTCGGCCACCTTCGCCACGTCCGCCACCTGCCGCGCCGCCGCCACCCGGTCCGGCCGCACCGCGGTACGCAGCGCCCGGTCGAGCTGCGCCACCCGCTGGGCCTCGTCGTCGGATTCGCCCATCGCGGTGCACAGCGCGTCACCGTCGACGCCGATCACGCCCAGCGGGACGACGCGGTCGGTGTACTCGCTCGCGTCGGTCACGAACGCGCCCAGGCCGCCCGGCGTGGTCATCGCGGCCACCGCCCAGCCCTGCCCGGTGAGCACCCTGGTGGTCACCGCCCGCGCCACGCCGTTGCACTGTGCGGCCAACCGCCCGTCGACCAGCGTGACGCTGAGATTGGCGGCCGGGTGGGTCAGCACCTGCTGGCGGTGCTCCGCGCCGGCCGGCAGGTCCCAGTGCACCACCCAGAACCGGTCCACCAGCCCGGCGAGCTCGTCGTCGACCGGATACCGGGTCAGCCGTACCCGCTGCCGCAGCAGCCCGGGATCGAGGATCCCCCTGCTGTCGCGCTCCACCGGCTCCGGCGCGCTGACCACGTCGCCGAGGATATCGTCGCGAATCTTCAATCGCCCGGCTGCGGCCCTGGCTACGGTGCTGTGGATGACCGAATCCATCCAGCGCACCACCGACCTGCTGTCCACCGTCCTCGCCGACCTGGCCGAACTCGTCCAGACCATCCCGGCCGACCAGCGGTCGCGGCGTACGCCGTGCACCGAGTTCGACGTCCAGGACCTGCTCACCCACATCGTCGGCTGGCTGACCACCTTCGCCGCCGGCTACGCCGACCCGGAGGGCAGGGCGCCCCGGTCCGACCTCGACGGTTACACCGCGCCGCCCGACGCCGGTGCCGTGGTCCGCGCCGCCGCCGACCAACTGGAGAAGGCACTGCGCGACGGTGCCGCGGAACGCCCGTTGCTGCTGGGCGAGGCCGCGATGCCCGGCGAACTGGCCCTCGGCATGATCCTCTGGGAATACCAGGTGCACGGCTGGGACCTGGCCCGCGCCCTCGGCCGGCCCTGGTCGCCGCCGGACGCCGCCGCCCGCGAGTCGCTGGCGTTCGCGCCCGGCATGCTCAACCCGGATGAGCAGGGCGAAGGCATGCCGTTCGCCGCCCGCGTCCCGGTGCCCGAGGACGCGCCCGCACTGGACCGGCTGCTCGGATTGTCCGGTCGCGATCCGCACTGGAACCCGCCGGCCTGACCCAGCGGCCGGGCGTCACCTCGGCTGTCACTCCACGGTGTAGGGTTCGCGCAAAATTCCGCCCGCCCGAGTGGAGGGACGCCAGTGCTGGACGGCCTACGCCGCACGCTGCGCGACAAGTTACTGCGTGCCGTCACCGAGGTGGTCGACCACCACCACGCCGAGCAACTCCGGGCGATGCGCCACGAAATGGCGGAACTGCGGCAGCACCTGACGGCCGAGACAAACCGGATGATCGAGTCGGTGCGGGAGCTCGAACGCCGCGCCCGGCGCGACATTCCGTTCGCCGGCGAGGCACGGGCCGTGCGGGACAGCTCGGTGTTCGCCGAGGAGCACATGGCGGCCGCGCGGCAGTTCGACTCGCCGCACGTGACGCTCAAGCACGCCCTGTCGCTGGCCCCGACCGGCGGTCTGGCCCTGGAATTCGGTGTGTACACCGGCACGACGCTGGCCATCATCGCCGACGGCCGCAGCGGTGACGTCTACGGCTTCGACTCCTTCCAGGGCCTGCCGTCGGCGTGGCGGCCCGGCTTCCCCGAGGGCATGTTCGGCGTGCAGGGCCCGCCGGACGTGCCCGGTACCGAGCTGGTCGTCGGCCTGTTCGCCGACGTCCTGCCCGATTTTCTCGCCACCCACCCCGGTGCCGTGGACTTCCTGCACGTCGACTGCGACCTGTACGAGTCCACGGTCACCGTGCTGGACCTGGTCGGTCCCCGACTGCGGCCCGGCTCCGTCATCGTGTTCGACGAGTACTTCAACTACCCGAGCTGGGAACAGCACGAGCACCGGGCCTGGATGGAGTACGTCGAGCGGACCGGCCTGACGTTCGAGTACGAGGGCTACACGTACGACCACGAGCAGGTCATCGTGCGCGTCACCGGAACTCCCTGACCGCCGCCTCCAGCACCGCTGCCACCGCGAGCACCTGGCGGTCCGTACCCGCACGTCCGACCAACTGGACCGATCCCGGCAGCCCGTCACCCGGCACCGGCACGCTGATCGCCGGCAGCCCCAGCACACTCCAGCCCGCCGTGCAGGACAGCAGCGCCGGTGTCGGATTGGTCCAGCCGACACCGAGATCCACGTCCCGCGCGCCGACCGCCGGCGCCTCGATCGGGACGGTCGGCAGCAGCAGGATCTCCGGGCCGGCGTGCTCGGCCCGCAGCCGCTGCCGGGTGGCCATCGCCAGGACGTACTCCCACGCCGGGATCTCCGCGGCGCGTTCCAGCCGGGCCAACACCTCCGGCTCGTAGCACTCGGGTTCGTCCGCGATCCGGTCGGCGTGCACCGCGCGGGCCTCCGGGCCCTGGATGTTCGCGTAGACCGGACCGAGATCGCCCAGATCCGGCATGGGCTCGTCGCGCACGGCGAACCCGGCCTTCCGCAGCGCGGTGACGGCATCGTCGAGAGCGGCCGCCTGGCTGGGCACGACCTGGTCGGTGGTGGCCGATCGGACCACGCCGATCCGCAACCCGTCGACCAGCGGCAGCGCCTCCGGCCGACCGGTCAGCGCCGCCCACAGCAGCCGCGTGTCCTCGACGGTCGCCGCCATCGGCCCGACTGTGTCCAGGGCGTCCGACAGGGGGTAGACGCCGGCGCCGGACAGCGTGCCCTGGGTGGGCCGCAGCCCGACGATCCCGCACAGTGCCGCCGGAATCCGGACCGAGCCGCCGGTGTCGGTGCCCAGTGCGGCCGGCAGCAGGCCGGCCGCGACGGCGGCGGCGGAACCGGAACTGGAACCGCCGGTCATCTTGGTTACATCGTGCGGATTGCGGGCCGGCCCGGTGTGCGCGACGTCGCCGGTCGGCCCGTAGGCGAACTGGTGCGTGTGGGTCTTGCCGACGATCACCGCCCCGGCCTGGCGTAGTGCGGTGACGACGTCGGCGTCCGCGGTGGGCACGCGCTGGTCGAAGTGGCGGGAGCCGCAGGTGGTGCGCAGGCCCGCGGTGTCGATGAGGTCCTTGACGCCGACCGGGATGCCGTGCAGCGGACCGCGGTCGATGCCGGCGGCCAGCTCGCGGTCGGCCTGCTCGGCGGCCCGGTGCGCGCCGGCGTGGTCGACGGTGACGTAGCAGTTGAGGGTGGTGCCGGTGCCGTCGGCGGCCGAGAGGGCGGCCTCGACCAGATCAGCCGAGCTGGCGGCGCCGACGCGGAGCCGCTCGGCGAGATCGGCGATCGAGGTGCCGGCGAACGGGCCGGTGCCCGCAAAAGAGGTCACCCGGCCTTCCTACCGGAACAATGGCGCCATGCGGTACACCACGGACCCACGCGTCGACGAGTACATCGACCCGCTGCCGCCGTGGCAGCGCGACATCTGCCAGGCCGTTCGCGACCTCGTGCACTCGGTGGACGACGAGGTGGTGGAGACGATCAAGCGCCGGGTACAGCCGTACTTCGTGCTGGAGGGCAACATCTGCGCGCTGCTCGCGGCGAAGGACCACGTGAACGTGTTCCTGTACGACGGCGCCATCGTGCCCGACCCGCACGGCATCATCACGGCCGGCCACGACAACAAAACCGCTCGTACGGTCGCCTATCGGGAGGGTGAGGCGGTGCAGACGGAGGCGCTGGGGGAGATGTTCCGGCAGATCATCGCCAACAACCGAGCCGGCGGCTGGCGAAGGCTCAAGTCCACCTGACCACTAGCCGGTCGACTCGCCCAGTTGGCGGGGTTCGAGGCGGTGGCAAGGCGGTGGCAAGGCGGTGGCGACGTGGCCACCGAACGGACGACTCGCCCGGTTGAGGGTTCGAGGCGGTGGCAAGGCGGTGGCAAGGCGGTGGCGACGTGGCCACTGAACGGACGACTCGCCCGGTTGAGGGGTCGAGGCGGTGGCGAGACGGTGGCGACGTGGCCACTGAACGGACGACACGCGCACGCCATCGGCGTTCCTGGCGGGGGCTCCATCCAGACCACGGCGGACACGGCCCGAGAGCTCCTGCTTGGCCTGCTATCGCGAACCGACGTCGGTTGCACCGCAGCCGCCGGATGTGTCGTCCGTTCGGCGGTCAACACGCGCAGGGCTTGTGGTGCTGGGGCAGTGTGTCGTCCCGTTCGGCAGTCAACACGCGCGGGGCGTGGGGCAGTGGGGCGGGTGTGTCGTCCGTTCGGCGGCCGACACGCGGGGGAGCGTGCGGCGGTGGGTGCGTGGGTTATGTGTCGTCCGGTCAGTGGTCAACGCACGCAGGACTCGCGGCGATGAGGCGGGTGTGTCGTCCGTTCAGCGGCCGACACGCGCGGGATTGCGGTGTTGGGAGGTGTGGACCGCCCCGGGTTTCCTGGAGACTCAACCGTCCACCAGGGCTACCGTCAGGCCGCCACGGGCGGATCCTGCCAGTACGCTCGCTCGAACTCCAGCGGGGGAACATCCCCACACCACGAATGAAGCCTATCGCTGTTG
>DASUGU010000133.1:0-31526 GCA_036273855.1 Pseudonocardiaceae bacterium
CAGCGCCGCTTCCAACTCGGCCACACGTGCAAGCAGCCGCTCAAGCAACGCCTCAGCCGACTCCGGAACCGACACACCAAGATCATCTCAGATCGTGATCACACCACGCCCGCCGGGGCACCAGACAGCTGAATAGCTACCATCACTTGACTTGTAGGAGCGACGCGTATGTAATGGGTGTTACACATTCCTGTTTCGGGATGTGTGTTGATATGGGAGTGAGTCGACGGCTTGTGTAGACGATTGCGCGAAGGACCCGGTACGGTTCAACGTGTACTACGATGAGCGCGGCTCACTTCTTTACTATGAAGGAAAACACTATACTTACACAAGTAACTTGGGTGTTTCTACAACACCGAACGGCAGGCCCTCACCACTGTTGTCGTGGCAGACAATCGCGCGCTCCCGCCACTGCCTATGCAGCTGCGCCTCCAGCCGCCGATACGCTTCCTCACGGTCGTAACGCGCTCGCGCCTCCTGCTTACGATCCAACTTCTCGCGGGTCTTTCTGGGCATAGCTCTCCCGTCTATCCAATCTCCTGAAACTGAAAGCAACATGAAGGCAGCAGCGCGGCCTTTGTTAGCGGTGGAACTTGCCGAACACGACCAGGTAGATGCCGGCCAGTACGACCAGCGGCACTACCACAGGAATGAGCAGCTCGATCACGTGCAGCGTGAACAACGCGGCAACGGACAACAGCCCGACCCCGACCGCCAGGCCAACCAGGCGGCCGGCCAACGGAGGTCGGGGCGAGCTGTCATCACGACGAAAGAGCCGGCTCATCGCGGCGGATGATTTCGATGTTCACGAACGACCGCCCGCATCTGGCGCATCACCTCGTTCTTGCGGGCACGTTGGCGCACGTAGAAGTCCAGCGCACTAGGCAGGTCTGGCCGGTTCTGTCGGCGCCGCGTCCGTCTCGCTATCAGGGCGTCGCGGACGTCCAGGAGGGCCAGCCATACCAGCGGCAGGATGATCAGTGCGAGTACGACCGTCGATGCGACGAGATGGGTACTCATCGGAAGTTCCAACCCCGGCCGAAGTCCTGGATGTCGCGGGCCGTCGTCCGGGCGAACTCCTGAACGATCGGGACCAGAAGACCAGCGATGTAGGCATCGCCGCTGGCCAGCTCCCGTGCCAGGAGGCCGACGTCGGTGACGTCCTGCATCCCGTCCTCGGTCATGCGCTTCCGCAGCACGGCCCGTACCTCGTTGTACTTGGCGTCACCAATGAGCCGCATCAGGTCCAGCTCGGCCCGCTGCGCCAGCTCGCGCTGCGCACGAGGCTGACGCCTGGCCAGGCCGTAGCCCTCGCCGCTCCACCGCATCAGGTCACTACTCATGGTTAGGATCTCCTTGTTCTCTCGCGGGTATGCGAATGCCCGAAAGCCGAATGGTGCGTGGCAGCAGCTGTGGCGCAGCTGCTGCCACGCACCAATGGACCTACTGTTTCTTCATCGCGGCTTTCGCATCGCGCGTCCATTGCTGCAGACGCCCGAACACATAGGCGCCGACGACGACAGCAACGGTGATCCACTCAGGGCTCACGGGCCCTCCTTATCGCTATCATTTAAGGATTCGAAAGCTTCCGCTTCCATGTCCGCTTGACAACGTCTTGCTGTGAACCAGCGATCTTTCCGCTCCCTTCCTTGTTGAGAGCGACGTTATGGCTTAGCCAAGATCAAATGCCACAATTTGACCAATGACCAGCACCTGGCCACTGCAAAACAGCAGGTCAGGCGACTGCTTGGCCAGTGGTACGTGGTTCGGAGACCCAGGTAGATATGAGCGATGCGGCGATACCTATATGAAACCTATGCCCGCGCAGTGGAGATCCAGACTTCTCCACTACTCGCCGGATTGGCGGGGAGGATCGGGATGGCGATCTGTCGGTGGCAGAGATTTCTCATCCGCTGATTCGACATCGGTGGGTGGCTGCCCGACCTTCTCTGTGGTGGAACTCTCTTGGAACAGGTTATCTAACTGGCCATCGAAATCTAGGTATTGGTCACCACCTAGATATAGATCATCGGGATCGAAGAAGTCTCGATCCTCCCCCGACAACTCTCCATCACCCTGCCTTTTGGGGCGATTGCCCTCTGGCGATTTATTCATATACAGAATTCCTTGCTTACTGTATATGTTTATAACACGTTGACAACTACCAATCAACGTGCGAAGCGCTTGGAGTACAGTGTGTTCGAACTATCGGAGTAGATAGGTGGCTCGCACTATGGGAGATGGTATTGTTCGAGAGCTTCACTCGGGGCTTTGGATCGCCTTGCAGAAATTAACCAATGGTGGGTGTACAGCGCGAAGACCTATTGGAGGCGCTCAATGGTGAGTTGAATCCTCTGAAGCAATGTTGGGGGGTAAATCTGACAGGCGACGGCAAGTTGGATCACGAATCGCTGCTGCGAGCGGTGAAATATGTCGTGTCGACAAACCTTAAGGTGCACATCAGCCGCTTAAAGCCCCCTAGGGCGGTATCGAAACGGTTGTACCTACACGTTGTGTCCGTGAGCTTCAATATATTAATCGACGAGGGCCACGCTGAACTCGCAGAAACGGATCTTACTGCGAGGCGTCAGTGGCTTGAAGTAAGCATGCCCGCGAACCTTCGGGTCAGTGCGAGAACTAGCCGACGTTATTTGAACCACGCTTTAGATCAGATCGAACAACAGATCTTGGAAGCTGGTTATACGCCAGTTGAGTATAGACCGGAAGACAGCGCTAGCGATCAGTTGCAATCGTTAGTCATTCCGAGCGTGATAGAGCCTGTACCTTCTGACGTAGCGGAGTCGCGCGGCGGGGTTCTTCCGCGCGACGTGAGCATCGAGAATAATCCAAAGAGCCCAACCCGGCGGCGCCGTAGCACGCTACATAAGCGCGTATGGCAGTTCGGCATTCCCGCATCGGTCATCATCCTGGCGGTGGCCATCGGCGTACCACTAATTTTGTCGCGTTATAGTCAGCGGGCTCCGATACCTGTGCCCGCTCTCAATGTATCCGTTCAACAAGTTAGAGACCGTCTCGACGGCTGGCACGCGACATTCGATCGAGCACACCAAGCACAGGCGACGCCGTTTCTTGCGGAAGCGATCGACGGGCATAACGTTCCAAGCAACTTCGACGCTTTCCTGAAAGGCGAATTGAATGCAGGCGCGTATCTCGCTGACGGTGCGTTATTTCAAATAGAAGTCGACAGCCCATCAAATCGGAGCGTGACCATCACAAACGTCAAACCGGTCGATGTGACGACGCTGCCAATTGCGGATGGGCCAACCCTCTTTTTGTACACGCAGGGAGATGTGGACAACCTAAATATGGCATTCGACATGGATGATGCAAGCCCGGTGGCCAAGGATTACAACCTAACGACAGCATCGGTGGGCGGTCCATACTTTAGTTCAAAGCATATCCGTATTGCGGCAGGATCGAGCGATGTGCTGGGGATCATCATCGATGTTCTCAGGTCCGCGAAGGCCTTTCGCTTGGAGATTGACTACTCAGTCGGCGGCGAGCAGGGTAAGCAGGTCGTGTCGTTGGACGGAAAACCTAACGGCACTCCGTTCCGTGTAACGGCTGATAGCTGCCCTGGCGCTGGTCAGCACATGGCTGCGGCAGATCTCCGGCGACTCCGTGATATTCGTTACAGCACGGTGCGGCTTATGACTATAGTGCCGAACAACGAGAACTACGTGTGGAAGTCTATTGCTCCCGACGTCTACGCTAAATGTGATTTGTAGCAGTGGCCGATGCTCAATGGGAAAGCTACTTGTAGGCGTTCGTAACCTGGGTTACTACCAATGGGCTCGTCTCTGTTCTAGATACGTCGACCGTCCATATCGCTTTTGATGTGTTGGGCGTGCCCCAGACAAAGGCTCCGCTGTGGCACTGCATCATGAGGTTGAGTTTGCCTCGCGGATCGATGCCTATGCTTGATGTCGATCTGCAAGCATCGCCACCTTTTAACACGATTAGCCAGGCAGTGCGGCTGACGCTCGTACTAACGCCGGAGTGAATAAGGTCCACCGGAGTAAACTTGGCGACGATGACCGTTGTTGGGGAAACCGGGCACGCTACGCTATCGGGCATGTCTTCATTAGGGTCAACGAAACAGGGGTCAGTGTTATCGCCGTTGAGGTCGTTGCCACCGGATCGATTACAGCTAATCGCATCCGCTCGATCTGAGTACTGGGAGCCTTGGAAGCATGCCATTGGCGGATCGTTGATTACTGTAAACCCCTTGGCGATTTGGTGATTAACCCAAGGGTTGATTACAGTAACCTTGGTCGCAACCGCTTGACCTACTGGTGCCGAGCTGATTGTGCTATATGTCGAGCACGCCGCTGTGAGCAGGATGGCGACGGCAGTTCCGGCGAGAAAACTCTTCGCGAACAGGACCTTCTTCACGCACCTGCTCCGATCTATACCAGGTTCATGGGTACAGCGGGTGCCACCGTCGGCAGTCCATAGCGTAATTCTTGTCTCTGGATGCCCATAGGCACCCCTCGACTGACCCAGTTGAGGGGTGCTGCTGGCATCGCAGGTGCTACGGCCCCTTCAACCCATCCAGGCCGTCTCGGACTCTACGCAGAAGCCCCTCATCAACCAGCTCGGCTGGCTCGGCGGGAACCGTCCGCCGCCGCCGGCGGATCGGCAGCCCCGACTCGGTATGCGGGTAGACCAACAGGTCGGCCCAGGTCACCCGTCCTCGCGGCTGCACGCTTGATCCCCAGTCATGCGCCGTCACGTCGACCAGATGCAGGCCGGTTAGATTCTCGTATGTCTCGGTGTCCGGGAGGGCGGCCGGTTCCCCCGTGCTGTCCCACACCTCGACCCTGATGCGCCCCTCGTAGCCGAGCAGCCGCACGGTGAGCAGGTTGAGCGCGGGCAGCTCCGTCCAGCGCGTGGCCGGGTCGGTAACGCCGGTCTGCTGGACGGCCAGGCACACCAGCTCCTCGACGACGACGAGTGCGTCGGCCATGACGAACGAGGCCCGCCAGTTGCTCAGGGTGTACCGCGTGAACAGGCGGGCGCAGGAGACGGCTGTGGGCAGTGCCACCAGGTCGAGCTGGTCACCAAGCAGCAACCGGTCCACCCGGTGGGGTTCGTCAGTCATGCCAGGCGCGGGGACGTGGTGGGCTTGCTGGAGTAGCGCGCTCAACGAGACTCCCTTCGATGACCATGCCTGGCTGCCCGACGGCTCGTTCCCGGATGGTTTCGGCGAGGTCGACTAATTTGTGCGCGAAGGCAATCTGGTCGTCTCTGGTGAGGTCATCGCTCAACAGCCCGGCGACAAAGCTGCCCATTTCGTTGCTGACTGCCTTGAGGTGCCGGATGACCAGCTCACTTGTGCGGTCAAGGTCGAGCATGAACCCACCTCCCGTGATGACCGGACCAGCGACGGGGAGTCGTACCCGCTGCTCTCAGGCGTCCAGGCCGCCGCCAGTCCGGCCAAGCTGGGGCGGTTAGTCGAGGCCGAGGTTGTGTTCGGCGAGCACCACACGCTCGCAGGGCCAGGCGCACCCACAGACGGCGCACAGGCCATGGTCGTCCTGATGGTCGCCGAGGACAGCGGTGGCGAGACGGTGTAACCGCGCCAGTTGCCGTTCGGCCAGCTCCGTCACCAATACAGACATGGATTAGCCCGCTTCCTCGGACGAGGCGAAGAAAGTCATCAGGCGGTTTCGGATCAGCACCGCGGACTGCTCGGATGGCCGCTGGTTACAGTCCACCCGCAGCACGTCGAACCCGGCCTGGATAAGCCGCTCGGTGGCCTGCCGGTAGAAGTGGACTTCGGCGTGACTGCTGCCCGGCGTCAGTTGGAAGCGGTTATGCGGGCCACGATCACGCAGCCTCTCCGCGATGAGTTCGGGATCGGCTTCCAGGATGACGGCCAGGTCGGGCCGGTCGGCCTCGGCGTTCAGGTGCCAGAGAAACGACGGGTCGATGCCGTCGAAGCGCTGGATGACCAGGCCAGACGGGATGTAGCGGTCGGAGATGACCGTCCGGCCGGCCGCGACGTGTGGCCGGACTTCGGTCTCCAGGTGGTGGTAGCGGTCGGCCGCGTACAGGCAGGCCAGGGCGTGACCGGTCACGGATTCGGTCAGTTCGTGGCACAGCGCCCCGATGGGACCGTCGGACGGCTCGGCCGTGACGTGGACGTCCTGTCCCTCGGCCACCAGGAGCTGCGCCAGGTGGTGGACGATGGTGGACTTGCCGGCGCCGCTGGGCCCGTCCACCGAGACGAACAGGCCGCGCGGATGGTCAGAAAAGGGCCGGAGCTTCATCGCTTGTCCCTCCGGGCGGTAGATCGCGCAGTTCTTCGAGCGAGTGCCGGCCAGCCAGGTACATGAACAGCCGGGCGCAGACGATGGCGTCGTACTCGGCCCGATGCGGCTTGAGCCGGGATGGCAGGGCGCCCACCAGCGACAACGCCTCGGCCAGTGCGCCGAGCTTGTAGCTGTCCCGGTCCGGCAGCAGGCGGCGGGCGAGCTTGAGCGTGTCGAAGATTTCCGGGCAGTCCCAGTCACCGAGCTTGCGCTGCAGCACCCCCACGTCGACGTGCGCAGCGTGCGCCACCAGGGCGTCGACGTCCAGCGCCTGGCGGACGGAGTCGGCCACGTCGTTGAAAGTGTCCGCGCCGTCAACGTCCTCGTTGCTGATCCCGTGGATGCGGCGGGCCATCGGGGTGATCGGCTGGCCGGGGCGCACCATCCAGTTCAGCGGCTCCTGGATCACCCCGCCGACGATGGGGACGACAGCCAACTCCACCAGGTCGGGCGGACGCTGGCCGTTGCCCTCCACGTCCACCACCGCGTACCGAAGCGTCGTCCAGTCACTCATCTGCCGTGGTGTCCTTCCATCCGATATCCGCTCGTCCGTGCCGCTTCTCGCGGTGCGGATGACGTACGTCATGCACCTGGAAACCGAGCTTGTGTTGCAGGTAGTAGCGCGGCTGCTCATCTTTCAGGCCCGCCACGACCGCCGCCCGATCGGTGATGTCCACGACGACGAGCTTCTGGGCGGCGGCCAGCGGTTCGGCCGCGCGTTGTAGCTGCTCGGTCGTTGGCACGCGGTGAGCGGCAGCGCACAACTCCACCTGGGACAGCGGGCAGATGTCGCACAGTTCCCGGACGCCATAGTGGCCGTTGTAGTCCGGCAGATTGTGGGCGTAGGACACCGCGCACGAGGTCTTGCGGAACAGCGACGACGAGTAGGCAAAGGTCTCCAGGACACGCCGCTCCAGTGTCTCCGGCACGATCTTGCGCCGCGCGGTCTGGTCGTAGGGCTCAGGCAGCCCGTTCGCCTGGTAGTAGGCCGCGATCTGGTCACGGTAGAACAACCCGGTAAACACCGTGGCGTCGGCGAAGCGGCTCAACTCATGGGCCGCGGCAAGGTGCGCGGGCGAGTCGTTCAAGCCGGGGACGAGCGGACGCCAGTACAGGATCGTCCGGTAGCGGCGCCGTCCCGGTTCGCTCATGAGCTTCAAGGACTTCGCCGCCACGGCCGACGAGTAGGGCTCGATGTCTTTGTTGTCGATCCCTGAATACGTGAACAGCAGCGTCACCTTGAGACGCCGGAGCTGGTTGAGCCGGTCAACGTCACCCGGCTTCATCTGGTGTCGGGTGATGACCAGTACGTGGTTGGTGAGCCCGCGCTCGTCGAGGTCCTCCAGGACGGCGAAGGTGTGCGGCCGGACGCTTGGGAGGAACGGGTCGGTGGCCCGGTTGAACAGTTGGATGGGCGTGATGTGCGGCTGGAAGTAGGTGTGTTCGACCAGGTGTTCCACCGCTTTGGCGTCGGGCATGAGGGCGCGCGGCACCCGCTGGTCCCACAGCCCGTAGGTGTGGCGGATGCAGTAGGCGCAGTCCAACGGACAGCCCTGGATGTGATTGAGGCTCAGGCCGCTCTTGCGGTACTCGACCACTTCACGGGCCCGCCCTGGTAGCCGCTCGATCTGGTCGGCCGTGAGTAGTGGAACGACGCTTGCCACGTGCTTCTCCCCAAGGTTCACGGACGGTGAACGGCTGGGTGCCGTCAGCTTGGGACAGTAAGCGAGGGTCACAGAGAAATACAGAAAATTTCTTGGTATTTCTTGAAGCGCCACGAAAGACGCCGCACATGAGAAATTTGGTGATACACAAGCGCTTCCTAATGCAAGCCTTGCAATTTTGCCGATCAGAACTGGACGAAAAATCAACTACTTGTCCACGTCGTCAAAGATGTTACGGGTGTTACCAACATTCTCACCCTTTGCCTTGAAGGCCGCAGAAAGTCGGCCACTCGGCGAGGGCTTTGGTGTAGGCGGTTCTCCGTCGTTGTTTTGCCAATGGGACGCCTCTGACTCTAGATCGTCCACACGGCTGATTGCCTTCCGAAATTCATTGACGATATTTGGTTCAGCCTCAAACACCTTTATGTACCGATCAAACGCCTCACGCAGTGGTCCGTAGTATTCCTCGGCACTGTCTCCCTGTTCATTGAACTCCCAATGCCACAGCGTATCATCCAGGCGGGGGGCAAGTTCCAGCCGTACTCGGTCCAGCAAGGATGCATACTCCGCTCCCGAAAAGAGAGTATGAAGTTCGTCGATATCGAGCCAGTCCGCGTCTGGCGTCTCTACCGCTAGATCCCCAATTTCATGCAAAGACTCCTGGCGGTCTTCCTCCGGAAGTAACCCAAACTCGTGTAGCCGTGCGAGTAAGGAAATTCCGACTCCTGTTGCATCTAGATAGGAACCACGCGGAATACAACGATCCACCAATTGCGAGTCTACATCCAAATACCGTTCAAGGAACAATTTTGAGCATCGCGTCGCCAGAAAGTCGTGCCATACCCGCTCCTGATACCAATCTAGATGCTGAATACGTCGATGGATGGCCATAGTGCGGTTCGCCACCATATGGTAGAGGTTTGATGGCACCGCCACCAAAGTACCTCTTACATCGCCACTACCGCAGTCAAGCTGTGTCATTATGCCGATATCGTCCAGGCCCTGAATGAACAGCTTCAAGAGGTTGATGTCACGCGCGATGAACGACGCGAAGCCTTCACGAAGAGTCGGATGCCTAAAGCTCCAGTGGACTTGCAGATCTGTAGATCCTATCTTCGGCGCTCGCCGCAAGAAGGTGTCTTCCAAACTAGCCAACGCACTATTAACCTGTTGCGGAGTGCTGCCGATTAGCGTCAGTAGTTCGACCCGCTCGTTAGTCAAAATTTCCAGCGGCGCCGGCAACTCCCCTGACTGGTACACCATAGCCAGAGCACCAATATGGTCAGGATCAAGCCCTTCAAACACATCCTGCAAGAATTTGTTGGGTTTGGCGACGAAGTCGGTGACCGTTTGCCGGTTGACAGTCATACCTTCTGTGAAGGCTCTCCTACCCAACCGCCTGGCAACTTCAGGCCGGAACGGTGTCTGGTCTGCAACGTCTTTAAGAAAGGGCTTTATGGCGGATCGGAAGTGCTCAGACTGGTCGCCGCGACGAATGTGATTGTAAACGATCTGTTGGCGCTCTTGTCGAGACAACTTGGCGACATCGATAACAACTTGATTCTCATGCAGCAGCGGGTAGGCATATTCTTTCAGAAGTACGCGTGCCTGCCGATATATATAGTCTCGTGAAGTCAGCACGACCTTCGCTCCGCCATTGACAGCCGTCATGACCTTTGCCATGCGGCGGGCCCATCCCTCGGTTAGCGCGCGTTCATGGCGAACCGCACCGAAGGCATCGTCTACCCAAAAGAACTGGTTAGGCTCGTTTGGGTTCCAATGATTGACGACGTCCTCTGGGCCGTCCGCTCGAATTGTGAGGCTGTGCCACTGGTCGAGCGCCGACATTGCCAGCGTTGCGGCGATTACCGACTTGCCGACGGCAGGCTCGCCAAGCAATAGACAGAACCCGTGCTGAGATACTGCTTCGGCGGCTCGCCTATAAGCATCTGTCACCACAAACGTCGATAAGTCTTCTTTCAAGTAATCCAAAAGCCCGCGAGCTTGCGTATACGCTCGTTCATCCAAGATTTGCGACAGGTCGCCCAAGCCATAAACCCTCGGCACGAACATGCGCAGCCGTTGGTTCATTGCGATTGTCTGGTTCACCCACTGGCCGCCGAGTATGAGCGGGTGGACAACGCCTTCATCCAATATTGCTTTGCGCATAGCCTGTTCGGACCCACCCGTCACTCGCGCATTAGTCATAAGCACATACGATTTGCAAATCCCCCTTGACACTAAGTTTCGAATCTTACCCAGCTCTTCGTCTATGCCGGACAAC
This sequence comes from Pseudonocardiaceae bacterium, assembly GCA_036273855.1. Classification (GTDB taxonomy): domain Bacteria; phylum Actinomycetota; class Actinomycetes; order Mycobacteriales; family Pseudonocardiaceae; genus DATEPR01. The sequence continues at coordinate 10,287 of DASUGU010000133.1, forward strand.
GAGAGTGTCTGATCTCTGCGAGCTAAGAACTTGCACTGAAGTACGAATGGGCCTACAGGGAGATCGGTACCATCGGGCGAGCCGCTCCATTTACCGTAGAAGGCTCCGTCTCGCCCCCCATCGTTTGTGTCGGCAAACGGCTGGACAGACTGACCCCATACCTCACGAAGCACTGCGGCGCACAGATCTTGAAATGCGCGCCAACCAAGGGTGTGCAGCTCAAACGTTGTTGGCCCCGGAGTGTGTACCGACGAAGTAGACTTGTCCATATTCTATTGCCCACGTTCTACGAAGAGATTCATTTCTGCTATTATGACGGCAACTGCTGTTGTTGACAACCAAGTCAAGGGCGGCCGTTTATTCATTGGTATCCGTCACTCATCAGCCAGCTCGTCCATAACCCGCGTGATGACAGCGCGGGCCGCTCGCCCGTAGGTCGCAACCGCCGCCTGCTGCTCGAAGACGCGGCCGTACAGCTTGATCTCGTCGGGCTGCGCCAGGTTCAGTTCGGCCGAAAAGGTCTCGATGGTCACGCGTTCCGAGTCACGCAGCCAAAAGCCGTGCCACGGCCCGATGACGTACTGCGTGTCGAACTCGATAATGCCGAGCTTGACGTTGGGCAGCGTGGAGAGCGAGACGAGCCGGTCAAGCTGCACCAGGAGCACATCGGCAGAACAGCGCCGGTACCTAAGCGCGGCCTCGGTGAGTACGAAGTGGAAGCGCTTGTCACGGCGATGCAACAGGTCTTGGCGCTGCAACCGCGTCCGGACGGCCATGTCGATGTCGTTGGGCGTGTTGAACAGCATGACGCCTTCGGCGAAGCGGGCACGGGCGTAGTCAGCTGTCTGGAGTAGACCGGGGATGGTGGCTGGCTCGAACACCCGGAAGACGTTGGTCTTGGCGTCCAACTCGGCGATCTCGTGTTGATGCGGACGCAGCCCGGCCCGGAACTGCCGCTGCCACTCCGCGTGTTGGATCTCAAGGGTGTGCAGCGACGCCAGCAGCGCCTCGGTCTCACCCGTGGCGTTCGTCGCTGCTGCCCACGCCCTGATGTCTTCTTCGCTCGGTGTCTGTTGGGCGTTCTCCAGTTTGGAGATCTTGGACGGCGGCCAGCCCAGCAGCTCCGCGAGCTTCCGGCCACTCAGCTGAAGCGGTTCACCGTCCGCTGAGGTGGCCTGCTGTCGAAGCTCGCGGAGTCGCCGGCCAAGCGCCTTACGCGCCTCCTGGACGTTAGAAGCGCCCGATATGTTGTTGCTCGGCAAAGCTGTCCCGCCTCACTGCCTTGTGCCAGGCAGCGTCACGCCAGTAGTTGTGCTCCACAACGGCCGCCGGATCCTCGATGATCTCGCCATGCGTGAAGCGGTCGTCGCGGTCGAAGTGCATGACCAGTAGCTTCCGCGAGTCGAACAGCCAGTAGTCGTGATCTGGCAGCCCGCCCGCCTCGCTGCGTGTTAGGTACCGGATGTCCTCGCCGGCCTCGTTGTTCCGGGCTGACACGGCCAAGCCGAAGGCGTTGTAGTCGCTCAGCGGCAGGTCAACCACCCGCACACGGGAGAAGCGACGTCCTTCGGCCATGGCAACGCCCACCATGGCCAGCCAGTCCTGCATCCACGGCAGGTCGTCCGGCTCACCGGCCAGGAAGCGCTGAAGCGACTCGCCCTCGTAGGACGGGGCGTACCGGCTGCGGACTTCCAGCCGGTACGCCGTGTGCTCGAACGCCGTGAAGAGCTGGCCGAACGCCGGGCCGGGCGTGATGACGTCGCTCAGCGCTCTCCTTCTTCCTGTTCGGCCTGGTAGGCACGGGCGTAGAACTTCAGCACATCCTCCGGGATCTCGATGATGGTCTCGTGATCGGGGATGGTGCCGACATCGGCCAGCACCTGCGGGTCTGTCACCCGCCATCCCTGGGCGATGTACGTCCGCCGGTCTGTCCGGTCAGTCACGAACAGCGTGGGCGAGTCGCCGACGTTGGACTCCGGGTCTTTGCCGAGGAACCGAGCGCGCATGGCCGCCTCCTGCTTCGAGAAATTTAGTGAAGCGTTCGCCTCGATGGTGCCCGGCTGGCGGCTTCGAGGTCAAGGGAGCAACGTCATAGGTAGACCGTCCGGGGGAGTCATACGCTGGCCAGGCACGTCCAGCTCTACCCCCTGGAGCTGGACGTGCCTGTTGTCACCCTTCCGCGCAACATAGCGGCCGTCGCTTCCAGGCGCGCCGGTATGAATGTGCAAGTGTGCGATAATAGATACATGCCCGAGCCTGACTACGACTGGATCAACCAACAGCTGGACCTATTTATTCGACAAACCGTCCCCCACAACATGAGTGGGAATGGTGTCATAACGACGCGGAGCGGACCGGCGGCCTCCGATGAAGAAGTCATCACTCAGGCGGAGATCGTGGAACCAATCCTCGACAAGTTCTATGCTGAATGGCGGACGGCCATAGATACCAGCAAGAACTATCGCTGGCGTCAGCACCGCGAGGCCGCGCAACGCTGCCGTGTAAGGCTTGCCCGCCAAGAAGAGGTCCGCCAGAAACTTGGGGACAACTCACCGCGGCTTGCCGCTGACACCCTGCATCCGTGGGTATGGGATGCCGCCGCTGGCCCCTGGAAGTCGGGGAACTACTCCGACGCTGTCGATGCCGCTGCGCGGAACGTCAATGCCAACCTACGGCGGAAGGTGAAGCGGCCGGACCTTTCTGAGGGTGACCTTGTCGCTCAGGCGTTCAGCCTGGCCGCGCCAACGGCCGAACAGAGGCGCCTTCGGGTGCCACTTGGAAGCGTCAGCGAGAAGACCCTCAAGAGCGTTCACGCCGGTATTATCGAGTACGGCAAGGGCTGCTTCTCGGTGATCCGCAATCCGGTGGCGCACGAATCGGAAGACGACTACAGCGTTACCGAGCATGAAGCGCTTGAATCTCTCACGGCTTTCAGCTTGCTGGCGCGTTGGGTTGATCGCGCACAGGTGATTGACAACTAAACTGTATGAGATAGCTCAACGGTGAGGCATGGCCGCTATTAGTCGCCACAGAGTCAAACACCGCTATTAAATAGGTCGGCTGCCTCATCGAAGTCATCAACGGGCCTACTGTTCCGTTCACAAAAGTCGAGCTCGCCTCGCGTGTCTCTATCCGTCCAATACCTACCCTTCAGCCGCTTAACAGGGCTGCCAGACAAGTCAAGAGATGTCGACCCATGGTGCATCCGGCTGCGCGATTCGTAGCGAGAGTCTGGCCTATTCAGGTACAGGTACAGCAGCTCATAAGAACCGTCGTCAAGTCTAATACCAGCAAACGTTGATGACGATCGAGACTCGTTCGTGAGTAGCTTGACTGACAACTCGCTCGCCGTCTGCCTAACAACCAGGTAGACCGTCTTAGGATCGGGACTTTTCCCAGTCTTCGGATCAACCCAAAAAGTCGTAAGAACACCACGCCAGGTCCCACGAATGCAGCGAGGAGTGCCGGGGAGGCGCTGGGCGAGAGGGAGTCGCCACAGCCACACTTCCCACAAGCCAAGAACTAGTGTCGCCGCGAGGACGGCCGTCGAGAAAACTTTCGATAGACCGAAGTTGAGCTGACCGCTCTGTAGCCAGTTCTGGAGAACCAGGATAACGACAACCACGCCAACAACGACACGAATCAAGATGTTGCGTTTCACTTGCCGAGCTCCAGGTAATTCCACGCGGCGTGGGCGAAGTCTCGGCCGTCTTTACGGGTCCAGTCTTGAGCGCGATGGAAGAGGTATTTGATGTCGTTTGCTTCCAGCCAACGCTTGGAGTCGTCAGCTGGCTCATCGCCCTCAAGGCTGTCCCAGATGTGGTAAATAACGCCCTTCACGGCGTCCGTCCAGGTGGAGCGGCGGAAAATCTCATCGGGGCAACGGTAGACCAGGCACTCAACGAAGTACGACGGGACTGGCCGATGGACTCCGTTCGCGACCATTAGGTTCTCGACGCGCTTCATGATGCGGACGACTTTCTTGTAATCGTTGTTAGTGCGGCGATCCTTCGATTGCCCGTTGTCAAGCTGCTGCTGAGAGTAGTTCTCCAGACTCGTGCCGTTCTTCTTCACTACCTTAGCGCCGCGGATACTGCTCCCGTCGGAGCGGTAGTACCTGTAGTCAAAGCATGGCACTACGTCAGCGTCGACTCGCGCCGTACTTGAGTTGATTTTGAACGCCGTTGATCCTGAGTCATCGACTTGGTCATCAAACTTCACAACGAGCGCCTTTTTTAGCTCTGATCGTAGATAGTCAGGTGTCCAGATGCCCGTGTAGGGAGTCCCTGGAGGCTTCGATCCTGGTGTCGCCTCCTCGTAATACAGGACTTCGTTGCATTTAACAGCAACGTCTACATCACTGTCTGCGCGTACGTTGGTTTTATTTGCGTAAGAACCTTTGACATAGACTTCAATATCGTGGCCCTCAAATGCCGGATGAGCTTCGATGGCGTCGCGAACCATCCGTTCAGTGCGGTCCTGTTTGTCCTGTTCGGTTGGGCTGGAGATGCCAGTCCAACCGGCTAGCTTCTCCTCAAGTGTCGTCATTTATGCTCATCGCCTTTGTCTGCATTGCAGGGATTATCCGGGTCGAGTCACGTGTGAGTCTTGTTGTGCGACCAGGCCTCCAATGATCCTAGTATCTCATAATTGTAAAAAAATCTTCTGTAAATAGTCGGTAACTCTATGTAGCTATATGGATCAAACAAGGCCACGGGTCGAATTGTCGTGGCGGGTAGAACCGCCTACGACAATTCGGCCCGTGGATGTTCTCGTACTACTTCTTCTTGCTGGACTTCTTGCCCGTGCTCTCGTTGACGGTCGTGCTGGGGTGCCGCCGCACCGTGGACTGCTTGACGAACCTCCCGGTCGAAGCGCTTCGGCCTCGCTTGCCCCCGGAACTCTTCCCGGCCATCGCCGGTCTCCTCTCTGTCGAGGGGTGCGCAGAGCACCCGATCCGACGCTTGCTAGGGTGCAAGCTGTCGTCTACTGTCGAAACGACGTTAGCACCCCTGGTTTCGAGAGCGCAACCAGGGCTCACCTGTCGAAAGGTTGCCGTATGGCCGATCGAGGATCGTTCGATGCTGGCGCCTTCTTCGCTGCCCTCGACGCTGAACGCGCGAAGCGAAGCCTGCTGTGGAAGGACGTCGCTGCTCAGGCCAACGTGAGCCAGTCGACCTTGACCCGTCTTGCCCAGGGCAAACGCCCAGACGTCGACAGCCTGGCCGCACTCGTCGACTGGGCGGAGCTGCGCGCGGATGACTTCGTGGTCAGGGTCCATGGGAAGCCGAGCGCTGATTCGATCGCGATGATCTCCACCTACCTCCGCGCCGATCGAAACCTCAGCCCGCAAGCGGCCGACGCGATGGAGAAGGTTGTGAGGGCCACCTACCAAGCGTTGCGAGAGGCGTGATGATCAGGTGGCGTTTCGGAGGGGGTTCAAGGCTGAGGCGGAGCGGCTGGCGCTGGAGGTGCGTGGTGAGCTTGGGATAGGTGCCTATGCTCGACTCGACCCGTTGGGGCTCGCTGAGCACTTGGCGATACCGGTCATGACTCTGTCGCAGCTCGCGTCCATCGGAGCCGCGCCCGACCTCGGACTTGCCGTTGACGTTCTTCACGGAGCCGAGTCCCAAGCAATGTCCGCCGTGACCGTTTTCTTCGGTTCGGAGCGCGTGATCGTTCACAACGACGCTCACTCACCTGGCCGTCAGGCCAGCAACGTTACCCATGAGCTCTCGCATGGCGTTCTACTCCATCCGAGCGCTCCGGTGCTGGACCACCGGGGTTGCCGCAACTGGAACCCTGACGTCGAGGACGAAGCAAACTACCTGGCCGGCGCATTGTTGATACCGAGCAAGGCCGCCTGGGGGCTGGTGAAGCGCCGCAAGTCCTTCGACCAGGCGGCAACCGACTACGGGTGCAGCATCGAGATGGTTCGATGGCGCGTCAACATCACGGGGGCAGGGCGACTGCTGGCTAACTGTTGATCAGCCCCGCTCCCACGGCGCCCGCATCCCCACCCCTGCCTCAATGAGCCGGCTCCGGGCGGTGCTGGCTGTCGTCCCGAACTTCTCGCCGATCCGCGCCAGTGACCAGCCCTGGCGGTACAACTCGACCGCCTGGGGTACGTCGTCGGGGTGAAGGCCTGGCGGTGTCGTGTCCACACCCCGGCGCCGCAGGTGCTTGCCGACCGTCACGCGGTTGATCCCGAACTGTTCGGCCAACTGGTAGACCGTCGCGCCGGCTCGGTACTGAGCCTCCAGCTTGTCCAGCTCCTGCGGCCGTAGCTGTCGCATGATTCGGTAGCGCTGCGTAGCTGGTAGGTTACACGTTTCGGCATCCAGCCAGGTAGGTGCCTGCTTCAACACCCACCGGACCTTGATCGATGGACGTGAAAGGGCCTCGATGAGGTCCACAGTTTGTAGGAGCCCTTCGAGTCAGGCGAGTGCCCTGGCCGGAGGGCTCGCTTCATGCGACCCAAGATCCTATTGGCAGGTGATTCACGTGCCGGCGATTGCACATGGGCGGAGTAATCCTGGAGCACGTTCAAGTCCTGTCTGGATGATCGGGTTGCATTTCGTGGGGCGATGATCTGCGGCATCGCTGTCTTCTTCCGCGGTGGTGTGGTGGTGCGCTGCGCGGGAGTCGTGTGGTGTGCACGCTTGCGTGACCATGAGTTCACGCGCCCATCCGACGGATTCCCGCATGCGGACCGTGCAGAACGCCTTGGCCAGCGACGAGTGTTCGTCGCGCGCCTGGCCCGCCTGCTGCAACTCGGCGAGCTGGGCGCACAGCGCGGCCGACGCGGTGATGTTGCCCGGCATGCGCACCAGCAGGTCCTGCACGAGTTGGAAGCCCGCGATCGGTCTGCCGAACTGTTCCCGCCGGAGCGCGTAGGCCAGAGCGTTCTCGTAGGCGCCCAGGGCCGTTCCGGCGGCCATCCACGCGACGCCGGCACGTGTCGCGCGGAGCACGGCGGCGGTGTCGCGGAACGAGTGGGCCCGCTGCAGCCGGTTGGCTTCGGGCACGCGTACGCCGTCGAGGGTGAGCGGGCGTTCTGGACGATGCCCAGCGCGATCTTGTCCCTGAGTGCCTCCGCGTGGAAGCCGGGCGTGCCCTTCTCGACGATGAACCTCATGACCTGGTGGTCCGCGACATCGCGAGCCCAGATCACCACGAGGTCGGCGAACGTGGCGTTATCTCCTCGGTTGGTCTGCTGCCGGACGGGGATGGCTGAGTGTCGCGATGGGGACGACCGTCAGAACTTCTGTCATGTAGTCCATCACCCGGGTTCGAACTTGTCGCGGTGGGCTTGTTCTGGAGTTCGAACGAATGCCCCACCTCGGTGCGACTGCGCACGACTGACCTCGACGGTCAATGTTGGCACTGGCTCTGTGGTGGCTCCGTGCGGCCGGCGTTGGGCGTTGCGTCACAAGTGGGACATCGCACATTCGATCTCGACCGCTGCACGCTCGGCGCTCGTTCGGGCATCGTGGAGTGGCTATGCCGGACGGGCAGTGGGCGTTGACAGCGCAGCACGAAGAGTTTGCGGAAGAGATGTAGGGATGGTTGATCCTCTCGCCACCAGGCCGGAGTCTGATGCGACTTCGTCGGTGGGGCGGGTGCGCGTCGAGGCGGCCGGCTACGACGGGATCCCTTCGTGCTCACCGTGACGGCGAACAGCACGCTCCACGCGCGCCGCAACCCTGCGGACACGATCACCAGGTTGACCGAACTGTGCGACGTGCTGTGGCCCACATCGTGAAACCTTCTGTGCCCGGAAGGTAAGACCGGCGCGTCGGATGCCGCTCATGGTGTGACACATCCGTGTCGACACTCGATGACAAGGGAGCCACGTTCGATGCCTCTGCTGCAACCCGGTGACAAGTTCCCGCAGCTGTCCGTCTCCGTGTCCGGAGGCGGGACGCTCTCGGTTCCCGATGCGTTCGCGGGTGGGTTCGGCGTGGCGTTGTTCTACCGCGGTTCGTGGTGCCCGTACTGCAACGCGCAGTTGCGTGCGTTCCAGCGGGCCACCGACACGCTGAGCGGCCTGGACACGAAGGTCGTGGCGTTGTCGGTCGACGACGAGGCCACGACGGCGGCTCTGGTCGATAAGCACCACCTGACGTTTCCGGTCGGCTACGGCGCCGACGCCCAGGCGGTGGCCGACCTGACGGGTGCGTTCGTCAATCCTGATCCGGTGTACCTGCAGTCCACGGGTTTCGTGTTGGACCCGGAGGGCAAGGTCATCGTGAGCGTGTACTCCAGCGGCGCGATCGGCAGGCTCGTGCCCGAGGATGTGGCCGGGCTGATCCGCTACGTCCGCGAACACGCCTGAACACCGACGGCAACGCGACAGACGTTCCCTTCGACATGTGAGGAGTCTCATGACCGTCCGAGTCGGACTACTGGTGACTTTGCAGGCCAAGCCAGGCAAAGTCGAGGACCTGGCCGCGTTCCTGGAGGCCGGACGTGCGCTTGCCCAGGCCGAGCAACTGACCGTCACCTGGTATGCGTTCAAGATCGACGAGAGCACGTACGGCATCTTCGACACCTTCGAGGGCGAGGAAGGCAGGCAGGCCCACCTGAGCGGGGAGATCGCCGCCGCACTGGCGACCCACGGGCCTGATCTCCTCGCCTCGGATCCCGACATCCGGCGGGTCGACGTGCTCGCGGCGAAGCCGTAGCGGATCGATGCGGCCGGACAGGTAAGAACTGCGCCGATTCGGTCGCTAACACGGTTGTGGGACAACCAAACGACACTGTGAATGGACGAGTGGCCCTGGTGACGGGTGGTGGGCGCGGCCTTGGTCGCGCCCTCGCCCGGCAACTCGCCACGGCAGGCGCGAGGGTCGCCGTCCTGGCCCGCTCTGCCGACGAACTCGACGAGACCGTCACGACGATCGAGACCGGCGGAGGGCAGGCGCTGGCAGTACGTGCCGACGTCGCCGATCCAGCACAGGTCGACCGTGCCCTGGCAACGATTCACCACCAATGGGGTCCGGTGGAGGTCTTGGTCAACAACGCCGGCGTGGTCTCCCCGTTGGGACCGAGTGTCACGGTCGACCCCGACGACTGGGCCACCACGGTGGCGATCAACCTCACCGCGGCGGCCCTGGTCACATTCACCCTCCTCCCATCGATGTTGGAGGCCAGGTGGGGCCGGGTCGTCAACGTTTCCAGCAGCATTGCCGCCAATCCCGCCGGGATGCCGCGGGCCAACGCTTACGCCACCACCAAGGCTGCCCTCGAAGCGCACACCCTCAACCTCGCCGGCGAACTGGAGGGCACCGGCGTCACCGTCAACGTCTACCGGCCTGGTGGCGTGGACACGGCGATGCAGGGCTTCATCCGCGGCCAGGATCCCGGGCGGATCGGCACGGCACTGCACGACCGGTTCGTTCGCAATTACCAGGCGAACGCCCTGCTCAGCCCCGACCAGTCGGCCGCATCCCTGCTCGCACGACTGACCGGCGACTCGACCGGTCAGATCTGGGACGCCTCGGACCCCCTTCCCGAGTCTCCACCACCAACCGGCGGCTCTCGCTGACGCCGATGCACCAAGGGCTGGTGGGAACCACCTTCGATCGGTGGATCGAGGGGCAGTGGCCAAGGAGGCACGTCTGGGCCGGCCGGACAATGGGGCCGCTGTACCAGAGCCTCGCCCAGGAACCGGCATGCGCGAGCAGGGCTGCGGCCGCATCGCCACGATCACGTCCATCGGCGCCAGGGTGCCCGCGCCGCACCTGTTGCCCTACACGACCGCCAAGTTCGCGGCGCGCGGCTTCTCCTAGGGGCTCCGGGTGGAACTGGCGAAGTACGGCATCACCGTGACCACCGTGGTGCCCGGCCTGATGCGCACCGGATCACCGCGCAACGCCCTGTTCACCGGTGACCACGCGGCGGAACACCGATGGTTCACCCTCGGTGACAGCCTGCCGCTGCTGTCCATGGACGCGGAGCGCGCCGCGGCCCGGATCGTGACGGCGACACTACGCGGCCGCGCCGAGCTGACGTTGACCCCGGCGGCCAAGCTGGCTGGCCTGGCACACGGTGTGGCTCCCGGCGTCACCACCCGGCTCGCGGCCGTGGTGGATCGGCTGCTGCCGCAGGGCGAGGACAGCACCCCGCTGCCCGGCCGCACCCAGGAGGACGAGCAGCCGGGTTGGTTCGCCGCGGCGACCCGCCTGACCCGCGACGCCGCGAAACGGTTCCACCAGGCATGAGCCTGGGCAGTCCGCATGGGTCAGTCGCCGCGGGACCACAGGTGGGCCGCGCGTTCCTTGTGCATGCGCTCGACCATGTGCGGGTAGTGCAGCTCGAACGCCGGGTGCTCGGAGCCGATCCGGGGCAGCTCGATGACGTTGTGCCGGGGCAGCGGGCAGGATGTGGCCCACTCCAGGGAGTTGCCATGGCCCCACGGGTCGTCCACCTCGACGACCTCGCCGTAGCGGTAGGACTTGAACACGTTGTAGATGAACGGCAACAGCGAGAGACCGAGTAGGTACGCGCCGATGGTGGAGACCGTGTTCAGCGTGGTGAATCCGTCCGACGGCAGGTGGTCGGCGTAGCGGCAGGGCATGCCCTCGGCACCCAGCCAGTGCTGCACCAGGAACTTCAGGTGGAACCCGATGAACGTGTCCAGAAATGCAGCTTCCCGAGCCGCTCATCGAGCTTGACGTTGCGTCCACTACAGATCTCCGGCCTGGACCAGCGCCACCTTGCCCACCGGTGAGCCATGCGCCTCCATGCCCACGGCGTCGATCACCGAGTCCGCGCCCCGACCCCGCGTCATGTCACAGACGACCTCGGCGAGGTCCTTGCCGTGCCGCCGCACGTCGATCGTCCGCACGCCGTGTGCCATGGCCCGGTTGAGCCGATCGGCCACCAGGTCGACGCCGATGACGGCGTCCGCGCTCGGTGCCGGGCGACGCGGGTCGCCATGTCGCCGATCGGCCCCAGCCCGAGCACGACGACGCTGCCGCCGGCGGGAATGGGGCGTATTCGACGGCCTGCCACGCTGTGGGCAGCACGTCGGACAGATTCACGAACTGGTCGTCCGGCGGGCCCTCGGCACCTTGATCGACAGCGTGTTCCCGAACGGCACCCGCAGGTACTCCACCTGCCCGCCCGGCACCTGGCCGTAGAGCTTGGTGTAGCCGAACAGTGACGCGCCGGTTCCGTACTTGCGGACCTGGGTGGTCTCGCACTGCGAATGCAAACCCTGCGCACACATGAAACACGTGCCGCAGGAGACGTTGAACGGTGCGACGACGCGGTCTCCACGCCTGAGCTCGGTGACCTCGGAACCGGCGTCGGCCACCACGCCCATCGGTTCGTGGCCCAGGATGTCGCCTTCGTCGATGAACGGGCCGAACAGTTCGTAGAGGTGCAGGTCCGACCCGCAGATGCCGGTCGAGGTGATCTCCACGATCACGTCGTCGGTCTCGGTCGACGTCGAGGATGACTCGTCGTTGTACCTGAACCGCTGTGATCGAGGGTGAGCGGCCCTGTTGTCCGCTGGTTCTGGGCTGGTCGTGTCGTCTGGATCGGTTGTGGCGCTGAGTTTGGCCTCAGTGGGAGGCCGAGGTCGCGTGGTGGTCAACGGTCGGCGAGTTGGTCAGTCCAGGTGTGGCCGTTGCGTGTTGCAAGTCTGGCTGGGCACTGTACCGAGGGTCACCGGTGTCGTCGGAGTCATCCGCGTGCCAGTTTCCGGCAGCGCCCGTGGCCGTCGGGCCGTACGGCTCATCCGGTCGACGGCGTGGGGATTGGCTCTGATCGTTGGGCGTGCGAGTCGCCGTCTCGCTCCGGCGAGTGGCACATCGACATGTGAGTCTGATGTGGAGCATTTGCTTCACTGTCCATTAGAGATTCCTCGCCAGATGTGGCGCGGGTGGGAAGGCACCGGTGCTACAGGACGGTGTTATGGGGTTAGGAGGCCGTCGCGTGCATGATCCCCGCTCCGCGCGGGATCGCCCAACCGTGCGGGTCGGCTTCCTTGAGGTGGTAAGTCGACCGGAGGATCACGAACTCCCGGAACTGTTCCAGGGTGGCGGTGGCTGTAGGTACCCGGCCAGCGGTGGCCCGTCATCGGCGGCCACCAACGCCGCCGGCGCGGCAGGCATCCAGTCCGGGCCCAGATGGTGTCGTTGTGGGGCCATGAGCCGCGGAGCGGCCAGCCAGGGGTTGTTCCAGTTGTGCGCGCCCTTGGATCAGGCCCGGATCCGATTCCCAGCTTTCGGCTACGCCGTCGAATCCGCGGTGGGCCGTTCGTAGCACGTCCACAGGGCGAGCTGGAAGTCATCGTCGTGCGCGAGGTCGGGTTCCGCGGGGTGTAGCGCCGGCATGGCCAGGTCGCGCGGGCCGAGCTGCACACCCAGTGCCCGCAGCGTTTGATCGTGACGTACTGGTGGGAGGGCGTGCGAATCGAGGTGCTCGACGGAGATCCCACGGCACCGGTGCTTCGATCCACCGTCCCCCGACCTGATCCGGTGGCCGCGGAATCCATCTTGTCGACGCGGTCTCCACGCACTGGGGAGTCCAGCAACACTACGCGGGCAAGGTTGTGTGGTCGGTTCTGGCGCTCTCACCGTGGCAGTCGGCCGTGTTCGACCATTCTGCACCGCAACAGTAGCCACGGCGGCCGCAGGTACCCGTGCAGTCCCAGCCGCACCGGTACTCCAGCAGGCGGTCACTGCCCCGATCGAGACGACTTCGGCGCGTAACCGCGCGAGTCTCCGGCCGACCCGGGTACGGCTTGCCCTGTGCCTGGCTGCGCATAGATCGGCAGTTGCTTGGGTAAGTCCCTAGTAGACCCGGTAGATCCGGTGTCTGGCACTCGTGTCCCCGGTGCTTCACCCGAGGACGCGCAACGAGCCTCAACGCGAATTCGCGTGACGTCCTCGTGCTCGGCACGGTGGCGAGGCCCGACCTGTGCACTGATGGAACACGCGCTCCCGGCGCACACTTCCGGAACCGTCGTTCTGGAACGCTACTATTTGTTGGAAAGTGACATGATGGCACAACTATTCCCGCAGGCTGCTGGATTCGACGTACTACAGAGCCTGCAGACCGGATTCACGCGGTTCGTGGATTACCTGCCGCAGTTGATCGGTGCGATCGTCGTCCTGGTGGTCGGCTACCTCATCGCCAAGATCCTCAACAAGGTCATCACAAAACTGTTGCAGAAAGCCAGGCTTGACGACCGGCTGAACGCCAATCAGGGCGGCCGGTACGCGCAGAAGATCAGCCCGGGTGGTAAGCCTTCGCGGCTGGTCGGCGGCGTCGTGTTCTGGGTGATCATGCTGTTCGTGATTTCCTCGGCGATCGGCACGCTGGGCATTCCGGCGCTGACCGGATTCATGAACCGAGTGCTGGGATATCTGCCCAATGTCCTCGTGGCGCTGCTGATCTTCATCGTGGCCGGTGTCGTGGCGGGCGCGGTCGGTGGCCTGGCGCACCGGATGATGGGGGACACCCCGACCGGGCGGATCGTCCGGGCCGGAGCACCTGCTCTGATCATGGCGATCGCGTTGTTCATGATCCTCACGCAGCTGACCATCGCCCCGGTGATCGTCACGATCACCTACGTCGCCCTGATCGGGGCGCTTGCCGTGGCCGCGGCGCTGGCGTTCGGCCTGGGCGGCCGTGATGCCGCCGCCGACATGGTCAACTCCGGCTACCGCAGGGCGCAGGAACAGAGGAGTCAGGGCCGCGAGGACGTCGAGACTGGTCGTCGCCGGACTCGGCAGGCGGGCGCGACCGCCCAGCAGAGCGGCGCCACGCAGCGGTACGGACTGGACGACCAGTTGGCGCGGTCCGATGGCGACACCGACGGTGACACCACTGGCGCGGTCCGCCACGACGAGTGGGCCGCTGGGCCGATGTCCGAGGGCTCCAGGCCCAGGTGAGACCCGCAAACCCCTGCGACGTGAGCCGCACAACCCCATCGGTGGCGGGGTCGGTGCCGAAACGGTGAACGAGGACTGGCGGATCGACGAGATCGCGCGAGGAAAAGATCGACGGCCGGGGCACCGGCCCCGTCGACGCAGGCAGTGAAACGAGTAGGGCTGGCAGGCCCGAAAGGACAGGTAGGACATGGAGATCCCCAAGGACAAGATTCTCGACGTACTCAGGTCGCGCGGCGAGGGAGACAAGGCACAGCAGGCGGACGAGGAACTGCCCGGCACCGTGGACACCGAGAAGCACTCCGGATTGCTCGCCAAGTTCGGGGTGGATCCGAAGGAACTCCTCGGCGGCCTCGGCGACAAGCTGGGCGGGTGACCACCCCCGGTCTCCCGGTGGCGCGCACTGCGCCGCCGGGAGACGGCAGGACCCGGGCCGGACTGCCGGCGCCCTGCGGCTCGGCCGATTCCGGCCACCACGGCGCACGGAGATCGTCCATGAGTAGCAACCCCTCCGGTGCGCACGCCGTCGACCGGCTGTTCCCCGTACTGACCGTCGTCACGCTGCTGGGGCCCGCCGTACTGGGCGGACTGATCAGCTGGTCGTGGTGGGGTGCGTTCACGGCATTCTTCTGGGCAGGGCTGGTCCGGGTCGCGCTCCTGCATCACGTGACCTGGTCGGTGAACTCGCTGTGTCACATGATCGGCGACCGCCCGTTCGCCGCTCCGCCCGGCACGGCGACGACGCACGCGGTATCCCGCGGCACTCGGCCGGCCCACAGCCGAAGGGCACGCGACACCGCGCGAGGTTCGCGGGTCCGGCGCACCCGCTGATCCGGCCCGCCTCCCGTCACCAAAGCCAGCTCCACCGGACGATGCCCATCGATCCGCGCGGTGCAGGCAGGCCCAGCCCGTGAATGCCCCACGCCACCGTGGGCACTCTGATCGGAGACCGACGTGGTTCGGTCACCCACAAGAGTGAGGAGGAGACATGTCCACCGACCAATTCACCCAGCAGGACCCGACACGACAGCACCCCCGGTCGGTCAGCGAAGGCGAGACCGTCGTTCACCCCGGCCGCACCGGTGACCTGGACCGCGAACCCGACCACGGCGAGCACAG
The DNA here is from genome assembly GCA_036273855.1 of Pseudonocardiaceae bacterium. Taxonomy (GTDB): domain Bacteria; phylum Actinomycetota; class Actinomycetes; order Mycobacteriales; family Pseudonocardiaceae; genus DATEPR01. The sequence goes on from DASUGU010000133.1 coordinate 25,313, forward strand.
CTACCGGGGCAGCGGACGGCTCACCGGCAAACGCGCCGTCGTCACCGGCGGCGACTCGGGAATCGGCCGTGCCGTGGCGATCGCGTACGCCCGCGAGGGAGCGGACGTGCTGATCACTCACCTGGACGCCGAACACTCCGATGCCGACGACACAGCACACTGGGTCGAACAGGCGGGCCGCAAGGTGGTCACGGTCGCCGCCGACGTGCGCGAGGAAGACCAGTGCCGGCGCATCGTGGACACCGCCGTGGCCGAGTTCGGCCACATCGACATCCTGGTGAGCAACGCCGCCTACCAGATGTCCCAGGACGGCGGCCTGGTCGACATCACCTCCGACCAACTCGACCAGGTCATGAAGACGAACGTGTACGCCCTGTTCTGGTTGTGCAAGGCCACTCTGCCCCACCTGCCCGAGGGTTCGAGCATCATCACCACGTCCTCGATCCAGGCGTTCTCCCCGTCACCGCACCTGCTTGACTACGCCACGTCCAAGGCCGCGATCGTGAACTTCACCAAAGGCCTGGCCGCCCAGCTCGCCGAGCACGGAGTGCGGGTGAACTCGGTGGCACCCGGTCCGGTGTGGACACCCCTGATCCCCTCCACCATGCCCGAGGACAAGGTGCGCTCGTTCGGCACCCAGGCACCGATGGGGCGCCCCGCGCAACCCGCGGAGCTAGCCTCCGCCTACGTCTTCCTCGCGTCCCAGGAGTCCAGCTACGTCACGGCCGAGGTGGTCGCGGTGACCGGCGGATCACCGATCGTCTGACGCACCGATACCGTGCCGGTAGGCCCGCGCACGTAGCCACTCTGCGCAGGCACACCGTCTCCTTCCGTGGGCGATCACCGAATCGGCTTCCCGGCTGCTCTTCGTGCCGCCGCCGTTGACCACCGCGGGCAGGTCGCGGCGGCCCGACGTCCCGGTCGCTGTGTGGACCCCATGGCTATTGGGTAATCGACTGGCAACGTCGCGGGTTCGCGACCACGTCGCTTCGACAGACGAGGACGGCTAGCTCCCGCATCGCGCCGGGGACCGGCGAGCTGGTGATGAGTTCACCGGTCGCGCCCGCCTGCTGATCCCGAGTCCCCAGCGAGGAGGGAGAGACTCATGATCACCGTGAGCCATGAGGTAGCGGCCGGCCCGGAGCACGTCTTCGCCGTACTGGCCGACGGTTGGTCCTATGCCGGTTGGGTCGTCGGCAACTCGCACGTCCGCGAAGTCGACCCGGGCTGGCCGCAGGTCGGCAGCCGGATCCACCACAGTGCCGGGGTATGGCCTGTGCAGATCGAGGACACCACTGAAGTCGTGTCCGTCGAGCACGGCCGTTTCCTCGAACTGGAGGCTCATCTGTGGCTGCTGGGTGTGGCGACCATCCGGTTCACACTGACCCGGCGATACGCCGGATTCGGGACCGACGTGCTGATGGAGGAGGAAGCCGTGCGGGGCCCTGGCAGCCGGATCCCGGTGCAGGTGCAGGGAATGTTGCTGCGGCGGCGGAACGCGGAATCGCTGTCCCGCCTTGCCGACCTCGCCGTCGGCCGTGCGCGTTCATCTCACCCCGAGGAAACGACGAAGTGATGAGCTCGTCCGCGCAGACCTTCGATGCCGTCGTCGTCGGTGCCGGTCCGAACGGGCTGGTGGCCGCGAATCTGCTGGTCGACGCCGGGTGGGAGGTGCTGGTGCTGGAAGCCGCCGACCAGCCCGGCGGTGCGGTGCGCACCAGCGAGCTGATCGAGCCGGGTTTCCACAGCGACCTGTTCAGCTCCTTCTACCCGTTGGGCGCCGCCTCCCCGGTCCTGCGTGGGCTGGACCTGGAGAACCACGGACTGAGCTGGTGCCACGCGCCGGCCGTGCTGGCCCATGTCCTGCCCGACGACCGGTGCGCACTGCTCTCCCGCGACCTCGAGGTGACGTCGGCGTCACTGTCGTCGTTCGACGCCGGTGACGCCGACGCCTGGCGGGCCGAGTTCGCCGCGTGGACCGGCATCCGCGACGAACTACTCGCCACGTTGTTCACCCCGTTCCCGCCCGTTCGCGCCGGCATCCGGCTGGCCAGGAGGCTGGGCATCGCCGACGGGTTGCGGATGGCCAGGATGCTGACCATGCCGGCACGGACCGTCGGGGAGGAACGTTTCGCCGGCGAAGGCGCTCGGCTGCTGCTCGCCGGCAACGCACTGCACTCCGATCTGGGGCCCGGCGAATCCGGCAGCGCGGTCTTCGGCTGGCTGCTGTGCATGCTGGGCCAGGACGTCGGGTTCCCGGTGCCGGAAGGGGGCGCCGGAGAACTCACCGCGGCGCTGGTGCGCAGGCTCAGCACCCGGGGCGGGCAACTCGCCTGCGGACGCGAAGTCACCAAGGTCGTGGTCGGAGGGGGTACAGCGCTCGGGATCGCTGACGCCGACGGCACGCCGATCCGGGCCCGACATGCGGTACTGGCGACCGTACCGGCGCCCACCCTGTACAGGCGACTGGTGGGCATCGAACACCTACCCGCCCGGCTGGCGGCGGACTTGCGGAGTTTCCATTGGGATGACGCCACCATCAAGGTCGACTGGGCCCTTTCCCAGCCGATTCCGTGGCGCAACCCGGCCGCGGGTCTGGCCGGCACACTACATTTGGACTCTGACCTGGACGGTCTGACCGACTTCGGCTCGGCCCTCGTCGCCGGGCGGGTCCCGGAAGAGCCGTTCCTGCTGCTCGGCCAGATGACCACCGCCGATCCGACCCGCTCCCCACACGGCACGGAGGCCGCCTGGGCCTACACCCACGTACCCCGCCGGCGGACGTGGGATCACGACGCCGTGCGCCGCTACGCAGACCGCATCGAGCAGGTCGTCGAACGGCACGCTCCCGGCTTCACCGCGACCATCCGCGGGCGTTACGTCGCCGGCCCGGAGAACTTGCAGTGCCGCAACGACAACCTGGTCGGTGGCGCCATCAACGGCGGGACGTCCGCGATCCACCAACAACTGGTCTTCCGACCCGTCCCCGGGCTCGGCCGCGCCGACACCCCGATCGACCGTCTCTACCTCGCGGGCTCATCCGCCCATCCGGGCGGTGCGGTACACGGCGGCCCGGGAGCCAACGCGGCCCGAGCCGCGCTGGCCAGGGCTGGCATGGGTGGCGCCGTGTACGGCCGGACAATGCGTGCCATGTACGACCTGATCTACCGCTGACTCCAGCCGGCCGGGTCGGTGGCCGAGAACGATGAACGGTGGGAACCGCTTCCGTTCCGCGCGATCCGAGGACCGCGCGGAGGGTCAGTCGGAGTGGCGCAGGTCTGCGTTGAGCTGGTCTTCGAGGCCGACGATGCGGCACGCGGCGTCCAAACCGGTGCCCTGGTCGACGAGCTGCCGTACTCGGGCGGCGATGCGCAGCTGATAGCGGGAGTAACGGCGGTGGCCGCCGGCGGAGCGCTGCGGCTCGATCAGTTTCGCCTCGTCCAGGCTGCGCAGGAACCCCGGCGTGGTGCCGAGCATCTCCGCGGCCCGGCCGATCGTGTAGGCGGGGTAGTGCACGTCATCGAACTTGTCGGCCGCGTCTGTGGCGGCCGGGTCGCGTGGTTCTGGGATCAAAGTCACCTCACGGTCACAGGGGCCCGGGTGCTGCAGCACTGGGGCCCCAGGGTTTTGGGTTTCATCATTTCCCGATCGTGAGATCGGGTTGCGGTACCCGCGTGCGCCCGACGGGCAGACATCGCGGGGATCGCGTGTTCGTAACCGAGCGCCACCTACCAATCTGATGGGACTGCGGTACCCACCCGGCCCGACGGGGCCTGGGCGGTCGATCCAATGACGTGACCCATCCCTTCTCTCGCGCGCTGCCACTTGCCGTGTACTACCGCGAACGTCGCGCGTCGGGACCTCTTACCGAGACCGATCCCAGCACGCATGACGCCCCGCTCACTGCCTGGGGCCGGAACCGCTTTTCCTGATGGGTTCCGGCCCCAACCAGTGGGCGCGGACGCGGACTTGCAGGTCGTGCAGTTCTCGTGGGGGAAAGCCCACGTTCCGGGCGCCGTCGCGGGAGATGGTGCACTGGGTGCGGACCGGGCAGGGCTGGCACTGGGCCTTGGTGAACCGGGCCACGATCAGCGGGGCAGCGGTGGGTGATGAGGTCGGGTAAGGGCCATGCCAGCCCTTGCTGACCTGCCCTTCAGGACAGGTGACCTGCTGGCGATCGAAGTCGATGTGGACGTCGTCCCGGTCGAAGCCTTCGTTGCGGTGGTGTTGGCGGGTGGGGTTGCCCGGCAGCGGTCCGGTGACGGTGACCTGGTGTTCTCGGGCGGCATGGTTTAGGTGGACCAGGCAGGTGTAGCCGCCGTCGACGAGGTGCTCGGCGGGCAGCAGACCACGACGCTGCAGTACCACATGCCGCTATGACGGCGAACCGGCGCCTGGGCGTTCCCACGACCGTTCCAAACCGACTGTCCATTACGGTTATGATCGTCGCCGTTGGGGTTCATATCGGGGATCAAACCGGGTTTCATACGGGGAATCAGGTTGGAGCGCTACCCCGCGCGGTCCGTGTACCGCAGGTCAGAGTGCCTGTAAGGGGTCTGCTGGTATGCGTTCGGCCTGCTCACGGACCAAGTAGCCCCTACCGACGCTGGCTCCAACCTCGATACCCCTGGATGGGTTCCGGCCCAATGTCCTCCTCGTGCCTGGTCACTGCACCGGGCTGGCGGCCCGGCAAGCGCTGACCGCCGCGTTGCGTGACGCCTGGGCACAGGGCAGCGCGGGGACCACGTACTGTGTCGCCCCCTGGCCGGGGAGTAGGACCAACGTCCAATAGCGTCTCGCACCGAGTGCCCGACATGATCGGTTCGTAGCACGGCGGTGGGCGTATCCCCTGCCACACCGAGTCACACTGCTGCGGAGCACCGCACTGGAGCTGACTCCCGCGCTCTCTCACGTAGAGGTCTTGTTCCGGCGCCGGGCCGGGACTGGCTACCACCAAAGGAGTCCCGTGATTCGCATCAGTCGCATCGTCGCCGCGCTGTCAGTCGCCGCTGCTGGCACCCTGCTCACCGCAGGCCCAGCGCTCGCCCAGACGACGCCCCCGCCTGTCCCCACCGCCTTGTTCTGTCCTCCCGACCTGCAGAACGGGCAAACGACTGGCGAGCCGGATGGGAGCGTGCTGTTCTGCGTGGAAGCCCACGGCGCAGGAGCCGTGGTGGCCCGGACCGGCGTCTTCCTGGACCACGTCATCGTCGCGCCCGGCTGGACCTATGTGATCAGCGGTGGCGGCGCGCGCCACGGTCAAGGCGCCATCAGCGGCAAGGTCGACGTCCGGTTCACTAACCCGACGGCCGGCGACAAGGTCGAGGTACGTATCGAGGCCGGCAAGACCGAGGTCAAGGGCCCGTAGTACTTCGTAGGTCGTTGTGGGTCAAGGGAAGGGGCGTTGGCAGAGGTGGCAACGCCCCGCGAAGTGATCGACACCGGCCCTGTTTCAGTTCGCGGTAGTCATGTTCGATTCCCCAGCGGATCTTCCCCAGGCGCACCAGGGTCTTGAGCGAAGTGCGAGTGGGCAGGGTGGTGTGATGGTTCCGTCAGTCCAGCTCGAAATGACCATGGTGCCGTCCCGAGGTAGGCGAGACCTCGGGACGGCACCGGGGCGGGTGCGAGGAGGCGCACCCGCTCGTCGGGCTACTTCAGTGCGAACGGAACGTTGGTCAGCAACCCTCCTCTACTGGACTGGACGGTCACCGTGCTGAACCCGGTGGGGCTCACACTGCTGCCCCGCACGCGCACGTCGAACGTGCCATCGACCGGGCTGACCTGCGCCGAGCCGATCACGGTGCCGTTCGTGCCGTTGCCCAGGAACACGGTGATGACGTCGTTGTCCAGGATCGACGCGGTGCCGTCGATGCGCCACTGCGCCTGGGAGGCCACGTACTCGGATCTGGTGACCGTCAGTACGTCCGCCTGCGCGGTGATGGTGACCTGGTCGGTCGCCGTGCCACCGGGGCCGGTTACCGCCACCTGGAACACCAGCGGAGCGGATCCGGCTGGCATGGTGAACGACGCCCGCGAGGTGTCTGCCCCGGTCAGGTCCGCGTGCGTACCGGAGACCTGGGTCCAGGCGAACGTGGCTGCCCCGGTCGAACCGGTCGCGTCCAGCAACACCGTGTTGCCCACCAGCACACCGGTCTGGTCAGGCCCGGCGTCGGCCACCGGGGCGTTGACCGGGGCGACGGTGATGGTGATGTCG
>DASUGU010000134.1:0-162160 GCA_036273855.1 Pseudonocardiaceae bacterium
TCGCGGCCCTCCGCGGCATGGCTGGACCCCGGGGCGCGTCGCTCGACATCGTGCTCGCCTACAACGACCACACCATCCACCAGCCAGACGTCGACACCGACCGCCACCGCGAGGGTCTCGACGCCCTGGCCGGGGCAGGCGCCACCTGGACCATCGTGGAGGGGCCAGCGGGCTCGGCCAAGGCTTCGCTCGAGTTCATCGAAGCGTTCCCCCGGACCTACAAGCAATAGGCCGAGGGCGCCTGCACCTCATCGGCCGGCGCCCCCGGTCGCTCCTACCTCACCTCGACCTCTTCTCGACCCCACCTCGACCTCACCTCACAGGTCGAGGGCGGCAGCCGTCGGCGTCAACCCTCTCAGCTTTCCGTCCAGCGCCGCGTCCAGGCCGACCGCAGCCCGGATCAGGGACAGATGGGTGAACGCCTGCGGGAAATTGCCGAGCTGTTCGCCGCTCGAACCGATCTCTTCCGAGAAGAGCCCGACGTGGTTGGCGTAGGTCAGCATCTTCTCGAACGCCTGGCGGGCGTCCTCCACGCGGCCCGCCTGCGCCAGCGCGTTGACGTAGGTGAAGGTGCACAGCGAGAACGTCCCCTCGCTGCCGGCCAACCCGTCCGGGCTGGCGGCCGGGTCGTAGCGGTAGACCAGGCTGTCGGTGACCAGCTCGCGGTCCATCTCGTCCAATGTGGACAACCACTGCGGGTCTCGTGGCGCGATGAAGCCGACCGTCGACATCCGCAACAGTGCCGAGTCGAGCACGCTGGTGTTGTAGTGCTGCACGAACGCCCGCCGCTTCGGGTCCCAGCCGCGCGCCATGATCTGCTCGTAGATCGCGTCCCGCTCCTTCGCCCACTTCTCGATCGCGGCCGGCTTGCCGTGTGCGGTGGCGATGCGGATACCGCGGTCCAGCGCGACCCAGCACATCAACCTGCCGTAGGTGAAGGGCTGCCGGCCGCCACGGGTCTCCCAGATGCCCTCCTCGGGCTGGTCCCAGTTGTCGGCCAACCAGTCCAGCACGCCGCGCACCGCCGACCAGCCGCGGGATGGCACCTGCAGGCCGGCCTGGTCGGCGAAGAACAGGCTGTCCAGCGCCTCGCCGTAGATGTCGAGTTGGAGCTGGTCGGCGGCTCCGTTGCCGACCCTGACCGGACTCGACTGCCGGTAGCCCGACCAGTGGTCCAGGACCTCCTCGGTCAGGTCGGACGACCCGTCGACCCGGTACATGATGTTGAGCGGTCCGGTCTTGGCACCCGCCTGCTCGCGGATGCGGGCGCCCAGCCAGAAGCCGAACTGCTCGGCCTCCTCGACGAAGCCCAGCCCCAGCAGCGCGTAGACCGAGAACGACGCGTCCCGCACCCACGTGTACCGGTAGTCCCAGTTGCGTTCGCCGCCGACCTGCTCGGGCAGCCCCATGGTCGGCGCGGCCACCAGCCCGCCGCTGGGCGCGTACGTCATCAGCTTGAGCGTGATCGCGGAGCGCTCCACCATCTCCCGCCACCGCCCGGTGTAGGTCGAGCGGCCCACCCACGACCGCCAGAACGCCACCGTGTCGTCGAACATCCTGGTGAACTCCGCGACCCGGATCTCCCGGGGTGGGCCGTCGGCCGCCGACTCCATCACCAGTCCCCTGACCTGCCCCGCCTCCAGCGGCACGATCATGTGGACGTCACCGTCATCGACCCGCAACCGCCCGACCCGCTCGTCGTCGGGCTCGCGCACGGCGTGCACGGTGAGCGCCAGGTCGTCGCTGGTGAACACCACGCCGTGCTCGGTCACGTCGGTGTGGTGCTTCGCCCGGCCGTAGTCGAAGCGCGGCGCCATCTCGATCTCGAACGTCATCCGGCCACGCACGCAGCGCAGCATCCGGACCAACCGGTGGTTGTCCGTCGCCGTCCGGCCGAGTGGCGGCATGAAGTCGACCACCTCGCCGACACCCTCGGCGGTGAAGAACCGGGTGATCAGCGCGGCGGAGTCCGGGAAGTACATCTGCTTTGTCTCGTATGCCGAGGTCGCCGGGTGCGTCGACAGGTGACCACCGCGGTGCTCGTCCAGCAGGGCGCCGAACACGCTGGGCGAGTCGAACCGCGGGCAACAGAACCAGTCGACCGTGCCGTCGGTGCTCACCAGCGCGGCTGTCTGAAGATCCCCGATGAGCCCGTGGTCGGCGATCGCTGTCTCGGTCATGGCTGCCTCCCGCTCGGATGCGACACGTCACCGTGCGCCGGCCGCGGCCGTGCCGCCTCACCCGGGGATGACGAAATGCGGTGCCGGGCACCACTCCCCCGCCGTCCGGGAGCCGCCTGACGACAATGGCGCGCATGACGACACGGCCGCGCGAGCTGTCCGGGCTTCCTGATCGGTATCTGCCGTTGTTCGACCGGGTGGTCGAGGTGTGTGCCTCGGACGACCGGGTCCGCGCGGTGTGGCTGCACGGCGCGTGCGGCCGCGGTGCCGCGGACGCCGGTTCCGATCTCGACCTGTCCGTGGCGGTCCGCGACGCCGATTTCGACGGGTTCGCCGACCGGTGGCGCGAGTGGCTGGCCGCGATCGCGCCCACCGTCGTCGCCCGCTCGATCGGTCCGGGCTCGTTCTACTGGCTCACCCCGACCTGTGAACGCCTCGACGTCGTCGCCACCCGGGTGAGCGACATCCCGGACACCGGGGCCACGCTGCGCCGCCGCGTCGTCGTGTTCGACAAGGACGGCCTGGACGCGGTGGTCCCCGCACCCGATGATCCCGGTCCGGATCGTGCTCGCATCGCCTGGCTGATCGAGGAGACCATCCGGCAGCAGGCGAACTGGCCGGTCGTCCACGTGCGCGAGGACTGGCTGTTGGGCCAGGTCGGCGTGCTGGCCGTGCACCAACTGCTCTACGAGCTGTTCACCGAGGCCAACAAGCCCATGCCCGGCACGGGACCCAAGCAGTGGAGCGCCAAACGGACCGCGGCCCAACGCGCCGTCCTCGCCGGACTGCCGCTGCCCGCCGCCGACGCCGCCTCGGTCGACCGGGCCCGTGCCGTCGCGATCGGCGCGTTCCTCCGCGAGGCCAGAACCATCGCCTCGGCCACCGGCGTCACCTGGCCGACCGCCCTGGAAACCGCCGTCCGTGACTACCTGGCCACCCAACGCTTCACCCTCGGCCAGCAGTAGGGCCGGAAGTGGCTACCCTGGCCCGATGCGGCCCCTGAGATACTCCATCAACATCACATTGGACGGGTGCTGCGACCATCGCGCGATCGTCCCGGACGAGGAACTGCATCGGCACGCAGCCGAGACCATCGGCCACGCCGATGCCTCCTCTTCGGCCGGGTGATGTACGAGATGATGGAGGCGGCGTGGCGGCCGCAGGCGCCGGCCGGAACGCGGCCCGACTGGATGGAACCGTTCGCCCGGACGATCGACGCCGCTCCGAAGTACGTCGTGTCGAGCACCCTCGACCGGGTCGACTGGAACGCGGAACTGGTCCGAGGGGATCTGGCCAGGGCCGTCGAGCGGCTCAAGGACGAGCCGGGCAACGGACTGTACGTCGGCGGCGTGACGCTTCCGCTCGCGCTGGCGGAACTGGGATTGATCGATGAGTACGAGTTCCTGGTACAGCCCAGGCTGGCCGGCCACGGGCCGACCTTGTTCGCCGGGCTGTCCAGGTATGTCGATCTGCGGCTGGTGAACCGGGTGGAGCTCGGCTCGGGCGCCGTGGCGCTGCGGTACGAGCCGGCGAGCCAGGTCCGGCGCCCGACACGCGCCGGGCCCCGGACCTGGGAAACCTGCCCTAGCCGGCCAGCAGCTCGTCGATCTGCCCCATGGCCAGGCGCATTCCGTCCTCCATCCCCTTCGTCAACATCCGCTCCAGGTGCTCGGCCGACACGAACTGGGTCGTCGTGGTCATCCGGGTTCCTGACCCGGATGTCTCGAGCGTGACCACGGAGTGGGTGGGTTCGATGGATCTGCTGAGCTCCTCGTCGGCGAAGCCGTCGTCGAACTCCAGCCGGTGCGGGGCGTCGATTCTGGTGATCTTCCACCAGCCGCCCGCCTTCTGCCCTTCGGGACCGGTCATGTAGTAGCTGGACTGTCCACCCGGGACGAACTCGTGCTGCTCGAACGTGGCAGGCCAGCCCGGCGGGCCCCACCAGCGCTCCAGCTGGCGTGGGTCCTCCCACACCTGCCACACCCGCTCGACGCTCGCGTCGAAGTCGGCGACGAATGTCAGGGTCAACGCCTGATCATCTTTGACTGACCGGATGACCGTCATGTCCTCGTCCTCTCTCAGTCCTCGCTGAGGATCTGCTCGATCCGATCGGCGCGATGGCGCCAGATCTCCTCGTAAGCGTCCAGCAGACGAGTCGCATCGCGCAACGCGGTCACATCCCCGTGGACGATCTGCTCCCGTCCACGTCGGATCTTCGACACGAGCGCCGCCCGTTCGAGCACGGCGACGTGCTTCTGCACCGCCGCGAAGCTCATCGGGTAGTGCTCCGCGAGCGTCGACACGGACTGTTCGGCGCTGAGCACCCTGGCCAGGATGTCCCGGCGAGTCGCGTCCGCCAGCGCACGGAAGACGCGGTCGACCTGCGCCTCAGCCCTCTCGTCTACAACCATATGGTTGTACGTTAGCCAGGCGCCACCATGATCGCAAGCCGGGTCAGTAGCGCTGTGGAATGAGGACGGCGCAGCACACGATCGAGATGATCACGGTGCCGACCAGCAACAGGAAGCCCGGCGTGTACGAGCCGGTCGCGGCCAGCAGCGCACCCATGAGGGCCGGGAAGCCCGCACCGACGATGTTCGTGATCGACGAGAACACGCCACTGGAGGTCTCCACCTGCCGGGTGGGCATGAGGCTGTGCAGCAGACCCCAGTTGGTCACGATGCACCAGGCGTTGCCGGCCAGGCCGAGGAACACGAACGTCCCGACGACGACCGTGTCGGCCGGACCGAGGACGGCGCCGAGCACACCGATGCCCTCGATGGCGAAGCCGATCAGCGCGAAGCCTGCCCTGCGCATCCTGCGGTCCGATCCGATGCCGACCACCACCATGACCACAATGGACAATAGATTGGCCGCGGTGAGGATGACGCCGACGACGCCGAAGGTGAGGTGGCGCTGATCCTTCAGGAACGTGGGCAGCCAGGTCACCAGTCCGTAGAACGGGATGTTGGTGCCCAGGTACATCAGCATGGTCAGCCAGTAGCGGTAGTTGCGGAACGGTGAGTCCGGGCCTCGTTTGGGGATCAGTTTCGTGGTCTCGAAACGGTTCTGTTCGATGTGGTCGACCTCGTGGGTGGTGACGTCGCCCTCGGCCCTGGGGTCATCGTGCACGAACAGCAGGGTCATGCCGAACGCCAGCACCAGCGCGATGGCGGCCTGGATGAAGAACGTGCCCGCCCAGCCGACCGTGCTCAGCGTCGCCGTGGTGAGGAACGACGCGAACGTGGAGCCGACGAAGATGCCGGCGAGCCAGGATGCGTTGGCTCGCGCGCGTTCCTGGATCGGGAACCATCGTGCGGTGAGGGTGTGCGCGACCGGGTAGAAGCACGCTTCGCCGATGCCCAGGGCGATCCGGGTGGCGTAGAGCTCGGGCATGGTCGTGACGAACGGGGTGAGCGCCAGCGACACCACCCAGATGCCGCTGCCCACCAGCATGGCCCGCCGAGGACCCCACAGTTTGACGCCGAGACCCCAGGCGAGCAGCGCGACACCGTAGGCGTAGAGGAAGGAGCTGGACACCCAGCCGACGGCGGCCGAGTGCGAGGAGACCCCGAATCGCTCCTGGAAGACGGGACTCGCCACGACGATGCCCACCGACGTCTTCATCAACTGCGCCACCGCGAAGCTGATCAGCAGCGGCATTCCGACGTGTAACCAGCGCCGACCGGATGTCTGGCGGGCCACCGTGGTCGCGGTGGAGGTCGTATCCATGCTGCCACTCCCTTGTGGACGGTGTGGGCGAGCGCTCGGCGACGATTGGTATGACCATAGTGCCAATCGGGCAGATAGGTCAAGACCACCGCCCACCGACCGCTGCCGGTCATCCGCACGGGCATCCCACCGCAACCAGGCATTTGGGATACGGACCCCGTCTGACCACCGCAGATATGAGGAAGCGCTGCCGTCTCCCGCCGGGCGACTATCAAGGTCACTCGAGTCGAGTCCTGTTTCGGAATCGCCCAGATGAGGAGTCCCGCCATGGTCGACGACGGTCGCCGCCACACGTTCTCGACGGACCCACGCCGGTAGTCGGGCCGGAGGCGTCACGTTCCCGCGGGGGGTCCTTGTGGCACCGCTGTATGTCGATCACCGGAAAAGGCACGGGAATCCGTGTGGATACCTGCGCCCGAGGGGTTTCGGGCGCTCGAAATGACGGGGAATGATGGCTGACTTCGAGGTGTCTCCTGACATATTTCTGTCGGACCTGCTGCGGGCCAGAGCGGCCGCCCAGCCTGAGCGAATCGCGGTGTCCCAGGGGGCGGAGTCGCTCACGTTCCAGGAACTGGACGAGACCGGCGAGATTATCGCCGGATATCTGCTGCGGCTCGGCGTCCGGCCCGACGAGCCCGTCGGGATATTCATGGACCCGTCCGTCGACCTGATGGCGAGCGTATGGGGCGTCCTGTATTCCGGCGCGGCCTACCTGCCGCTGTCACCGGAGTACCCGGACGAGCGGATCCGGCACATGGTGACCGACGCGCGGACCCGGATCATCCTGGCGGACGAGGCGCTGACCGGTCGCCTCGCCGCGCTGGCCCCGCCGGACACCACGATCGTCACACTTGCCGGCTTCGACGGCCGCGACGACACCGTCGTCCGCGGACCGCGCAGCCCGAACAGCCTCGCCTATGTCATCTACACCTCCGGCAGCACCGGCAACCCCAAGGGCATCGCCATCGAGCACCGGGCCATCGCCAACCAGATGTGCTGGCTGGCCTCCGCACAGGGCCTGACCGAGCGACGGGTCGTCCTCCAGAAGACGCCGTTGAGTTTCGACGCTGCCCAGTGGGAGATCCTGGCCCCTGCGTGCGGTGCCCATGTGGTGATGAGCGAACCCGGCGCGTACGGCGATCCCGACCGGCTGATCGAGCTGATCATCGACAACCGCGTGACCACCGTGCAGGCCGTGCCGACGCTGTTGCAGGCGCTCGTCGACACCGGCCAGCTCGACCGCTGCACGTCGCTGACCCACGTGTTCAGCGGCGGTGAGGCGCTGTCCAGGAGCCTCGCCGTCGAGGTGCTCGACGCACTGCCGACCGCGCAGCTGACCAACCTGTACGGGCCGAGTGAGTGCACCATCAACACGTCCGCGTGCACCGTCGACCGGGCGACCGTCCACGACGGACCGAACGTGGTGTCCATCGGCCGGCCGGTACACGGTATCGAGTACCACATCCTGGACGCCGAGCGGGCGCGGGTGCTGCCCGGGGAGAGCGGCGAGCTGTACATCTCCGGTGTGCAACTGGCCCGGGGCTACCTGCACCGCCCCGACCTGACAGCGCAACGGTTCTGCGCCAACCCGTTCAGCACCGACCCCGACCACACCCGGCTCTACCGTACCGGTGATCTGGCCAGCTGGAACGACGACGGCACCGTGCGCTTCCACGGCCGCACCGACAACCAGGTGAAGCTGCGCGGGTTCCGGGTCGAGCTGGACGAGATCAAGGCGTCGATCGAGACGCACGACTGGGTGCGGCGAGCGGCCGTCGTGGTCCGCGACGACCACCGCACCGGCGCCAACCTCGTCGCGTTCACCGAACTGGACCCGACCGAGGCCGCGTTGATGGACCAGGGCAACCACGGCGCCCACCACCAGTCCAAGGAGAACAAGCTCCAGCGCACCGCCCAGTTGGCGAACCTGGGCGTGCGCGAGGACACCGGCCTGCCGTTCCTCGACCTGCCGGGCACCACACCCACGGAACAGCAGCGGCGGCAGGTGTTCGCCCGCAAGACGTACCGGTTCTACGAGGGCGGGGACGTCACCCGCGCCGACGTTGTCGACCTGCTGACCGAACGGCTGCCGGTCCCGGCCAGCCCGAGAGAGGCGTCGTCCCTGACACTGGCCGAACTCGGTGAGCTGCTGCGCTACTTCGGCCAGTTCCCGAGCCCGGAGCGGCTGCTGCCCAAGTACGGCTACGCGTCACCGGGCTCGTTGTACGCGACCCAGCTGTACCTGGACCTGGCAGGCGTGGCGGGCGTCGAACCGGGCCTGCACTACTACCACCCGGTACTGCACCGGCTGGTGCTCATCCGGCCGTCGGCGGACGCCACACCGCGGCTGCGGGTGCACCTCGTCGGGCGGCGGGCGGCCATCGAACCGGTGTACCGCAACAACATCCAGGAGGTGCTCCACTTCGAGGCCGGGCATGTGGCCGGACTGTTCGACGCGGTCCTGCCCGCCTTCGGCCTGCGGCTGGCCGGCCGGGACCGGACGCCGGACGTGCTGGCCGACCTGGGCTGCCCGACCGACGACCACCACCTGGCCACGTTCGACGTCGTTGCGGCCACCGACCGCACCGGCCTCACCGGCCAGGCCGACGTCGAGTGGTACGTGCAGGCCCACCCCGGCCGGATCGCGGACCTGGCCGCCGGGCAGTACCGGTACGCGGCCGGCCTACTGACCAGGGTGTCGGACGAACTGGTGGCCAAGCGGCACGTCATCGCCATCAACCAGGAGGTCTACCAGCGGGCCAGCTTCGGGATCACGCTGCTGGGCAGGGGTGCCGAACCGTGGTCCCGGTACGTCGCCCTGGGCCGCGCGTTGCAGCGGCTGCAACACAACGGCGTCGGCATCGGGCTGATGTCGTCGGGCTACAGCTCGGAGACCGGCCACGACCTGCCGGCGGCCCGGCGGATCGCGGCCATTCTCGGCGAGTGCGACGGCATCGCGACCTACTTCGCGGTCGGCGGCCGGGTGAGCGAGGAACAACGGCTGGCCGAGGGCATGAAGGAGGACTCGGTCCACATGCGCGGCCCGGCCGAGATCATCCGCGACGACCTCGCGTTGCGCCTGCCCCGGTACATGGTGCCCAACCGGGTCGTCGTGCTGGACGAATTCCCGTTGACCGCCAACGGAAAGATCGACCTGAACGCGTTACGGGCGATGGACGCGGCCGCGGCCGACCACTCCGACACCCCGGTAGTGCCGCCGCGCACGCCCACCGAGGAGGCGATCGCGGCACTGTGGCAGCGGGTGCTGCACCGCCAGACGGTGTCCATCCGGGACGACTTCTTCGCCTCCGGCGGCAACTCGCTGGCCGCGGTCAGCCTGATCCACCGGATCAACCGCGAGCTGGGCAGTGCCCTGCCGTTGCAGGTGCTGTTCGAGTCGCCCACGATCGCCGAACTGGCCAGGCGGGTGGACCGGGTTCCGACGAGGTCGACGTCCAGGCTGGTCAAGCTGCACGACTGCCCCGGCCGGCCGGTGTTCTGCTGGCCCGGCCTGGGCGGCTACCCGATGAGCCTGCGGCTGCTGGCCAGCCGAACCCCACTGCCCGGGCCGTTCTACGGCATCCAGTCCTGCGGGGTCAACGCGGGCGAGGACCCGTACGCGACGTTCGAGGAGATGGCCGCCCAGGACGTCGAACTGATCCGGCAGGCCCAGCCGCACGGCCCGTACACGCTGATGGGCTACTCCTTCGGCGCCCGGCTGGCGTTCGAGGTGGCACACCAACTGGAGTCGGCGGGCCAAGAGGTGGAGAGCCTCACCCTGATCGCGCCGGGCAAGCCACCCGTCGAGTCGGTGCCGAACACCTCGTCGGAGATTCCCGGTTTCACCAACCCGACGTTCGTGTCCATTCTGTACTCGGTGTTCGCCGGCAACCTGGACCGGCCGGGACTCGACGAATGCCTTGCCGCGACCCGGGACGAGACCACGTTCATCAACTTCGTCTGCTCCCGTTTCGAACACCTGGACGCCGGCACCGTGCGGTGCGTCGTCGGTGTCGTGCTCCGCACCTTCCGATTCGAGTACGCCCCGGAGGAACTGGCGCGGCGCCGGATCGCCGCGCCGGTGACCGTGCTCAAGGCCCGGGGCGACCTCGCCTCGTTCATCGACGGCGCCGGCCTGGCCACCGCCACACCGCCCACCGTCATGCGACTCGACGCGGACCACTACGGCCTGCTGCGCGCCCGTGGCGTCACCGAACTCGTCTCCGCCATCCGACTCTCCCGGACTCAGAGAAAGGCCGGCACCGTGCCCCACATCAGTATCAAGCACTTCCCGTACGACCTGGACGCGGACCAGCGCTCGCACCTGGTCGCGGCGATCACCAACGCGGTCAAGTCGGCCTTCTCCTGCGACGACGACGTCGTGTCGATCGCCATCGAGCCCGTCGCGCAGGAGTCGTGGAACGAGTTGGTGTACGTCCCGGAAATCGCCAACGCCAGGGGAACGCTGGTCAAGGCGCCCAACTACTGACCGATCACGGGGCGAGAGGAGCACGTCATGCGCGGCATGATCGCCATGGCCATGGAGGATCTGGCGACGATCGTCGGACGCGACCCGTCGATCCACAGTCGCACCGAGGCATTGTTGCACCCGGCGCTGCCCGCGCTGTGGACGCACCGGCTGGCGCATGCCCTGCACGTGCGCGGCCACCGTCACCTGGCACGGCTGGTGGCCTACCTGGCGCGTGCCGTCACCGGCGTCGAGATCCACCCCGGCGCCCGGCTGGGCAGGCGCGTGTTCATCGATCACGGCGCCGCCGTGGTGATCGGTGAGACGGCCGTGATCGGCGACGACGTCACGATCTTCCACCAGGCCACGCTGGGCGCGGTGGGCTGGTGGCGGGACGGCCGCCGCGCACCCGGCGAGCGCCGCCACCCGGTGATCGGGGACCGGGTGATCATCGGCGCCAACGCGAGCGTGCTGGGTCCGGTCACCGTCGGCGACGACGCGCGGATCGGTGCGTCCGCCCTCGTGCTGACCGACGTGCCGGTGGGCGCACGGGTGCTCGCGCCGACCGCGGAGATCACCGAGCCGAGTTCGCCGCTCGACTACGAAACGGTCACCTCGCTGCGCCTGCTGGCCAGCGCCGGCTACTGGTGACCGCCACGCACAGCTGTCCGGCCGACCGGGGTCGGCCGGCCCATCGGAGGCAGAAGTGATTCATCTCGGTGTTCTGGAAAGCAATCTCTCCGGTTCCGGGTTCGAGGGGCTGGAGATCGCCAAGAGACGACTCGACTGCCGGGTCACGTTCTTCACCCGCGACCTGGACCGGTACCTCGAGGTGCCCGGTGGGCCGGCGTACTTCAACAACTACGTCGACACGATCGTGCACTGCGAGACCAACATCCTGGACGAGTTGCTGCCGCAGGTGTACGCGGCGGCCGCCGAGCAGCCCTTCGACGCCTTCCTGACCCTGGCCGAGTACGACGTGGTCGTGGCCGCCCAGGTGGCCGTCGAGTTGGGACTGCCCACGGTCAGCATCGACGGTGTCCGGGTGGCCCGCAACAAGGCCCTGATGCGCAGGCGATGCGCCGAGGTCGGGCTGCCGATGCCGGCCTTCCGCACCGTGACCACACCGGCCGAGGCGGCGCGTGCGGCCGCCGAGATCGGCCTGCCGTGCGTGGTGAAGCCGGCCGACGAGACCAGCAGCGCCGACGTCCGCCGGATCGACACGCCGGAGCAGGCGGCCGAGCACGTCGCGCTGATCCGGTCCCGGGTGGAGAACACCAGGGGCCAGGCCCGCTACCACGAGATCATGGTCGAGGAGTGCCTGAGCGGCCCCGAGGTCAGCGTCGAACTGCTCGCCGACGGCGACCGGTACGTGGTGCTGGGCGTCACCGACAAGTCCCTGGCCGGCCAGGGCTACTTCGTCGAGATCGCGCACAGCTTCCCGTCGATCCTCCCCGAGTCGACCGTCCAGGCCTGCGGGCAACTCGCCGCGGACTCGCTGCGGGCCGTCGGTTTCGACATGGGCATGGCGCACGTCGAGATCAAGGTGACCGCGTCGGGCCCGCAACTCATCGAGATCAACCCGCGCCCGGCCGGCGGCAAGATCACGCACCTGGTGGACTGCGCGCTCGGCATCTCGTCGCTGGAACTGGCCATCCGCCAGTACCTCGGGGAGCCGCTGCCCCGGCAGGTGCTGCCGGAGCGGCCGGTGGCCGGTGCGGCGATCCGCTACCTGACCGCGCCGCCCGGCCGGCTGGTGTCCATCACCGGGCAGGACCGGGCCGCCGCACTGCCCGGCGTGCGCGAGGTGGTGCTCAAACCCAAGCCGGGCAGCACGTTGCGGGAGATCAAGCGCAACGGCGACCGCGCCGGCCACGTGCTGGTGGTGGCCGAGGACGCGCCGCTGGCCCAACGGGTCGCGGAGGCGGCGGCGCACGAGATCACCATCCGGACCGAGCCGGTGACCACGCGGCCGGTCGCGGACTCGATCACCGACCTGGTCGGCGGCACCCGCATGCTGCGGCTGCCGATGGACCGGGTGGTGCCCGGCACGCCCGCCGGCGCCGAGGTGCTGGCCAAGCTGGAGATGCTGAACCCGTTGTCCAGCAGCAAGGACCGAGCGGCACTGGCGATGATGCGGGGCGCCGAGGAACGCGGCGAGCTCACCCCCGGCGCCGGCACGATCGTCGAGGCCACGTCCGGCAACACCGGCATCTCGCTCGCCGCGCTGTCCGCCGCCCGCGGCTACCGGTGCGTGATCGTCCTGCCGGACAACGCCACCCCGGAACGGCTGGCCATTCTTCGTGCCCTGGGCGCCTCGGTGGAACAGACCCCGAGTGCCGGCGGCTACGCGGCCGCGGTCGCCAGGGCCGAGGAGATCCACCTGGCCACGCCCGGCTCGTGGTTCTGCTGCCAGCACGACAATCCGGACAACGTGCGGGCCCACTACGAGACGACCGGACCGGAGATCTGGGCCGACACCGACGGCCGCATCGACGTGTTCGTCTGCGGTGTGGGCACCGGTGGCACGTTGACCGGTGCCGGCCGGTACCTGCGGGAGCGGTCGCCGTCGGTGCGGATCGTTGCGGTCGAACCGGCGGGCTCGCCGCTGCTGTCCGGCGGTGAGGCCGGCACGCACGCCATTCCCGGCTTCAACGGCGGTTTCATCGCCCCGACGACGGACCAGAGCCTGATCGACGAGGTCGTCGCGGTGTCCGACGAGGACGCCCTGGCCACCACCCGGCGGTTGGGCCGGCACACCGGCGTGCTGATCGGCGTGTCGTCCGGTGCCGTGGTGCACGCGTGTGGCGTGCTGGCCAGCCAGCCGGGGTTCGCCGGCAAGCGGATCGTGAGCCTGCTGCCGGACACCGGTGAGCGCTACCTCAGCCTGCTGGCCCGCGAGCCCGCCCTGAGCGGATCGCGGCACAACGGTGTGACTCGATGACCGGTCGTCGCCTGCTGATGGTCATGCCGTACCGGCAGTTCGTGCGCAAGGCCAAGGAGCAGGGCTGGTGGGTCGGCGCGCTCTGGGACCCGACCCTGGAGACGCCGGAGTACCTGGCCGAGGTGCGGGAGCTGGCGGACGCGTTCGCGCTGGCCGACTTCGGCGACGAGGAGGCGCTGCGCACCGCACTCTCGGAGATGACGCGAACCCACGCAGTGGACACGATCTACCACATCGGTCGCGAGGACAGCATGGTCACCGCATACGAGGTGGCCGAACACTGGGGGGCGGCGCCGAACCCGGCGTCGGCCGTCCGCCTGCTCGTGGACAAGCAGGCGATGCGGGCACTGCTGGCCGGACACGGTCTGTCCGCTGTGGACTTCGCGGTCGCGGCGAACCGGCGCGACGTGCCCGCGGCCGTGGCACGGGTCGGGCTGCCGGCGGTCGTCAAGCCGACCGCACTGGCCGGCAGCAGGGGTGTGTACCTGTGGCAGGGGCCGGAGGACGAACCGGTGTGGACGGAGCTGGTCGAGGGGTACGGCTACGCCGGCCCGTTCCTGGTCGAGGAGTACCTGCGCGGCCCCGAGTACAGCATCGAGACCCTCAGCCACGACGGGCGCCACACGGTCGTCGGCATCACCGAGAAGCGGCTCGGGCCGCCGCCGCTGTTCGTGGAGACGGGCCACGTCCACCCGGCACCGCTGCCCGAGGACCGGCGCGCCGCGATCGAGCGGCTGACCGTCGACCTGCTCGACGCGTGCGGTTACCGCTTCGGGCCGGCGCACACCGAGGTGATCTGGACCGAGCGCGGCCCCAGGATCGTGGAGTCGCAGGCCAGGCTCGGCGGCGACCGGATACCGAGGCTGGTCGAACTGAGCACCGGACTGGACATCGAGCGGGCGATCTTCGCCGGCCTGGCCGGTGATCCGGCCTCGGCGGCACCGCACACGGCGACCGCGATCGTCCGGTTCTTCACCTTCCCGCCCGGTCGGGTGGACGCCGTCCACGGCCTGGCCGAGGTCCGGGCACTCGACCACGTGGACGAGCTTGTGCTGCGCCTGCGGCCCGGCGACGTCATCGGGGCGGTGCGCGACTCCAAGAGCCGCCAGGGCCACGTGATCGTGTCCGGCGCCACGGCGGAACAGGCGCACCACAGGCTGGCGCGGGTGCTGTCGACGATCGAGGTCGTCGTGGCCGGCGTCGCGGTGCGGGCGGACGGCACGACCGGTGGGTCCGTGGTCGCGGCATGAACGACACCCACAGGAGGACACCGCTGATGGACCACCCGGACGCCGGCGAGCCCACCGCCCAGGTGGTGTTCGTCGGCTACAACGCGGCCTACCTGCGCGTCGTGGACGGCCACCTGCCCGCCGGGTCCGTCGTCGTCCTCGAGGAACCGGACATCATCCGCAAGCGTGGTCTCGCCGACGCCGCCGGCCGCTTCGCCTGCCTGGACCGGATCGTGCCGGCGCCCTACCAGCAGTCGGACGAGTTCGTCGGCGTCGCCGCCGGCCTGACCGCCGACCGCCCGGTGGCGGCCGTGGTGCCCGGCCTGGAGTACGCGGTGCCGGCGGCGGCCGCGCTGGCCGAGAAGCTCGGGCTGCCCGGCGCGGGCGAGCGGGCCGCGCGGGCGCTGCGCGACAAGATCCGGCTGCGCGAGGTCGCGGGCGCCGGCGGGGTGCGCAACCCGCGCTGGCGCGAGGCGCACGGCCCGGACGACATCGTGGCGTTCGCCGACGGCGCCGCGGTCGTGGTCAAGCCGGCGAACCGGCAGGCCAGCGTCGGCGTCCAGTTGCTGGACTCGGTGGACGTCGCGTCGGCCGAGCTGGCGTGGCAGCGCACGTCGTCGGCGAGCGAGTACGAGCAGGTGCCCGACCGCGCGCTCACCTGGCGGTTCCTGGTCGAGGAACGGTTGCGCGGCCCGGAGTTCAGCACCGAGGCACTGGTCAGGGACGGCGAGATCGTCTTCGCCAACGTCACCGCGAAAACCGTGATCCCGGGGCCGTACCCGGTGGAACTGGGCCACCTGCTGCCGGCGCCGCTGGACGAGGCCACGCAGGCGGCGTTCGACACCGCGATCCACGACCTGGTGGCCGCGCTCGGCTTCGGCACCGGCATCCTGCACGCCGAGTGGATTCTCACCGGCGAGGGCCCGGCTCTGGTGGAGTGCGCCGGCCGCTGTCCCGGTGACCACATCGTCGACCTGGTCGACATCGCCTACGACACCACGATCCGGCTCACCCTGATCGACCTGCTCGCCGGCCGCCCGGTCACCCTGCCCAGCCGGGCCGCCCGGACCGCGTCGATCCGGTTCCTGGCCGCGCCACCGGGCACCGTCACCGAGGTGACCGGCACCGACACGGCCGCCGAGCTGCCCGGCGTCGTGGACGTCGAGGTGGACGTGGCGCCCGGCGCCCAGATCAGGGCGTGGGCGTCGTCCTGGGACCGGGCCGGGCACGTGATCGTCACCGGCCCCGATCCCACCACCACCGGCGAACGGCTCGCCGCCGCGACGGCGGCCGTTCGGATCACCACCAGCTGAAGGAGACGAACCCATGTCTGGCCCGTTGCGTCGCCTGCTCGACCTGCGTAGAGGCATGCCGGGCGGCTCGGTCGGCTGGCAGCTCGCCGTGATGGCGATGGTCGACGCGGTGGGCACCGGCGCGTTCCTCGCCGTGTCGGTCTTCTACGTGACCAAGATCGTCGGCCTGTCGTCGGCGACCCTCGGTGTCGGCCTGACCGTGTCGGCGGCGATCGCGCTCGGCACCGCCGTCCCGATCGGGATGATCGCCGACCGGATCGGGCCCAAGAGGGTGCTGGTGGGCGTCAGCCTGTGGCGCTGCGCCTGTTTCGTGGCATACGCCTTCATCCACAACCTGTGGCAGTTCCTGCTCGTGGTCTGCCTGCTCGGCCTGGTCGAGAAATCGGCGGCGCCGATGGAGCAGGCGCTGGTCGGGCAGACCGTGCAGACCTCGGAACGGGTCAAGATGATCGCGGTCCTGCGGTCCATGCGCAACGTCGGCCTCACCGGCGGCGCGTTCCTGGGTGGCGTCGGCCTGCTGCTCGGCACCCGTACCGGGTTCGCCGTGATCCTGCTGGCCAACGCTGCGTCGTTCGCGCTGCTGGCGACGCTGGCCGGGCGCCTGCGGTTGCGCAACGGCGTGGCGAACAAGCTGCGCCGCCGGTTCTCCGTGCGGGTGTTGCGGGACCGGCCGTTCCTGGCGTTCACCGGTATCAACGCCGTCCTCACCATGCACATGACTCTGCTCAGCATCGGTCTGCCGCTGTGGATCGTCAGCCGCACCCACGTGTCCGCGGCGATCATCGCGCCACTGCTCGCGGTGAACACCGTCCTCGCGGTGGTGCTGCAAGTGCGCACCAGCAAGGGTTCGGACACCATCCGTGGCGCCGGCAAGGCGTTGGTGTGGGCCGGCGTGTCGCTGGCCGCCTGCTGCCTGCTGGTCATCGGCGCACCCACGCTGCCCGTGGTGCTGGCCATCGTGGTCCTGGTACTGGCCATGATCGCGCTGACCGGCGGCGAACTGTGGCAGTCGGCCGGTGGCTGGGGCGGGTCGTACCTGCTGGCCGTGCCCGGCGAGGAAGGCGTCTACCTGTCGGTGTTCTGGCTCGGCGTGGCAGTCCAGCAGATCGCCGCCCCCGTGGTGTTGAGCGTCATCGTCAACGTCGGCTCGGTCGGCTGGGTCGTGCTGGCGGCCGTGTTCCTCGTGTGCGGTCTGGTCGCGCCGGCCATCGGCAGGTGGGCACAGGCGGCGCAGACCGAGAACGCGATCGAACCGGTCGCGGAGGCGGCCTGAGCGAATCCAGATGGTCCGGCGCCCGATCGGGCGCCGGGAACAACAAGGGAGAAACCGTGTCCATTCCCCTGTACGTCCCGCCGGGCGCCGGAGAGTTCGTCAACATCCGCGACACCAAGCGGACCTACTTCAAGCTGAAGACGGAGGACAGCGACGGCGAATTCGGCTTCTTCGAGCACCACATGGCGCCACAGGCGTCCGGTGCCAGCCCGCACGTGCACCACAAGGCGACCGAGATGTTCTACGTCGTGCAGGGCGAGATCGAGTTCACCATCGGGGACCGCAAGGAGGTCGGCGGGCCGGGGGCGTTCGCCTACGTCCCGAAGAGTTCGCCACACGGTTTCACCAACGTGGGTTCCGAGAAGGCCGTGCTCCTGATCATGTTCTACCCGTTGATCAACCGCGAGGACTACTTCCGCGGTCTGGAACGGCTCACCAAGGACGGCCGCGACCCGAGCATCGAGGAGCTGGCCGAGCACATGGCGAAATACGACCAGTACATGGTATGACGGCGCACTTCGGTCCGGACGAGGAGACTGCTCCTCGTCCGGACCATCGTTGTGGTTACTAGGTGCTGCGGAACCGCCGGTGCAGTTCGTGCACCTGCTCGTCCAGACCCGGCACCGGACCGGCCACCACGGCGCCGGGCACGAGGTCCTGAACGGACAGTGGGCGCACCGGAGATGCGGACACGCCGAGTTCCGCCAGCCACGGGCCGACCTGAGCCGACGACGTCACGTACACGATCCGGCCCAGCCCCACCCAGCCGTGCGCGGCAGCGCACATCGGGCAGTGCTCGCCGGACGTGTACACGGTCGCGGCGGCCCGTTCGGCCGGGTTGAGATGCTGCGCGGCCCACCGGGCCAGCTCGAACTCCGGGTGGCTCGTCGGGTCCCCTGTGGACGTTTCCCGGTTGCGGTCCTCCGCCAGCACCGTGCCGTCGCCGCCGACCAGAACGGACCCGAACGGGAAGTCGCCCGCCACGACCGCCTCCTCGGCCAACTCGACGCAGCGGCGCAGGTGCACCAGGTCGGTGTCGCTGACCGTGCCTGCCTGGTTCTCGGTGTCAGTCACTGGTTTCCGTTTCCGTGCGAAGGGTTCAACTGATCGCGGTGCGCGGCCACGGCGGCCAGCGCGTGCCACGCCGCTTCCGGGTGCCTGGTCTCGTCGGGGTCCTCGTTGAACGGGTCGAGCACCACAGTGTCGGCGCCGAGCCGCCGGATGCGGTCGACGTCGGCCATGATCTGGTCGATGGTGCCCTCGCCGGCCAGGCGTTTCGCGCCGGTCACCGGGGTGTCGGTCATGCGCAACAGGATCCGTGGTGCCAGCGGCGGCACCGGCCGGCCGAGTTCGCCCGCCAGGGCAGTCAACCGGCCGAGGGCGTCGGGCAGCCAGTCGTCCGCGGTGAACCGCAACGGGTGCCAGGGCGCGCCGAACCGCACCGCCCGGCGGATGCCCGCGTCACTGTTGCCGCCCACCCAGATCGGCACCGGACCACCCTCGAAACCGTCACCCGCCCAGGCCGCCCGCATGGTGTCGAGGTACTCGTCGGTGAGCGCACCGCGGCGCTCGAACGGCACGTCGAGTGCGGCGAACTCCTGCCGCGCCCAGCCCACGGCAACGCCGAGGATCAGGCGCCCGCCACTGAGTTGGTTGAGATTGGCGGCCATGCGCGCGATGAGCAGCGGATGGCGATACGGCACGATGAGCACGGTGGTGCCCAGCTGGATCCGCTCGGTCATTCCGGCCAACCACGCCAGCGTGGTGAACGGCTCGTAGAACGGCGCCGGATACTGATCCGCCACATCGGGCGTGATCACGACGTGGTCGGACACCATCAGCAGATCGAAACCCAGCCCCTCCACCGTCCGCGCCCACCGCGCCAGCGTCGCCGGATCGGTGCCAGGCCCGAAATTCGGCACGTTCACGCCTATCCGCATGGCGCACATGATACCGCAGCCGACGCATTTCCGATGCGGCGACGGAATTACCCGGTAACGTCACCTCCCATTGTGCGGAATTCTTGAGTCACGAAATGGCGGGTCCGTCAGCAGAACATGGATCCGCACGTCGGTTCGATGATGGTCTCGGCCGTGAGCGTTTCTGGCACGCCGTTCTGGGTCAGGACCAGGGTCACCGTGACGTCGTGTTCGGTGTGGCTGGTGATGCCCAGGGTGCAGCCGTCGGAGGTGCCGCAGCCGGCGATGATCGTGACGCCGGGGCCTGTCGGCACGGACCACGAGTAGGTGTAGGTGTAGGTGCAGGTGCCGCTGCCGCCGGACACCTCGAAGCCGACGTCGTAGGTGGTGGCCACGAAGACCTTTCACCGGCGGTGCGGGGACGAGCAGTCACGATAAGTTGCCTCGCCGATTCACATGGTCACTGCCATGGGATGGTGTCAGGCCGGCGGCGGGACGATGGTGACGCCGCACGTGGAGTGCTCGACGCAGTGCCTGGCTATCGAACCCAGGCCCATGCCGGCGAACCCGCCGTGCCCGGTCCGGCCCAACACCAGCAGCTCGGCATCGCTCGCCCCGGCGAGCAGGGCGTCGCCTGGGTGGCCGTCGACCACGTCGATGGTCACCGGGACGGAGCCGAACCCGGCGTCCTCGGCGACCACGGCGCTCACCGTGTCCCTGGTCAGCCGCTCGGCGGTGGTGTGCACCTCGTCCCGGTCGTACCGCACGGGCGTGGGCACCGTGCCGTAGTTGGTCGGCAGCGCCGCCCAGTCGAACGCGTCGATGTGCCGGACGGCGTGCACCACGTGCACCACGGCACCGGTGAGGCCGGCCTGCCGCAGCGCCCACCGCAGGGCGTCCCGCGCGCCCACCGAACCATCGACACCCACCACGATCCGCCCACCAGGGCTCGCCATCGCCATGCGCCCACCGTGGCACGACACGGGTGCTCGTGCGCGTCCAGCGGCCGGGTGATCGACAGGTTCCGGGTACGCCGCCCGGTGGCCGAGGCGTCCACCGACGGCTCGGCCGGGACGTGGGGCCGGTACGCGCGGGCGCTGGAACGGCATCCCTGGCGCTACCTGTGCGGCGCCGCGGTGATCGCGCTGATCCTGGCCATCCCCACGCTGTCCCTGCGACTGGGGCACGTGGACGAGGGCGCCGATCCGGCGGGCAGCACCACCCGGGAGGCGTACGACGCCATCAGTTCCGGGTTCGGCGTCGGCGCGAACGGACAGTTCACCGTGGTGGTCCAACCGCCGGCATCGGCCGGTTCGACGGAGCGGAACACGATCGCGACCGATCTCGGACATGCGCTGAGCACCACGCCCGGCGTCGCGACCGCCACCCCGGTGACGACCAGTCCGGACGGCGCGCTGCTGCTGTCCACGGTCACGCCGACCACCGGCCCCCAGGACGCGGCCACCGACGACCTGCTGCACACGCTGCGGGAGCAGACGATCCCACCGGTGGCCGACGGTGCGCCGAGCTACGTCACCGGCATGACCGCGGGCCAGCTCGACTTCCGCGACATCGTGGCCGATCGGCTGCCCGAGATCATCGCGATCGTGATCGGGCTGGCGTTCGTCATTCTCCTGTTGACCTTCCGCAGCCCGGTGCTGGCGGTCAAGGCCGCCGTGCTGAACCTGCTGTCCATCGCGGCCGCGTACGGCGTGATCGTCGCCGTGTTCCAGTGGGGTTGGCTCGGTTGGCTGTTCGGTGTGGACGAACCGGTACCGATCGAGTCGTACGTGCCGATGATCATGTTCGCCATCGTGTTCGGCCTGTCGATGGACTACGAGGTGTTCCTGCTGTCCCGGGTCCGCGAGGCGTGGCGGTCCGGCCACGACAACCACGGCAGCGTGGCGCACGGCCTCGCGGTCACCGCACGGGTCATCACGTCCGCCGCGCTGATCATGATCTGCGTGTTCCTCGCGTTCCTCGCCTCGCCGACCGTGGTGATCAAGATGCTCGCGCTCGGGCTCGGGATCAGTGTGCTGATCGACGCCACGCTGATCCGTCTGGTCATCGTGCCGTGCGCGATGTTCCTGATGGGCAAGGCGAACTGGTGGCTACCGGCCTGGTTGGACCGGATACTCCCGCACATCGAACCCGAACCCGAACCCGAACCGGCGCCGGACCGCCCGCGCGCCCCGCAACCACTCCCCTGACGTCCGTGGTTCGTTCAGCGGAACAGGTCGTCCGAACGCACCTGATCGGCGATGCAGACTGTGCCGGTGACGGACCTGTCCCGCTCCGCCCCGCCGAACGTCCGCGTCGAGGCGGCCGCGAACCGGCTGCTGACCGCCCTGCGGACCCGAACGCCGTGCTCGCCGGTGCGGGACCTGATCGGCAGTGACGACGTCGACGCCGCGTACGCGGTGCAGCGGCGGCTCACCGAGCGACGGCAGGCCGAGGGCGCCTCGATCGTCGGCCGCAAGATCGGCCTGACCGCGCCCGCGGTGCAGGCGCAGCTCGGTGTCGACCAGCCCGACTTCGGCGTGCTCTTCGACGACATGAGCCGGGCCGAGGGCCCGCTCGACATCAGTGCCCTGCTGCAGCCGAAGATCGAGGCCGAGGTGGCCTTCGTCCTGGGCGGCGACCTCGACGACCCCGATGCCGACGCGTCCTCGGTCCGCGCCGCCGTCGAGTACGCGGTAGCGGCGCTGGAGATCGTCGACAGCCGCATCGCCGGGTGGGACATCAGCTTCGCCGACACCGTCGCCGACAACGCGTCGAGCGGCCTGTTCGTACTCGGCTCGCGCCCGCTGCCGCTGGACGCGGTCGAGCCCCGCACGGTCGCGATGACGATGACCATGGACGGCGAACCGGCATCGTCCGGGCAGGGCACCGCGTGCCTCGGCGACCCGCTGGCCGCACTGGCCTGGTTGGCCAGGACCGCCGCCCGCTTCGGTGATCCGTTGCGGGCCGGCGACGTCGTGCTGTCCGGCGCGCTGGGCCCGATGGCCGCGCTCCGTCCCGGCGTGGTCGTGCACGCCGACATCGGCCCCCTCGGTGAGGTCACCTGCACCGCGGAAGGAAGCGCATGAGCACGAAGGTCGCGATCATCGGCTCGGGCAACATCGGCACCGACCTGATGATCAAGGTGATGCGCCTGTCGCAACGCCTGGAGATGGCGGCGATGGTCGGCATCGACCCCGGGTCCGACGGCCTGGCGCGGGCCCGGCGGCTGAATGTGCCGACCACCGCGGACGGGGTGGACGGGCTGATCGCGATGCCGCACTTCGGTGAGATCGGGATCGTCTTCGACGCCACGTCGGCCAGGGCCCATGTCGCCAACGCGGCGAAGCTGGCGCCCTACGGCAAGCAGCTGGTCGACCTGACACCGGCGGCGATCGGCCCGTACACCGTGCCCGTGGTGAACCTCGACGAGCACCTCGACGCGACGAACGTCAACATGGTCACCTGCGGCGGCCAGGCCACCATTCCCGTGGTGGCCGCCGTCAACCGGGTCACGCCGGTGCACTACGGCGAGATCGTCGCGTCGATCGCGTCGAAGTCGGCCGGTCCCGGCACGCGCGCCAACATCGACGAGTTCACCGAGACGACCAGGACCGCCATCGAGCGGATCGGCGGGGCGGCGCACGGCAAGGCGATCATCGTGCTCAACCCGGCCGAGCCGCCGCTGATCATGCGCGACACCGTGCTGTGCCTGACCGACCGTCTCGACCAGGCCACCCGGGCCCGGGTGGTCGAGTCGGTGGAACGGATGATCGGCGAGGTCGCCGCCTACGTGCCCGGTTACCGGCTCAAGCAGCAGGTGCAGTTCCGCGACCTCGACCCGGGCGAGTCCACCCGCACGCTCAACCCCGAGCTGGCACCGGGTGAACGCACGCAGGTGAGCGTGTTCCTGGAGGTCGAGGGCGCCGCGCACTACCTGCCGGGCTACGCCGGCAACCTGGACATCATGACGTCGGCCGCACTGCGGGTCGGCGAGCGGCTCGCCGCGCGGGCGGAGGTGGCGGCGTGAGCACCGGACCGTCCGTCTACATCCAGGACGTAACCCTGCGTGACGGCATGCACGCCATCCGCCACCAGTACTCGCTGGACCAGGTCACCGCGATCGCGGCCGCGCTGGACGCCGCCGGTGTCGACGCGATCGAGATCGCGCACGGTGACGGCCTGGCCGGGTCCAGCCTGACCTACGGCGCCGGGGCGCACACCGACGCCGAATGGATCGGCGCGGTCGCGGGCGTCGTGCGGAACGCGCGGCTGACCACGCTGCTGCTGCCCGGCATCGGCACGATCGCGAACCTCGAACGCGCCAGGGACCTGGGCGTCACCTCGGTCCGCGTCGCGACGCACGCCACCGAGGGTGACATCGCCGCCCAGCACATCGCCAGGGCCCGTGAACTCGACATGGACGTCTCCGGATTCCTCATGATGAGCCACATGGCGCCACCGGGTGCGTTGGCGAAGCAGGCCAAGCTGATGGAGTCCTACGGCGCGCACTGCGTCTACGTGACCGACTCGGGCGGCCGGCTGACCATGGCCGGCGTGCGGGACCGCATCCGCGCCTACCGGGACATCCTCGACCCGGGCACCCAGCTGGGCATCCACGCCCACCAGAACCTGTCACTCGCCGTGGCCAACTCCGTGGTCGCCGTCGAGGAGGGCGTCACCCGGGTCGACGCCTCGCTGGCCGGGATGGGTGCGGGCGCCGGGAACTGCCCGATCGAGCCACTCGTCGCGGTCGCCAACCTGCTGGAGTGGAACCACCACTGCGACCTGTTCGCCTTGCAGGACGCGGCCGACGACCTCGTCCGGCCACTCCAGGACCGCCCGGTGCGGGTCGATCGCGAGACTCTCACGCTGGGTTACGCCGGGGTCTACTCCAGCTTCCTGCGGCACGCCGAGCGGGCCGCCGCGGAGTACGGGCTGGACACCCGCGACATCCTCGTCGAGGTCGGCCGGCGTCGGCTGGTCGGCGGCCAGGAGGACATGATCGTGGACATCGCTCTCGATCTCGTGGCCGACGCGTCCCCGACGGACTGATCCGGCCGACTGATTCCGGCCGAACAGGAATGGAGCGATACGTGAGCACAGTGGTGCTGGCCGCCGTGCAGTTCTCCCGGCGGCTGGGCGATCGGGCGCACAATCTGGACCTCGCGCGGGAACACGTTCGCGCGGCGCATGGCCGGGGCGCGCGGCTCATCGCGCTGCCGGAACTGTTCTCCACCGGCTATTTCCCCGGTGCCCCGATATCCGACGAGTACTTCGGCTGGGCAGAACCGGTCGACGGTCCGACCATCCGCTCGATCGGCGAGCTGGCCACCGAGCTGGACTGTTTCGTCGTCGCACCGATCTACGAGGTGGACACGGTGAGCCGGGTCTACTACAACACGGCCGTGCTGGTCGGGCCGGACGGCGTCGTCGGCATCCACCGCAAGCGGCACGTTGGCTCGATCATCGGCCTCTACGAACGACACTACTTCGCGCCCGGCAATTTGCAGTATCCCGTTTATCAGTTGCCGTTCGGCCGGGTGGGCATGTCGATCTGCTACGACCGCCAGTTTCCCGAGACATTCCGACATCTGGCCCTGCGCGGGGCGGAGATCGTGGTCAGCGTGAACAATGTCGGCTCGGCCAGGCGACTGGGCATGTGGCGGACCGAGGCCCAGTCGGGCGCCGGTTCGAACGGCATCTTCGTGCTGACGTCCAATGCCACCGTGGAAGCGGAAGGCGAATTCTTCGGGCGGTCGATGCTGACCGATCCGTTCGGTGAACTGGTGGCCGAGTCCGACGGTGAACCCGGGGTGCTGGTGGCACCGGCCGACCTCGGGGTGATCGAGGCCGCCCGCATGCACTACGGCTTCATCCGCGACACCAGGTTGGAGGACCTGGGTCTCACGGACGAGTCGCTGCTGGAGACGCGCATGTCCCGGCTCGGCTTCATTTAGGTCCCTCACCTGGGCGGATCAGGTTCGCCCAGTGGACCGGCAGGCTGGCTGTGATCAGGTGCTGCTGTAACACTCTGTCGATCGATCGACGAGGGATGACGGTTCTCCCCGGTTGGCTCCGTGATGCCGGACCGGACCACGAGAAACGGTCAGGATGCAGTCAAGTCCCCCGGCTGACCCCGCACTCCTGGCCCCGAGCAATGACGACGGGGTGAGGGTAGTTGGTCATCGACGCCGAGCACGCCGCGACCTCCCTGCGGCGGCGCAGTCGGACCACCAGGCGATCGACACCGACGGTGGTGGTGCGGCGACTGGTCATCATGGTCGCCGTCCTGCTCGTGGTGTCGTTCGCGGTGTTCTCGCTGATCTCGCTGATCCCCGGCGACCCGGTCCGGGTCCTGCTGGGCGCGCAGTCCGGCGACCCGGTCGCCTACGCGCAGACCCGGCACGCCCTCGGGCTGGACAAGCCGTTCATCGCCCGCTATTTCGGCTGGCTCGGCGGTGTACTGCACGGCGACCTGGGCCGCTCCTACATCAACGGCCAGTCGGTGGTCCAGCAACTGCGCTCGGCGATCCCGGCGACGGCCGAACTGGCGCTCGTCGCCGAGTTCGTCGCACTCGTGGTCGGGATCGTGGTCGGGGTCGTGTGTGCGTGGCGGCAGGGCAGGCTGATCGACCGGGCACTGTCCGCGGTCACCTCGGCGTTCATCTCGATCCCGCCGTTCGTGCTGGCGGTGCTGGTGATCTATCTGTTCGCCGTCACCGCGCACTGGCTGCCGGCCACCGGGTACGCCCCGCTGGGCCAGGGCATCGGCGCGAACGTGCGGTTCATGATCCTGCCGGTGCTGGTGCTGAGCTCGTACCTGGGCTCGGTGTACGCCAGGGTGCTGCGCACGGACATGGCCGAAACGCTGACCGAGGGCCATATCCAGCTCGCCCGGGCCAAGGGCGAGCCGACCTGGCGGATCCTGTTCGTCCACGCGCTGCGGCCCTCCAGCCTCAACCTGGTCACCGCGGTCGGCATCAACCTCGGCAACCTGGTCGGGGCGACGATCCTCATCGAGACCGTCTTCGGGCTGTCCGGCGTCGGCCGGCTGCTGATCATCTCGATCAACCAGCGCGACTACCTCGTCACCCAGGGCGTCGTGCTGCTGGTCGCCGCCACCTACGTCGTGACCAACGCGCTGGTCGACGTCCTGTACGCGGTACTCGACCCCCGAATGAGGCGTTCATGAGCACCGACCTGTCACTCGGCACCGGCCCGGGCACGCCCGTGGACCAGGCCGAGGCCGCCACCCCCCTCCGTCCGAAACGCGGCCGGCTCGGTGGGCGGGTCTGGCGCGTGGTCAGCCGGGTCGGCGTGCTGCTGTCCATCGCCTGGTTGCTGGTGGTGATCATCGGGGCGGTGTTCGCGCCGGTGCTGCCCATCCAGGACCCGAACGCCACCGACCCGTGCAGCGGTCTGGCCGCCCAGCTCTACCAGGGCGTTCCCCGCAGCAGCCTGCCGGCGAGCACGGCCTGCCCGGATCCCACGTTCGACTCGCGCCCCGGTGCGCACCCGAGCGGCCTGCACACGCTCGGCCTCGACGAGTCGGGCCGCGACGTGCTGGCGCGGCTCGTGTGGGGCGGTCGGGTGTCGATGACGGTCGGGTTCGTCGCGGTCGGCATCGGCTCGGCGGTCGGCGCGCTGATCGCGCTGTTCGCCGCCTACCTCGGCGGTTGGTTCGAACGCACCGCGAGCGCGATCACCGACGCCATGTTGTCGTTCCCGGCGATCCTGGTGGTGATCTGCGTCGTCGCGTTCCGTGGGCAGAGCCTGTCCGCGGTCTCCTTCGGGGTCGCGTTCGCCTGCGTGCCGGCGATGTACCGCATCGCGCGGGTCGGTGTGCTGTCCATGAAGGTGCGGGACCACATCCTGATGGACCGCATCCTGGGCATCCGGCCGCTGCGCACCATCTGGGTGGGCATCGCCCTCAACATCGCACCCGCGGTGATCACGTACTTCCTGGTGCTGGCCGCGGGCGGCATCGTGATCGAGGGCGGCCTGGCGTTTCTCGGCCTCTCCGTACCGCAACCGACCTCCAGTTGGGGCTCGATGATCAGCGGCGGCGAGGACCTGCTGCAGACCTCACCGCTGGTCAGCCTCATCCCGAGCGCGGCGCTGGTCGCGACGGTGGCCGCGATCGGCTGCCTGGCCGAGTTCCTGCGCAAGCGGCAGGCGATCCGGGGGTCGGCGCTGTGACCGCACAGGTGAAGCGGGCCGAGGGTGGCCCGGTCCTCGAAGTGGCCGACCTGTCCGTCGCCGTGCGCACGATCGACGGCGAACTGCCGATCGTCACCGGGGTGTCGTTCCGGGTCGAGGCAGGCCAGATGCTGGCGATCGTCGGCGAGTCCGGCTGCGGCAAGAGCGTGCTGACCCGCGCCATCGTCGGGCTGCTCCCCCGCGAACAGTGGATCGTGCGCGGGTCCGCCCGGCTCGATGGCGTCGAACTCGTCGGTCAGGGCCCGAGGGCGATGCGGCGGGTCTGGGGTCGCGACATCGGCGTCGTGTTCCAGGACTCGCTGACCGCGCTGAACCCGGTCCGCACGATCGGCGCCCAGCTGACCGAGTCGATCCGCCGGTTCCGGGAGGTCAACCGGGCCACCGCCACCGAGATCGCCCGGGGGGCGCTGTCCTCGGTCGGCATCACCGACCCGGCCGCCCGGCTGCGCGCCTACCCGCACCAGATGTCCGGCGGGATGCGGCAGCGGGTCTGCATCGCCATCGCGCTGCTCGGCGAGCCGTCCCTGCTGATCGCCGACGAACCGACCACCGGCCTGGACGTGACCGTCCAGGAGCAGATCCTCGACCTGCTCGCGGCCCGGTGTCAGGACGAGAACATGGCGTCCATCCTGGTGACCCACGACCTCGCCGTCGCGGCCACCCGGGCGGACGAGGTGGTCGTGCTCTACGCGGGCGAGGTCGTCGAGTCGGTGGCATCCGAGTCGCTGATGTCGGCCCGGATGCCGTACTCGCGCAGCCTGCTCGCCGCCCTGCCCCGGCTGGACGACGCGATCCACAGCCGGCTCGCGGCCGTGCCCGGCCAGGCTCCGCTGCCGGCCGAGGTCGGTCCCGGCTGCCGCTTCGTCCAGCGGTGCCCGATCCGGGTCGACGACTGCGCCACCCACCATCCCTCGTTCCACGCCGACGACGGCGCAGGCCACGGCGTGCGGTGCTGGCGGACGGCCGAGGCGGCCACGACCGCGGTCCAGGAGCAGCCATGAGTGCCAGGGAGGCGATCGATACCGTGCAGACGACGCCCCACGACCAGGTCCGCCCGGCGTTGCGGGTCGAGCGGCTCGACGTCGAGTTCGACGTGGACGGCGGCAAGCTACGCGCGGTCTCCGACGTCAGCCTGGAGGTCGCCGAGAACGAGACGCTCGGCATCGTCGGCGAATCGGGCTGCGGCAAGTCGACCCTGGCCAGGGCGATCCTCCAGGCGCCGCCGCCGACCGCCGGTTCGGTGTGGTTCGACGACCAGGACCTGACCACACTCAAGGGCGAAGACCTGCGCCAGGTCCGTCCCCGCCTGCAACTGCTGTTGCAGGACCCGACATCGTCGCTGAACCCGCGCCAGACCGTGTGGCACTCGGTGGCCGCACCGCTGCGCGTGTGGAAGCGCGGCACCAGGGCGGAGCAGGACGCCAGGGTCGCCGAGGTGCTCAAGCAGGTCGGCATCGACCCGGAGCGGGCCAAGCACAGCCGGCCCGCCGAGTACTCCGGCGGTCAGTGCCAGCGCATCTGCCTCGCCCGTGCGCTGGCACTGCGCCCCGACGTGCTGGTCTGCGACGAGGTCGTGTCCGCTTTGGACGTTCTCATTCAGGCGCAGATCCTCAATCTGCTGGAGGACATCCGCGACCTGTACGGACTGACCATGGTGTTCATCGGCCACGACCTGGCCGTGGTACGCCGGGTGAGCGACCGCGTGGCGATCATGTACCTGGGCCGGCTGTGCGAGATCGGCCCAACCCAGATGGTGTTCGACCACCCTGCCCATCCCTACACCCGTCGCCTGCTCGACAGCATTCCCCTGGTCGAGTCCGCGACCGAGACCCGCACGTCGGCGGCGCCCACCGGTGAGCCCCCGTCGCCGCTGAACCCGCCGAGCGGCTGCCGGTTCCGCACGCTGTGCCCGAAGGCGCGGGATCACTGCGCCGTCGAAACACCCGAGCTTCGCCAGACCGGCGACGGCCAGTGGGTGGCATGCCATTACCCGAACGTGCCGGTGACCGCGGCCCGGCCATAACCCCCACCCCCACGGACCCCAGGAACGACAGGCAGATCGGCCGGTTCGTTCCCGTACCCGATTTCATGGATGAGGAGAGCGACGATGAACCGGCGATATCTCGTTACCGGCCTCGCGGCCGTGCTCGCGCTGAGCGTCGCGGCCTGCGGCAACAGCGGACCGGCCGGCCAGGGCGGCGGCAGCGGTTCGCTACAGAACTCCAACCGCCTGTACAGCAACAAGGCGCAGCCGACGTCGGGGGCGCCGGTCACCGGCGGCACGATCAAGGTCGCCATCGAGGGCCCGGTCGAGTCGATGGACCCGTCCTTCTACCAGCACTCGCGCATCGACTGGTCGACCACGAACCTGCTGTACGACCCGCTCACGCTCAACACCGCCAACGGCGGGTTGCAGCCGATGCTGGCGACCAAGTGGACGCCGTCGGCCAACTTCACCACCTGGACGTACCAGCTGCGCCCGGGCGTGACGTTCCAGGACGGCACCCCGTTCAACGCGGACGCCGTGGTGTTCGAGTACAACCGGCTGCTGGCCGCCGACACGAAGTACCAGGGCAAGCCGGAGCTGTGCGGGATGAAGTCGGCGACCGCGTCCGGTGACCTGACCGTCGTGTTCCACCTGGCCGCCCCGTGCTCGCCGTTCCCGTTCTACATCGCGGCCCACAGCGACTACATCCCGTCGCCGACGGCGGTGCGCAAGTACGGCGACGCCTTCGCCCAGCACCCGGTCGGCACCGGTCCGTTCATGCTGGCCGACCCGAGCCAGGCGGCGAACCTCAACGACGTCAAGCTCGTCCGCAATCCGCACTACTGGCAGAAGTCCCCGTCCGGGGCCCAGTTGCCCTACCTCGACGGGGTCGAGCTCACCCCGTTGTCGGACAACACGACCCGGTTCCAGAGCCTCCAGTCGGGCACCTACGACCTGATCGAGACGACCGACACGACGAGCGTGCAGAGCGCGCTGCGCTCGGCCGACCTGCAGGTGCAGGAGACCTACAACAGTGAGAGCGACATCCTCTACCTGAACATGCGGGCCGCTCCGTTCAACAACCTCGACCTGCGCAAGGCCGTGTCGTACGCGGTGGACCGCAACCAGATCGCCAGCGTCGCGTTCAACGGGTTCACCCCACCGTCCAATTCGTACCTGCTGCCGGGCACGCCGTACTACTCGAAGGACACCGTCTACCCGGACATCGACGTGGCCAAGGCGAAGGACCTGGTGAAGAAGGCGCAGGCGGCGGGTGCGTCGGCCAACGTCACGTTCCTGGTCGACTCGTCCGAGTCGCCCTCGCTGGTCACGCTGGTCCAGCAGGAACTGCGGGCGGTCGGGTTCACCGTGACCGTCAAGACCGTCGACCTGTCGACGTCGCTCGAGGTGATCTTCGGCCAGCACGCGTACCAGATCGCCACCGGCCCGAGTGTGACCGCGGTCGACCCGGCCCAGCTGGAGGAGATGTTCGGCTCGACGGCGGCGCAGAACGCGTCCGGCTACAACTCGTCGGCCACGGACGGGGTCTTCGCCCAGGGTCTGTCGCTGGGCACCAACGACCCGAAGCGCAAGGACGTGTACCAGACGATCCAGAGCCAGGTCGAGGCCCAGGTGCCGTCGGTGCCGCTGGTGCGGGTGCCGGCCGACTTCATCGTCAGCGGCAAGGTCCACGGTCTGGCCGACCCGGTGCAGCAGGCCGACCAGGCGCTCCTGCTCACCACGGTGTACATGAAGTGAGCGCCGTGGCCGAGGCGCTGCCCGAGATCCGGATCTTCTCCCCGGAGTTCGAGGCCGACCCGCACGCCGTGTTCGCACGGCTGCGGGGCGGCGCGGCCGGGCTGGCCCGCAGCGAGCGCGGGATCGAGGTGCTCGGCTACGACACCGTCAACTCGGTCCTGCGCGACCGGCGCTTCTACTGGCCGGGCGTGGCGCTCATGGAGTCGAACGGCATCACGGCCGGCACGGTGCACGACCGGTGGGCGCAGAGCATGATCAACCTCAACGGACCGCCGCACGCGCACATCCGGCGACTCGCGATGGTCGGTTTCAACCGGGCCACGGTCGAGCAGCAGCGCCCGGCGATGGCCCGCATCGTCGATCAGCTCGTCGACGAGCTGATCGACGAGCGGGTGGTGGAGTTCGCCACCGAGTTCGCCCAGCGGCTGCCGTCGCTGCTGTTCTGCGAGATCATCGGCTCGCCCCTGTCCGACGCGCCGGCGCTGGCCGCGTGGAGCCTGTCGCTGAACAAGATGCTCTACATGGACCCCGCGGTCGGCGCCGAGGTGGAGCGGGCCTGGCTGGAGCTGGAGGACTATGTCGACGCCCAGATCCCGCAACGGCGCGGGCGCGGCGGCACCGACCTGCTCTCGGCCCTGCTCGACGCCGAGGAACGCGACGGTCGGCTCAGCCGCGACGAGCTGACCAACCTGATGGTGCAGATCCTGCTCGGCTCGACCGACAGCACGGCCAACCAGCTCTGCCTGACCGTGCGGGCGTTGAGCCTGCGGCCGGACGACTGGGACCGGCTGCGGGCCGACCCGGCACTGATCCCGGCCGCCGTGGAGGAGGGGTTGCGGGTGGCACCCCGGCAGATCGCCTCCCTTCGAGTGTCCGATGAGGACACCCGCATCGAGGACGTCGACGTGCCGGCCGGGACGATGGTCGGGGTCTGCGTGGCCGCGGCCAACCGCGACCCCACCGTGTTCGCCGACCCGGACGCGTTCGTCCTGGACCGCCCGCGCGGGAAGAACCAGCTCAGCTTCGGGGCGGGCGTGCACAGCTGCATCGGATCCGGCGTGGCCCGGATCGAGATGGAGGAGGCGCTGGCCGTCCTCACCGGACGGATCGCCCGGATCACCTCGCTGCCGGGCGCCGACATCCGTGCGAAGGGAGGGCACGTCGTCGAGGTCGACGCCATGCCGGTCGAACTCGCCACCGCGGGATAATCCAACGACAGAAGGAGTTCAGGGTGAGCAGCTTTGTCAACGACGGGCGGGTCGCGGTCTGGAACCGGGCCGTGGTGCGCGACCAGGCCGAGTTCCTGCGGCGGTACGAGGAACGCTTCCGGACCATCGTCGAGGTCGAGCCGGAGACCGAACTGTACGTCGTCGGCGTCGGCGCTGACGAGATCGTCAAGCCGGGCGAAGACGCGAACGTGTACTTCTTCGAAGTGTTCAAGGACGCCGCCGCGGCGAAGTTCCACGTCGAGAACCCGGACGCGATGGCGGCGAAGTCGTTGTGGTGGGACGACCTGCTGGTCGAGCGCAACGTGATCCGGATCAATCCGATCTGGGCCAAGGGCATGAGCGACGTCGGTCCGGCACGCTGGCTGAGGTAGCGCGTGGCGGCGCCGGGCTCCCTACAGGAGCACGGCGCCGCGCCCGTGCAGTGTCCCGGCCCGCAGCCGCTCCAGCCCGGTTCCGATCGCCTCCAACGGGAACGTCTCGACGGCGACGGTCAGTTCGCCCGCGAGCAGTGCGGTGGTCAGTTCGGCCTCCAGTTCACGGGCCCGCCTGCCGAGCCGGATCATGTTGACGGGCACCAGCGCGACGTCGTCGAGCAACCAGGACGGCAGGTCGACGGTCACGGTCGGGCCCGCGGTGTAGCCGAGCACCACGGCCCGCCCGCCGGGTGCGACCCAGCGCGATCGCCCGACCGTGTCGGGGCCGCCGACGGTGTCGATCAGCAGCGAGGCGGGCCGCTCGGTCGTGAGCGCCGTGACCGCGTCCGGGTCGGCCAGCGCGATCCGGCCGGCGCCGGCGGGTATCCGGTCGAGATCCTCGCTGCGCCGCACCACGCCGGTCACCGTCGCACCCGCCCGTAGCGCCTGCTGCACGGCCTGCCCGCCGACCGCGCCCGCCGCGCCGACCACGATCACCACGTCGTCCCTGCCGGCCCGGCCGATGTCGTGCACGGCGACGTAGGCCGTGGACGCCGGCTGGAAGAACGTGGCCGCGACCTCCGCCGGGACGTCCGCCGGGACCGGGGTGAGCGCTTTCGGTGCGACGTGGACGAGTTCGGCCCACGTCCCGTCGCGGACCAGGCCCAGCCCGCCACCGCGGACGAGCACCTGCGTCCCGGATTCGGTCACACCACAGCCCTCGACACCGCCGATGTAGGGCAGCTCGGGATGTGGGTGCCAGGTGCCGCCCGCGACGGTGAGATCGAGATGGCTCAAGGCGGCAGCCGTCATGCGGACGGTCACGTAGCCGTCGCGAGCGGCCGGCTCGGCGACCTCGTCGACGGTGGGCAGCACACCCCACGCGTGAAATCGGGCGGCCCGCACGATCAGTGCCCCACGAACGTCGGGGCGCGCTTGTCCAGGAACGCCTGGAGGCCCTCGCGGGCGTCGTCGGTGCGGATGACGGCCATGACCGCGGCCTCCTCCACGGCCAGTGCCTCGTCCAGGCCGCGCCCGTAGCCCTCGTCGATCGCCTGCTTGAGCAGGGCGATCGTGGTGGTCGGCTTGGCGGCCCAGGCCCGGGCCCGCTCACGCACGGTCGCGTCGAAATCGGCGTCCGGGACCACCTCGTCCACTAGCCCGAGCGCGAGCGCATCGGCGGCGCGCAGCCGCGTGCCTTCGATCATCAGCAGCTTGGCCCGGTGCGGCCCGAGCAACCGGGGTAGGCGCTGGCTGCCGCCCGCGCCGGGGAACAGGCCCAGACCCATCTCGGGAAAGCCGATGGTGGCCGACTCGGCCATCAGCCGCAGGTCACAGGCCAGCGCCAGCTCACCGCCGCCACCGAGGGCATGCCCGTTGAGCGCGGCGATGACCGGTTTGGGCAACTGTTCGAGCTGACGCTGCACGACCAGCCAGCGCCGCATCGCGGTGTACGTCTCCGGCGTCAGCCTGCGCATCACCGCGATGTCGGCGCCCGCCACGAAGAACCGGCCGGCACCGCGGAGCACCACACAGCGGACGCTCTCGTCGGTGGCCAGTGTCGGCAGCACGCCGATGAACTCCTCGATCGAGTCGGGGTCGACCGCGTTCGCCGGCGGCCGGTCGATCACCACCGTGGCCACCGCTCCGTCCCGCTCAACCCGTAGTGCGGTCATCGCAGTACCTCGCTCTCTCGCAGCCGGGCGACGGTCGTCGCGTCGAGCCCCAACATCTCCCCCAGCACCTCGCCGGTGTGCTCGCCCAGCAGCGGCGCCGGCCGGGTCGGCGACCCCGGGGTGCGGCCCATCCGGATGACCACGCCCTCGTGGCGGACCCGGCCGGCCACCGGGTGGTCCAGCTCGTGGTAGAAGCCGCGCGCGGCCAGCTGCGGGTCGTCCTCGACCAGGGCGGCGCCGTGGTTGACCAGCGCGGCGGCCACGCCGACGGCTTGCAGTTCGGCGGCGAGCGCCCGCCCGTCCCGCGACCCGGTCCACGCGGCGATGGCGGCGTCCACGGCGTCCTGGGACCGGCGCCGAGCGGGCTCGTCCGCGTCCGCCGGCGCGTTCAGGTCGGCCAGCCGGCACAGCGCCCGCCATTCCGCGTCGGAACGCACCGAGATGGCGATCCAGCAGTCGGTGCCCAGGGTCGGGTAGGTCCCGTGCGGGACGTGGTGCGGGCTCCGGTTCGGCCACTGCGCGGTCGCGTCGTTCGGTCCGTCGCCACCGAGCACTGCGGTGCCGCTCATGGCGGCCATGGCTTCCAGTTGGGAGACGTCGACGTGTCCGCCCCGCCTGGTCACCAGGTAGTCGAGGACGGCGAGCACGGCGGCGTTGGCGGCGACGATGTCACCGAGGCCGAAGGTCAGCCCTTGCGGCGGTCCGTCGGGATCCCTGGTGTCGTAGGACAGTCCGGAGATCGCGGCGAGGGTGTCGGCGAAGGTGACGGCATCGCGCCACGGGCCGGTGTGGCCCATGCCGGCCATGGACACGACGATCATGCCGGGGTGGTGCGCGGCCAGTGTCGGGTAGTCCAGCCCCCAACGGGCCAGCATGCCCGGACTGAAGTTCTCGATCACCACGTCGGACTCGGCGGCGAGCCGCTGGAGGATCCCGACGCCCTCGGCGGTGCGCAGGTTGATCGCCACGCTGCGCTTGTTCTGGTTGAAGTTCATGAAGTAGCCGGAGTCCTCGCTGGTCGCGCCGGGGCGCAACCGCATGGACGGCGCGAACCGGGTCGGGTCCTGCCGGAACCGCGACTCGACCTTGATCACGTCGGCGCCGTGCTCGGCGAGGATCTTGGTCGCGTAGGGACCGGCGAGCACCCAGGTGAGGTCGAGGACGCGCACCCCGGCCAGCGCAGGGTCGGACGCGGACCGTGGCGCCGGCCGGCGACGCGGTTCAGCCGTCCAGCCGCCCGGCAACGGTGGGGTGAGCCGGACCGGCCGGGGCAGGTCGGGGCTGGCGAAGGGAAACCCGACGTCACGGAGCTCGCTGCCGTCGATAGTGACGAAGAAGTCGCGGGCCCGCAGCTGCGGGTTGGCCGGCAGGTCGGCCGGGGCGGCGACCTCGGCCCACGGCAACGCCCGGCGCCGCCCCTCATCGGCGATCTCGGCGGCGCGACGCGCCCGGGTGAAGCGGGTGACGACCTCGTCGACGTGCGGGCGGCGCTCCCACCGCAGCACCGGGTCGGCGTACTCGGGGTCGGTCAGATCGTCGGCGGCGCCCGACTCCACCAGCCAGGCCAGCAGGTCGTCCCACATCCGGTTGCTGCCCGAGTAGCCGCCGGCGACGAACCCGTCGGCGGCCGGGAAGATCCGGTGGGCGACATGCTCGTAGACGCCGCCGTTGCGGGTGAGGTTGCGGCCCTGATGGATCCACATGAGGGCGCCGGTCTCCAGCGTGGCCGCGGTGGCGTCCTGGGCCGAGATGTCGATCAACTGGCCGGTGCCGTCGCGGTCGGCGGCGAGGACGCCGAGCAGGGCGCCGATGGCGGCGTGCGCACCGGCGACCTGGATGGCCTGCTCGCGCGGTGGTGGGCGCGGCGGGCCGTCGGGGCGCCCGCCGAGCCACGCCATGCCGCCGGCCGCGGCCACGACGAGATCATCGCCCGTCCAGTCCCGCTGCGGGCCGGTCAGCCCGAACGGTGTGACGACGACGTGCACGCGGTCCGGCCAGCGCGAGGTGGCCACACCGTCGACGACCCGAATGCCGCGCAGGTGGCCCAGCGCCCCGCTCTCGAGGATGACGTCGGCACCCGAGGCGAGCCCGTCCAGGTCGGCCCCGATCCGCTTGCCGGCGTGCCAGTGCAGAGTGGCCGCCGCCGACTCGGTCGCGGCCCCGTCCGGCGGCAACCGGACGACGTCGGCGCCCAGGCCGACGAGCAACCGTGCGCCATAGGCGGCCAGCTCGTCGGTGAGGTCCAGGACCCGTAGAAACGGCACTGCGGCAACGTATCCGTGAGTCCGATCGGGACACCAGGAACGAGTTCTGGTCAGCGAACCCGAACCGTTGGTAACCCGCTGACGCCGGCCATAGCTTTGCGTCATGGCCGAAGTAGAAGTCGACATGTTGATCGTCGGAGCAGGGCCCACCGGCCTGTTCGGCGCGTACTACGCCGGCTTCCGCGGCCTGGGGGTCGCCGTGGTGGACGCACTGCCCGAGGTCGGCGGTCAGATCAGCGCGATGTACCCGGAGAAGCGGATCTACGACGTGGCCGGCACGCCCGGGGTGCGCGGCCGTGAGCTGGTCGCCAGCCTGGTCGAGCAGGCGGCACCGTACGACCCGGTCTACCTGCTAGGCAGGCGGGCCGAACGGCTGCGGTACGCGGACGACAGGGCGCTGGTCGGCCTGTCCGATGGCACCACGGTGCGCGCCAGGGCGGTACTGATCACCGGCGGCATCGGCTCCTTCACCCCCCGCCCGCTACCGGCAGCGGCGAAGTTCGCCAGGCCAGGCGTGGCGTACTTCGTACCGGAACCCGACGACTACATGGATCGCGACGTGGTGATCGTCGGCGGCGGCGACAGCGCGTTCGACTGGGCAGCCATGCTGGAACCACTGGCCAGGTCGGTGACGTTGGTGCACCGCAGGGACAGATTCCGAGCGCACCAGGCGACAGTA
This sequence comes from Pseudonocardiaceae bacterium, assembly GCA_036273855.1. Classification (GTDB taxonomy): domain Bacteria; phylum Actinomycetota; class Actinomycetes; order Mycobacteriales; family Pseudonocardiaceae; genus DATEPR01. The sequence continues at coordinate 37,288 of DASUGU010000134.1, forward strand.
GCGGCGGTCCAGGCCGAAATACTGGTCAACAGCGAGGTCAGCGAGCTACGCGGCGAGACGACGCTGGACTCGGTGGTGATCACCCACCTACCGGACGGCACGACAACAGAGGTCAAGGCACAGAGGCTGATAGCCGCCCTGGGCTTCACCACCGACCTGGGCCCGCTGGCCGACTGGGGCCTGACGATGGCGGCGCGCCGGATCGCGGTCGACACCCACATGGCAACCTACCTGCCGCTGGTCTACGGAGCAGGCGACATCGTCGACTACCCGGGCAAGGTCCGCCTGATAGCGGTCGGCTTCGGCGAGGTGGCCACGGCAGTGAACAACGCGGCAGTGCGCATCGACCCCGAGGCCGCCCTGATGCCCGGCCACTCGACAGACGTAGCGGAGTGAAGCAGTGGCCTACGTGATCGGCACCGAATGCATCGACATCATGGACCGCTCGTGCATAGCCGAATGCCCGGTCGACTGCATCTATGAGGGCAACCGCAAGCTCTACATCCACCCCACAGAGTGCATCGACTGCGGCGCCTGCGAAGTCGCCTGCCCCAGCGAGGCAATCCGCTCGGCCCGAATAGCCGACCCAGCAGACCGAGCCGACAACAAAGCCTTCTTCGAACAAACACTCCCAGGCAAAGAAGCCCCTCTCGGCACACCGGGAGGCGCACAACGAACCGGAGTGATAGGCGCAGACACACTCACAGTAACGGCAAGGCCACCAGCAGAATAAGCACAGCCACGACCCGATACCACGGGAGTCACGACACCGAGCCCAAGCCGAGGAGCACACGGTCGAGGACGATCCAGTCTTCTCCGCCGCTCCCTCCACCCAGCCAATCTTTTCGCCGGTCCGCCGGAGTCCAGGGTGGCCGAAGGCCATCGGCGAAGCCGATGCACAGCGCCCTTGACGCCGGCGGTCCAGCGAAAACACTCAGAGGAGGGAGCGGCCGAGCCAACCCCAACCTCGCCCGGAACCACCCTCAGTCCGAAGGCTGTAAACGCCGAGAAATCCCATGAGCAGCGGTCTGCAAACTCCCCCGAAACCGATCAACATGCAACCGCACAGTAGGCGCAGTAATAGACAAGGCACCAGCAACAACACAATGAGGACCAAAAACAGGAACAGCGATACTCCCGTACCCCAACCGAGTCTCCTCGAACTCAACGGCGTACTGATTCTGCCGCACCTGCTGCAACTGCCCGATCAGAGCGGAAGGAGTACGCACGGTATGCCGAGTCAAAGGCGGCATCCCGTTCCGCAACACCTCAGCCAGCAATTGACGAGACCCATGAGCCAGAATCACCCGCCCAGTAGCGGTGCAGTAGAGCGGCAACCGCCCAGCAATCCGAGACTGCTGACTGAGCCCACGATGCGTAATGATCTTCTCGATGTACAGCACGTCAACACCATCAGCCACCGCGAAGTGAATGGTCTCCTGCGTAGCCAGCAGCAGATCCTCCATGTACGGCAGAGCAGCCTGGCGGAGGATGCGCTGCCGAGGCACCCGCTGCCCCATCTCGAACAGCCGCAGGCCGAGCCGGTAGTCACTACCGGACCGCTCCAGGAAGCCCCAGTTGAGCAACTCCTGGGACAGCCGGTAGACCGTAGCCTTGGCCACGCCGGTACGCCGGACCAGCTCAGTGAGGGATAACGCGTCGTCCTCGGCGGTGAACGCCCCCAGGATCGTCTGCACCTTGCCGAGGACTGATTTCGTCCCGTCCGGCTCCGCCGAACGGGGCGGCAGTGAATGCGGCTCCACTGTCAACGACATCGACGTCCCCTCCGTCCCTAGTGATCAGAAGGCGTCCCATATGACCCGCATTACATCATGTGAACGGCCGTTCGTCAGGTACCTGCCACCGCGCTGGCCAGGAACTTCAGGCTCAGCTCGTTGTAGCGGGTGGCCTGCTCGTGCTGCGGCCAGTGGCCACACTCGGTGAAGATCTCCAGGTCCGAGCCGGGTATCGCGGCATTGATCGCGGTCGCCTCCGGCACGTCGCCGAAAGGATTCTTGTTCCCCCACACGATCAGCGTCGGTGCTGTGATCCTGCCCATCCGCTCGGGGGTGAGCAGGTTGCGGGCCCGGTTGTCCGGTTCCTGGAGGCTGAGCAGGTTCGGGAGGTTCCGCTGGAACTCGGGCGTGTGGTAGATGGCGTAGCGGACGTCGGTGAGCTCCTCGCCCAGGTCGTCGTCCCAGTCGGCCCACAGCAGCCGCAGCCGGTCGCGGGTCAGGCTCCGGTCGGTTTCCAGAGCCGCCGCCGTCGTCGAGGTCTTCAGGCGCGCCATGACCGCCGGGTTGATCACCGTGCCGCCCATGCACAGCAGTTGCAGCGACGCGACCCGCTGCGGCTGCTCGCTCGCGGCCCAGGACGCCACCCAGCCGCCCAGCGACTCCCCCACCAGGTGTGCCCGCTCGGCACCGACGGCGTCGAGGTAGGCGAGCAGGTGCTCCACGTAGTGCGGGATGTCGTACGGGTGGTCGGGCTTGGCCGTGTAGCCGTGCCCGAGCATGTCGATCGCGTGGCAGCGGTAGCGCTGCGCGTGCGCCGGCAGGTTGCGCACGAACGCCTCAAGGTGCCCGCTGGTGCCGTGCAGGAAGACGACGTGCTCACCGTCCTCCGGCCCGGCCTGCACGGCCCTGGTCCGGATGCCGCCGGCGTCGACGTAGCCGTGCCGGTGGTCCAGCCCCACGAGTTCGGTCCAGATGGTCATCGTGCGCCCTCCAGTGCGGCGGAACCGGCGGGGTCGATGACGGCGACCCCCATGCCGGTGAGCCATTCCGGGATCTCCTCGTAGCCCAGCCGGCTGCCCGGTGCGTGGCCGAGCGCGGCGGCCATCATCAGCCAGGTCCGCACCTCCTGCGCGCCGTTGCCGGCCTCGGCCGCCAGTTGATCGGTGGTGTACTCGGTCAGCCGGTGCAGTTCGCCCGCCTCCAGCAGCGTGAGCAGCCGGTCGTCGAACGCCGGGTTGATCACCGCGGGTGCGGCCGTGATGATCTCGCGGCGGCGGCCGTCGTAGCTCTGCCAGTCGGTGCGGCCGTTCAGCCAGGCAGCCGCGATGAACTCCTCGTCGTCCCCGTGCGGCTCGCGCCAGTCCGGCCACGGCAACGTGTGGGACAGTCCGCCCGAGCCGATCACGGCGACCCGGCGCTGCTCGGGAAACGACCGGATCGCCGCCCGCAGGGCCGTCCCCAGCGCCGCGCAGCGGGCCAGACTCGGCAGCGGCGGGGCGAAGACGTTGACCACCAACGGCACGATCGGGACGCCCAGATCCTGGGTGAGGTACTGGATCGCGTGTGACTGGCCGTGGTCGATCTGCAACCGGGCGGAGAACGCGATGTCGAAGCCGTCCTGCTCGACCAGCGTGTTCGCCAGGTGCCTGGCCAGTGGCACGTCCACCGGCTGCGGCCCCTTCGGGGTGCCCGACTCGCCGCTGGCCACGCATTCGCCGACGCCCAGCGTGAAGCTGGGGATCAGGTCCAGCCAGAACCCCCGGAAGTGGTTGGAGCCGATCAGCAGCACGGTGTCCGGGCGGGCGGCGGCCAGCCGGTCCCGTGCGGAACCGAGCGCGGCGCGGAACCGCTCGGCCCGGTCGATGTGGACGGTCTTGTCCCAGTGGGTGTTCATCAGCGTGCTGTGTGACGCCCCCACACCGAAGACGATCTCGGTCATGCCGGCACCCCCACTTCAGTCAGGTCGCGCGTGGCCGTGTCGACCGCGACCTCGATGAGCAGCCGGGTCAGCCGGGCCATCTCGCGGACGTCGACGGTGTTCATGCCGGCCGTGAAGTCGATCGGGAACGGAGCGTCGGCCACCTTCGGCATGCCCACCCGGATGGTCGGGATGCCGCGCGAGCGCAGGATGTTCGCGTCGGTGGCGCCGCTCGTGCCGGTGGTCGGCTCGTGCGGCCTGCCGTTGATCCGCTCCCATGCGGCGATGCCGCTGCGGCAGATCCAGTTCTCCGGGTCGGTGGTCTCGCCGGGGATGGCCAGCACCGGGCGCCAGTCCAGCCGCACGCCGGGCAGGTCGGCCGCGATCCGCTCGACGGCCGCGCCGAACTCGCGCCTGGCCTGCATGGGGCTCGTCCGCGGGGACAGGCGCAGATCGACCAGGAACCGGCACGACGCCGGTGCCGCGGCGGCCATGCGCCACCACCCGCCCTCGATCGACGCGACGATCCCCTGCGGCTCGACCAGGCCGTCGGTGTGGCGTTCCGCGTACTCGACGAACCAGTCCTCCAGCCGCGCGGCCACCCGGCCGGCGTCCGCGATCGCGTTGCGGTACGGCAGCTTGTGGCGGGACCCGACGTAGGTGTGCGTGCCGTGGACGGTGACCTCGAACCAGGCCAGGCCGACCTCCTCCCACGCCACCGACCAGCCCGGCTTGGCGATGACCGCGAAATCGGTCCACACGCCCTGTTCCAGCAGGAACGAGCAGCCGGCACCCTGGCCGACGTTGCGCCGCGCCGACCCGGCCGCTGCGTTGGTCGGCATGCCGCCCGCGCCGAACGCGGCCACGACGTCACCGGTCAACGGGATGTCCGCCCCGGCGATCGCCTCGGCCGCGGCGAGCACGCACGCGGCGTGGCCCTTCGGGTTGGACGCGCCGAGCCCCACGACGAGGTCGTCGACCACGGTCGCGCCGGTCGCCATGTCCTGCCGCCACTCCGTACCGATGCCGGGCAGGTCGACCTCGGGGTCGCCGGTGCTGAACGTGTCGATGGGCGCGTAGAGCATGACCGACGGGCCGGTGCCGGTACCGGCCACGCGGCCCCACGCGTTGGCCTGGGCATCGTCGAGCGCCTGCACCTGCGCGGTCACGCCGGCGCCGCGCAGTGTCGTCACGATGTGCTCGGCCAGCGGGCCCTCGGCCCCGGTCGGGCTCGGGATGTCGACCAGGCCGCACACGATGTCGCGCAGCCTCGCCTCGTCCACCCGCGCGGTGGCGGCGGCGATCCACCCGTCCCGTTCGCTCATTGGTTGATCCGGTGGACCTGGGTGTTGCTGCGCCGCGCGAGCAGCCGCCAGCCGGTGACGACCCCGATGCCGGCGGCCACCGCCATGAGCAGCCGCCTCATCGCGCGACATCCTGGTCGTCCCCGGCGAGAGCGGCGAGCTTCGCGTCGGTCTGGTCCTCGGCCAGGTTGCGCCACGCGGTGAGCGAGACGTCGGGCCGGTACAGCCGCTCCGGCGGCGCGTCGGTGGCGTCGACCATCCAGGCGTCCTGACCGGAGAACTGGCCGTGGAACAGCCAGCGGATGAACCCGAAGTACTTCAGGTAGAAGCGCGCGGTCGCCGCGCCACGGACGAAGTTGACCATGAAGCCGACGTACCGGTGGTGGTCGGCGTCAACGGGCACGTAGAACTCGTAGTGGATGAACTTCGGGTAGACGATGCGCAGCACGCCCGGCATCGCGACCGAGGCGAACCCGGGGAACCTCTGGGCCTCGATGGTCGGGTTGACCTGCTTGGCCGCACCGGTGTTGCCGATGTTGAACGCGCCCTCCGGTGGGTTGAGCCGCCACCACCGCTTACCGGTCCACCTGCCGACGCCGGGGAAGTCGGCGTCCCAGTAGACCTCGTCCTGCACCCGGAAGATCCACTTCCCGTTGGGCACGATCCGGGTGACGTTCCAGACCGGCATCGGCTTGAACAGCCGCCACAACGACGTCCGGTGCAGGTACTTGGCATGTCCCTCGTCGAAGCCGTTCTCACAGGCGAAGCGCCAGTTCCCGGCGCGGGGCTGGATCCGGCCGCCCATGACGAACTTGTTGTCGCGCAGTTCGGGCGGCAACTGGTCGTCGATCGACGGGGCTGCCTCGTCGCCCAGGGGGATGTAGACCCACACCATGCCCAGCCGCTCGGCGACGGCGTAGGTCTGGACCTCGACCTTGCCGCAGATCGGCGAGTCCGGACCGTCGGTGATGACCGCGCAGAGCTTGCCGTCGGTGAGCCGGTAGGTCCAGCCGTGGTACGGGCAGCTCAGCGTCCCGGGGAACTGCTGGTTGCCCATGGACAGCGGCACCCCGCGGTGGGGACAGCGGTTGTGCAGCGCGTAGGCCGTGCCGGCGTCCCGGATGAGGACGATCTGCTCGCCGCAGATGGTGAAGCCCTGCGGTGTGCCGGTGACGTGGCTGGACCAGGTGACCGGGTACCAGTAGCCGCGGAAGCCGGACGCGGCGGCCTCGTAGTGCGGCCACGTCGACCAGTCACCCCGGCCGCCACCGCGAGCCCTCCCGCCGTTCCGCGAGCCGAGCCCGGGGTTCGGCGTCGTCTGGGTCATCCAGCGTCCTCCCCTGTCGCGTCGAACACGTCGGCATTGTTCGCCGCGCCGGGAAAGGTTGACCACGGTCGCGTCTCGCTGAGCAGACCCGTCCCGTCCCGACCCGGCCGCGGGACGGGCGACGATGCCGGGTATGGCGATCGCTCCCAGTCCCGGTCCGGCCCCCGAGGGGCATCTCACCGACGTCGACGGCGTCTCGTTCCACCACATCGACCTCGGCGCCGGCAAACCGACCGTGTTCCTGCACGGCGGCGGACCGGGCTGCACGGGGTGGTCGGACTTCGCTGCGGTGGCCGGGCTGTTCGCCGCCGACCGGCACTGCGTGCTCGTCGACATCCTGCAGTACGGCAAGTCGGCCAAATGCCCGATCACCGGCCCGATGTGGGACTTCCACGCCGCCAAGATCGTCGGCCTGCTCGACGCGCTGGGCATCGACCGGGCCGACTTCATCTGCAACTCGTGGGGCGGGACGATCGCGCTCAACCTCGCCGCCCTCTACCCGGAACGGGTGCGTTCGCTGGTCGTGACCGGCAGCATGCCGGTGTTCCACGGCCCGCTCGCCCCACTGCCCGAACGGGCCCGCCGGGGCCGCAACGCCCGCGACCGCTACTACGGCGGCACCGGCCCGAGCCGGGAGAAGATGCGTGAGCTGATGGCCGGCCTGGAGTGGTACGACCCGGACGCGATCCCCGAGGACACGATCACGATGCGCTACGAGCAGAGCCTCGATCCGGAGGAGATGGCGCTCGCGGCGGCCTCGGACGAGCGGCGTGGCGAGTGGCAGGACCTGTCCGCCCGGCTGGGTGAGATCCAGGCGCCGGTGCTGTTCGTGTGGGGCATGTACGACGCGTTCCTGACCCCGGACTACCCGCTGATGCTGGCCAGGATGGTCCCCCGGGGTCACCTCTACGTGATGGACCACGCCGGCCACCACCTCCAGGAGGAGCGCCCGCACGACTACTACTCACTCGTGACCGGCTTCCTGGACCAGCGGCACTGAGTCACACCGGCCGGGTGAGCAGTTCGGCCGGCCGGGTCCGGCAGATCGTGTCGACCTGGGCGGCCGACAACCCGCGGGCCAGCAGCAGCGGCACGACCCGTTGCCGGATGTGCGCGTAGCCCTCACCACCCCAGCGCAGCAGCCGTGTCTTGCGGCAGATGTCCTGCGCTATCACCACCTGCCGCCCGTAGCCGCGCTCGACGAGCCCGCGGATCCACGCGACCCGCTGGCCGTCGTTGGGCCGGTCGATGTCCGGGTTCAGCGGGTAGTAGGTCGTCTCCTCGCCGAACAGGTCGAACTCCAGGACGACGCCGGTGTCCGCGAGCCGGATCATGCTCGCCACGTCGAACAGCGTGCGGTCGATGTGGCACATGATCGTGCGGCTGAGGTCGCCGCCCGCCGACCGGACGACCTCGACGTGGTCGAACGGCGAGGACGCCGAACGGCCGGGATGGATGAGCAGGGCCGCGCCGGTGGCCGCCTGAGCCCTGGCGGCCGCGCGCAACACCTTCTCCTCGTCCGGCTGTCGAGGCGCTGACATGCCGATCTCACCGATGATGCCGGCCCGGATCCCGTCGATGCCGGTGGTGAGGTCGCGGACGATCTCGGCGGTGATGTCGTCGTCGGTGGCCGTCGCGACCGACGACGGGTGGAACGGACCGACGTAGTAGCCGCTGCCCATGACGATGTGAGCGCTGGTCCGCTCGGCGATCCACGCGAGCGCCGCGGGGTCCCGCCCGAGACCGACCGACGTGGCCTCCACGATGGTCCCGCCGCCGTGCGACGTGTAGGCGGCGAGTTCGCGCACCGCCAGGTCGGGATCGTCCAGCCGCATGTCGAAGCCGCTCGCCATGTCGATCCGGGCGGCGGCGAAGTTGTCCAGCCGGATCTCGTCGCCCGCCTGGCCGGTGTAGGGCGACAGGTCGCAGATCAGGTGTTCGTGGAGCTGGACGTGGCCCAGGGTGCTCGGGTCGACCGGCCCGCGCACGGTCATCACGGCGGTTGTCGGCACGAGCGCGAGCCTGGCGTCCTGCCCGGCGGCGGACAACAGCGGCGGTCCGCTCAGCGAGCCTGATCCGTGGCTGGTCGCGGCAGCGTGCGCAACGCTGAGGCCGAGGAGGCGGCGGATGCGGGAGACGGCGGATACGGAGATCGTCCGGGTACTGCTCGACGCGGCCGGTCTGCCGGCGGACGCGGGCGAGGTCGCACAACTCGCGCAGGCCTACCCGATGATGCGGGGCCAGGCCGACGCGCTCTATGTCGTGCTGGACGAGGAGGCAGGCCATGGGCGCCGCGCCGACGATTGAGCAGGCCGCGGCCCGGTTGCGCGACGGGTCGACCACCGCGGCGGCGTTGACGAAGGGCCTGCTGACCGCGATCGACGCGGCCAACGACCGGCTCGGCGCCTATGTCACGGTGAGCCACGCCGCCGCGATCGCCGCCGCCGAGCAGGCGGACGCCGAACTGGCCGCCGGCCACGACCGTGGCCCGCTGCACGGGATTCCGTTGGCGGTCAAGGACATCATCGCCACCGAGGACGCGCCGACCACGGCCAACAGCCGCGCACTCGCCCCGGACTGGTTTGCCGGCGTCGACGCCGGGGCCGTGGCCCGGCTGCGCGCGGCGGGCGCGGTGATCATCGGCAAGGCCACGACGAACGAGTTCGCGTGCGGCGACATCGACCCGAGCAAGGGGTTCCGTGTCCCGCGCAACCCGTGGCATCTCGACCATTCGCCGTCCGGTTCGAGTTCGGGCACCGGCGTCGCGGTGGCGGCCGGGCTCGCGCTGGGCGGGTTGGGCACCGACACCGGCGGTTCGATCCGCCGCCCGTCGGCCGCCAACGGCATCACGGGGCTGAAGCCGACGTACGGCCGGGTGCCGACGACCGGGGTGGTCCCGTTCGCCGCGTCACTGGACGTCGTCGGCCCGATGGCGCGCACAGCCCGCGACTGCGCGCTGCTGTTCGACGCCATCGCGGCCGGACCGGCCGCGTTCGCCGAGATCGGGCAGGGCGTGGCCGGCCTGCGCATCGGCCTGCCGATCCCGTTCTTCTTCGACTCGCCCGGCCTGGACGACGAGGTCCGGGTCGCGGTGCTCGCGGCGGTGGACCTGCTCGCCGACGCCGGTGCCGACGTCCGCGAGATCACCGTGCCGTTCCCGAAGCAGGCCCGCGACGCGGCCTATCTCGCCGCGGTCGCCGAGGGATACGCCTACCACCACGAGAACCTGACGTCGCGGTGGGCCGACTACGGTCGCAGCACCCGGCTGATCCTGGCTCGTGGCGCGCTCTACTCCGCCGGGGACCACGCCCAGGCCCGGCTGGTCGGCACGGCGTTCCGGGAGGCGGTGCTGGACCTGTTCACCGAGGTCGACGTGATCGTCACGCCGACACTGGCCGCGCCGGCCGAGCGGCTCGGTGAATCGGACATCGACCGAGGGCTGTCCGAGCCCCGCTTCACCGACCAGTGGAACCTCGTCGGGCTACCCGCGCTGGCCGTTCCGTGCGGGTTCAGCTCGACCGGACTGCCGCTGTCCTTCCAGCTCATCGGCGGGCCGTTCGACGACGCCAGGCTGCTGGCGACGGCCGCCGACTACCAGACCCGCACCGACTGGCACGAGCAGCAACCGGAGGCGACATGGGCATGATGCACACCGTCCTGGGCGAGAAGCCGGCCGATCAGACCGGCCGGATCCTGCCGCACGAACATCTGGTCTGCGACTACACCAGGGTCAAGCCCGAGACGAACCTGGTGCTCAACGACATCGACCTGGCCGTCACCGAACTCGTCCCGTTCACCGAGGCGGGCGGGACCGTGATCGTGGACGTGACGCCCCGCGACCTGGGCCGCGACCCGAGTCGGCTGACCGAGATCTCCCGGCGCAGCGGCGTCGACGTCGTGATGGGCACCGGGTGGTACCGCCGGTCGTTCTACCTCGACCACATCGACACCACGCCCACCGCCGAGCTGGCCGAGGGCATGGTCGTCGAACTGACCGAGGGTGCATCCACTGAGGACGGACGGGTGCCTGCCGGGATCATCGGTGAGATCGGGGTCGACGGCAGTTTCGTCAGCGCGCTGGAGGAGCGGGTGCTGCGTGCGGCCGGGGCCGCGTCCAAGGCGACCGGTGCCGCGGTCACCACCCATGCCGCGATGCACCCGGTCGGCCTGGCCCAGCTCGACCTGCTGCTCGACGCCGGGGCCAGCCCGGACCGGGTGGTGATCGGGCATGCCGACACGTTCCTGGACGTCGACTACCACACCGCCGTGCTGCGGCAGGGCGCCAACATCCAGTTCGACACCGTCGACCGTCCGCACCTGAACCCGGACGAGCGGCGCGCGGCCGCCCTGGCCGGGCTGATCCGGGCGGGCTGGCTGGAGCGGCTGCTCATCTCCAGTGACCGGTGCTTCCGCTCCGACCTGCGCGCGTTCGGCGGCGGTGGCTACGCGGTCACGCTCACCGCGTTCTGCGACCGGTTGCGCGGTCTGGGCGTCACCGACGAGGAGATCGACGTCATGACCATCGACAACCCGAGGCGGATCGTCAGCTGGTGACCGGCAGCAGCACACACGACGGGTGAGCCACGTCGTGCAGCACGTGCTGCGTCGCCGCCGGACCGGTCGCCTCGGTCCCCGGCGCCCCGCCGGTGTTCATGTTGACGTCGTACCAGGGCACCGAGCTGGACGCGATCTGCACCCGGATGCGGTGGCCGGGCAGGAACGAGTGCGCGACCGGCCCGAGTTCGACCGGCAGTTCCACCGGCTCGCCGGGAGTGAGCGGCACGGCGGGCGAGCCGGGCCCGTTGCGCCAGCGGGCCCGCATGACCCCGTCGGTGAGGTTGCGGGAGATGCCGTCCTGGTCGACGTCGCACAGTTTGACCATGAAGTCGGTGTCCGGCGCGGTCGAGGTCACCCACAGCCGCAGGGCGATGTCACCGGCGATCTCCAGCGGTTCGGTCCTCGGCTCGCCGGTGTAGGTGAGGACGTCCGGGCGCTGCTCGACCCGTCGCTGGTCGAACGGGCCGAACGCCGCCTCCGAACCACCCCAGGAGTACCGGCCACCGAACGAGGGCACCGGGTCGGCCGGGTCGTGCACGTAGTGGTCGGCCGGTTCCGGCCCGGGCGGTGCGGTGAAGTCGGCTCGGCCGTCCGAACGCAGGTACAGCGGGCGGATCGCGGTGCCCGGCGGCGGCCACTCGTCGGCCGAGCGCCACCGGTTCGCGCCCATCACGAAGTACCGCACCCGTGGTGTTCGCGCGGCCCGGCGGCCGCGCAGGTGCTCGTCGAAGAACGCCAGGTGCGCCTCGACCACACCGGCCCGCTCGATCGCGGCGTCCGGGCCGAAGAAGACCTCGCCCAGATGCGCGGTCATCCGGCCGTGCCGCCACGGGCCGATGATCAGCCGGGTGCCCTCGCGGGCCGCCGCCGTCGCACCCCGTCGGCGCAGCGCCGTGTACTGCTCGACGGCGGCACGGGCGCCGTGGTCGTAGTAGCCGGTGGCGAACAGCGCCGGCACGGCCGAGTCGTAGATCGACGCCGTGCCCCGGTAGCGGCCCTCGGCGGCGCCTGCCAGACCCCGACGCGCGATGTCGCCGATGCCGGGGATCGCGAGGAACGGGTGGTCGGCGAGCGGGCGGTGGGCGAACGCGGCCAGCTGGTCGCGGTGGGTCTGCTCGACGATCTCGCGGTCGGCCGGTGTGACGTCGTGGCGCGTCACCCAGTCCAGCGCCATGATCGAGTGCCAGCCGAGCAGGAACGTCGCGGGCACCATCCCGATGGGCGGGTAGCCGAGCCGCTGCGGCGCGATCGCCCGCAGCTCGGCCGGCCGGACCGAGGCCGCGGCGAACGTGTTGTCCGCTTCGTAGGACGCGCCGAACATGCCGACGTCACCGGTACTCCACCGCTGGGCGGCGATCCAGCGCAGCGTGTCGACCGCGTCGCCGGCCTCGACGTCGTAGTCCACGCCGTTCCAGTCGCCGTCGGAGCGGTGCCGGCCGCGGATGTCCTGCACGATCAGCGCGTAGCCGTGGCGGGCGGCGATGTGCGGCGGTAGCTCCTCGTTCGGCGTCACCCACTTGTCCGACTTGTCGTAGGCGGTCCGGCACAGCAGCGCCGGAACGCGCTCGTCGTCGGCCGGGCGGTGGATGTCGCACCTCAGCACCGTGCCGTCCCGCATCGGCACCTCGACGTCGAGGTCCAGCCGGATGTGCCGGTGATCGTCACTCACGGCGGACCAGGATCGCCTGCGCCGGGCAGGCGTACATGGCCTCGGTGAGCAGATCGAACTCCGCGTCCGGGGACTCGGCTCGCAGCACCGAGGACTCGCCGTGGTCGTCGACGGCGAAGACGTCCGGCGCGACCGCGGCGCACATCCCGTTGCCGAGGCACTTCTCGTGGTCGATCTCGGCGTGCACGCTCATCGGCTCATCCGGATCGGTAGGTGGTCCACCTCGACCGCGTGCCCGCCCGCCGGGTTCCACACGTGGGTTCCGGAACGTTCGAGCTTCGAGTAGCGCTCGGCCATGGCGCGCAGCACCTCCTCCATCTCCAGCCGGGCGATCATCTGCCCGAGGCAGCTGTGCGTGCCGGCGCCGAAGCTGAGCTGCGTGCGACCCTTCTCGCGGCGCAGCTCGAAGCGGTCGGGGTCGGTGAACACCGCCCGGTCCCGGTTGGCCGACGACACGCACAGCACGATCATGGTCCGCGCCGGGACCTCGACGATGTCGTCGCCGCTGGTGATCTGCAGGTCCTCGTCGCACACCCGGAGCGTGGACAGTTGCCGGGGCGCGAACCGCAGCCCCTCCTCCACCGCGGGCTCGACGAGGTCGGGGTCGCGGTGCACCAGCTCCCACTGGTCCGGGTGGTCGCACAGCGCGCCGACGGTCATCGAGAGCTGATTGGACGTGCTGTCGGTGCTGCCCTGCAGGATCGTCAGCAGCAGCACGACCAGCTCGTCCTCGGTCAGCCGGTCGCTCTCGTTCTGGATCTTGAGGAACTCGGACAGCAGATCGTCGCCAGGGTGCGCCCGCCGCTGTTCGACCTGGCCCTGCACGTACTCGGTCAGCTCGACGCAGGCCCCCTCGATCCTGGGTCGCAGCGCCGGGTCCATGCGCAGCATCAGGTTCAACGCGACGCTCCACTGGGCGACCTTGGGCGAGTCGGCCACCGGGGCGCCGATCATCAGGCAGAACACGGCCGAGGGCAGCGGCTGGGCCACCTCGGTGTTGAAGTCGAACCCGTCGGCCGTGCCAGCACTGGCTTCGGCTCGGTCGAGCAGATCGTTGCTGAGCCGGCGAATGCCGGCCCGCTTGTCGTCGATCACCCGGCGGTTGAACCCGAGCAGCGCGAGCCGCCGCATCCTGGCGTGGTCGTCGCCGGCCAGCGCGATGAGGGCCCGGCTGCGGTAGTCGTACAGCGGCCCGTCGACCACGCCATTCAGCTCCAGCATGCGCAGCATCGGCCAGTAGAGCCGCCGGTCCCGCAGCAGCTGGTAGATCTCCTGGTAGCGCAGCAGCTCGATGCCGCGCTTGCTGTGCGCGGCCCAGCCCCCTTCGCGCAGCCGCCGGTACGTGCCGTGCGGATCGGTCATGTACTCGGACGAGTCGATGTCCAGCAGCGGGAGATCGTCAATGGCGAGCGTCGGCATACGTCCTCCGGGTCGAGCGGACAACGGTGGCTTGATCGCAGTGTCGTCGTGTCTCCGACCTGGGGAAAGCGGACAGGTCCGCACACCGAACCCGGTCTCACCCGCCGAGCACGGCCGCGGTGTCCTGGCCGGCGGCCGGGGCGGCGTGGGTCGCGGTGGACCGCACCGAGGCGAGCTGGAACATCGTGTTGACCACCGGGTGCGGGCCGACCTCGGCGTGGTCGAGCCAGGTGACCAGGCCACGGGCGGCCAGATGCGGGTCGGCGAGCTGCTCGGCGGGGCCGGCGAGCGGCACCGCGGCGACCCCGAACGACTGCAGCCGGTCCGCCGCCACCTGAGGGTCCTGGTCGCGGCACCACTCGGCCAGGTGACCGTCGAGCGCGCGGCGGTGCCGCACCCTGGCGAACCGATCGGCGAACCGCTCGTCGCCGGTCCAGGCCGGTGCACCCAGCGCCGCGACCAGGCCCTGCCACTCCGCGTCGGACCGGCAGGCGATCGACAGCCAGGCGTCCTGGCCGGCACACCGGTAGAAGTTGTTGGGCGCCAGGCCGGCCCGGTCGTTGCCGGCGCGGGCGACGGGCTCAGCCGCCAGATGCGCCGTCGCGAACGTCGCGACCAGCGCCTGGTCGATGCCGATGACGAGGTGCTCGCCGTGACCGCTCCGGCTTCGGCGGCGCAGGGCGGCCAGCAGGCTGACCGCCGTGTAGAGGCCGGCGACGGTGTCGCCCATCGGCCTGCCGAGCGCGAGCGGCGGCCCGTCCGGGTAGCCGATGCCGGCGTCGACACCGGTGATGGCCTGCACGGCCGGGGCGCCTGCCCGGACGTCGCGCAGCCGCGTGCTCAACAGGAAGGCCCGGACCGAGGCCACGATGACGCCGGGGTTCGCCTCGGCCAGGATCGGGTAGCCCAGGTCGGCGCGGTCCAGCGTGCCGTGCCGGAAGTTCTCCACGACGATGTCGGCGCCACGCACGAGGTCGAGGACGGCCGCGCGGCCCTCGGGTGTGCGGAAGTTGACGTCGACGCTCTGCTTGCCGTGGATGAACTGGTACGCGCCCGGCCGCTCGATGGGGGTGTCCCGGCCCGGAGCCGGTCCCCGGCGGCGGATGCCGTCGAGGTGCACGGTGCTCTCGATCTTGATCACCCGGGCGCCCAGGTCGGCCAGCATCATGGTCGCGAACGAGCCCGCGATGTAGTGCGAGAAGTCGACGACCGTGGTGCCGCCCAGCGGCCGGTCCGCCATCAGCTCAGTCCCGTCTGGAACATGTCGATCAGCACCTCCGGTGTGACGCCCGGCAGCGCGCCCCACACCTCGGCGTTGTGCTGGCCGAGAGTCGGCGCGGGTCGTGGCGGGACGAGCGGATCGCGCAGGATCGTCGCCGGGCCGGACCGGTCGGCGTCGAGCAGTTCGTGGAAGCGGGCCGGTTCGAGGACGGGGAGCACGCCGATGTTGTGCTCCAGTTCGAGGTCGAGCAGCTCGGCCTGGGTCATCGTGGGCAGCCATTCGCGCACCACGTCGACGAATCCGTCGACGTCGTCGGGATCCAGGCGTGGCGCCAGTTCGGGAGCCCGGGCGGCCACCACCGCGGCCAGATTGCGGCGCTGTTCGGGAATGACCATGCTCACGTGCGCCATGCCGTCCCGGCAGGCGACGTTCTCGTGGATGAACCGATCGCCCGTCTGCCGGCTGCCGTCCCGGCGCGGGCGGCTGCGCGCCAGCGCCCACCCGAGCACGTCCGACGCGGTGTGCGCGGCCAGCAGCGCTTCCTCCTCGGAGATGTCGATCGACTCGCCGCCCTGGTCGATGGCGCCGCCGAGCACCGCGACCAGGATCGCGGCCGCGCAGTACAGGCCGGCGTTGCCGCCCACGGCCGCGTCGGACAGCGCCAGCGGTTCGCGGTCGGCCGTGCCCATGGTCGCGCTGAACCCGCTGGCGGCGGAGATCGAGATCTCGTGTGCGGTCCACCCGGCCCTCGGACCGCGGCGGCCGAACGGGCTCAGCCGCGCGATCACCAGGTCGGCGTTGCACTCGCGCAGCCAGTCGTCGTGGTAGCGGCCACCGAACTCGGGACGGTGGGTCATGTTGTCCACCACGACGTCGATCCCGGGCAGCAGGGCGCGCAGGAACCCGCCCGCGCTGGGCATGGTGAGGTCGAGGGTCACGCCGCGCTTGCCGGCGTTGAGATGCGCGAACAGCACGCTGTGTTCGAGATCGACGACGCCGTCGGCGAACGGGCCGAGGATGCGGGCCGAGTCGCCGTGCCGGGGCGGTTCGAGCTTGATCACGTCCGCGCCCAGATCGGCCAGGATCGCGCCACACGTCGGGGCCGACACGTGGTCGCCGATCTCCAGCATGGTGATCCCGGTCAGCGCGGTCACGGCGTGCCCGCCGTGCGGAGCACGTCGGCGGTGCCGCCGAGGACGGTCTCGCCGCGCTGGTTCTCCGCCCACACGTCGAACGTGAGCGCCGGCCCGTCGATCGCGACGAGCCGCGCCTTCGCGACGAAGAAGTCGGTGAAGGCGACGGTTCGCAAGTAGCGGCAGCGCAGGCGGCCACTGCGCAGCCAGTCCGTGCCGAGCGCGCGCTGCAGCATGGTGGCGAGGACCGAGTCGAGGTTGATCGCGCTGACCACCCCACCGGGCAGGCCGCGCTCGCGGGCGGCGTCGTCGTGCGAGTGGTGGTTGTACGCGGCATATGCCCGGGACAGGCCGGTCCGGCGGGCGGCGTACTCGGCGTAGTCGCGGGCCCGGCGCCAACTGAACCGGGTGGCCTCCGGGGCGAGCGGGTAGCCGACCGTGGCGGTCGCCGGCAGGTAGCCGTCGAACGGTTCGGGCGGCCGCGCCCAGTCCGCCTCGGCACGCGGGGACACCAGCGGCGGGACGTACGGGTGCTGGTCGAGATCCTCGGCCGCGAGTCCGGTGATGTCCCGTGGCGCCGGCCGGTCGGCGTCGGTCGACCTGGCGAGCAGCGACACGACCTGCAACCAGCGGTAGACGTGCACGAGCGTGCCGGCCGAGTCGGTCCACTCCGCCTTGAACCACACGTACCGTAGGCCGCGCTTGACGTACTTCTCGTCGGCCGAGACGGTGATCGAGTACGGCTCGCCCGCGTAGACCAGCCCGGTGCTGTGCGACTCGGTGCCCGCGGCGATGCCGAGGAAGTCGTACGGGTTCGCGGCGACCGACGGCGACGCGAGCATCACCGGCGGGACCAGGCGGCGGCCGGCGCCGTCGGCGAAGGCGAACCACTCGTGCCACTGCTCGTACTCGTCGAGTCCGGCGTCCAGGCCGGCGTCGTCGACGAGCCACGAGCGGGCCGGGAACCGCCTGCCGACATCGATGTCGCTGAACGCCGTCGCCGTGGGAGTCACCCGAAACCTCCGTTCGCGCCGCAACGTAAGCCGCGTCCGCGCCGGCCGACAATCGCCGAGGTTCGGCCACCGAACCGGACCGGTGGACCAGTGCTCGCCCGGCCGCCTACAACACCGGCAACCACTCGCGACCCGGGGAGGCAGCTATCGAACCCGCGCCCCACCGGGGATACGCCGACACGAGCCGGGGCCAGTTGCACTACGCCGAGGACGGCACCGGACCACCGGTACTGCTGCTGCACCAGACGCCGAGGTCGTGGGACGAGTTCCGGGAGCTGATCCCCCTTCTCGCGCCGCGCCACCGGGTCGTGGCCATGGACATGCTCGGCTTCGGCGCGAGCGCCCAGGCCTGCCCGCCGCACACGATCGAGGCGATGGCGGGGGCCGCGCTCGACCTGCTCGACGCGCTCGGCGTCGCGCGCTGTGCTGTCCTGGGGCACCACACGGGCGCACTGGTCGCGCTGGAACTCGCCGCCCGCGCGCCGGACCGGGTGACCGCCCTGGTGCTGTCGTCGCCGCCGTGGCCGGACGCGGCCTACCGCCGGTCGCACGCGTCCGGCCCGGCCGTCGACACGGCGGAACGCGCGTCCGACGGATCCCACCTGCTGACGCTGTGGGGCAAGCGGGCGGCGTTCTACCCGGAACCGGCGACTGCGCTGCTGGACCGGTTCCTGCACGACGCGCTCACCCCGGGCCTCGATCCGGCCGAGGGTCACCGTGCGGTCGCGCGCTACGTGGTGGAGGAGCGCATCGGGTTGGTCCGCGCGCCGGTGCTGTTGCTCGGCGCCGACGCTGACCCCTTCGCGCGGCCGAACATCGAGCCCGTGCGGGCGCACCTGGCCGGCGCCGCGTCGGTGACGACGGTCATCATCCCCGGCGGCACGATCCCGCTGATGGAGCACCGGCCGGACGCGGTGGCCGCCGCCGTCCTGCCGTTCCTGGCCGGCACGGGTGGTGGGTGACGTGGAACGGGTCGGACTGGCCAGCGCGGCCAGGGAACTGAGCGCACTGCCGGTCCTCGTCGCGGACCGCCTCGGCTATCTGGCGGACGAGGACCTGCGTGTCGAGTTCCGGGGCAGCGACGGCGGTCCTGCGGCGGCCGAGGCGGTCGCCGCGGGCGATGTCGAGTTCGGCCTGGGTGGCCTGTGGCGGGTGCTCGCCTACCGCAGCGCGGGTGTTGCCGCGCTCACCGTGATCGGCCAGGCGATCTCGCGGTGCTTCGCGTGCCTGGTGACCGCCGAACCCATCGCCGAGCTGACCCGGGAACACCTGCGCGGCCGTCGAATCCTCGTACCATGGGGATCACCGTCGGCGCCGGCGATCCTCGCCGGTCTGTCCGAAGAGGACGATCCCGTGCGCCTGGTGTCCGGCTGCGACGCCGGTGAGGCGGCGACACTGTTCGCCAGCGGGCACGTCGACTCCGTCCTGCTGAATCCACTCGCGGCCCACGAACTGGTGGCCGCCGGCCATGGGCACGTCGCCCGGTCGCTGGCCGGGCTCGCCGGCCCGATCCCGTACGGCGTGTTCTACGTCCGACCCGCCCTGATCGACGATCCGGCGGCCCGGCCGGCCCGCTTCCTGCGCGCGGTGCAACGGGCCCGGCACTGGCTGACCACGCACGACGACCTGGCACACGACGGGACGCTGCGAAACGTACTGGCCGATTTCCTGGCCACCGCCGACGTCGAACCCGCCCAACTCGCGGTCGCTGACCTGGCCACGGCCGGCGCGTGGGCCGAGCGGATCGCACTCCCCGCCGACACCCAGGAACGCCTGCAACGGATGCTGGTCCGCCACGGCATCCTCGACGCACCGCTGGCGTTGTCGGCCTACTACGACGAGTCGGCCGCGCTCAGCCGAAGGACACCTCGGCCGCGTGCTCGGCCTCGATGAGGGCGACGACCCGGTGCTGGTCGCGCGGGTAGGGAACGCCGATGTACTTGTGGGCGAGTTCGTCGATCACCGGCAGGGCGGCGTCACCCTCCAGCCATTCGGTGACCCGGCCGCGGATGAGCACGGTGGCGTAGGGGTTGTCCGGCGCGGTCAGCGAGATGGCCAGCCGGGGGTCGTGACGCAGGTTGCGGGCCTTGCGGGAGCCCGGCCCGGTCATCACGACGACCCGGTCGCCGTGGGTGCCGATCCAGAGCGGGACGCTGTGCGGGCTGCCGTCGGGCAGCAGTGTGGCGAGGTGGGCGATCGGGGTGCCGTTCAGGGCGCGGCGGATGTCGTCGTTGATCATCGTCTGTCTCCTGTTCGTGGCAGCTCAGAAGCGCCAGCGCGTGGAGCGCGGCGCGAGTGCGTCGTTGGTGCCCATGCCGAAGATCACCTCGGGTGTCACGGCGTAGGGGCGGTAGGGCGGCGGGCCGGCGGCCGGGGCGGCGAAGGGCGCGTGCAGTGCGCCGTCGCGGACGCTGAGCGGCCAGCCGTACTTGGCGCCATAGGCATCGACGACCTGGGCGAGTTCGGCCTCGTCGGTGACCGGAGCCGCGGTCCCCTCGACGATGAAGTCGATCTCGTCGGTCGAGGTGGTGATCGCGACGTGCGGGTCGGCCGCGAGGTTGCGTGCCTTGGCCCGGGTGCCGTTGGTGGTGGAGTACAGGCGACCGTCGATCCAGACCGCGAACACCGGACGGACGTGTGGTGCACCGCCGCCGGCCCGCACGGTGGCCACCCAGAACAGCCGGGCCGCCGCGAGCCGCTCCCGCGCCTGCTCCCAGTCGAGCACGGCGCCGGGGTCGGCCGGCTGCATCGCGTTGTCGTTCCACTGGTCGGTGCAGTTCACCGCACTCAGCGGCTCTCGTTCAGCCATCGCTTCCTCCAGTAACTTCCCTCAAGGAACTAACTGGAGTGAACGCTAGCACAGTTACTTCCCCGAGGGAAGTCGCTGTTCTAGACTCGTCCCATGCAGCGCACGCAGTTCGGCGAGATGGCCTGTTCCATCGCCCGCACCCTGGACATCTTCGGCGAGCCGTGGACCCCGCTGATCCTGCGCGACGTCTGGGTGGGCATCAACCGATTCGACCAGATCTGGGCGGATCTGGGCATCTCCAGCAAGGTACTCACCCAGCGCCTGGCCTGGCTGGTGGAGACCGGCGTGCTGGAGCGCCGGCAGTACTCCACCCACCCGCCGCGCCACGAGTACGCGCTGACCGAGAAGGGCACCGAACTCTGCGACGTGCTGCTGGTCATGACCCGCTGGGGCGACCGCTGGCTGGCCGGCGAGGCCGGTCCCCCGGTCCTGCACCGCCACCAGGCTTGCGGGCACATCGCCAAGGTCGAGCTGACCTGCCCGCAGTGCGGGGACCCCATGCACGCCGGCGACGTGGAGCCCCTCCCCGGGCCCGGTGCGGCGTCCACTCAGGACTAGATGTCGGTCGCCGGGTCACCCGCGTACATGTCAGACTCCGGTGGCCCGAGGATGCAGTGGCTCGTACAGGCCCACCTGGCTACCGCCGGGCAGCCGGAACCGGGTCAGCCTGCCCCACCGGGCCACCGTGACCTCCTCGAACTCGACGCCGCTGTCGCGCAGTGCGGTCATCGTCTCCTCGAGGTCGTCGCACATCAGGTGGAGCTCGTGCCTGGTGTCCGAGTCGCTGGGATGGACGGCCACTTCGGCCGGCGGGAGCCGGAAGATCAGCCAGCCGTGGCCGGCGTCGACGTGCGGGTATCGCAGCACGTCCCGGAAGAACTCCCGATCGGCGGTGGGGTCGGCACTGTAGACGATGACGTGCGCGCCGGAGATCGCCATCGGACCAGTCTGGCAGGCGCCGCCGGTCACCGCCCGATCGGTCAGTGCGCTCGCGCGTGACTCTCTTCCACGGACAGGCCGCGCAGCCGCCCTTCGATGATCGACCAGAACCGGGAGCACTGCATGGGCTCGCTGGCCGGGCACTGCCGCCCGTGCTCGAGCGCGGTGCGGGCCACCTCGATCCGGTGCTGCTGCTCGGCCAACTCGGCCAACTTGTGATCGATCATGTTCCGCCGGGACTGCCGCTCGCCCGCGAGGAATTCTCCGATCTCGGCCAGCGAGAAGCCGATCTCACGAAAGAAGACGATCACACCGACGTCCCTGACCGCCGACGCGGCATAACGGCGCCGCCCCGCCGCCCGGGCCGCCGGCCGCACCAGGCCCCGTTCGTCGTAGTACCGCAGCGTGGACGCCGGCACACCGGTGCGTTCGGACAGTTCGCCGATGGACAACGACGTCGTGATGCGTTCGGTGGTAGCCATTGACTTCAAGTGTACTTGAAGTGATTCGCTCGGGTGATGGACGTCAAGCAGCGGATATTCGGCCGGGTCATGCTCTGGTGGGCACATCACGGCGGGCTGGCACAGTTCCACCGGCCGACCGGAGCCATGGGACACGTGGTGGGCTGGATCATGGGCAGGCGCACGTCGAACGTGGCGCGCAGCCGCTGGGCGGTGCGGCTGCTCGACGTCCAGCCGACCGACCGGGTCATCGAACTGGGCTGCGGTCCGGGCGTTGCCGTCGCCGCACTCGCCACCGCAGCGACCCGGGGACTGGTGGTCGGCGTCGACCATTCACCGGTGATGATCCGCCAGGCCGGACGCCGCAACAGGTCAGCCGCCCGGGCCGGCCGGGTGCGCCTGATCCACACGCCGGTGGAGAACCTGTCCGTCAGCGACGGGCCGTTCGACGCGGCGCTCGCCGTCAACACGGTCGGCATGTGGCCCGATCCCACCGCCCGCCTGCGCGAACTCGGCCGCCTGTTGCGGCCCGGCGGGCGCATCGCCCTGGTGTCCCAGCCGCGCTGTCCCGGTGCCACAACGGCCACGTCGGTGGCGGCCGCCAAGGAACTGGCGGGCCTGCTGACCGAAGCCGGGTTCGAGCGGCTCCGAACCGAAACACTCGACCTCGACCCGCCGGCCGCGTGCGTCATCGGACACAGGCATTGACGAGCCGGTCGGGACTGGCGATGATCGCCACTCGTGACACGCGAAGGTCGACGCCGGATCGGCCGACCAGGACTGTTGATGTCGGCAGCCGCCGGTGGTGTCATGGCACTGGTGGCGTCGTTGGCACTGTCGAACCCCCAGCACACCAGGAACGTGTCGCTCCGCGAGCAGAACCCGACCGCGTCGACCGCCACCACGGCCACGCCCACCACCACGACACCGCCGGCAACCACCACCACGACACACACGACCACGCGGCCCCCGACCACCACGAAGAGCACCCCGCACCCGTCGCCGGGGGGCTCGTTGGACGGCTGTCCGAACCTCCCGGCGGACAACGTCTGGCACGCGCCCGTCACGTCACTTCCCGTGCTGGCCAACAGTTCCCGCTACGTCACCAGCATCGGCGCCGACGCCGGTGTGAAGGCCGATTTCGGCTCCGGCGTGTGGGACGGCGGTCCGATCGGCATCCCGGTGACCTACGTGTCCGGTGGCCAGCGGTCGGTCCCGGTGAGCTTCAGCTACGCGGACGAGAGCGATCCCGGCCCGTACCCGATCCCGGCGAACGCGGCCGTCGAGGGCGGCCCGAACAGCGACGGCGACCGGCACGTGCTCGTCGTGGACACCGGCACGTGCACGCTGTACGAGCTCTACAACGCCCACCCCGACTCGAACGGCTCGTGGCAGGCCGACTCGGGCGCCGTGTACCACCTCAACTCCGACCAGCTACGCCCACGCGGCTGGACGTCGGCCGACGCCGCCGGACTGCCGATCACCCCCGGCCTGGTCCGCTACCAGGAGGTCGCCGGCGGCCACGTCGACCACGCCATCCGGGTCACCGTGCCGCACACGCAGCAGGCGTTTCTCTGGCCCGCCAGGCACCAGGCGTCCAGCAGCACGGACACGTCCCTGCCGCCGATGGGCCTGCGGCTGCGGCTCAAGGCCGACGTGGACATCTCCGGTCTCCCACCGCAGGCCAGGGTGATCGCCCAGGCGATGAAGACCGAGGGCGTGATCGTCGCCGACAACGGCTCGCCCTGGTTCATCTCCGGCGCACCGGACCCGCGGTGGGACAACGACGACCTGCAAGCGCTGCAAACCCTGCACGGCAGCGACTTCGAGGCGGTGGACACCAGCGGACTGCTGATCGACGCGAACAGCGGCAAGGCCCGCTGAGCCTCAGCCGACGGCGACCGCCGCCGGTGCGCCGAACCAGCGGTTCAGCGCGGTCGCCAACGACGCCCGGTCATCCGCGGCGCCGGCCGCCCAGGCGACGTGGCCGTCGGGCCGGACCAGCAGACCGGTCAGGTCGGGATGGCCGGGCGCGGTCGCGGTCAGCAACTGGACGCGGTCGGACCAGCCGGCCGCGAGTGCCCGCAGTTCGGCGTCCTCGGCGAGGTCGACGAGCAGGGCACGGCCGTCGTGGCAGTGGTCGGCGAGGCGGCTGCCGTCGGCCAGTTCCAGGTCCGGTGTCCGGCGGCCGACCAGCGGATGGCCGCCGCCCAGGTCGTAGTGCCGGTCGACACCGGAGATCTTCTTGACGAAGTACGTGTTGCCGTCGCCAGTGGCCATCAGGTCGGCCACGATGTCGCGCAGCGCGCCGGTGTGCGCGTCCGGCCGCATCAGTGCGACCTGCGCCCTGGTCCACTCCAGCACCCAGGCTCCGACGGGGTGCCGCTCGGTGGTGTAGCTGTCCAGCAGGTCCCCCGGCGCCCAGCCCTGGATCGTGCCGGCCAGTTTCCAGCCCAGGTTGACGGCGTCGCCGATGCCCAGGTTGAGGCCCTGGCCGCCGAACGGCGAGTGCACGTGCGCCGCGTCGCCGGCCAGGAGCACCCGGCCACGCCGATACGTGCTGGCCTGGCGGGCGTTGTCGGTGAACCGGGTGGCGCTGTGCACGGCCGTGATCGTGACGTCGGTGCCGCTGACGTGGCGCAGGCTGGCCTGCAGTTCGGCCAGGGTGACGGGGGCGTCGCGATCGGCGGGTGGGCTGGCGAACTCGACGGTGAGGATGCGGCCGGCCACCGGTCCGTGCACCAGCATGCCGACCGGCGTCCGGTTCCAGCCCTTCGGCAGCTTCTCCGCATCGGCCAGGTCCACAATGGCCTGATGGCCGGTGATCACCGGTTCGGTGCCGGGAAAGTCGAACCCGGCGAGCTTGCGGACGGTGCTGCGGCCGCCGTCGCAGCCGACCAGCCAACCGGCTCGAACCGTGCCGGACGGTGCCAGTTGGACGGTCACACCGGACTCGTCCGCGACGAAGCCGGTCAACTCCACGCCGCGCCGGATCTCCACACCGAGTTCGGTCGCCCATGAGCCGAGAACCTGCTCCATCACCTGCTGCGGCACCATGAACACCTCGGCTGCCGGACCGGCCTGGAGGTCCGGATCGGTCAGGTCGAGCCGGTCGGCGTCCAGGCCCCACAGGCCACCGAAGTGCCCGGCGAGCCGGCGCGGCCCCGCGGCGGCCGGGGGCCGCTGCCCGGCGAAGCCGTTCATCTGTTGCACGACGTACGCGTGCACCTCGGCCAACGACTCCAGCAGGCCACGGCGATCGCACGCCTCGGCCGTGGGCACCGTGATCGAACCCGCCTTGACCGTGGCGCTCGGCTCGTCGAGCCGCTCCACCACCAGCACGGACACGCCGCGCAACCTCAGTTCACCGGCCAGCATCAGGCCTACGGGGCCGGCTCCGGCCACCACCACGTCAACATCCATGAGCTAACTGTACTCAGTACAAAATTGAGTCGGGTATGATGAATGTCATGGATGGTGAGCCGGGTTTGCGGGAGCGCAAGAAGCGCGAGACGCGGCAGCGGATCTCCGACGTGGCCACCGTCCTGTTCGTGACCCGGGGCTTCGACTCGGTGACGGTCGCCGACATCGCGGCCGAGGCGGACGTGTCCCGCGTGACGGTGTTCAACTACTTCCGGCGCAAGGAGGACATGTTCTTCGACCGGCACGACGAGGCTCGCGCGCTGTTCACCGGCGCGGTCCGCGACCGGCAACCCGGCGAGTCCATCCCGGCCGCGCTCCGACGCGTGCTGCTGGACCTGGCCGACCGCCGGCACCCACTGTCCGGCCTGCGCGACGGCATCGAACCCTTCGTGCGCACCGTGCGGGACAGCCCCACGCTGCAGGCCGCCGCACGGGAGAACCGCGAGGCGCTGGCACGCGACCTGGCCGAGTCGATCGCCCAGGACACCGGCGCCGAACCGGCCGATCCGCTGCCCACCTTGGTCGCCTCGGCGGTACTGGCCGCCTACCGGACCGCCTACCGGCTCGCCACCGAGGGAGTGCTCGCCGGCGAGTCGGCCGCCGCGCTGTGGCCGCGCTACCGCGATCTGGTCAACACGGCGTTCGACATGCTGGAACACGGCGTCGGCGACTACGGCAGGTCCACTGTGGATGCCGTGACCTGAGGCGGCGCCGACCGCCCGAGCCGCGACGCTCAGCCTGCGGGCTGGTGAGTGGTCGCTGACAATCTCCTCGGGCGGTGAGGGAGGACGCATGCCACAGCAGACGATGAACACCCTCGCCGTCGTGTTCGCCGTCGCCGCCCTCACACCGATCGGGGTGGACCTGCTGCGCCGGTGGGTGGTCGTCCCGGCCGTGGTCCTGGAGATCCTGCTGGGCATCGTGGTCGGACCGCAGGTGCTGGGCCTCGCGCACGACGACACGATCATCACGTTCGTCGCCGACGTGGGGCTGGCGCTGCTGATGTTCCTGGCCGGGTACGAGATCGACTTCGCCCGGATCCGGGGTGCGCCGATGAAGCTGGCCGGTATGGGCTGGCTGGCTTCGCTGGTGCTGGGTCTGGCGTGCGGGTTCCTGGTGCACGGGTTCACCTTCGCGTCCCTCGTGGTCGGTCTGGCACTGACGACCACGGCGCTGAGCACACTCCTGCCGATCCTGCGGGACGCCGGGCTGCTGCCCACCGCGTTCGGCGTGCGGATCCTGGCCATCGGTGCGTTCGGCGAGTTCGGTCCGATCATCGCGATAGCGCTGTTGTTGTCCGGCCAGGCGCCGGCACAGACCGCGATCGTGTTGTTGGCGTTCGCCGTCATCACCATCGTCGTGGTGGTCATCGCGCTGCGGCAGGACTCGGGCCGGATGCGGAAGCTGGTGACCACGACACTGGGCACGAGCGTGCAGTACGCCGTCCGGATCGCCATGTTCATCGTGGTGGCGATGCTGTGGGTGGCCAACGAACTGCGCCTGGATCTGCTGCTGGGCGCGTTCGTGGCCGGCATCGTGTTCCGGCTGGTGCTGCGCCGCAGCGGCCACGACGAGACCGAGCTGGTGCACGGCAAGCTGGAAACCATCGCCTTCGGCGTGTTCGTGCCGTTCTTCTTCGTGGTCAGCGGCATACGGTTCGACCTGCGGGCGTTGCTGGCCCATCCGGTCTCGCTGGCGCTGGTGCCCGGATTCGTGGTGCTGTTCCTGCTGGTCCGTGGTGGCCCGCTGCTCATGCTGCACCGCCACGACATGCCCCGACGGGAACGCGGCGACCTGGCCCTGCTGGCCTCGACCGCCCTGCCGCTGCTGGTGGTGATCGCCACCATCGGCACGGAGACCCACACGCTGCCGACACACACGGCCGCCGCGCTGGTGGGCGCCGGTCTGGTCACCGTCCTGGTGTTTCCGCTGGTCGCGCTGCGCGGCAGACGCGCCGTGGACGAACTCGAGCCCGGCGACCGACAGCCGGGCGGAAACGGAGCACGCCATGAACGATCTGACCAGCGCGACGGTTGACCGCGTCCTGGCAGCGGCCGCCGACGCCACGGACCTGATCGCCATCGCGATCGGCGACCGGCTCGGCTACTACGCGGCACTGACCGAGCACGGACCATGCACCGACGCCGAACTGGCCGGGCACGCGGGTACCTCCCGCCGGTACGCCCAGGAATGGCTGGAGCAGCAGGCGGTGGCCGGGTTCGTCGAGGTCGACGACTCCGCCGACCGGCGGTTCGCCCTGGCTGACGGCGTGGCCGGCGTGATGGCCGAACCCGAGGCGTTGACGTTCCTGGCGCCGCTGGCCCGTCAGTTCGTGGCCGCGGCGGCCCAGGTGCCCGCCATCGCGGACGCTGCCCGGTCCGGCGGGGGTGTGCCGTGGTCGGCCTACGGCCCCGACATGCGTGAAGCGCAGGGCGATCTCAACCGGCCCGGTTTCCTGCGGCTGCTGGCCCGCGAGTGGCTCGACGCGCTACCCGACGTGCGGGACCGGCTGGCCAGGGCACCCGCCGCGCGGGTGGCCGACGTCGGCTGTGGGGCGGGTTGGTCGAGCATCGCGATCGCGCGCGGCTACCCGCTGGTCCACGTGGACGCGTTCGAGTTGGACCCGGCCTCGGTGCGGTTGGCCCGGGACAACGTGGCCGCGGAGGGGTTGGCCGACCGGGTGCGGGTGCACGAGGTGGACATCGGCGCCGTGGCCACGCACGAGCCCTACGACCTGGTGATGGCCTTCGAGTGCGTCCACGACATGCCCTACCCCGTGCAGGCGCTGCAGGCGATGGGCCGGCTGGCCGGCGACCGGGGCACGGTCCTGGTCGCGGACATGAAGGTGGGTGAACGGTTCTCGCCGCCGGGCGATCTCGTGGAGCGGCTCATGTACGGGTTCAGCCTGTCGGTCTGCCTGCCCGACAGCATGAGCCATCCCGAATCGGCGGCAACGGGCACGGCGATGCGACCGGACACGTTCCGCCAGTACGCCGAACTGGCCGGCTTCGCCGGGGTCGACACACTCGACGTCGACCACGACTTCTGGCGGTTCTACCGGCTGCGCAGCTGCTGACACCCGAACGTCAGGCCGACGCGACGGGCATGCCGCGCTCGTCGCGTCGCGGCACCTCGGGCCACGGGCGGCGCTGACGTTCCAGGCCCGAGGCCACGTCCGCGACGACCTCGTCCGCCATCCCCGCCAGAACCCTGGCCGCACCGGTGAACCGCGCCGGCTCCGCGACACCGACCACTTCCAGCAGGCCGACCGCGTCGCGCAGCCGGGCGCCCAGGAACGCCAGCGGGTCGTCCCGCAACTCCGGGTCGAACACCCGCTGGCTCGGCTCGCCGTCGGTCATGGCCGGGTGCCAGTGCATGCGGTCCTGCGCACCCGGTGCCGACTCCAGCAGGTCGAACCGGCAGACCGCACGGCCGGCGGACACGCACCGGGACACGTAGATCGAACCGGGACCGGCGTCGGACTCGGCCATCCGCAACTCCACCCGGACCCCGCGTTCCCGTCCGTCGGCGAGCTGGTTCGGGTTGAGGAAATCGATGTCTTCCACGCTGACGCACAGGCGGTCGGCGACAAAGATTCGCATGCCGACCATGCAAGCACGCGGCGACCGGCTTGACCATCCGTCGTGAGCGCCGCCACCCCGGACACCGGCCGGTCGGTCGCGCAACTCCACCCAACCGACAGCGGCGCGAATTTCCAGCAAACAAAACCGAACACGACGAATAAACTGTCATATGGTAATACGCCGAGTTATTAACGGATGTATTGCCTGATTAATACGTTTCGCTCCACAGTGGCGTTGTTCTCACACACACCACACGCGAGGGAGCGCACGTGATCACCCGTCGGGGACCCCGCAGGTTACTCATCCTCTTATTACTCACCGTCGCCGCGCTGATCGGACTCACCGTGCAGGCCAGCGCCCTGCCACCAGGAATTCCGAGCGCGACGACCGCACAGACCCAGCTCGGCGAACTCACCGTCGCACCCGACGGATCCATGACCGGCTACGCCCGCGACAAGTTCCCGACCTGGATCAACATCGAAGGCACCTGCGACACCCGAGAAGAAGTGCTCCAACGAGACGGCAACGGCGTCACCGTCGGCTCGAACTGCCAACCCACCACCGGCAGTTGGACGAGCCCCTACAACGGCACCAAGATCACCGTCTCGTCCAAGGTCCAGATCGATCACATCGTCCCGCTGGGCGACGCCTGGCGCACCGGCGCATCAGCCTGGACGACGGCGCAGCGACAGGCATTCGCCAACGATCTGACCGATCCCCAACTGCTGGCCGTCGACGCATCGGACAACGAGTCCAAGGGCGACCGCTCGCCGGACCAGTGGAAGCCGCCGGCACAGACGTTCTGGTGCACCTACGCGAAGATGTACACGCACGTGAAATTCGTCTTCCACCTGACCGTCACCTCGGCCGAGCACGACGCCCTGGCGTCCATGATCCACATGTGCTGACCACTCCCGACACCGGCCGCGTCAGCCGCGGTCGGTGTCGGGCCGCCATCGGACGTTGACCGCCGTGGGCTTGCGGAACACCAGGCCGCGCGGCACGGCAGGTGAGTCCAACCGCAGGCCGGGCAACCGATCCAGCACCGTCTCGACGACGGTCCGCGCCTGCAGCCGTGCCAGGTCGGCGGCGACGCAGAAATGCGGCCCGTGCGCGAACGCCAACTGCTGGCGCAGGTTCGTCCTGCGCACGTCGAAGGTGTCCGGGTCACCGAACACCGCAGGGTCCCGGTTCGCCCCGGTGAGCGACACCCTGACCAGGTCGCCCTGCCGGATCCTGGCATCGCCCAGGGCGACGTCCCGGACGGCGTAGCGGTCGACCACCGCGGCGGCCGGCTCCAGTCGCAGCGACTCCTCCACGGCGACCGGCACCAGCGACCGGTCCCGCTCGACGAGTGCCAACTGGTCGGGGTGGCCCAGGAGGTGAGCGACCACGTTGGCCGTCATGCCCTCGGTCGTCTCGATCCCGCCGAACATCAACACGGCGGCGTTGGAGAAGACCTCGGGCAGGTCCAGCGCCGTCGCCGCCTCGGTCAGCAGCGCGGATCGCCCGTACTCCACGGATGTCGTGACACTCCCCCGCAACTCGCCGACGGCCGCGTCCGCCGCCGGACCCGGTTGCCGGCCGGCCGAGATGTCGTCCACGGCGGCGACGATCGCGTCGTACCAGCCCAACATCCGGTCGGTCGCGTCGCCGGGCAGGCCCAGGCTCCACGCCATCACCGCGACGGCCAGCGGACCGGCGAGCTCCCGGCGGAGCTCGGCCCGCCCCGCCGGTCGCAGCCGATCGACCAGTTCGCGGGTCCGCGCCGCGACGAACGCGTCGTAGCGGTCGGCCACCTCACGCGGCCGGAAGTACCCGGCGAACGCGGCCCGGTGCCTGGCGTGTTCGGCGCCGTCCAGCGACAGCATGGACGGCCCCACGACCTGTGCCGTGGAGAACCGCGGATCGTCCACGGTGAACGTGGCCGCGTCGCGCATCACCCGTACCGCGAGGTCGTACCGGGTGACCAGCCAGCCATCCAGCTCCGGCAGCCACGACACCGGTTCCGTGGCGCGGAGCCTGGCCAACAGCGGGTGGGGGCCGGCGGTCAGCTCGGCGATCGTCGCCGCCCGCCCCACCGGAAACATGCGGTCAGCCTAGGGCGCCGCGACCGGCTCAGCAGAGTTGACTACCACAGAACCGGTTGATGACGGCCAGGCTGTTCGGCGTCTCGGAGGACCCGCCCTGGGTCAGGGTCACGCTCACCGGGATCGACTGGTTGGTGTTGCGCACGTTGATCGCGCACTGTCGGAGTTGCCGCAGAAGCCGCTGACCGGGGTGTAACCGGCGGGCAGGTGCCAGGTGAAGGTGTACGTGCCGACCGGACCGGATACCAGAAAGCCGACACCGTAGGTCTGCGCGGGCATGTGGTTGGTGCAGTTCGGGGTGAAGGGCGGGTCGCCCAGCACGGGCACGACCCGACAGCCCAGGGTCTCGCCGCCCAGCGCGGCCGCCGGTCCCGACGTGCCGATCACGAGTCCCAACGCCACCACGGCAACCGCACACAGGGACCACAGTTCTCGCATGTTGTCACGCCTTCCGCTCGACCACCGTCGGTGATGTTAGGGCCGCGGCAGGCGTTCCGACCCACTCCCGCACGAAGGCGGGCCGGCGTTCACCGTGAGTGCGGGCGCTGGGCCGATCGATTGACGTGTCGACACAAACGCGGATGCGCCGCCCGAACGGGGTATCCGCTGGCATGGCCCACAGGTCGGGCTGCTGGTGAACAGGAGGCTGCCTACCATGCCGCGCTGCGTCAACCACGGCAAGCGAACCACGCCAACGGCCATCGGCCGTCTCGTCATCCACTGCTGCGCGTCCTGTGACGTCATCGTGGCCACCACGACGAAGCCGGCCGCCACGAACCGGCGGTCGGCAGTTCCTCAATGGACAATGCTGCCGCCGGGCGCCACGACGACCGGGTAGTGGCGAACGAGTTCGTCGATGTCGGGCAGGACGTCGCGAGCGGGTGCCGAGACGTTGGCGCGCAGATAGTCCCGGCCGGCGAAGCCGCGCACGGCGTCCAGCGACTCGAACAGGGTGACCGTGATCAACTCCACGCCCGCGTCGTGGTCGCGCCGTCGGCGGGCTTGAACCCGGGTGATCACGGCTGGCGACCGCTCAGCAGTTCCGCTGTCGCCGCGCCGATACCGCTGCTGCCGCCGGTGATCAGGCCCACCTTCGTCGATGTCACGTGCCCGACGCCAGGAACTAGAGTCCGGTCTAGGTCAAGCGCGGTCCGGCGGGACGTGTTCGTCGGGCCAGTCGACGATGCGTTCGCCTCGGATGCCGTTGCCGGCCGGTTCGCAGTGCGAGTCCGCGCGTTCCTCTTCGGTGAAGCGGATCAGCGCCTTCTCGCCGGGCAGCGTGTCGTACAACTGGCGCGACTGGCCCGGCCAGCGCCAGTTCCATGTCCCGGTCGAACGCGATCTCGGTCTGGAAGTGAGCCGCACCGGACCGCGGGAGTGCCAGGTGGCGGCACTCCCGCGGGTGTCGGGTGCGCGTCAGTTGATGAGCGTCTTCAGGTTGATCGCGTCGGCCATCGCCTGGTAGCCGGCATCGTTGGGGTGCAGGTGGTCACCGCTGTCGAACGCCGGGTTGTACACCAGGGCGTCGTCGGGGTCGGCGGTGATCGCGGCGAAGTCGATCGTGCCGTCGAACGCGCCGCTGGTCAGGATCCACTTGTTCACGGCTTCCCGCGTCTGCTCGCCCTGTGGCGACCAGTAGAACGCGCCCTTGAACGGTGTGAGCGTCGCGCCGAAGATCCGCAGGCCGGCGGCGTGCGCCTGGGCGATCAGCTGCTGGTAGCCGGCGATCAGGTCGGCCGAGGTCACCAGCGGGGTGGTGCCCAGGTCGCTCTGGCCGATGTCGTTGATCCCTTCCAGCAGGATGATGTCCTTCGCCCCCGGCTGCGCCAACGCGTCGCGACCGAAGCGGGCCAGCGCGCTGACTCCCGCGGTGCCGGCGTCGCTGAGCACCCGGTTGCCGCTGATGCCCTCGTCGACGACCGACAGGGTCTTGCCCGCCCGATCGTCGAACCGACGCGCCAGGATGTTCGGCCAGCGGTCGTTGGCGTTGACGTTCGACCCGACGCCGTCGGTGATCGAGTCACCGAACGCCACCACCGAGCCGAGGACGCGGGCCGCCGGAGCCACATCGATGCCGTCGGCGAACATCCAGCAGGAGATGGTGGTGGGGAAGTCCGCGGCGCCCGCGGTCTTGGCGAAGTTCCCTGTGGTGGACAGGAAACTGTTCTGTTCCGTGGCGGCGTGGAATGTCGCCGGTCCGGTCAGTTCGGGGACGTAGACGCTCAACGCCAGGTCCTGCCCCTGGGTCACGCTGAAGTCCACCCAGTCGCTGAGCACCTCCGCTCCGGGCGGGATGGAGATCGTCTTCTTGCCGCCGAAGGTGAGTGCCCGCGTCGTCGAGGCGACGGTGCTGGCGCCGGTCTTCGCCACGGCGATGGACACCGCTCCGACGCCCAGGGGTGCGGTGCCGAACGTGTTGCTCAGGCGGACGCGCACCTTGCTGCCGCTGATGCTCGGGTACACGATGTCGCGCACCGTCTGGTTGGCGATCCCGCCCGCGCCTGCCGGGCACGACGACGAGGTGGCGCCGGCGATCGGGCTTGCGGTCCAGGTCCCGACCTCTGCCGGGGTCGTCGCCGCTGCCGCGGTTACCGGCAGAACCATGGCGACAGCCAGCGCTGCGCCGCCGGCGGCGACCGACAGCGACCGGGGCCGGCGTAAGACCTGCGCGATCGTGGAATTCGGTTTCATCACATGCCCTCCGTTGGATCGACGGGCGGCCGCGTGCGGGGCACGCGACTACTCGGCACGGCTGACCGGTCGCGCGAGGTCGTCGCCGACCGGACAAACTCGTACGATTCACGCAGTCACACATCGTCGTCAACCCGTTACGGCCCGACGAACCGGGCGGGGCACGAGCACAATGGCCGTAGCGGGAGCGGAAGGAGCCGATCATGAGCCAGTCCCCCGACGAGCCGATCATCGAGGACGCGGTGGTCGAGGACAGCGCCGCGGTCGCCCTGCCCGGTCCGATCACGCCGGATGCGCCGATCACGGACTACACCGACGACGGCACGCCCACCTTCGACTACGTGCGGGACCGGATCGAAGGCCGGATCGCCACGTCCATCGGTGCCGGCGAGCTGGCCGGCAGCACCCCGGAAGCCGCGTCGGTCGACGAGCAGTTCACCGCACGGGAGCAGGCCGGCCGCGACCGGCTGGAGGAGATCCGCCGCGCGATGCGCGAGAAGTAGGGCGCTCCGTCAGCGAAGTGTCGATCAGCGAAGTCGTCGGCACCGGCGGCGAGCACGCCACATCGTGCGCGATCCGGACAGCCGCGCACCGGAGATCACCGCACACCCGCGCCCGCTGACCCGGCGGAAGCCTCGGCGAAGCCGGCGGTGCGCATCGAGGTGGTTCGGCGCCCGAAGCCGGCGGTGCGCATCGCGGCGGTTCGGCGCCCGAAGCTGGCGGTGCGCATCGCGGCGGTTCGGCGCCCGAAGCCGGCGGTGCGCATCGCGGCGGTTCGACGCCGAAGCCGGCCTCGCAGGTGGTCGCTGCCCTTCGCCGGCAGCTCGACCAGGTGGTGCCGCACGCGGTCGGTGGGCGCGCGGTCGAGTCGGCCGCGCGCCCGGACCGGGTTACCGGACGGGCAGGGAGAGGCCCGGCACGTCGAGTTGTTGGTTGAGGCAGGAGATCTTGCCGGCGTTCGTCACTTCGCCGCCGGAGTTCGGGAAGTTGTCCCGCCGGTTGCCGTCGGAGCTCGTGGTGCACAGCGTGCGGCCCAGGAAGACCGGGCTGGTCGGGGTTTCCAGCGGGCCGTTGTTGCGGCGGTCGGTGGTCGGGTCGACCGGGTTGCGGAAGAACTCGGTCGCGGTGCCCTTCTGGTCCACGACGATGATCGCCTGGCGCTCGTTCGCGTCCAGCCACACGCGGCCTGCGGCGTCCAGCGCGATGCCGTCCGCTCCTTCCATGTACGGGTTGTCCGCGAACACGTCGTCGAGGCACAGCGTGTCTGCCGTGTAGGTCTCGTCGCAGCCCATCGGGCTCACGACGTTGCCCTTGCTGTCCAGCCTGACCTTCCACAGCGCGCCCCGCGCGGTGTCGGCCACCACGATCTGGCCGTCGCTGGTGAACACGATGCCGTTCGCCACGATGTCCTGCGGGTTCGGGGTGTTCGGCGTGGTGCCCTGCAGAGTTCCGTTCTGCCGGCCGACGCCGATCGCATTGGCCATCGGTGGTACGCGGAACACCTCGGTCGCGGCGCCGCCGTTCGGGCCGACGCGGTAGACGATGCCCTGCTTGTTGTTGCCGTCGGTGGCCCACAGGTTGCCGTGCTGGTCGAACGCGACACCGTTGGCCTGCGCCACGCCGGTCGCGAACACGGTGGCCACCGAGGTCGCGTCGCCGGGCGTCAGCACGTCGATCCGGTCCTGAGTGGGCGCGTTCGCGCCGGTGATGTACAGCCGATGGTCGGGACCGAACGCGAGTCCGCTCGGCGAGCACGGTCCGGGCACCGAGCCGACCTGGGTCGTGTCGCCGTTCGCCACCGCGATCTTCCATACCGGGCAAGGGTTACTGCCCACGCCGCGCTCGGCGACGTACACGTTGCCGTGGTTGTCGCCGGTGAGACCCTCGATGCCGGCCCTCGTGCCGGTGAAGACGGTCCGCCAGGTCGCGTTCCTGCCGATCTCCGCCAGCGATGCCGGATGGGCCGCCGCCCCGGAACTGCCTGCCCAGCCGACGAGGACGCCGGTCGTCGTGACCGCCACCGCAAGCAGAATCGCCGCCCGCCCCGCGGCGCGTCGCTTCATGCCCACATGAGCCTCCTTCTTTAGGACTAATGGTCCGACACTAGCCCAGGGCATACCGATGTACACCCATCCGAAGGCAAAGGTGGGAGTTGCGAATCCGAGCGGCGACAAATCGGGCGCGGAAATCATCACCCACAAAAAGGCGCCTCCCCGGTCCCTTGCTGACAACGGGACCGAGGAGGGCTCACGCGGGGCAGGTCAGAAGTCGAACCCACCCATGTCGCCACCACCCCAGTCGCCACCGCCGCCGCCCCAGTCGCCGCCGCCCGCGTCGCCGAAGTCGCCACCGCCGTCGCCGCCCCCGTCGCCGCCGTCGCCGCCGCCGTCCATGGCGTCGGCCTGGCCCGCGTCGTAGCCCTGCTCCCACGCGGCCGCGCTCGGGATGCCGTACATACCGGAGAACATCGCGTTGAAGAGCAGGAACGACCCGACACCCCACGCCCCGGCGGTCAGCGCCGGCCGCCACCACGGCTCGCTGTACCAGCCCTGCGGCACCGGACGCCCGGCCACGCGACCACCCGGGTAGTAGTGCGGCGTCTCGTCACTCGGGTTGGGCGACGCCGCGTAGTCGTGCCCCTCCACGTTCACCTCGCGCCGCTGGTCGACCGCGCCGGCACCCCGCTGGTCGGGGCTCTCCGGCAGGTCGGGACCGGGGTCGAGGTCCATCGCGACGCGCGCGGCGCGCACGTAGTAGAGACCCTCCAACGCGGTCCGCGTGGTCAGGTGCGCCTGCTGCACGGTGTTCGCCTGCTCCATCTGCGAGCCGGCGGCGGTGTACCGCTCGGCTGCGTCCGCCACGGCCTGCTTGGCGGCGGCGTTGGTCCCCACCAGGTTCATCACCTGACCGCCCAACCGCTCGGTCCACCGCCGGGCCTCGGCCTTGGCGTCGCCCAGTTCCTGCGCGCGCGTGGTGGCCCGGTTGCGGGACACGTACGTGCCCAGCACGACCACCAGCACCGCCAGGACGATGATCACGATCAGGGTTGTCACGAAGTTCTCCTAGACGGCGCGTATGTCACTCGGCACCCCGACGCCGACGCAGCGCCGCGATTCGGTCCTTGGTGGACCGCAGCAACCGGGCGGCCCACGGGTACTCGGGGGCGAGCAACGCCAGCGCGGCGGCGATCACGAGCAGCCCGGGCCCGGGCAGGACCAGCAGCGCTCCACCGAGAGCCAGCAGGACCCACCCACCCACGATGCGCGAGGTCCGCTTGACCGAAAGTCTCATACCAACAGTCTGCGGCCGCGACTCGGCAGCTTCACTCACCAGGGCGGCGAAGACGACGGCGTCAACTTGCCGGGAGTCGGCAAGAATCTCAGTGCCAGCCCACCGCTCGGGCGCCCAGTACCGCGGTGTGCAGGACGTAGCGGTGGCTCGGGTCGGACGGCTGCCAGCCGGTCAGCGACCCCACGCGCTCCAACCGGTAGCTCACCGCCCTGGGCGAGAGGTGCAGCCGGCTCGCCGTGGCCGTCACGTTGCCGCCGGTCTCGCAGTACGCGAACACCGTGTCCAGCAACGGTCGCGCGCCACCACGGGCGTCGCGCAGCGGGGCGAGCACGCTCTCGATGAGATCGTCCAGGGCCGCGCGGTCGCGCAGCAACACCTGGTACACCAGTGTCCGTTCGGCCGCGACCACCCGTTCCGGCCAGCCCATCCGCTCGGCCAGACCGAGGGTTTCCTTTGCGTCGGCGAACGATCTGGCCACACCGGCCGGGCCCTCCCGCCGCCTGCCGACCGCGATGCGGGCGTCCGGTCGCTCGTGGACGGCTGCGGTGACCGCGGCCACCGCAGCGTCGTCGGCGACCGCGACGACCGCCACCAGCAGGCCGTCCCTGGTGGCGACGAAATGGTCGGTGCGCAGCGCGGCCGCGACCTCGGACAGCACGGGCGTGGCGTCGCGGAACGGGTGGGCCGCGCTGGCCACGATCACCTGGTGGTCGCCCGCCAGGTTCAGGCCGTACCCGTCCGCGCGGACCAGCAGACCGGCCGGGTCGGCGGTCCCAGACAGCAGGTCGTCGACGAACTCCCGGCGCAGCGACTCCTCGCGCCGGACCATGGCGCGCCGCGCGGACACGAATCCGGTGGCCACGGCGGCGACCGCGTCGTCCACGACGTGCAGCACGGCGGAACCGGCCGCACGGACGGTCTGCGCGTCGCTCGCGCCGACCGCCGGCAGGGTGGGCCACACCCGCCAGGCGGCCGACAGGTAGAGGTCGACCACGTCGGGCAGGCTCGCCCCCTGGTCGACCGCCCGCGCACCGAGGGCCTCGAAGGCGGCCTGCTGGTGCTGGTCCCAGGTGGGCGCCAGTTGGGCGTCGGCCAGCCGGTCGAGGAAGTCGCCGAGCAGGGTGGGGTCGAGCCGGCCGGCGTCCT
The DNA here is from genome assembly GCA_036273855.1 of Pseudonocardiaceae bacterium. Lineage (GTDB taxonomy): Bacteria > Actinomycetota > Actinomycetes > Mycobacteriales > Pseudonocardiaceae > DATEPR01. The sequence goes on from DASUGU010000134.1 coordinate 75,020, forward strand.
CGGCGGCGGCCATGGCCACCTCAGATTGCCGAAGTTCGGCAGACTCGACGTCCTGTTTCGGCTGTCGCCGCTGCTGCCGTCGAGCGTTCATTGCCTCACTCTGGCATTAACGGCGTCCGAGCGACACAGGAGGGACGATGACGGTCGCGTGGTGGGTCTGGCTGGTCACCCTGGCGGGATTCGCCGCCCTCATCGTGGTCGACCTGCGCCGGATGAAGGACACCGCGCACGTGACGTTCCGCGTGGCCGTGCTGTGGTCGGCGGCCTACTTCGCGCTCGCGCTGCTGTTCGGCGTCGGCGTGCTCATCCTGGCCGGGCGGACGCCGGCCATCGAGTACATCACCGGATTCGCGGTGGAGAAGTCGTTGTCGGTGGACAACATCTTCGTGTTCGCCGTGGTGCTGGCGGGTTTCGGGGTGCCGGAGCGGTTCCAGGCCAAGGTGCTGTCGATGGGCATCATCGGTGCGCTGGCGATGCGTGCGGTGCTGATCGTCGTGGGCGTCAGCGTGGTGCAACGGTTCTCGTTCGTGTTCGTGGTGTTCGGCGTGTTCCTGATCGTCGCGGCGGTGCGGCTGGTGCAGTCGCACGGCAAGGTGCCCGACGGCCAGAACGGCCGCGTGCTGCGCTGGGTGCGACGGCACCTGCCGGTGGTGGAGGACGACACCGGCGAGCTGGTCGTCAAACGGGACGGCCGGCTCGCGCTGACCGTGCTGGCGCTGCCGGTGATCGCGATACTGTCCGTCGACGTCGTGTTCGCGCTGGACTCGATCCCGGCGATCCTGGGCATCACCCAGAGCACCTACCTGGCTCTGTGCGCCAACGTGTTCGCGCTGCTGGGTCTGCGGCCGCTGTACTTCCTGCTGGTCGGCCTGCGGGATCGCCTGGTCCACCTGCACTACGGGCTGGCCGTCGTGCTCGGCTTCATCGGCGTGAAGCTGACGCTGCACTACCTGCACGGCGTGTGGCCCGCGGTGCCCGAGATCTCCGCACCGGTCTCCCTGGCCGTGGTGCTGGCCGTGTTCGCGGTGACGGCGTTCACCAGCCTGTGGACCGTCCGGAAGCGACAGCGGGAGCAGGAGCGCGAGCCGGAGTCGGTCGGTCAGCGCTGAGATTCCAGATAGGTCTTGTCCCACTGGTGGATTCGGCTGTGGCGCAGCGCGTCGGTGAACGAACACGCGGAGTACCAGATCCACCCGCACCCGTCACAACGGCAGTGCCAACGGCGGCACGTTCGGCAGAACCGGACACTGGTGTGGTGCTGCATGGTGGTGGTCAAGGTCATCACATGATCTCTCGTCGAGCCGCGCCTCGCGGCTCGACCACGCGGGGGATCGTTCTCCGGGGGGGTTCAGAACGATCCACCCGCGCGGCCTCGGGGAGCCGCTCGCGCCCAAGCGGCTGTTCGCCGGAGCAACGGGATTGTCCGTCGGAGCCCATCCGCGACCGGACGTATCGCGGTCCCGTAGCTCTAGCTGCGTCGTTGTGTTTGAAGCATGGCCCACCGGGGTACTCGCGGTCGTCACCGGGAGCGCCCATCCCCAGTGGCGGTTTACCGGCAACGGCAGTACCGGCTAGCTGGTAGGCGTGGGCAGTTCCACCCGGATCGTGGTGCCCTCGCCCGGCGGGCTGACGACCGTGATCCGCCCGCCCAGCGCGTCGATCCGGTCGATCAGGCCGACCAGGCCGGAGCCGGCCGCCGGGTCGGCTCCCCCGGCACCGTCGTCGGCGACCGAGACGATCAGCCGGTCGTCCACCTGATGGGCCTCGATCCGGATCACCGACGCGTCGGCGTGGCGGGTCGCGTTGGTCAACGCCTCGGCCACCACGTAGTAGACCGCGATCTCCACGGCGGGCGGGGGCCGCCTGGTGAGGTCGGTGTCCAGCTCGACCGGCACCGCCGAGCGACGTGCCAGGCCGCGCAACGCCGGTCCCAGGCCGCCTTCGGACAGGATCGCCGGGTGGATGCCCCGCGACACCTCCCGCAGGTCGTCCAGGGCCGCCGTCAGGCCGGCGGCGATGTGCCCGAGCTGGTCGCGCAACTCGGCCTGGTCCGCCACGCCCGCGGCCGCCGCCCGCACGTCCAGGGCCAGGCTGACCAGTCGCTGCTGGGCGCCGTCGTGCAGGTCGCGCTCGATCCGGTGGCGCGCCTCGTCGCTGGCCGTGACCAACCGGGCCCTCGACGCCGCCAGGTCCTCCCTCGCCTGGCCGTTGGCCACCGCCGTGGCGACCAGGTCGGTGAACTGGGAGACCCGGTCCTCGGTGTCCGGCGGCATCGGCGTGGCCCGCTCCAGCAACGTCACCATCACGCCCCACACCCGGCCGTCCACCACGATCGGCGCGCCGAGCCCGATCAACGGCCCTGGCGTGGTCGTCCCTTCCACGGTGCTGGACCCGACGTCCCGCCACGCGGGCCGACCGGCCTGCGCAACGGCGCTGGTCACGGCGAGCTGGTCCAGCGACACGCGCTCGTTCAGCCGGGGTGCGGTGCTGCCCGACCTGCCCCAGATGGCGATCACGGTGGCCGTGCCGTCGGACTCCAGCCGCAACACCCGGGCGCCCGCCACGCCCAGCACGGTGCCGGCCTCCTCGGCCACCGCGGTCAGCACACTGGCCGGCGACTGTCCTCTTGCGACCAACGTGGCCACCCTGCGCAGTGCGGCCTGTTCGTTCAGCAACTGCGCGGACTCGGCGCGGCTGGTCGCCAGTGAGTCGCCCATCTGATTGAACGAGTGCTCCAGCAGCCCGAGCTCGCCGACCGACGTCTCCGGGATGCGGGTGGACAAGTCGCCACCGGCCAGCTGATCGGCCATCCTGGCCGCCCGCCGCACCGGCCGCACGATCGCCCGGGTCAAATAGAAGGTGGCGCCGGCGATCAGCAGCACGGAGACACCCAGTCCGGTGGCCGCGGCCGCCACCGCCAGCTCGGCCGTCGCGATGGAGCTGGCGTTGCGAGCGGTGGCCAGCGCACCCTCCGCCGCCTCCAGTTCGGCGAACCCGCTGCGGATCATGTCGACCCGGTGCCGACCCTCGTTCGCCGTGGCGACGCTGCGCACGCTCGGGTCGCCCTGCCGGCCGCCCTCGACGAGTGGGATGGAGTAGTCCTTGATGTAGGAGTCGATCAGCGAGGTGACCCGCACGGCGCGTTCGTGTTGGGTCGGCACCTCGGCCAGACGCCGCAGATTCGCCGACTCACCCGGCACCGACTTACGGGCTGCCGTCCACGGCAACAGGAAACCTTCCTCACCGGTGAGGAGATATCCGCGTGAACCGGACTCAAGGTCCACGACGAGTCGCTCCAAACGGTTCGCGCTGGCAAGTACTTCCTGGGAGTGCGTGGCCAACAACGCGGAGTGGTCCTGGACGAAGATCGCACGCAACAGCACGGCGAACGAGGCTCCGACGATCGCCGCCAGCACCATGCCGGCGGTCACGACACGCAGGGTCAGGCCACGGCGCACGGTAGGCTCCTCGGTAGGCGACCTACCGGCCAACGCTCAGCCGAATCGATGCTCATGACCACTCCAGCGCCCGAGTCAAGCAGACCGGACAACCTTGCCGACGACGACGCCTCGGCGGTACGGGGTCGGGTGGTGGTGGCCGACGACGACGTTCTCCTCCGTGAGGGTATCGCGAGTTTGCTTCAGCGGTCCGGTTTCGATGTTGTCGGACAGGCCGGCGACGCGATCGAACTGCTCGATCTGGTGCGATCGCACCAGCCCGATCTCGCCCTGATCGACATCCGCATGCCGCCCACCCACACCACCGAAGGGCTGGCCGCGGCGCACGCGATCCACACGGAATTCGTCGACGTGGGCATCATGTTGCTGTCCGCCTACGTCGAGGTGGAGCACGCCATGGACCTGCTGGCCGGTGGGGGTCGGGTGGGCTATCTGCTGAAGAGTCGGGTCACCGATGTCACCGACTTCGTCGACAATCTGCGCCGCATCATGCGCGGTGGGTCCGTAGTGGACCCGACACTGGTGCAGGAACTGCTTCGCTCACAGCGTAAGGACGATCCGCTCAGCGTGTTGAGCAGACGTGAGAGAGAAGTGCTGGCGCTGATGGCCGAGGGACGGTCCAACTCCGGCATCGCCCGCGCACTCTGGGTCACCGAGGGCACGGTCGAGAAGCACGTGCAGCACATCCTGACCAAGCTGCGGCTGCCCGACAGTGGGGACGACCACCGACGGGTCCTGGCCGTGGTCACGTTCCTGGAGACCCGCTAGTGGTGCAGGAGTTCCTGGATGGCGTCCGCCGACAGGGACGACTTGGACAGGAAGCCCAGCGCGGGGCTGGCCTCGATGAGTTCCTCGAAGTCCCGCTCGGCGTGGGTGGACACCAGGATGATGCTCAGCTCGCCGCTCCACGCGACGTCCGACACGCTGCCGGACAGGCGCCGGGCGACGTCGAATCCGCTCTCCTCGCCGAGATCGATGTCCAGCAGCACGACATCCGGGTGCAGCTCGTCGACCCGCCGCAGCGCCTCCGATCCGGTGGAGGCAACCTCGACCTGCACACCCTGTCTTTCCAGCAGCAGCCGTGCCGATTCAAGGAATCGGACGCTGTCGTCAACCACAAGGCAGCGCAAGGCCATGTGGTCCAGCATGACCGCCGGGGCGCCCGTCCCGCATTCCAGCTAGCCCGAAAGCAGCCCGTGACGTTACCCCCCGTGTCGAAAAAGTAATCTGGTGTCCGTTCCGCACGGATGTCCGGGGAGGTCGATGCGATGCGGGTACTGGTGGTCGCCGTCGGATCACGGGGAGACATGGCCCCGTACACCGGGCTGGGCGCCGGCCTGGTCGCTGCCGGACATGAGGTGACGATCGCCGCGCACCCACCGTTCGAACCGGACATCCGCCGGGCGGGCTTGGGTTTCGCCGCGCTGGGCGGCGACGTGCGGAGCCTGGTCGCCGCGCCTGCCGACGGCCGCCGCCCGTCGCCGATGTTGCTGGCCCGCCGGGTCGACCAGTTCACGCGGTACCTGCGGGCGGCGGCGACGGACGCCGTCACCGCCGCGGATCAGGGCACGGACGTGGTGCTGTACAACAGTTCCGCGTTGTTCGGTCAGGACATCGCGGACGGCCTGCGGGTGCCCGGTCTCGGCGTGTTCACCCAGCCGATCGAACCCACCGGGGACTTCCCGCCGATCCTGGCCAACTCGGCGCGATCGCTGGGCCGCTGGGGCAACCGCCTCAGCGGCACACTGGTGCGGCGCACGCTGGTGCCGTTCCGCCGGGCATCCGAGTTGGTGCGGCGGCACTACGGTCCGCGCGATGCCGACCGGTCCCCCACGGTGCTGCACGGCTACAGCCCGGCGGTGCTCCCCCGGCCGGCCGACTGGCGGGCCGGCCTGGACGTGGTCGGCTACTGGTGGCCGCACCAGGACCCGACATGGTCGCCGCCAGCGGACCTGGTGGACTTCCTCGCGGCCGGGCCGACCCCGGTGTTCCTGGGATTCGGCAGCATGGCCGCCGGCCAGGGTGGCTGGCTCACCGACCTGGTGCGGGACGCGGTCCGGCAGGCCGGCGTCCGGGCGGTCGTGCGGACCGGGTGGGCCGATGTGGACCTGACGGGCGACGGCATCCTCGCCATCGGCGACGTGCCCCACTCGTGGCTGTTTCCCCGCATGGCAGCGGTGGTCCACCACGGCGGTGCCGGCACCACAGCGGCAGCACTGCGTGCCGACCGTCCCTCCGTGCTGACGCCGATCTACGCCGATCAGCCGTTGTGGGCGGCCCGCGTGCACGCGCTGGGCGCCGGCCCGGAGCCGCTGCCCCTGCGCCGGGTGACGGCGTCCGCGCTGGCCACCGCGATCCGCGCGGCGATCACCGACGACCGGTACGCGGCGGCGGCGCGTCGCCTGGCCGACCGGTTGGCGGCTGAGGACTCGATCAGTCCGGCGGTGCCGGCCCTGGGCAGCCGTTGATCGCGGGCGCGGTTGCGGCAGCGAGCCGGTCTCACCGATGATCAGTGGCGAGACCGGCTCGACCGCTCAGCCGGTCACGCTGTCGTTGCCGTCCTCGATGTGGCCTGCGTAGCGGCGGGTCCACGAACGGTCGCCGGACAGGGTGACGGTGACGTCGTACCAGCTGTGCGACAGGAAACCGTCCAGGAGCTCGGTTTCCCGGCCGTGCGCCCGCACCGTGACGGACTTCGGGTGCTGTTTCGAGTACTGGTTGGCCGTCACCGTGAATGTCACGGCGTGCCGGCCGGTGTTGATCAGGTCGAACAGCAGGTGCGGCGGCAGCGTGAACGGCGCGTCGAAGAACCTGGCCTCGACCTCGGCGGTCAGCCCGGCGACCGTGACGTCACCGGTGAAGTGGCGCAGGAACCGGTTCGGGCCGACGACGGTCAGGTCGTACGGGCCGTTGGCGATCGCCACAGTGCCCGGCGTGGTGCGGTTCCACACCGTGGTGGACGGGTCGACGGTGAACTGGCCGGGGAACCTCGCCGGGTAGTCCGCGAGCGACCGTGCCGGCGACACGTTGTCGTACACCGCGAAATGGCCGGACTTGCGGACGTGCGGGCCGTTGTTGCCGAACGCCAGGTTCGCCGTGACCGAGCCGTCCGCGCCGAAGGTGAAGCCGTCCAGATTGGCATTGGGCTGGACCGGCAACGCGCGGGCGCGCTTGGCGCCCGGCTCCTGGACCGGCATCCGGTTGGTGGTGGTCGGCGGGTGGAACGCGCCGCCGGGCAGGTCGCCGATCACCGATACCGCCGGCAGGTCGGGCATGCCGAACACCGGCGCGTGGAAGTCGAACGCGTCCACCAGGTCGCCGCACACGCCGCGCCGCCACGCGCTGATGTTCGGGCTGACCGCCGGCTTGCCCAGCGCGCCGGTCCACTTCTCCAGGAACTGGATCACCGACGTGTGGTCGGCCACCTCGGAGGTCACCCAACCGCCCCGGGTCCACGGCGAGATGAGGATCAGGGGCACCCGGAAGCCGAGCCCGACCGGGACCGGCTGGGTGAGACCGGCCTGCACCAGGGCGCCGGTGGGTTCGAAGAAGAACTCGTCCTTCGTGCCGGCGGCCGGCACCGGCGGCGGCACATGGTCGAACTGGCCGTCGTTCTCGTCGTAGTCGATGACCACCAGCGTCGAGTTGAACACGTCCGGGTCGGCGTTGAGCGCGTCCAGCACGCCCTTGACGAAGTAGGCGCCGTCGCCGGGCGCGCCGTCCGGATGTTCGGAGAACGCCTGGTTGGTGACCACCCAGGTGACCTGCGCCAGCGTGCCGGCCAGGACGTCGGCCCGGATGGCGTTGGCCAGGTTGTCCGCGTTGGCGGTGACGCCGGTGACCGGCTCGGGCACGGTGGCGACGCCGTTGTCGTAGAGGACGTTGCCGGGGGCGGGTGTGCCGCCCTGTTCCGGGTCGAACCTGGCGAAGGACGCGAAGTACTCCAGGCCGTTGTCGCCGAAGTTGTCCGTGCCCTGGTACAGCTTCCAGGTCACCCCGGCCTGTTGCAGGGTTTCCGCGTAGGACTCCCACAGCAGGTTCTTGCCCAGTTCGTCGCCGCCGTTGAACGCGACGAAGTCGCTGAACTTCTGCTGGGCGTCGACGGTGCCGCTGCACAGGTAGGTCCGATTAGGACCGGTGGCCGACAGCACCGAGCAGTGGTACGCGTCGCCGACGGTGTAGGCGTCGGCGAGGGCGTACTCGAACGGAATGTCGTCGCGGTCGAGGTAGCCCAGTGTCGTGGGGCCGCCCTTGGCGAACACCCAGCCGTTCATCTGGCCGCCGAACCAGGCGCCGTGCTGGTCGTCCCAGCTGTGCGAGGTGCCGCCGTAGCCCTGGGCGCCGACCTCGGCGGTGGGCGGCTGGTTGCCCGCCGGGTAGGCCGAGGGCGGGGCATCGCTCAACCGCCACGGGAACTGCGTCGCCGTGACCGGTGAGCCGGGCGCGGTCGTCGGCTGCTGGAACACCGACAGGCCACCGGGCAGCGTGATGGTCGCGCGGTCACCGAAGCCGCGCACACCGCGCAGCGAACCGAAGTAGTGGTCGACACTGCGGTTCTCCTGCATGACGACCATGACGTGCTTGATGTCGCGGATGTCGCCGTGCCGGCCGTGGCGGCCGGGCGCACCGGGTGACGCGGCAGCAGCCGGTGCTGCTGTGGTGCCCACGACGGCGGCGCCGGTGACGGCGGCGGCCGCGCCGAGGAAGCCTCTACGTGACAGGTCGGACATGGTCTGGCCCTTCCGTGGTGGTCAGTACGGGGAGGTCAGTTCGTTGCGGCCCGGGGCGACCGGCCGTAGCAGTGTTCGAGTTCGTCGAGCGAGTAGAAGGCGCTGCCTCGGTGGATGGGGGCGCACGCCGCCCGGAACGCGGTCTGCTGCTCGTCGTAGAGCATCCGCACCAGATAGGTCCGGCCGTTGGTGAACAGGTCCCACTGGATGTTGGCGCCCATGGGCGCGATCTCCGCGCCCCGGAACGGATCGTCGGCGTAGGTGAACAAGGTGCTCTGCGGGAGTTGCTTGGTGCTGCCGGGCAGGCCCAGCAGGGTCGCGAGCGGGAAGATCTCCTCGGCATGGGTGAAGCGCAGATCGGCGGCCAGATCGCTGGTGCCGTTCCGCTTGGCGTCGAGTTGGGCGAACATGTCGTCGAGCAGGACGCCGGCCATCCGGAACGTGACGTCGTCGCCGGCGAATGCGGGGCCGTTCTCGTAGAACGACGTCACGTCGTCGAGGTAGCCGAACCAGGCGGCCTGGTCGAGGCTGATGTAGCGGTCCAGGTGGAAGTCGCCTTCGCCGGGCAGGTCGACGGTGACCTGGTCGAGCGCGTAGACCGCATCGGCGGCCGCGATCTCGTCGGGGAACTGGTCGGCGAACTCGCCGGCGGTGATCCGGTCGACGAAGGCCCGGGTGAAGCTCCGCTCCAGCACGGCGCGCGCGACGGCGTGGGTGCGCGGCTGGTCGGTGGCGGCCTGCTCGGCGGCCGGCACGCGCGGGTCGTTGGCCAGGTAGTCCAGGTAGGCCGGGTTCGACGTGTGGAAGTCGAGCAGGGCGTCGTCGGTGCGCGTTGGCTGGATGACGGCCGCCAGGCCGGGCTCGGCGGCGGTGAGTCCGCCGACGAACGCGGTCGCACTGTCCACCGTGCGCTGCTGGCTGGCCGCCGTCACGTCGATCTTCAGCGGCGAACCGGTGCGTGCGGCCGCGTCGAACAGCGACGGCAGTCGCTGCACCATCCGCTGGGCCGTGGTCCGCATCTCGCGCCGGCCCTCGTCGGTGAGCAGGCCGAACCCGTCGCGGGCGTTCGCGGCGAGCAGTGCCTGGATGTCCGGGCCCAGCCCCCGGCCCACGGGCGTGAGGGCGTTGGCGGGCTTCGCGACGTTCCACAGCGCCAGCAACGCGTCACCGTCGTCGCTGTTGGTGAGTGTGCGGGCGCCGTGCCGGGACACGTTCTCGGTGAACACCGGCCGGAACCCGGCGGGCGCGTGTTGGTAGGAGCCGATGCCGGCCTGGGGCACGTACGCGGTCTTGGTGGTGAACACGCCCCGGGCCGGATTCCCCTGCCTGCCCTGGTGCGCCTGAGCGGGGAGCGCCAGCAGGCCGAACAGCAGCGCGACGGCCGTGCCGATGGCCGTCGAACGAGGACAACGTCGCATGGCGGTACCTGCGTTTCGTCGAGCCGATGAGCCAGCGACAGCACACTCGGCACGCATGACGCGCTCCCGGACGGCGGATGTCCCGGCGATGAATTCATCGGTCGACCTTTGACCTGGTGCGACCGTCGGCGTACTGACCGTCGACGAACCCAACAGCTATCGTGCTCGGCATGCACGTCGATCCTGGCGAGCCCATCGATCTGCTGGCCGTGCGCCGTCACGCCGTCATGCAGTGGGAACTGGTGGCCGCCGGCACCGACGACTGGGCACACATCCAGGTCGGCACGCTCGACCTGGGCGGCTGGTACGTGGACCACACCGGATTCGGCACCCGCCGCTTCGGCACCAAGCAGGCGGCCTGGGCGGCCGTGCGGCGGCTCGCCGGCCGGCACGACGGCGACTGGAAGCGGGTGGCCTGCGACAGCGGGCCCCGGCAGAAAGTGCGTCCCGCCGACGGTGCCCGCATTCTGTTCAGCGGGTCGGACAACTATTCGCTGTACCATTGCTGGGGTCGCGAGAAGGAGAACATCTGGCGCCGCTACGAGGCCGCCATCACCACGAACGGCACGCTGCTTCGTAGCACCGACAACGATTCCTCGACCGATCAGGGTGGCTACGAGTTACGCGAGTACGTCGATCCGTTCGACGGATCGACGCGGTACGCGCTCAGCGACATGGGATATCACGATTTCCGAATGACCGACTATCCGGACCGCGCCGCGGCCGAGTCGCGGTACGAATTGGCCGTCCGCGCCGGCGACCCGCCGTCCCGGTAGCCCTCCGACACACCCCTCCCGCTTCGAACCCCTGTTCGAATGGATGGGATACGATCTCCGCCAGCCTGCGAGCGCTGTGAGGGAGATGGGCATGACCGGAGTCTTGGACGGAACCACGCCGAACCCGACGAACACGGTCAACGGTGAGGCGATGTCGGGTGGCCTGGAGGCGTGGATCGCCCGGTCGAGCGAGCCCGCACCGGTCGAGCGACCCGGCCGGCTGGTGCAGCGGTCGACGGCGACGCCCGAGGCGCCCGCCGAGCTCGACAGGATGGAGACCGAACTACGGGTCGCCAAGGGAAAGGCCAGGTTGCAGCGCGATCCGGCGTGGCTGGACGTACTGTCCGACGAGGAGGTCACCGCCGAGCGCGCCGCGGTCGAGCAGTTACGGGCGATCCGGCGCCGGCAGTTGTCCGCCGCCGCGCGGAGCAGCGCCGACCGGGCCGATCGGGAACGCCGAGCCACCGACCGGCTGGCCGATCTGGAACTGAGCGACCGGTTGTGGCAGCGTCGCGCGTTGGCCCGGCGGGCCCGGTTACTGGACTCCACCAGCAGGCTGGCCAGCCTGCAACGCACCCACGTGATCACGTCGGTCGTGCTGATCGCGTTGGCGGCGGCCGGGATCAGCTGGACGTCGGTCGGTGTGCACGACGCGCTGGTCGGACCGGGTGGCACCCCGCTGGCCTACGTGGTCGAGCCGCTGTTCTCCCTGCCACTGGTGATGATCATGACCCTGCAGGCGCGGGCGGCGCAGTGGGGCAGGGAGTTTCCCAGCACGACTGGGCGGCGCAAGGTCTACGCCCTGGAGGCGTGCCTGCTGATCGCCACGATCCTGGTCAACACCAGCAACGTCGTGCCCGGCCTCGGCCACTGGCAGGGTGCCACGGTGCTGCTGGCCCACCTGGCGCCGCCGTTGCTGATCCTGGTCGCGGTGACCTTGCAGCCGATGGCGGCGGCCTTCATCGCCGAGGTGCTGACCAACGCGCACATCGAGACCGCCCAGGGCGCGAAGCGGCTGTCCGCCGAGACGGTGGACGTGCTGGACCTGACCCAGCGCATCCGGGACGACTGGTCGGCGGGCGTGCTGCGCACCAGCCCGGACGGTGGCCCGTCCATCGCCCATGTCCAGTCGCTCTACGGGATCGGCAAGCAGCGCGCCCAGGCCGCCGTCGATGCCTGGCGCCGGCTGTTCAGCTGATCACAGCGCCGATTTGCCATCCACAGTGGACGCTGCCGGTTCCGGCCGTCGATCAGAAGGCGAACTGCTGCCCGCCGTCGATGTCGTAGGTCGCGCCGGTCAGCGCCGTGTTGGCCATGAGGTGCACGGCGAGTGCGGCGACGTCGGCCGCGGTGACGACCCGGCCGATCGGCAGTGTCGACCGCAGTTCGGCGCGTCGCTCCTCCAGTTTGTCGCCGAGCAGCGACGCGGACAGCGGAGTGTCGACGAAGCCGGCGGCGATCAGGTTGACCCGCACCGGCGCGATTTCCAGCGCGAGGGCCGCCACGAACGGAGGCAACGCGGCCGTCGCGGCGGAGACGATGCCGAGGCCGTGACCGATGCGCCTGCCACCGGTGCCGCCCATGAACAGCAGGGTGCCGCCGGGGCGCATCCTGCCCACCGCGTTGCGCGTGATCTCCAACGCCACCACGATGTGTCCGCTGACCGCGTCGCGCACCTGGGCCGCGTCCATCTCCAGCAGCGGCCCGTAGTGCGGACCGCCGGCCGTGACCAGTACGTGGTCGAACGCCGGCAGGCCCTGGAAGAAACTCGCCACCGCGGCCGGGTCGGTGGCGTCGAACGCCGCACTGCCCGCAGCACCGATCTCGGCCACCGCCTGCTCCAGCTTGCCCGGATCGCGTCCGGTGAGGACGACCTGCGCGCCCTCGGCCTTGGCCCGGCGGGCCGTCTCCAGGCCGATGCCCGCGCTGCCACCGACGAGGACCACGGTCTGTCCGGCCAGTGCGGCCGTCACGTCGGCAGTTCGGCGCCGGACTGCTCGGCCACCATGTAACGGGCGTACCAGTCCGGCCAGTCCGGATCGGCGGCACCCGTGCGCTTCTCGTGTTCGCCGTGCGCTGTCTCCGCGCGGCGCATCGCGGCCGCCAGGTCGGTGGCCGTGGCGTACGACGTCTCGGCGGTGTCGACACGCCCGGGCAGCCGGGTGGTGATCTCCTGCACCAGCCACTCGTTGCCGTCAGGATCGCTGAACGTCGCCCGCGAGCGGTAGGTGCCGCGTTCCGGGTCCAGGCCCGGGGCCGGACCGTTCGGGCCGATGTGGAAGATCTCGCTGACCTCGATACCGGCGGCGACCATGGCACGCCGGGCCTTCTCGATGTCGGACACCACCAGATATCCCTTGCCCGACCCGGGAGTCGCCGACGTGAGATTCCCGCCGAACTGGACCGAGCAGCTCGAGCCGTGGGGTGTCAACTGGACGATGCCGCTGCCGGGTGGCGTGACGTCCACCCGCCAGCCCAGCCTGCCGTAGAAATCCTTCGCGCGGTCGACATCCGCCACGGGGATGACGACCACTTCGAGTTTCATGTCGATGTTCGTGACGTCCGCCGTCACGCCGGCTTCCTGGCTCGGCGCCGCTGTGTTCATCGGGCCTCCCGGTGTGGGTGAGGCCCCACGGTAACGTGACCGCGGCGAGCCTGCCCGAGATCGTTTCGGCCGGTCAGGGCAGCAGGGTGGCGCGCAGCGTGGTCGAGAGCCACTCCCCCGGCCGCTCGGGTGGCCAACCGCGTTCGACGGCGAGGATCCGGTACAGCTCCGGGGAGAACAGCGCGTAGATGACGCCGGCGGCCTCGGTTTCGGTGAGTCCGTCGGTCAGGGCACCGCGCTCGGCGAGTTGTGCCGCGATCCGGGACTGCCTGGTGTGGGTCCGCGACGATCTGGGCGCGGTGCGCCAACTCGGCGTGTTCACCGCTCCCGCAATACCGTGACGACCTGGTCACACTGTGCGGCGCGCGGGAATCAATTCCGACCGCCGAACGCTGGGAGGTCGCGTGAAGAAGGTTGGGTTCCTGTCCTTCGGCCACTGGTCGTCGAGTCCGCATTCCGAGACGCGGTCGGCCGCCGACTTCCTGCACCAGTCGATCGACCTGGCGGTCGCGGCGGAGGAGCTGGGCGCGGACGGTGCGTACTTCCGCGTGCACCACTTCGCCCGCCAGGCGGCCAGCCCGTTCCCGCTGCTCGCCGCGATCGGCGCCCGTACGTCGAAGATCGAGATCGGCACCGGCGTGATCGACATGCGGTACGAGAACCCGCTGTACATGGTCGAGGACGCGGGCGCCGCCGATCTCATCTCCGGCGGCCGGCTGCAACTCGGCATCAGCCGCGGCTCCCCCGAGCAGGTGATCGAGGGCTGGCGGTACTTCGGCTTCGCCCCGGCCGATGGTGAGACCGACGCGGACATGGCCCGCAGGCACACCGAGATGTTCCTCAAGGTGATCGAGGGCGAGGGCTTCGCGCAGCCGAATCCCCGGTCCATGTTCGCCAACCCGCCGGGCCTGCTGCGCGTCGAGCCGCACTCCGACGGGCTGCGCGACCGCATCTGGTGGGGTTCCGGTTCGAACGCGACCGGCGTCTGGGCCGCCCGACTGGGCATGAACCTGCAGAGCTCCACGCTCAAGAACGACGAGTCCGGCGAGCCGCTGCACGTCCAGCAGCGCAAGCAGATCGAGGCGTACCGCGAAGCGTGGCGGGAGGCCGGCCACACCCGGGAGCCGAGGGTGTCGGTCAGCCGCAGCATCTTCGCGCTGACCACCGACCTGGACCGGGCCTACTTCGGCCACGACCGCGACTCGCACGACCAGATCGGCATGATCGACGACACGACCAGGGCGATCTTCGGCCGCTCGTACGCGGCCGAGCCGGACGTGCTGGTCCGTCAGCTCAAGGAGGACGAGGCCATCCAGGCCGCCGACACGCTGCTGCTGACCGTGCCCAACCAGCTCGGCGTCGACTACAACGCCCACGTCCTGGAGAACATCCTCACCTACGTGGCACCGGAGCTCGGCTGGCGCTGACCGCACACCGCGCTACGGTGGGACAGCTCGTCGGCGGGTCGGCGAGGAGCGTTGGTCATGCCGTGGTTCCCGGACTTCGTCGGCGCGGTGGAACTGGCTCGCAGGCAGACCCGCGCCGCCGGCCGCACCGATCCGGTCGGCGAGTACTTCGACGCGCTGACCCACGGTGACAGTGGCGTGCTGGAGACCGTCTGGCCGGGCGAGGTGGTGGTGCACGACCCGCAGGCGGGCGAGATCCGGGGCGGCAGGCAGCCGCACAGGTTCGCCCGGCAGAGCGGGGCCTGGCTGAGCGAGCGCGACGCACGTATCGAGACGGTCACCGCCACGCACGTCGACGGCCGGGCCGTCGTCGAGCTGGTGGCCCACCTGACCGAGAACGGGCAGGAGCTGCTCTGGCCGGTGGCCGTGGTCGCCGAGGCCGTCGACGACCTGTCGATCCTGTTCCGCACCTACTGCAGCCAGCGGCCGCGCGAGCCGGGATCCCACGTCCGCTCCCCCATCCTGCCGGCCGACGCGGCCGGTCCCGGGGACGTGATCGGCCGCCACCAGGCGGCACTGAGCGCCGGTGACCCGGACGCGATCGTGGCCACGTTCACGCCGGACGGTTACTTCCGGGAGCCGTTCGGCCCGCACAACATCCACGCGGGACCGCTGACCTGCGCTCGTACTTCACCCGGTGCCTCAGCTCGGGCGGGATCGAGTTGGCTGCGTGCGCGGTGACCGACGACGGTGTGCGCTGCGCGCTGGAGTACAACTGTGTCCGCTGGAACGGGCACGACGTCGCGCCGCAGGCGGGTATCGACATCTACGAGCGCGGCCCGGACGGACTGCTGGTCGCCGTCCGCGTGTACGACGACATCGACCGACCGTCCGGACAGGGAGACACTCGTGACGTTCGCGCTCGTGCTGGCCGGCGGCGGTGTCGCCGGCGTCGCCTGGGAGCTGGGAGTTCTGCAGGGCATCGCCGACGCCGACGAGGCGCTGGCCGCCCGGATCATCGGGGCCGACACGGTCATCGGCACGTCGGCCGGTTCGGTGGTCGGGGCGCAGATCACCGGCGGCACGGCCCTGTCCGCCCTCTACGACACGCAGTTGGACGGGTACTCGGCCGAGATCGCCGTCGACATCGACCTGCCCACGATGCTGGCGGGTTGGATGGCCGCCGTCGAGCAAGCCACCGACGACGTGGACCGCAGGCGGCGGATCGGGGCGCTCGCGCTGGCCGCCGACACCGTCGACGAGGCCAGCCGCCGAGCGGTCATCGCGTCCCGGCTGCCCAGCACCGAGTGGCCGGACCGGGATCTGCGGATCACCGTGGTGGACGCGCTCACCGGTGAACTCGTCGTGTTCACCGCCGATTCCGGTGTATCGCTGCTGGACGCGGTGGGCGCGAGCTGCGCGGTGCCCGGGATCTGGCCAGCGGTGACGATCAACGGGCGCCGCTACGTCGACGGCGGCATCCGCACGGCCAGCAACGCCGACCTGGCCAAGGGCGCCGACCGGGTCCTGCTGATCACGCCGGCACCACCGGAACAGCCGCGCGGCTGGGGCCAGGACCTGGCCACCGAACTCGCCGAACTGGCTCCCGCGCGGGTCGAGGTGGTGCACGCCGACCAGGCCACCGTCGAGGCGTTCGGCACCAACCCGCTGAACCCGGCCACCCGTGGACCGTCGGCGCGCGCCGGCCGTGAGGTGGGCAAGGCGGTGACCCCGTCGGTCCGCGCGCTGTTCGACTGACGTCGGTCAGCGCAACGGCGGAGTGACGCCGTAGGACCAGTTGTGGCCCAGCTCGGTCTCGCGCTCGCCGACCACCCGGAGCGCGTCCAACTGCTTGATCTCCACGTCGGTGAGGACCAGGTCGGCCGCGGCCGCGTTCTCCGCCAGGCGGCCGACGTGCAGGGTACCGGGAATCGGGACGACGTCGGGTGATTTGGCCAGCAGCCAGGCGAGGGCGACCTGGCCGGGCGCGGCGCCGTGGGCGTCGGCGATCTCCCGGACGGTGGCCACCGCGGCGACGTTGGTCTCGAACGCCTCGCGGGCGAAGCGCGGCATCCGGCGCCGGTAGTCGTTCTCGGGCAGGTCGTCGAACGACGTGATCGCGCCGGTGAGCATGCCTCGGCCCACCGGGCTGTAGGGCACGACCGCGATGCCCAGCGCCCGGCACAGCGGGAACACCTCGTCCTCGATGTCGCGCGACCACAGCGACCATTCGGTCTGCACGGCGCCGATGGGGTGGACGGCGTGCGCGCGCCGGATGGTGTCCGGCGCTGCCTCGCTCAGGCCCAGGTGCCGCACCTTTCCCTCGGCGACGAGTTCGGCCACCGCCCCGACGGTCTCCTCGATCGGTGTGTCCGGGTCGACGCGGACGACGCGGACGACGCCACCGAGCGTTCCGCGCCGCTGATCGCCATCTGCGCCGGCGTGCTGCTCAACCGCATGCTGCTGGGCAACACCGTCCTCAACGGCCCGGACACCCAGCGCCTCATCCCCTACCTGCACGCGGCCCTCGACGCGGCGGCGGAGAATCCGCGTCCGTGACCCGCGACGCCGTGCCCGGCCCGGTCGACGAGACCGTGGCGCCACAACCGATCCCGGAGGTGCCCCGCCCGGCGTGGTTCACGCTGATGGCGCCCGGCTGGCTGCCGCCCGCCGACCAGATCACCCAGGCCGTGGGCATCTGCTGCACCGCCGACGGCGAGGTGGTCATGGTCACCTGGGACGACCGGCAGTGGACGTTTCCCGGCGGCACGGTCGAGCCGGGTGAGACCGTCGAGCAGGCCCTGGTCCGGGAGGTCGCCGAGGAAGCCTGCGCCACGGTGCTCGACTACTACCAGAGCCGGTGGTGGGCCCGCGTCGCCGTGCACCCGTGGCGGCCAGCGCACGAGATGACCGGGCGGCGGCTGGTCGCACCGGCGGACGTGGCGGCCACGTTGTTCTGGCCGGAGAAGGACATCGCCGCACGGCTGATCGAGCAGGCGCTGGCCGCCGAGGAACGCCACCGCACGCCGGGTTCTCGATAGGCCACAAAGGACACGTTCCGATCCGCGTCGCCGCCGTGGCAGACTCACGGGCATGGCAGAACTCCAGGACGCCCGGGTGCGCGCGGCCGTCGAACTCGATCTCGCCAGTGCGCGGGAATACGTCGGACTGCACGAGTATGACGGCGTCCTGCAGGACCTGTCGCCGGACGGGGTGACCGCCGCCCTCGGCTCGCTCGGCACCGGCCCGCTGCCGGCCGACCCGTTCGACGCGGCCGCGCTGACCGTCCACGAGGAGGGCCTGCGCGCCGGGTTCGCCGAGCACCAGGTGCACCGCAGGGACCCGCTGGTGCACGTCAGCGCCATGGATCTCGCGTGCTACGACCGGGAGTACGCGCCAGCCGCCGAGCGGCAGGCCGCCCGGGAACGGCACCTGCGGTCCTGGCCGGACGCCGTGGACAACGCCGTGGCCGCGCTGGACCGCGTCCCGGCGCCGGTGGCCACCGCGACCCTGGCCTCGGTCCGCGGCCTGGCCGTCGGCATCGAGGACCCGACGATCCTGGCCGCGGTGGCACGGTTCACCGAGCACGTGGAGAAGGCGGCGCGGGACGGTGAACCGTCGGCGGCGCTGGGAGCCGAGCGGTTCCTGCGGCTGCTCGGTGCCGGCGAAGGCAAGGCGTTCGACGTCGCCGAGCTGACCGACACGGCGGAACGCGAAACCCAACGGCTGCGCGGGATTCTGGCCGAGGCCGTCGAGCGGCACGCACCGGGTGAGCGCCCGGCCGACGTGGTGCCCGCGCTGATGCGCGACCATCCGGTGACCACGGCCGACGTGATCGCCGAGGCGTCCGCGCTGATCAGCGAGGTGACCGCGTTCGCCGTCGAGCGGGACCTGATCGGCGACCCGGGTGGCGTCTGCCTGGTCGGACCGGCGCCCGCGTCCCGCGCGTACGCGCAGGCGATGATGTCCTGGTCGGCGCCCTACGAGGCGGACGCGCCGAGCTGGTACTACATAGTGCCGCCGGACCCGGCGTGGTCGGCGGACGAGATCGAGGAGTGGCTGGCGGTGTTCAGCCGCACGTCGCTGCCCTCGATCACGGTGCACGAGGTCACGCCGGGCCACTACGCCCACGGTCGGGCGCTGCGCGGACTGGTGAGCGACGTGCGCCGGTCGCTGTCGTCGGCGGCGTTCGTGGAGGGTTGGGCGCACTACAGCGAGGAGTTGTTCGCCGAGCAGCAGTTCCGGTCCGGTGACCCGCGTTACGTGATCGGCATGTGTGTCGAGGCGTTGCTGCGCGCCACCCGGCTGTACTGCTCGATCGGCCTGCACACCGGCGGCATGTCGGTCGAGGACGCCGCCGCCCGGTTCGCGGCCGTGTCGTTCCTGCGGGGCACGGCGGCGCTCGGCGAGGCGCGGCGCGGCACGTACGACCCCACCTACGGCCGCTACACGCTGGGCAAGCTGGAGATCGGCAGGGTCCGGCAGCGGGCCATGGAGGTCTGGCAGGCCGGCTACTCGCACCGCCGCTTCCACGACGCGCTGCTCGGACTGGGCATGCCGCCCATCGGGCTGCTGGAGCGGGCGATGGTCGGCGACCTCGCGCCCTGAGCCCTCGCGGTGACATCTCGAATGGGGGGATCACCGGCCCAACCGCATCTCTGGACTCAGCGTCCGTGACCGGCGGCAGGACACCGACCAGGGGCGCGCTGCGCGCGTGCCGCGGTGTCGTCCCGGCCGTGGCGTCCGCCACGCTGGCCCTTGCCGCGCATCGCGTCGCGGGCGGTGGCATCGGTGATCCCGTGCCGGACGCTGCTGCTCGCGTGCGGTGTCGGCGCGATCGGCATCGCCCTGGCGGGCAGGCAGTACTCGCTGGGCGCTGTGGTCGCCGTACTCGGCGCCGCCCAACTGGTCACGTCGCTGTTGCTGGTCAAGGCGGACACCGCGCTGTTCGCCCTGGCCCGCGCGGTGCGCAGGCTGCTGCCGACGCTGGCGGCTCCCGCGCCGATCGTCGTGGCGGGCTGCTGCCCGCGCCCGACGGCCGCGCCGCGCGGCCAGGTCACCGCGATGTCGTTGTGTCGCAACAACGCACGCCGGGGTCCTCAGGTCGCAGCCTGACCGATTCCCATGTGCCCATGGTTGGTTCTGCGCACCGAGATCAACCTCAGGTGTAGCGCCGTGACCGTGTCATGGCCCTGCCTCAGCACATGTTCCGGTCCACGCCGGCCAGGAGTCGCGTCCTGGCGGTCGGCGGAACCGGGCGGCCGGGCCGGACGTGTGGGTTACCGAGGTCGGGCCGACACGCCCGGCCGGGCCATCACAGCTGGTCGAGCAGTTTCGCGAGTTGTTCGTACCGTTCGCGGTACCGTCCGGGGTTGCGATCGGCGCAGACCTGCCACAGTTCGAGTGCCTCGCGCCACGCGTCCTTGGCCGGGCCGCGGTTCCCCGCGCGCTCCTGGCTGGTGCCGAGATTGTTCAGTGCGGCAGCGAGATCCGGGCGGTAGCGGTCAGGTTCGTCGGCGGCCAGTTCCCGCCACCGGCCGACCGCTTCCCCGCCGATGGCGACGGCCTGCCGGTGGTCGCCGACATCCGTGAGACACACGCTCAGTTGGGTCAGGCCGTTGGCGAGGCGCGGACCGTGGTGGCCCGGCTCGGCGGTGACCAACCGGCGCCACATGCCGATGGCTTCCTGCGTGGCGGCGAGCGCCTCCTGCCGACGGCCCAACGCGGTCAGGTCGACGCCGAGGTTGATCAACGCGTCGGCCAGGTCGGGACGATGACGGTCGGGATGCGCGGCGACCAGCCGACGCCAGTGGCCGACACCTTCCTCGAAGGCGACGAGAGCGTCGCGATAGCGCCCCAACGCCCACAGGCTTGCGCCCAGCTTCATCAGGGTGCCGGCGAATTCGGCCCGGTGGCCGTCGAGTTCCGCCTCGGAAGAGGTGCGCCAGATCGCGGCCGATTCCTGGCCCGCCGCGACCGCCTCCTGATGGCGACCGGTCTCCCGCAGAATCAGGCACAGCCCGCTCAGCACGACGGCGAGGGTGGGCCGGTGGCCGGCCGGATCGGCGGCCGCCAACTCCCGCCAGAGGGCAACGGCCTGCTGCCAGCCCTGGAGCGCGTCCTCGTCCCGCCCCACCTGGGCCAGGCTGCCGGCGATGTTGGACACGGCGCTGGCGAACCGGAACCGGTAGCGGTCCGGATCGATCTCGTACAGCTCGCGCCAGATCGCGACCGCTTCTTCCCGAACGGCCAGTGCGTTCCGATGGAGACTGAGCTGGGACAAGGTGTTGCCGAGATTGGTCAGGGCGACGGCCAGTTCGTCGCGGTGGCGGTCGGGCTCGGTGGCGATCAACTCACGCCAGAGTCGGACTGCTTCGTGGTCGGTGACGAGCGCTTCCTGGCGGCGGCCCACCTGCCGAAGATCCCGGCCGAGATCGGTCAGGGCGGCGGCGAGTTCCCGCTGATCAGTTTCGCTTTCCGGTCGGGCACGGAGTTTGCGGATGCGGATGCGCCCCAGGGCGACGCGGATGTGGACGTGGCTGGGCGGTAGGTCCAGCGTGAGGAACGCATCGTCGAGGCCGGGATCGGCGGCCGTGATGAGCTGCTCGATGCCTTCGTCCACCCGCACCCGGACGACGTCAGTCCCGACGACCGACCGGATGACGAGCGGGATCAGGGCGGGCAGGTGGTCCGGGTTGGCCCGCAGCGCGGTCCAGAGTTGGGGCAGGTGGTCGGGGTAGGTCGCGCAGGCCCGCGCGATGGTCTGGACCACCTGGGTGATCACGTCGGCCGGCAGGTCGGCGGCCAGCGTGGGCACGGTCGCGAGCGTGTCCAGGATGAGCCATTCCCCGATCAGGTGCGGCTGTACTTCCAGCCGGCCGGCGGCGTCACGGGAATAGCGGGCCCGGGCCCAGGCCACGATCGCCAGCCTGAGCTGCTCGGCGGTGTCGGCGGCGAGTCGCGGCAACCGCCGTAATCGGTCGGCGTCCTGGCCGGGCAGGAGGGCGAGCACGGCGAGTGCCTGGCCGAGGAGGTTGCCGGTGATCGCCGTGGGCAGGGCCGAGTCGGGGTCGCTGACCCAACGCCGGGTTTCCATGCCGACGAGTTCGCGGGCGACGTCGTTCAGGTCGAGCGTGCGGCTGCCGGGCCGGTTGAGCACGGCCAGGAGTGCGCGCGCCTGGAGCAGGAGCATGAGGTCGCCGTCGCGGCCGACCGGGGCGGTGTCGATCACGTCGGGGTGGGGCATGCGCAGGGCGTGCGCGTAGCCGTGCACGGCTTCGGCGTACCAGCGCTGCCGGTCCCCTGCCTGGCCGATCGGCGCCAGCTCGACCACTGGCGCGAGCAGTGCTGGGCCCAGCGACGTATCGGGGTCCTGCCGCAGTCGCTGGCGCAACCCCTGCCCGTCACGGCAGGTCAACACCAGTCGTACCAGGCCGTCCGTCGCGCCGACCTGCGCCACCAACCGCGCCACGCCGGGAATCCGCTCGGCGTCCTCCACCACCAGCAGCGCCGGCCGGCCGCACGCGACGACCCGCTCGACCGCCTCGGCCAGCCGTGCGGTGTCCGGCCGGCCGGTGAACCATGCGTCACCCAGCCGACGGGCCACCTCGACCACCAACCGGCTCTTGCCGACGCCCGCCGGGCCGGACACGATCCGCACGGAGCCCGTGCCGGATGCGCACCACTCGGTCAGCGTGCGCACCACGTCCGCGCGGCCACGCAGCGGGCTGGGGCAGAAGGGCGCCCGCAACCAGAACAACAATCCATCGGCCGGGACGTCGGACTCGGCCGGCGGGATCGGTGTTGGCCAGCAGGGATCCATCACCTCGGCGCGCGCGGCGGCCGCCAGCGCCGACTCGGCACGTGCGTCGCGAGCGGCCGCCGACACGCCCAGCCCGATCGTGCCCGCCACCAGCAACGCGGCAGCCACCACCCAGACCAACCTGTCCGGTGCCGAGGTGGCGACGTTGACGGCCGCGCCCGCAGCGGCCGAGACGAGCCCGGACACCACCAGATGCCATACCCGGATACCCCGCCACCAACGACGGTTCGCTGCCCCCACAGCGACACCGTCGCACCAGCCGCCACCATCGTTAGCGAGAGCCGAACGCGCCGGTCCCCGGCGTCACCGTCGGTAGCGTTCCGGACTCATCGTCACCTGCCGGCTGGCACAATGCCGGTCATGGACCAACTGGTGGAGTTCACGTTCGACGACGGCACCGCGGTCCTCGTCTCCACCTTTCCGGTCCCCGGCCAGGGCAGCGGAGCCGACGTGCCGGAGGGCAGCGATCCGGTCGCCGTCGGCCGACCGGGTCGCGTCGTCGTCCAGGCCGGTCGGACGTTGCGGCAGGTGCTCCGGCCGCTGGTGCCCGTCCTGCACGCGGTGCACGAGACGGTGTCGACGATGGAGTCGCACCCGAACGAGGTGACCGTCGAGCTCGGCGTGAAGTTGACCCAGGACCTGCGGCTGGGCATCGTCAGCGCGGGCGGTGAGGCCAGCATGGTCGTGTCAGCGAAGTGGACGTTGAAGGCCGATCAGGATGCCGACACCTGACGTGGACGCACCGGTCCTGGCCGCGCACGCCGCCCTCTATCCGACCGCCGGGACCCGGTCGGTCGGCGGCGGGGTGCTGGTCGCCGACGGGCTGGTGATCACGTGCGCCCACGTGATCAACCTCGTGCTGGGCACGCCGCACGGTGCCACTGCTCCCCCGGTGCCGATCGGTGACCCGTTGCCCGGCGTGCAGGTGGGCTTCCCGGCGCACGGCACCCGCCACCGGGTCGTGTTGCGGGACTGGGTGCCCGTGGCCGCGCGGTCGGACCGGGTCGAGTGGTCAGGTGACCTGGCCGTTCTCGAGATGATCGACCCGCTGCCGGCCGGGGTCGTGCCGGCGCCGTTCGGTCGTCATCGGGTCGGCTCGGACGTGTGGGCCTGGTACGGCAGCGCGGAGCCGACGACGGTGGCGCGACTGAGTGTGCAGGGCACCGGCGAGTGGATCGTGCTCGACGGGACGGCATCGGCCCAGCAACTGGTCGCCGGCTACAGCGGTGGGCCGGTGTGGGACCGGGAACTGCAGGCCGTCGTCGGGCTCGTGGTCAGCGCGCGACCGGACGGGCGGGGTTTCGCGATCCCGACGTCGACCGTCGACGAGTTGTGCCGGGCCAGCGTGAAGCTCCGCTACGGGGACACACCGGCCGCCGTCGCCCAACTCGGCGCCTGGCAGATCGTGGTCACGGCGATCGAGCCGACGTTGACCACGGCGGCCGAACGCGAGGACTGTGCCCGAACGCTGATCACCGAGTTGGACCTGCCGGACCGGATCGGGTCGGACACCGTCGGCCTGGACTGGTTCGCGCAACGAGCGCTCGGCAACGAGCGGGGCGTGCCGACGCTGCTGGCGTTGATCGCGGCGATCGAGCACCGGCGGGGCGCCACGGATCGGGCACGCGAGGTCGGCGAGTGCGCCGCCCACGTGGCTCCGACGCTGCTGCTGACGGCACGCGAGTACCGGCGGTTGGCGCAGTACCTGCCGCTGCTCGCGCCGACACCGCCCGCCGACGTGGTGCGGGCGGCCGTGCCCGATCGTGCCCGTGGCGGGCTGCCGGACGGTTGGGCCGACGTCGTCGCTCACCTGGAAGCCGACCGCCGCGTCGCCGGCCGGCTGCCGGACCTGTTGCACGTCATGGAGTTCGCGGCGGCGGCGCTGCCCGATCAGCAGGTGCGCGACGGGCTGCGGTCGTGGGTGGCAGGGGTGGCGCGCCGGCTGGGGGTGTTGCCGGGCTGGCAGGCCGTTCGCCGGTACGCCGAGGCGGCGGCGAGCCGGTCGACCGTCGACGTGGCCGGCCTGGTCACGTTGTTGCTCGGCAAGGAACTGCCGCCCGACGCCTACGAGCTGTACCGGGCGTCGTTCGATCCGCCCTGTGTCGCGCCTGCCAGGCTGCCGGCCGACGATCTCGCCGGCATCGCCACGGATCTCGCGCAGCGGGTCGCCCGGCCCGACGGTGTGCCGCCGGTGCTGGTGTTCGCGGCCGCGCTTGCGTCCACAATGGATGACGAGCGGCTGGCCGACTGGGTCGGCGGGATCGACGTGCCGTCGCCTGCCGTGCGGCCGGCCCGGACGTGTTCGCTGCTGGTGCGCATCACCGACGAGCTGAGTGCCCAGGACCGCTACCGGTGCGCGATCTGGTTGTGGGACGGCGGTTATCAGCTGCTGCACACCGACGAGGCCGACACGTCGCTGGACGGGGTCCGGCTGCGCATCGACGCGGTGCTGTCCGACATCGGGTCCCGCGTCGACCACGATCACCGCAGCAGGCTCACGGACATCGAGTTCCTGGTGCCGGTCGGGCTGATGGGCGTCCCGTTCGACACGTGGGAGGTCACCGTCGGCGCGCCGTTCGGCCCGTGGCCGTTGTCCTCGCGCTACTCGGTGGTGTTGCGCTGCCTGGACGGCCGCCGGACCACCCAGGCCGAGTGGCACCGCAAGTGGGACTGGCTGACCGAACATCCGGACGATCCTCGGGTCGTGGAGTGGCTGCCGCCCGAGGTGAGCTGGGAGTACCGGAAGCTGTTCGCCCGTTGGGCGGACGACGATCACCCCGCCTGCCTGGCCGTGTCGCCGAAGGAACCGGGGTTCGGTGAGTCCATGACCACCGTGCTGGCCACGGCGTGCTACTCCGGCCTACCCGCCGCGATCTGGCTGCTGGGCGACCCGGATCCGCACGGCATCGACCTGCTGCGCTCGCTGCTGCCCGCCGACATCGGCGGCCTGCCCGCCGCCGTCGGCACCTGGCGGCGCACGATGGACGAACGTCGTGCTGACGACGGTGCGCGTGTCGCGCTGCTCTGGGACAACCCACACCGTCCGCCACCCGGCGATCCACTGGTCTTCGGCGGCACCTCATGACGCGGGCGCAGCCGGCATCGGCCCTCGCCCGCCGTGCGGGGGCAGGCCTGCGCATGGCACTGGTGGTCGACACGGCTCCGTCGATGGAACTGTGGCGACCCGAGGTGGCCGACGTCCGGTCGACACTGGAGCAGTTGGTCGACTCGGTCACGGTGTGGGAACTGGACACGGACGTGAGTGGGAGCGTGCGGCTGCGGTCGCCCGGCGGTGGCCTCGTCGATCCGGCCGAGTTCACCGGACAGGTGGTCGTCGTTCTCACCGACGGCGTCGCCGACGCCTGGTTCGACGGCCGGGCCGCATCGACACTGGCGACCTGGGCGATACGACTGCCGACCACCGTGATCAACGTCTTGCCCAAACGGCTGTGGCCGAGGAGTGGACTGCGGCCGGTGCCCGGTTCGCTGCGCTACGGGAATCGCCGCGCCAACGACAACTGGTCCTGGCAGCCGCGCCACCCGGTGCCGGTGCCGGCACCGGGCGACGAGATCCCGGTGCCGGTCATTCCAGCGCGGCCCCAGCGCATCCGCACGTGGCTATCGTCGCTGACCACGGACAACGGCTACCTGTCGACGTCGTGCGTCCTGGTGTCGGCGTGGGTGAAGAGGCACCGTCCGGTGCAGCGGTCGGAGTCGGCATCGACGGAGGATCGACTCCAGCGGTTTCGCGCCAACGCGTCGCCGGTCGCGTGGGAACTGGCGTGCCAACTGGCCGCCGTCCCGCTGACGGTGCCCGCGATGCGCATGGTGCAGGTCGGTGTACCGGGCGCCGGACCGGCCCACCTGGCCGAGGTCGTCCTCGGTGGCCTGTTGATCCGGGAGCACTCCGGCGCCTACGAGTTCCGTCCGGGTGTTCGGGAGGCGCTGTTCGGCACGCTGCGCGACGAGGACGTGCTGCGCATCAGACGCATGGACGTCACGGTCCTGGCGACCGCGATGGCCCGGCTGGCGAGCGTCACGTTCGCCATGCTCGATGAAGAGTCGGTCCGGCTCCGGACGGCGCCGATGGTGCTCGCGCCCCTGCTGGCCGAGTCGCCCGTCGGGGCCGAGGGGATGTCGCTGGCCGCCGAGGCGATCGCCTATGCGGACCCGGTCAGGCTGCCCGGCGATCGCGACGTGTTCCGCGACGGCGCGGCGCTGGTCGACCACGTCGCCGGACGATCGGTCGTCCTGTCGCGCCTGCTCGACATGGGTGAGACCGAACGCCAGGCGTGGCGGCGGTGGCTCACCGGATGTTGCGAGGTGTTCGTTCGTCAGGTGGCAGTGCTGGTCGGTCAGGTCGACCAGTTCGTCGCGGCGGAACACCGCTACCGCAACGGAACCCGGTACTGGCCGATCTCGTACACCGTCGAGCGGACGATCGTCGACTCGACCGCGACCCGGACCGGGGTCGGCCAGTTGGCGGTGACGCCCAGGGTGTTCCTGCGGGCCGGTGCCGGTGCCGGCAAGACCGTGCTGCTGCGGTGGTTGTGGCGGACCATGGCGCGCCATACCGGCGTGGACCAGCCGTGCTTCATCGTGTCGGTGGCCGATTTCGCCGAACGTGACTTCCCTCGGCTGCGCGATCTCGTCGATCCTCCGGCGAACGGCTGGGTCGAGTGGGTCTTCCGTGCCGGCCGGGCGCGGCTGCTGGTGGACGGGCTCGACGAGCTCGTCCCGCGCCGGCGGGCGATGGCGCTGGACTGGCTGGCCCGCGTGATGGACACCTATCCGCACGCACGGTACGTACTGGCCACCCGGCCCCACGCGATCGACCCGAAGTGGCTCGATCGGCTCGGCTTCACCATGTTCGACCTGCGACCGATGACGGCCGAGGACGTGCTGTGGATGGTGCGCAGCCGGCACCCCGGCACGGTCGGCGAGACCGCGGCGACCCTGCTGGCCGACCCGGGGGAACTGCAGGACATGGTCCGCGAGAGTCCGGTGCTGGGCGAGGCCGTGTGCTCGGTCGTCGAGAGCGGTTCGTCCCGGCCCACCGTGCCCGAGCTGTACCAGGCCATGCTCGACTTCCTGCTGGACCGCCACGGGGTGGGGGCCGACGAGCGGACGTCGTTGCGGCGACTCGCCTACCGGACGGTGGGTCGCGGTGAGATCACTTTCGCCGACGCGGTCCGGCTGACCGAGGCCGAGCCCGACGATGTCGCGCTCCTGCTGGACCGGGCGCCGGTGCTGACCCGGACATCGTCCGACACCTGGGAATTCACCTTTCCTGGATTCGGCGCGGCCCTGGAAGCCCGGGAGAACGTGGCGACCGGTCAGTTCGAACAGCTGGCCGCGCTCGCGCTGGCTCCACAGAACCACCAACGCGTGTTCCTGGCGGCCGTCATCGCTTCGCCAACCGAGCGGATCGAGCTGCTGCGTCAGCTACTCGACGTGGCGCCCACGTTGTCCACTTTCCGGGAGCTCGGCAGCATCGGTGTCGTCGACCTCGTCGCGGGCCTGATCCTGCGCATGACACCGGATGGCATATCGGCCGCGCTTCGGGACGACATCGAGGCCAGGGTGTACGAGCGGGTGCACCCGCGCGACACGAGGGAGTCCGAGGCTCTGGCCATGGTCGGCGACGCGGTACTGGATCTGCTGCCCGATCCGCATCAGCTGAGCGGTCAGCAGTTGGGTCTCGTCGTCCGTGCCCTTGCGGACATCGGCAGCCCGGCGGCGCGCGCGAAGATCACCCAGTTCGCGACCGTCAATGAGCCGGTGGTGATCGCGGAACTGCTGAGAGGCTTGCGCTACAGCCGCGATTTTCCGGCGTACACGCGCGATGTCCTGGGAGCGGTGGACTTCCGTGACCGGACAGTGGAGGTCCGCGACGGCGACATGGTATTGGCCCTGCCCTACATCAGAGGGCTGACCCGGCTGCGCTGCATGGGAGAGCTCCCGCTGAACAACACCGGGCTGTTGCCCGACCTCCAGGAATTGGAGGTGCGGGGCAACCCACTGCTGCGTGATGTCGGCTTCCTGGCCAATTTCCCCTCGCTGACGACGCTGTCGTTGCGGACCTGCATCCATCTGCGCGACCTGTCCGCGCTCGCCCGATCGCAGGTCTCCGACCTGACGTTGATGGGAGTCGACAACGTCGACCTGCGCACGCTGCGCGGCGCTCCGCTGCGCGGCCTGCGCATCGGGCACAGGGCGCTCGCCGAGGGCCTGTCGGTGATTCCGGACGACCTGCCGCTGGAGCGGTTGATCATCGAGAACCGGCCCGGTGTGCCGCTCACCGGGATCGAGCGGTGGGCGGACCTGGAAACCGTGGTGGTCAACACCGAACCCGACGACTCCGACAGGCCCTCACCACCGCCGACAGCGCCACCCGATCTGCCCCGGCCGCCCCGTGGCGAGGTGCCCTGGCTGATCGAGGACCCGGCCACGTCGCCGCATCTGCCACGCCCGAGCTACCTCGACGAATCACTGGAGGAGTTCGAGCGGAACCGGCGCGAGCCCTGACCGGCTGACGTACCACGGCGGGCCCGAAACGGTCCGTTCGTTTCGTGGACACGTGCGGTGCGCCCGACCGTTCAACCGGTGGCCGTAGTGTGCACGCCGTGCCTGGTTGTGACTTCACGCGTCGAGACCTGCTCCGCTGGACCGCTTACGCGGCCGCTGTCGCCCCGCTGGCGCTGACCGCCACGCCCGCGTTCGCCGCCACGGCGTCGACCGGAACCGTCGCGCCGGTGAACCTGGAACTGGTGACGCTGGCCGAGGATCACGCCGTCATCACGTGGTTCACCGGGGTT
This sequence comes from Pseudonocardiaceae bacterium, assembly GCA_036273855.1. GTDB lineage: Bacteria > Actinomycetota > Actinomycetes > Mycobacteriales > Pseudonocardiaceae > DATEPR01. The sequence continues at coordinate 104,053 of DASUGU010000134.1, forward strand.
CCCGGCACCGACGACGGCATCGGCCAGCTGACGCCCGCGCCCGCCGACGGCGAGGTCCGCTACGGCACGCGGCCGGACCGGCTGAACCGGGTTGCGCACGACATCGCGCACCGCACGCCGTACCACCACGTCGAGCTCACCGGCCTGGAGCCCGGCCGGACGTACTACTACCAGGCGTTCTCGAACGGCGTCGCCGCGCAGCCGACACCGTTCACGTTGATCGCCGGCAACTCCGTCGGCACGTCGACGTTCGGGCTGACCACCGGCGGGCCGTACTCGTTCACCACACCGCAGCCGCCGCACGGCAGCCACCTGTTCACCGTGATCCTGTGCAACGACCTGCACCTGGGCGAGACCGAGGCCGGGCTGGTCGGCGGAATGCCGCAGTTCATCGGCATCGAGCAGTTGCCCGGGCTGCCGCCCTACCCGGAGGTCATGCTCGAGTCGCTGGTGCACGACGTCCGCCGGTTCAACCCGACCTACCTGCTGGCGGCCGGTGACATCTCCGCCGAGGCCGTGCCCACCGATCTCAGCCGGGCAGGCCGGTTGCTCGCCGAGTTCGGCCGCTACCAGCGCGACTGGTTCGTGGTGCGCGGCAACCACGACCGGGCGCACGTCGGCGACCAGTACGCGGCCTGCCGGATCGGCGAGTTCCAGGGCAACGACTGCTTCCACGACGCCTACTTCCCCGGCGACCAGCTCACCTACTTCACCCGCGAGCTGTCCGGGCTGCGCGTCATCGGCCTGGACACCTACGACAAGGCGGGCAACGGCGGTGACGCGGGCGGCATGTCGCCGACGCAGCTGGACTGGTTCCGGACGCAGTTGGGCGAACACCGCGAGCAGCCGACGCTGGTGTTCGGCCACCATCCGCTGGTCGTGCAGGAGTCGGCCTTCCCGATGAGCGCCAGCAGCGCACTGGACGCCACCCAAGCATCGTCCATTATGGACCTGTACGCGCAGACGCCCGGTGTGTTCCTGCACCACGCGGGCCACACCCACCGCAACCACCTCACGGTCACCGGGTCCGGCGTGGTGCACCAGGAGATCGCCGCGGCCAAGGAGTACCCGGGCGGGTTCTCCGTGCTGCGCCTGCACACCGGCGGCCACGCGATGAACTTCTACAAGTCGACCAGCGACCTGGCCCGCGAGTGGAGCGAACGCAGCCGGCTGGAGATCGCCGGCTTCTGGCCGCAGTTCGCCTTCGGCAACACGGTCGCCGACCGCAACACCGTCGTCCGGCGCGACCTGTCCGGGCTGCGCCGGGGGCACGAGCAGCACGGCTGACCCGCCCGTCTGGCAGGCCGAGTCGCCGGTCCGGCGCTAGCCTGTGCCGTGGGAAGGCGACGGCATGGTGCAGGTCCGCGTCCTGGGTGAGCAGTCAGTCACGGACAGCGCGACCGGATCGATCCTGACCCGGTCGCCGAGGACCGTTGCGCTCATCGCCTTTCTGGCCACCCACGCGGGCAGTCCCCAGCCGCGCCAACGGATCGCGGCCCAGTTCTGGCCGGACTCCAGCGACGCGCAGGCGTTGACGAACCTGCGCCGTGAACTGCACCATCTGCGGCACGCCCTGGGTGACGAGCCGGCACTCGTCGTGACGTCCCGGGACCTGTGCTGGCGGGACAGCGTCACCAGCCGGGTCGACGTTCGCACCTTCGAGCTGGAACGGGCGGCCGCGCTCGCCGCTGCGGCGAAGGACGACACCGACGGCGTGCTGACCCACGCGGCCGCCGCCATCGCCGAGTACCAGGGCGAGCTGTTGCCGGGCAGCTACGACGAGTGGCTGGCCGAACCGCGCAACGCCCTCGAGTCGCAGTGTGTCGAGCTGTGCGACCTGGTGTGCACCGTGCGTGCCCGGCAGGGCGACCTGACCGGTGCCGTGGCCGTCGCCCGCCGCCGGATCGCGCTGCGGCCGTTGGAGGAGACCGGCTACCGGACGCTGATCCGGCTGCAGGCCGAGCTCGGTGACCGGGCAGGCGCGGTGAGCACCTACCACCGGTGCGTGTCCATCCTGGAGCGCGAGCTGGGCATCACGCCGGACCGGGCGACCCGGGCGCTGGTCCAGCCGCTGCTCGCCGCACCGGAACCGGAACGCTCCGGACAGGCCGGTGCCGCGCTGGTGGGCCGGACCACCGAGATCACCGAACTGGCCGCCGCGTGGCGCGGTGCCGCGGCGGGCCGGGCCGGGCTGGTGGTCGTGACCGGTGGTGCCGGTGTCGGCAAGACCAGGCTGCTCACCGAACTGGCCGGCGGGGCCCGCAGGCAGGGTGCCGCCGTGGCCACGGCGCACTGTTTCGGCACCTCGGGCCGGCTCGCGCTGGGTCCGGTGGCCGAGTGGTTGCGCGGTCCGGCCCTCCGCCCGGCGGTGGCCGACCTGGATCCGATCTGGCGGGCCGAGGTCGACCGGCTGCTGCCGATGGACGGCAACCGGGCCGCGCCGGGCGCCGGTGCCCGGGCGATGGTGGACGCCTGGCAGCGGCACCGCTTCTTCGAGGGGTTGGCGCGGGCGTTGACCGGTGCCGGCCGGCCGCTGCTGCTGGTGCTGGACAACATGCAGTGGTGCGACCAGGAAACCCTGGCGTTCCTGGCGTTCTGCCTCGGCCGGGCACCTCGCGCGCGGCTACTGGTGGCCGGGACGCTGCGCGACGACCCGGACGAGGACGCCGAGGTGGTCACGTGGTGCCGTGAGATGCAGGCGGCCGGGGCATTGACCGAGCTGACGTTGCGCCCGCTGGAGACCGCGGACACCGCGCGGCTGGCCGAGACCATCGCCGGGCGGCCGCTGGAACCGGCCACCGTCGGCCTGCTGCAGGCGACCACCGGCGGGTTCCCGCTGTACGTCGTGGAGGCCGTGCGGGCGGCGGCCGACCTGGGCCACACCCAACTGCCCGCGGGCGATCTCGAGTCCGTGCTGCGCACCCGGTTCGAGCACGTGAGCCCCTCGGCGCGGTCCGTGGCCGGCCTGGCGGCCGCCGTCGGCCGGGACTTCCCACTGGACCTGCTCACCGAGGCCAGCCATCTGGACACGGACGCCGTCGTCGCGGCGCTGGACGAGCTGTGGCAGCGACGGATCGTCGTCGAGCAGCCCGAGGGCTACGACTTCTCCCACGACCTGCTCCGCGACGCGGCGTACGCGCAGGTCAGCCCGCCGCAGCGGTGGCTGCTGCACCGGCGGCTGGCGCAGAGCCTGGCACTGCTGCATTCCGACGACACGGACGTCGTGGCTGCCCAGTTGGCCGACCAGTACGCGCGGGGCGGCCGTCCGGACCGGGCACTCACCTACTACGCGCGGGCGGCCGACATCGCGTCCGGCACCTTCGCCCACGGCGAGGCCATCCGGCTGCACCGAGCGGCACTCGCGATCATCGCGACGCAGCCCGACGGCACCCGGCGGCAGCGGCAGGAGCTGACCGTCCTGGAGGCGATGGCCGCGCCGCTGAACGCCCGCCACGGCTACGCGTCGCCCGAGTTGCGGCGCACGCTGGAACGGTCGATCGACCTGGCCACCGCACTCGGTCGCACCGACTCGATCCTGGCCGGTCTGGTGGGGTTGTGGGCATCCCAGTTCGTCCAGGGCGCCGTCGCGGACGCGCACCGCACCGCCGCCCGCGCGCTGGCGATGGCCGTTCCCGACTCGGAACTGAGCGGTTCGGCGCATTTCGCGTTCGGCGGTGCGGCGCTGAGCCTGGGCAGGCCGGCCGAAGGGTTGCGGCACTTCGACCTGGCCGCCCGGCAGACCGCGGGCGCGTCGTCCTGGACCGTCGGCACGCGGCCGGACGTGCACTGCCGCGCCTGGTCGGCGCACGCGCACTGGCTGCTCGGCCACGACGACCTGGCGCTGACGTGCAGCCAGGAGGCGCTCGAACTCGCCAGGACGATCGGACATCCCTACAACCTGGCGGTCGCCCTCGGTTATGCGGCGATCACCCACCAGTTGCGCGAGGACCCGGCGGCCGTGCGGGAGACCGCGGCGGAGCTGCGCTCGCTGTGTGAGCGGCACGCTTTCGCCTACTACCGGGAGTGGGCGCTGATCCTGGCCGGCTGGTCGCGGTCGGACGGTTCGGGCATCGCGCTGGCCCGCGAGGGCATCGACCGGCTCAAGGCGCAGGGCGCGTTCGCGCGGATGCCCTACTGGCTGTCCCTGCTCGCCCAGCTCCAGGACCGCGACGGCCGGCCGGGTGACGCGCGGGCGACGCTGGACGCGGCCGTCGTCGCCGGCCAGGTCAGGGACGAGCTGTGGTGGCTGCCCGAGGTGCTGCGGCTGCGCTCCGCGCACGACGAGCCCGGCGCGGCGGCCGAACGACTGGCCGTGGCGACCCGGCTGGCACGCGGCCACGGCAGCGTCGCGCTGCTGCGCCGGTGCGAACGCATGGACCGGTTCGACGGAACGGTGCCGCTGCCCTGAGCCGAACGCTGCGCGAACGGCCCCTTCCTACGTTCGTCCCATGACTGCAACCGCGACCGCACAGTACGAGAACCTGGCCACCGTTCTGCGCGGTGAGCTGATCAGACCGGGAGACACCGACTACGACACGGCGCGTGCCGTGTACAACGGAATGATCGACAAGAGACCAGCGGCCATCGTCCGGTGCGCGGACGTGGCCGACGTCGTCGCATGTGTCCACTTCGGCCGGGACAACGCCATCGAACTGACGGTCCGCGGCGGCGCGCACAACGCGGCGGGGCTGAGCGTGTGGGACGACGCCCTGGTCATCGACCTGTCCCAGCTGCGCAGCACCACCGTCGACCCGATCGAGCACACCGTCCGCGTGGACGCGGGGTGCACGTGGGGCGACGTCGACCACGCGACCGTCGCCGGCTTCGGCATGGCGACGCCGTCCGGGTTCCTGGCGTCCACCGGCGTGGCCGGCCTGACGCTGGGCGGCGGCATCGGCTACCTGGCCCGCCGCTTCGGCCTCACCGTGGACAACCTGCTGGCCGCCGACGTGGTGCTGGCCGACGGCTCGTTCGTCACGGCGAGCGAGACCTCGCACCGCGACCTGTTCTGGGCGCTGCGGGGCGGCGGCGGGAACTTCGGCGTCGTCACGTCGTTCACGTTCCGCTGCCACGAGATCGGCGAGCACGGCGTGATCATCGGGGGTCCGGTGCTCTACGACCTCGCGGACACGGCCGACGTCATGCGCTGGTACCGCGAACTGCTGCCGTCACTGCCCGAGGAGCTGTCCGGCTGGATCGGCCTGCTGACCATCCCGCCCGCACCGCCGTTCCCCGAGGAACTGTGGGGACGCAAGGCGTGCGGCATCGTCTGGTGCTACACCGGTGCCCACGACTCGGCCGACGAGGTACTCGACGTGGTCCGGCAGTACGGCTCGCCGCTGCTGGTGGGACTGCAGCCGATGCCGTTCAACATCCTGCAGAGCGCGTTCGACGCGCTCTACCCGGCAGGGCTGCAGTGGTACTGGAAGGCCGACTTCTTCCGCGAGATCTCCGACGCCGCGATCGACGTGCACCTGCGCTACGGCGCGCGGTTGCCCACCGGGCACTCGACGATGCACCTGTACCCGATCGACGGAGCGGTCAAGAGGGTGTCCGAGGACGCGACTCCGTTCGCCTACCGGGACGGCGGCTGGGCGGGGGTCATCGTCGGCGTCGACCCGGATCCGGCCAACAACACGGCCATGACGGAGTGGGCCCGGAACTACTGGCAGGAACTGCATCCGATGTCGGCGGGCGGGGCGTACATCAACTTCATGATGGACGAGGGCCAGGACCGGGTGCGCGCGTCCTACCTGGGCAACTACGAGCGGCTGGTGCGGGTGAAGGACCGGTACGACCCGGACAACGTATTCCACATCAACCAGAACATCCGGCCCAGCCACTGAGGGAGGGGCAGCAGCGCCATCGGTCATCGGCCGGTGGCGCTGCTGCCCGGCCGGGCTCCGATGTGGACGGTGATGGGTCGCTCACGCTTCCAGTTCGTTGAGCGTCCGCATGAGTTCTCGCAGGTCACGGTAGGGCCGGGTGCGCGCGGGGAGTCGCCGCAACCGGAGGGTCGTCACGGCGTCGGCGCCGTACCAGTCGGCCTTGGTGATGATCTCCCATCGCCGCGCCGGAAACGCCAGGTCGGCGAGCACGATGCGCAGGGACTGCATCTCCGTCTCGGTCATGGGCCTTCGCTCCTCCGTCGGGCGGCCAGGCAGGCATAGTTGTGATACCCGTCACCATCGGAGCGAAAACGTGCGAATGGCCGAGGAGCCGTCCGGGTACGCCCCGGGCGTGGAGATGCACGGGGGCGGGCTGACCCTGGGTGTCGAGGAGGAGTTCCTGCTCGTGGACGAGCAGGGCAGGCTCGCGGCGAGCGGCCCGGAGATCACGGACGCGGTGGACGAGCAGCACGGGCAGGTCGACCGCGAACTGCGGCGCTGTCAGGTCGAGTCGGCGACCGGCGTGTGCACCGACGTCGAGGACATCGTCAGCGGACTGCGCGACCTGCGCTGCCGGCTCGCCGTCCAGGCCGCGGCACGCGGCCAGCGACTCGTGCCGGCGGGCACCGACCTGCTCGCCGACGACCGTCCCCCACGGTTCACCCCGGACGGCCGCTACCGGCGCATGTCGCAGGACTTCGGCGAACTCGCCCGCGCCTCGCTGACCTGTGCCTGCCACGTGCACGTCGGCATCCCGGACGCCGCGACGGGCCTGCGGATGAGCAACCACATCCGCCCGTGGCTGCCGCTGCTGCTGGCGTTGGCGGCCAACTCGCCGTTCCACGACGGCGTGGACACCCGGTACGCGAGCTGGCGGTACGAGATGTGGCGGCGGTGGCCGTCGGCCGGTCCGCCACCGCATTTCGGCTCCGTCGACGACTACGAGTCCAAGGTGGACGGTCTGCTGCGGTGTGGCGCGGTGCTGGATCGCGCGATGGTGTACTGGGACGTCCGGCTCTCCGCGCACCAGCCGACGCTGGAGGTCCGGATCGCCGACGTCACGCCCACCGTCGAGCATGCCGCGCTGCTGGCGGTACTCGTCCGGGCGTTGGCCGCCAGGGCCATCGACGATCCGACGGCCTGTGCGCTGTCGCAGGAAGTGCTGCGCGGCGAACTGTGGCGCGCCGGCCGGGACGGCCTGGCCGGCCAGTGTGTCGACCGCCGTACCGGGCAACTGGCACCGACCTGGCACCTGGTCGACAACCTGGTTGACGACCTGGGTCCGTACCTGCGATCGGCCGGCGACATCGACCACGTCACCGGAACGCTCGCGCGGCTGCGGGCCGAAGGCGGTGGCGCGCAACGCCAACGCGCCGTGTTCGACCGGCGACGATCGCTCACCGACGTGATCGACAGCCTGGCCGTGGTCCCGTAGGGCGCCCGGAACGTTCGGCGGGCACCGCGCGTTGGTCGCGTGGAGGCAGCCACGTGAAGACGCGTCAGAAGGACCGCAACTCTCCCGGGCCCGGTGCACCGTGGAACGAGATCAGGCCCAACCTGTGGATGGGCGGCCACGACTGGACCGACACGTCGGGTGAAGTCCGGTTCGCTGTCGTCACCGACCAGTTCGACCTGGTGATCAGCCTGTACACCCGCGCCGGGAGCGGACCGGATCCCGGTGTCGAGCACCGGGTCGCCGAGGTTCCGGACGGGCCACTGGGTGCCGACCAGATCGACCAGGTGCGCCGCATGGCCGTGGTGGCCGCCGACGCGGTCCGGGACGGGCGGCCCACCCTGGTGCGCTGCCACTCGGGCTACAACCGGTCGGGTCTGGTCGTCGCGCAGGCCCTCATCGAACTCGGTATGGACAGCGCGGCGGCGATCGCGCTGATCCGGCGGCAACGTTCGCCCCGTGCCCTGAACAATCAGGTCTTCGTCGACTATCTGGACGCCGGCCTGGACATCGCCTACCTGCTCACCGGGCTGGACTCACCCGCCTGATCAGCGTTGCCTGGCCACCACGGCGAGCACCGCGGGCTGCGGCGGGTCGTCGATGTCGGGGTCGGGATGCCAGTCGGTGACCGGGACGATGCCCGGTTCGACCACCTCCATGCCGGCCACCAGAGCCGCCAGGTCGTCGGCGTTGCGCAGGTGGATCGACGTGGGCGTGCGGTCGAGCACCTCGCCGGTGTCCACCTGGCTGTCCCGGTCGCCGCCGTCGCGGTTGCCATGGGTGATCGTCACGTAGCTGCCGCCGACCAGTTCCTGCCGGAGCACGCCGATGATGCCGGCCGGGTCGTCATCGTCGGACACGAAGTGCAGCACGGCGTTCAGCAGCACGGCGACCGGTTCGCCGAAGTCCAGCAGCTCGGTGACCCGGTCGTTGCCCAGGATGTCGGCCGGCCGGCGGATGTCGGCGCGCAGCACCTCCGCGAGCGGGTTGCCGGCGAGGATCGCCTTGCTGTGCGCGACGGCCACCGGGTCGATGTCCACATACATGACCTTCGACTCGGGCGCGACGGCCTGGGCGATCTCGTGCACGGTGCCCAGCGTCGGGATGCCGGAGCCGATGTCGAGGAACTGGCGGATGCCGGCGGCCATCAGCCACCGCACCGACCGGCGGACGAACGCCCGGTTGGCGCGGGCGATCGCGGTGGAGCCGGGCGCCAGCTTCTCGATCTGCCCCGCGAACTCCCTGTCCACGGCGAAATTGTGGTAGCCGCCCAGCACGTAGTCGTACATTCGGGCCACATTCGGCACGTCGACCTCGACGCCCTCGGGCACCCAGTCCGGTGTCTCGATCATGCCCGCCCCTCGCCTGCCCACACGGTTTTCGACAGGCTATCGACTACCGTGCCGGTGTGGGTGAGGCGAACGACATCGTGATCAACGGGGTCCGGCTGGTGTACGACATCGCGGGTGAACCGGACGCTCCGCCGATGGTGTTGCTCCACGCGCTCGGGGACTCGCGGGCCGACTGGGCACCGGTGCTGGCGCGGTTCGCCGCGCGGTACCGGGTGTACGCGGTCGACCTGCGGGGGCACGGCGACAGTGATCGGCCAGGTGAGTACACGTTCGGCGCCATGTGCGCGGACACCGTCGGCCTGCTGGACGCGTTGGGGTTGACCGATGTCGTGCTCGTCGGGCACTCGATGGGCGGCGTCGTCACCTACCGGGTGGCGGTCGCCCGCCCGGATCTGGTGGCGCGGATCGTCATCGAGGACGCGCCGCCGCCCTACCACCGCGACCGACCGGTGCCCGACCGACCGGACGGGCCCCTAGCGTTCGACTGGGCCGTGGTGCCCGCGATCGCGGGCGCGGTGAGCGCCGGGGACCCGGAACTGTGGGCCGCGCTGGCCACCATCACCGCGCCCACCCTGATCATCGCCGGGGGCCCCGAGAGCCACGTCCCGCAAGACCTGCTCGCCGACGTCGCCGGCCGCATCCCGCACGCCACCCTCCGCACGATCCCCGCCGGCCACAACGTGCACGCCGCCCGGCCGCACGAGTTCGCCCACGCGGTCTTCGACTGGGCCACGACCAACTGCCAAACAGGCTGAGCGCCGGACCCGGAACCATGAGCCGCGCCGGCCGACTTGGCCAGCCGCATCCGGGACGCCACCTTTCCGCACGATCCCGGCCGGTCACGATGTGCAGGCCAGCCGGCCGCACGAGTTCGCCGATGCCGTTCTCGACCGGGCCGCGATCAATTGCTGATCAGGCGTGCTCGCGGTCGTAGGCCGCTCGCGCTGCGTCGACCTCGGTCATGTGCACCTCGGCCCACTGCTTGAGGTGGCAGATCGTGTCCAGAAGGGACAGTCCGAGCGGGGTGAGCTCGTAGTCGACGCGCACCGGCACCGACGGTGTCACCGTGCGGGTCAGCAGGCCGTCGCGCTCCAGCCCACGCAGGGTCTGGGTCAGCATCTTCTGGCTCACCCCGGCGATCCGCGCGGCGAGCTCGGTGTAGCGCATCCGGCCGCCCAGGCCGAGCGCCACGATCGCCAGGCTCGCCCACTTGTCACCGATCGTGTCGAGCAGGCGCCTGCTGGGGCAGGAGGCGTCGAACGCGTCGAACCGGGCCGGCGTCTCATCGGCGGTGGTCACGCCCATGGCTTACCTCCGGGTACCTACACCACTATAAAGTGCCTTCTTCCCAAAAGAGAGTACAGCTCCGATGGTGGTGTGGTCCATCGAAACGGAAGGAGCCAGCATGACGCTCGTACTCGTGTCCACGGCCGACCACTTCGCACCCACCCCGGAGCAGGTGATCCTGCCGCCGCTGGGCCCCGGTGACCTGCGGGTCCGCGTCACGGCGGCATCGGTCGATCCCGTCGACACCCTCTACGCCGGCGGGCTGGCCAGGACGATCTTCGGGTTGACCGGCACGGTCGGCCTCGGCTGGTCGTCCACCGGTGTGGTCACCGCGACCGGTGCCGAGGTCACCGGTTTCTCGGTCGGCGACCCGGTGGCCGCCCTGCACCGCGACTTCACCGCCCCGGTCCGCGCCCACGCCGAGGAGACCGTCGTGCCGGCCGCGGCCGCCGCGCTGCTGCCGGACGGCCTCGATCCGGTCGCCGCGGCCACCATCCCGCTCAACGCGGCCACCGCGGCCCGGCTACTGGACCGGCTCGGCCCCGTGGCCGGCCGGACCCTGCTGGTCACCGGCGCGGCGGGTTCCGTCGGCGGGTACGCAGTGGCACTGGCCGCCCACGCCGGCTGGACCGTCACCGGGCTGACCCGCGAGTCCGACCGCGATTTCGTGCTGCGGTCCGGCGCGGTCGAACTGGTCACGGAGGTGCCGGGTCCTCGGTTCGACGCCGTCGTCGACGCCGCCGTGCTGCACGCGGCGGCCATCCCGGCGGTCCGCGACGGCGGGACGTTCGTCGGCGTGCCCACGGCGTCCGTGGCGACGGCCGAGCGGGACATCGAGGTCGCCATCGTGAACGTCGAGGCCGACGGCGCCCAACTCGCCGAACTCCTCGCCCTGGCCGCCGATGGCGTCCTGGAACTGCGGGTGGCCGGCCGGGTGCCGCTGACCGACGCGGCGACGGCGTACGACAAGGTCGCGAGTGGCGGCCAGCGCGGCCGATGGCTGCTGGTGCCGTGACCTCAGCGGCCGGCGAGCCGGAATTCGAGCAGGCAGCGCTTGTCGGTCAACGTGGTCACCGTCTCCAGCACCAGTCCGTGTGCGGCCGCGAGCGTGCGGAACTCGCCGATCCGGCGCTCGCGGCCGGCGTACAGCGCCAGCATCACCAGGTCCATCTCGCTGTCGCCACGCACTCCCCCGACCGGTTCGATGACGAGGACCCGACCGGCCAGTACAACGGCCTCGACGCACCGGGCCAGAATCCGGTGGGCGTGCTCGTCGTCGAAGTCGTGCAGGATGTCGGACAACAGGTAGGCGTCCGCGCCCGCCGGCAGCGGGTCGAAGAAGCTGCCCTCGGTCACCTCGGTCCGGTCGGCCAGGCCGTGAGCGCTGAAGGTGCGCCGGGCGCCCGCCGCGGTGGGCGCGAGGTCGACGAGGTGGCCGCGCATCCCGGGGTTGGCCGTCAGGATCGCGGCGAGCAGGGTGCCCAGTCCGCCACCGAGGTCGACGACGGTGGTGAACCGGGACCAGTCGAAGCCGGCGACGAGTTGCGGGACCTGCTCGCGGAACCGGTGGGTCATCTGCCGGTCGAACGTCTCCCGCAGCCGGGGATGTGCCGCCAGATCGGCCCAGAAGTCCTGGCCGTAGCGGTGTTCGTAGGCCGCCTGGCCGGTGGTGATGCTGTGGGCGAGTTCGACGAGTGCCAGTTCGGCGCGGCCGCCCGCCGATTCCATGTGCAGCAGATCGGTGAGGCCGTTGCCGGCGTCGGTGCGGAGGTTGGCGCCGAACTCGGTGGTCCGGTAGCCGGTGGCCGTCCGTTCGACGATGCCGAGGGTCGTGAGGTGGGCCAGCAACAACTCCAGCGCAAGCGGTGACACGGTGAGTTCGGCCGCGAGCTGGTCGACCGTGCCGTCGTCGTCGCACAGCCGGTCCGGCAGGCCCAGGGTCACCGCGACCCGCAGCGCCATGGGCGTCGCCAGACCGGCCATGCGACGGATCACGTCAGCGTCGTTCTCCACGACCGTCCACTGTGGCAGATGCGTCAACCGGTTGTCGGTGGGTGGTGAGTCGGAGGGCGGCCTGGGCGGCGTCGAGTGCCCGCGCGCAGGCGTCCGGCGAGTCGGCCACCGCCGTGGTGTAGGCGATCCGGCCCCACACCGTGCCCTTCGGCGGCGGTGAGACGACGGCGCCGGGCTGGGCGACGGTGACCGCCTGGTCCACGGCGGCGGACAGGGCCGACGCATCGAACGCGATGGAGTCGATGGTGGTGTCGTCCTCGGCCACGTAGCTGAACCGGATGCCCGCGGCACGGCGGCGGGTCGGCGTCACCGGGAGGTCGAGACCGCAGGCGGCGGACGCGGCCACCAGGCCGGGGTCGACGCCGGTGGCCAGCATCCCCAGGTACGGGATCATGTCGCCGCCCAGCCTGCCGTTGACCTCGATCAGGCTCGGGCCCGTGTCGGTCAGCATGTACTCCACGTGCGTCCACCCGTCGCGGAAACCCAGCACGCTGTGGGTGTTCCGCACGACGTCACGGAACTCGGGGTCGGTGAGCAGCGGGTCGGCGGCATCGACGTAGTGGCCGATCTCCTCCGCGTAGGGCGGGTAGCCCACCACCTTGCGGGCCACGAACAGCGGCTCGGCCTCGCCGTCGCGCACCACGGAGTCGACGCTGATCTCCTCGCCCGTCACGTACTGCTCGACCAGGACCGGCTGGTCGCTGGCGTAGACGACCGGGTCGGGTGCCTTCGTGTCCCGGGTGAACGGGAACATCTCCCGCAACTGGGCCGGGGTGTCGACCCGGACCACGCCGAGCGACGCGCCGAGCCCGCGCGGTTTGAGGATGGCCGGATAACCCACCTGCTCGGCCGCGGCCAGCGCCTCGGACAGCGTCTTCACCGGCACCGACGCCGGCTGGGCCACCGTCGAACCGGCCAGCGCCGCCCTGGTCTGCGCCTTGTCCCGCAGCCGCCAGATCATGTCCGGGTCGCCGTTGCGCACGCCGAGCGCCTCGGCGACGTAGGAGGCGGCGTGGATGCGGCCCTCGTCCCAGCACAGCACGCCGTCCACCGGATCGGACTTGGCCAGGCGCAGTGCGGCCTCGGCCATCGCGGGCCCGTCGATGGTGCTGGGCACCACGGTCCAGCCGGCCAGGTACTTCCGCTCCCACGTCGGTTCGGCGACGTGGAACAGGTGGATGCGGAACCGGGTGTTGATCGAGCGCAGCAAGTACTCGCGGTACGGCCGCATGCCGGTCGCGATCAGCAGTAACGACGGCTCACTCACCGAGCACCTTCTCTCGTTCCCGTTCGTCGTCGCTGACCGCGATCCGGCTGGTGGCGTAGCGCAGCAGCGGCGGCGCCATCAGCGAGGTGACGATCGCGACCAGCACGATGATCGTGTACGTGGCGGTGTTCAACACGCCCAACTGGAGCCCGACCGTCGCGACGATCACCTCGATCACGCCGCGCGCGTTGAGCCCGGCGCCGAGGGCGAGGCTCTTCCAGTGGTCGAGCCTGGCGGTGCGGGCACCCGCGTACGCGCCGGCGAACTTGCCGACGATCGCGAGCACCAGTACGGCGAACGCCGAGGCGAGCACCGAGGGCCTGCCGAGTTGGGTCAGGTCCATCCGCAGGCCCGCGGTGGCGAAGTAGATCGGCGCCAGCACGGCCATCACCAGCGTGCGCACCGGCGCCAGCCGCTCCCGGTCGACCCAGCGGGACGAACCGATCAGCAGGCCGCACAGCAGCGTGCCGAGCACCGGTTCCATGCCCAGCGCCTGACAACCGGCGGCGGCGAGCAGCAGCAGGGCCACCGCGGTGGCCACGCTCACCCGGGGTTGCTCGGACTTGGCGGACAGCCGCAGCGCCGTGTTGACCACCGGCCGCCCGACCACGACCGTCAGCACGAGCACGGCCAGCAGGCTGGCGACGGACAGCACGATGTGCCCGGCCCGCAGGCCGGTGGTGGCCAGCGCCGACACCAGCGACAGCAGCAGCCAGCCGACGATGTCGCTCAGCGTCGCGGCACTCATGATCAGCTGGCCGATGTCGCGGTGCAGCAGGCGCATCTCCAGCAGGGTCTTGGCGATCACCGGGATCGCGCTGACGCACATCGCCACACCGATGAACGAGGCGAACACGACCCGGTGGGTGCCGGACGTGAGCAGGAACGCCGGCAGCACGAAACCCAGGGCGACACCCAGCGCCAGCGGCACCACCAGCCCGCCGATGCCGACCAACGCCCCGGTGGATGCCGTGCGGCGCACCAGTTTCAGGTCGATGCTCATGCCGGTGATGCCGACCAGCAGCAGGACGCCGAGCTGGCCGACGGCGTCCAGCAGGTGCTGTTGGGCCGGCAGGTGCGGGAACAGCCAGGCCGACACCGTCGGCGTCAGGTGAGCCAGCACCGACGGGCCGATGAGGACACCCGCGGCCAGTTCGCCGACCACGGCTGGCATGCGCAGCCGGACGGCGACCTGGCCGAGGCCGAGCGCCAGTCCGAGCAGCAGTCCGAGCTGGAGCAGCAACACCAGCATGGAGTGCGCGCTGATCGGGGGTATCGGACTAGTCATCGACGTAGTACCACTTCTCTGGGTTGATCATGCCGAGTGGGTTGATCGGTTCGAAGCCGCGCAGGTTGTTCGCCACCTCGAACAGCCGGATCGGGAAGTTCGGGTTGAAGATGACCGGGGCCTGCTCGGCGATGAAGTCCTGGTACTCGTACAGGACGTCGAGGTCGTCCGTGGTGACCGTGCGTTCGATCAGGTCGTCGGCGGCCGGGTCGTGGTAGTGCCCGAAGTTGCCGCCCGCGTCGGTGCGGAACAGGATCTCGCCCGTCGGGTGGTGATACACCCAGCCGCCGTTCCAGCAGCACATCTCCCACCGGCACGGGGTTTCGTCGGTCGGATAGCACGGCGCGTCCTCGGCCACCAGGACCGAGCCGTACACCTCCGCCAACCGCAGCTCGATGCCGGCGGCCGCCGCGTCCTCGCGGTACCGGGTCATCAGGCGGGTCAGCGCCGGCCGGCCCTCGGCGTAGCGCAGCAGCAGGCTCAGCCTGGTGCCGGCCGGTATGCCCTCGCCCGCCTTGTCCGGGTCGACGCACACGGCGGGCGTCGTGCTGGTGTCCCAGCCGTGGTCGGCCAGCAGTTGCCGGGCGTGGTCGACGTCGAAGGGCAGTGGCCAGGCGCGGCCACGCTGGCCGGGTGACACGAGATCGGTCTCCGGCCGCATCGGGATGGGCCCGTTCTGCCGGTAGGCGTGGCCCTGGTAGATGTCACGCACGGCGGTGTCCTGGTCCAGCGTGCTCTGCAGGGCCTGGCGGACGTAGGTCTGCGCGAACAGCTTGCCGATCACCGTGGGGTTGTTGAAGTTCAGGCTGGTGTAGCGGATGCAGTAGGCCACCTGCGGCACCAGCCGGTAGTGCTCGGCCACGGGATTGTCGGCACCCGCGGCCGCGAAGCTGAGCGGCAGGTAGCCGACCTGGACCGGCTCGTCGTGGCCCGGTCCGGCCTGCAGCCGGGCGAACTCCTCGTCGTCGGAGGTGAACTGGATCTGCCGGAACTCGTCCAGGTACGGCTGGTGCGGGCCGGAGTAGTGCTCGTTGGGCACGAACGTGACGACGCCGTCCAACGTGTAGCTCTTCAGTCGCCACGGCCCGCTCACCGTGCTCCAGATGGGACTGTCCGCCCACCGGGTGCGGTGCTCGTTGCTCTCGTCGACGATGTCGCCCTGCTCGGCCATCAGGTAGTCGTAGACGGCGGCCACGTCCGCCAGCCCACCCGACGCGTCGGCCGGGCCGTCGGCCGTCCGGTCCCACGACCGGGGCAGCGGGATGATCAGGCTGAGCTGGTTCATCAGCACCCAGCGCTTCGAGTACGCCTTGTCGAACGTGAAGTAGCAGGTGTCCTCGGACAGCTTCCCGTACTCGACGCAGTTGTCCGGGAAGTAGCCGGGGGTGTACTCGCCGTACCGGGAACCCTTGACCTTCAACAGGTTCACCCAGAACAGCACGTTGTCCGCGCACAGCGTCTCGCCGTTGGACCACCGCCACGGCTTGACCTTCACCGTGACCGTGAGCCCGTCCTCGCTCCACACCGGCGGCTCGCCGATGCTGTTCGGGTAGTCGACGTCCGGGGTGCCGTCGCTGCCGAAGTAGTACAGCGGCCGGTACATCAGGGCCTGGAACTCCAGGACGTTACGGGTGCCCATCCGCTCGGCCGGACAGAACGGGAAGATCACCGCGGGTGGGAAGCCGGGGGCGCACGCCCAGGTGACCGTGCCGCCTCTGCGGGGTTGACCCGTCGTCCGCCGGCTGGTGGCTGTCTGCGTCATCTCGTCCTCACCGAACCTCGTACAGGCGGGAGACTCCCGCCCCGGGGTGGTCGCCGAAGCGCTGCCAGGTCTCGTCGAGCTGGATCCGGCCGTCGGCCAGCACACTCGGCACGCTGCGGCAGCGGCCGGAGATCACCTCGCCGGACTCCAGGACCATGCAGTAGGCGAAATCCAGCTTCCCGTCGGCCGCGCACGTGCCGGCCAGCGAGCCGCGCCGGGCGTGGCCGCCGGTGAACTCGCCCCAGATCAGGTCACCGTCCTGCCGGTACACGGCGAGCCGGTCGGTCTCGCCGTCCTCGGCCGGGTGGAAGCGGCGACCGTCGTAATTGATCACCACTCCTCCCCGCGCAGTTCCAGGACGCAGCACTTGGCGCCGCCGCCCGCCTTGAGCAGTTCGGAGAGGTCGACGCCGACCGGTTCGAAGCCGGCCTCGCGCAGCCGGGCCGCGAGCTGGGTGGCCGCCTGGGGCAGCACGACGTGCCGGCCGTCGGACACCGCGTTGAGGCCGAACACCTCGGCGTCCGCCCGGCCGACCCGGATGGCGTCCGGGTACAGCCGGCCCAGAACCTGTTGACTGGCCGGGGAGAACGCGTCCGGGTGGTACATGATCTCGTCGTCGTCGAGCACCGACAGCGCGGTGTCCAGGTGGTAGAAGTAGGGGTTCACCAGTTCCAGCGTCACCACCGGCAGACCAAGGTAATCCTCGGCTTCCGCGTGCGCGCGGCTGTCGGTGCGGAAGCCGGTGCCGGCCAGGATCCGTTGCCCGGCGACGATGAGATCGCCCTCCCCCTCGTTGATGAACCGGGTCTGGCGGGCCGGGTAGCCGTGCTCGGTGAACCACGCCTGGTAGGCCGCCGTCTCGGCGAACCGTTGCGGGTAGCGGAACCGGGCCGTCAGGGCACGCCCGCCGACCACGGTGGCCGCGTTCGCCGCGAACACCATGTCCGGCAGCCCGGGCACCGGCGTCACGGTGTCGACCTGGTGGCCTAGCGCGACGAGCTGGGCGCGCAGCCGCTCCCACTGGACGATCGCCAGTGGCGTGTCGGTCGGCTTCGCCGGTTCCATCCACGGGTTGATGGAGTAGGTGACGTCGAAGTGGGTCGGCGGGCACATCAGGAACCGCCGCGCACTGGGTGCACGCACGTTCAGTCCTCCAGAGTGACGTCGATGCGGTCGGCCAACTCGTTCATCCGGGCGAACGCGCCGTCCCCGGATGTGCCGGTGGTGCCGAGGAAACCGAAGATGGTGTTGCCGTCGGGCGGCCGCAGGATCCGGTCGCCGGGCCGCGCGGTGATCTTCAGCAGGAACACGTCGTCCGCCTCGCTCACCTCGGTGGGCACGTCGATCCGCCGGATCACGCCGCCGTCGCAGATCAGGCACATCGCGGCGATGTGCGTCCCGGTCGGCCAGTAGTGCCGGACCGGCGGCCGCTCGCCCCGACCCACGTCCACGACGGACCGGATCGGGTCGTAGTCGGCGGTGATCCTGGCGATCATGTCCAGGCCGCCGCCGCCCACCCTGGCCGCGATCTCCAGCAGGTGCGGCTCTCCGTGGTGGAAGCGCACCTCGGCGTGCATCACGCTGCGCCGCAGGCCCTGTGCGTGGGCCGCAGCCTTGACCACCTGGTGCACCTTGGCCAGTTGCTCGACGGGCAGTGAGGTCGGTGCGTGGTGCACGTCGTCGTCGAAGTTCTGGCCCTCGTCGGTGATCCGGTCGACCACCGAACCCAGGTACACCTCGTCGTCCCAGGCGAGCGCCTCCATGAGGTACTCCTTGCCGTCCAGGAACGACTCCACGAGCAGGCCGACCGGTCCGAGGTCGACGCCGTCGGCCTCGGAGGTGAGCCAGAACATGTCCTGGATGCCGGCACTGGCGGTCTCGAACCGCTCCGCCAGCTGCGTCGGGTCGTCCACCCGGTACACATGGTGGCTGCCGGCGCCCAGCGTCGGCTTGAGCACGCACGGGTAGCCGAACTCCTCGCCGGCGGCCAGCGCGTCCGCCTGGTCGGTGACGAACCGGTAGGCCGGGATCGGCACCCCGGCGCGCTCGTAGGACTGGCGCATCAGGAGTTTGTTGCGGCTGTTGCGGGCCGCGTCCACGCCGATGGTGGGCAGCCCGAGCGCCTCGGCGACGGCGGCCACCGCGATCACGGCGGCCTCGGAGAACGTGATCACGCCGTCGAACCGCTGCGTCGCGTGCCAGGTGCGGGCACACTCGATCATGTCGTCGATCTTCTTCGTGCCGACCAGCCGGTAGTGGTCGGCCGGCCAGAAGTCGGCCGTGCCCTCGCCGTTCATCACGTAGAGGTCGACGCCGAGGTCCTGCACCTGCCGGTACCGGGAGTGGTAGTAGTCGAGGTACTGGCGGGTCTCGATGGCCAGCAGTTTCATGACGCTCCTCCGGTTGCGTCGACCCCCGGCAGCCGGGGCAGTGCGAAGGTGGCGACGGTGGCCGGTGCGTCGTCGGTCAGGCTCAGGTCGACCTTGGCCTCGACGGACCGTTCGGCCGTGTCGATCAGGATCGGTGCCGCGCCGGCGAGCAGCGTGCGGACCTCCAGCAGCAGGTCGCCCGGTGCCGTGCGGTCGTCGTCGGCCAGTGCGCACAACCGGTCCAGATGAGTCAGCACGGTCTCGGTGGCCCTGCTCATGCTGTAGCCGGGCAGGGCGTAACAGCCGTGGAACCGGTCCAACATCGCCGTACTCCGGCTGATGCCGGCGGAAGTCGTGCACACTTCGGCAGGTTGGTCCGCGCCGGCCCGTGCGACCGCGTCGGCGAGCCGGTTCCACGGCGTGACCAGCCGCTCGGTGACGACCCGGTGCAGCGCGTCACTGGTGTACGTGGTGCGCTGGTGTTCCGGTGCGGTGAGCGCCAGGTAGAAGCGGGCCAGGTCCCTGGGCACGTCGGCCAGCAGTTCGCCGGTACGGACCAGGTGGTTGCGGCTGGTGGAGAACTTGCCGTCACCCAGGTTGTAGAACTCGTTGCACACGTTGGCGGTGGGGAGGACGTAGCGGTCCCCGTGCGCCATCAGCAGCACCAGGTCCATCAGGCCCCAGTGGTAGACGTTGTCGAAGCCGTGGAAGTAGACGACCTCGGCGTCGTGCTCGGCCCGCCAGTGCTCGTCCACCGCCACTGTGGACTCACCGAGCTGGCCGGCCGACCACCACGTGCTGTACATGACGGCCGGCATGGCCTCGATCCACGGGTACAACAGCTGTCCCGGCGTCTCGGCGAACGGAGCCGGAACGCCCCACGTGCCGGGCATGGTGATCGGGATGTCGGGCAGCCGCCTGGCCAGCAGCTCGTGGATGAGCTGCATCGCGTGCGGGCGCCAGCGGCCCAGTTGCGTGGCGTAGTAGGTGGTGAGCCGGTCGCGGTAGTCCTCCATGGGTAGCACCAGAATCTGGGTGTCCCGATAGGACACCGGGTCATCCGGATCGAGCGTGGCGTGCGGGTCGAGCAGTTCGTCGAAGTTGTTCGGGTGACCGCAGCCCTCGCAGGCGCCGCCGCTGCTGCCGGCCAGGCACACCGGGCAGGTGCCGGACACGAGCCCGTCGAACAGGTAGGTGCCCGAGCGGGTCGCCACCGGCAGCCGGACCGTCTTCAACGCCAACCGGCCCGCCGCGTGCAGCGCGGTGACGAAGTCGAGCACCGTGCGGCGGTAGGTGTCGTCGATCGGCGGCAGGCCCGCCATCGAGATGCCCATCGCGCTCAGCGACCGCTGGATGGCCTCGGCCGACCCGGCACACAGCCGTGCCGGCGTCGTGTCCTGCCGCCGCGCGGTGGTCACCACGTAGCTCTGGCTGTCGTCGGTGCACGTCGTGTAGATCACCTGCCGGCCGATGGCCCGCAGGTACCTGGCGTGCACGTCGCCCGCCAGGTACGGACCTGCCAGGTGACCCAGATGCAGGTCCCCGTTGGGGGTGGGCGTCGCCGCGACGACGATCACCTTGGGTGAGCCGGACATCTAGGCGCCTGCCTTGTCCCTCGTGGCGAAGCGGTCGGCCATGTCGGCGTCCCACCAGACGGCGTACATCTGGAACTCGCCAGGGCCGTCGTTCACGACCTGGTGCTCGACCCTCGGCGGGAAGTGCACGATGTCGCCCGCGGTGAACGGCAGCCGCCTGCCCTCGCAGATGATGTCGGCGGCCCCGGTCATGGCCACCCAGATCTCGTACTCGTGGTGGCCGTGCGCACCCGAGGACGCGCCCGGCGCGACCACGCACCACGAGCCCTCGAACGGAGCGTTGAGCGCGGGCCAGGGCAGCAGGCGCTCGGCGTTCAGGCCGTTGTCCGGTCGCAGGTTGACCCGGTCGAACTTGCGGATCTCCATCATCACTGTGCTCCTTGGGCGGTTTCGGCCAGCGGCGTGCTGACCAGCAGGGGCGGTTGTGGTCTGCGGTCGGCGAGCAGGTCGGTGACGATCTCCTCGGCCCGCGCGGCCAGCACGGACAGCAGGGAGTCGGCGATGCCGTGCGTCGCCTCGTTCACGCCCTGCAGGTGACAGGTGCCGGTGAACGTGGGCGGCAGGGCCATCCGGTAGCTGCGGTTGACCGTGATCGCGCCCAGTTCCAGCGCCGACGCGATGTCCGTGACGATCTTCGGCATGTGCCGGACGAAACCGGTGCCCAGCAGCACCACGTCACAGCGCAGTTCACTCGGGACACCGGTCTTGCGGTCGACCAGGGTCAGCACGACGTCCGCACCGTCGTGGTCGGCGTTCACCACGTCGACCATCGGGATCATCCGCAGCCGCTCGGTACCGGTGAGCCGTTCCACGTACATCTGGCGGTACAAGGTGTCCAGCATGTCCGGGGTGAGGCCGGCGTAGTTGGTGCGGTGCATCTCGCGCAGCAACTGTTCCCGCGCCTCCGGCCGGGCCGAGTAGAAGTGGTCCACGAACGACGGGTAGAACAGCTCGTTGGTGAACCTGCTGATCTCGTAGGCGTTCAGCCCGATGGAGCGCATCACCATGCTGCACTGCGCCTGCGGGAACGCCTGGTGGGCCGCCCACAGCATCTCCGCGGCACTCTGCGCGCCGCCGATCACCGCGATCCGGCGGGTCCGGTCACGGTCGAACTCGGCGAGCCGGGCGGAGAACTCGGTGCTGTGCACGACGAGTTCGCGCGGCAGCCCGGCGAACGTGTCCGGGATGTACGGGTCACGCCCTGCCCCGACGACCAGGTGGCGGCACACCACGGCACCGCCGTCGGCGAACTGGACGATCCACTCTCCCCCGCCGTCGGCGGCACCGAACGGCTGCACGGACACGCACCGGCGGCCGTACTCGATCCGCACGTTCGGCAGCGACTTCGCCACCCAGGCCAGGTAGCCGGAGATCTCCATCCGGTACGGGGTGAAGCTGCCCAGGTTGACGAACTGGTCGAGCCGTCCCACCGAGTGCAGGTAGTTGACGAAACTGAAGGCGCTGCGCGGGTTGCGCAACGTCACCAGGTCCTTGAGGAACGACACCTGGCTCTGCGCCCAGGGCATCAGCATGCCCCGCTGCCAGACCACGTCGTCCTGCTGTTCGACGATCAGCGTGTCGCCGGCCAGTTCCTGCTTGGCCAGTTCCTCGACGGCCACGCCGAGCGCCAGCCCGGACGGTCCGGCGCCGATCGCCAGCAACTCGACTTCCTGATAGCGCATGACAAATCTCTCCAGACTCAGTGCCGGCGGGTGGTGTTCGCGGACGACGCGACCAACTCGACGAGGTCCGTGATCGTGCGGGCGCCGTGGTAGGCGCGCAGGTCGAGCGTCACCGCGAGCCGGTTCTCCAGTTGGGACAGTGCCTCCAGCGACGCCATGCTGTCCCAGTCGTGGGTGGCGAGCACCGGTTGTGTGCGCAGGTCGCCGATGGACTCCTTGAGTACGTCGCTGAGCACCTGCAACACGGTCGCCTCCAGGGGCGCCGGGTCAGTCATGGCCATCACTGCCTTCGTCAGGGTTGATCCAGGTGGGCCGGCACGACGGCACGGTGCCGGGCACCACGGTGAACGTGCCGTCCTCTCCGGACGGGGTGAAGCCGGCCTTCTCCCAGAAGCCGTCGGCGACGCCGTTGCGGTTGGTCGGCACGTACCGGCCGACGACCGCGGCCGCACCGGCGTCCTGGGCGCGGCGCATGATCCAGTCGGCCATCGCGAACTCGACGCCCCGGCCGAACACCCGGCAGCTGAGCACCATGTTCAGCACCCACCAGACCTGGCCGCGGCGCTGGACCCAGGCGGCGCCGACGATGCCCTCGTCGCCGAAGCGGTCGGTCACGGTGAACGAGGCGACCAGGTGTGCCGGGTCGGTGCTCATCGCGGTGACCGCCGCCTCGTCGTAGCGGACCACGGTGAGGTTGAACTGGTTGGTGCGGGCGGACAGTTGCGCCACCCGGCCCACGTCGAACGCGGTGACCGGCCGGGCCACCACACGCAGCTCCAACGCCCCCAGGTAGTCCTCGGTCGAGCCGAACCCGGTCGCGAAGTCGGTGCGCAGCGCCCGCGAGCGGTACAGCTCGGGCCGCTGGACGTCGGCGTCGGTCAGCCGGGGCACGTCGAACAGGCCGCGCCGCAGCAGCGAGCCGACCACGTAGGCCGGGTCGCCGTCGGCGGCCACCACGGCCACCCCGGGCAGTTCCTCGGCGACGTGCCCGCGCTCGAACGGGGAATCGTCGAGGAACACGAACGAGTCCTCGGCCAGGTTCAGCGTGCCGGCCGCCGCGCGCAGGTTGTCCGCCTTCGGCGCCCAGTTGACCGCCCGGACGGCGAACGCGTCCGGGCGCAGCAGCATCTCGGGATGCCCGGCCAGCGCCTCGTCCACCGCGGCCGCGTCGTTCTTGCTGGCCAGCACCAGGATGACGCCCTGCTCGCGCAGCCTGCGGACGGTCCGCTGCAACTCCAGGTAGCAGTTGCCCGGGTACAGCCCGCCGAGTTCGACGCCGGCCATGCCGACCTCACCCAGTACACCGCCCCACAGCGTGTTGTCCAGGTCGAGGGCGAGCACCTTGCGGGACAGGCCCGACCTGGCCTGGACCACCCCGGCGACCTGACGGGCCAGGGCGAGCAGCGCGCCGTCGGTGTAGGGCAGGTCGGCGTACCGGTGCAGCCGCTCGTCCCTGGCCCGGACCGGCAGGTCGGCGAGCTCGCCCGCCAGGTCCACCACGGTGATCCGGCTGTCCTGGTCGGCCAGGTCCAGCAGGGCCGCGTTCAGCCCGTACCACGCTCTGCCCACACGTGCCCTGGCCTGCTGGCTGATCACCGTGTCCCGCAACGCGGCGGGCATCGGGACGGTGTGCAGCACGATGGTCGCCGACGTGTGCCGCAGGCCGGCCATGACCAGCTCGCGCAACTCCCCCAGCCGGGAGTCCAGTCGCGTGGCCAGGGCCGCCGGGTCGACGGCACTCCAGTCCCCCGGCAGGAAGAAGCCGTCGTCCAGCAGGCAGACGGCGACGTCCGGGTCGGTGCCCGGCAGCCGCCCGGCGGCCAGCGACAGCTCGAACGTGCCGTACTCGCCGGGACTCAACGTCGGCCGGCTGCCGGCGGCGACCAGGCTCGCCCGCAGCAGTGGTTCGAAAGGGCCGATCGTGCACGTGGCCAGGACGGCGACGTGGACCGGCCGCAGGTCGGTGTCGGGCGGCAGATCCACCAGGATGCGGCCCGCCTTGCGCATCGTCGCCGGGTCATCGATCTCAGCGAGTTCGTGCCGCTGAGCCGGTCCCGGCGCCCGGCCGTCGGCCGTCGCCGATCTGAGGTACTCCAGTAGCTCGCCCATGGCTAGACCCGCACCACCGTGCAGTACCAGCGCATGCCGATGGAGATCCCGGTCAGCGCGACCAGGTCGCCCGGGGCCACCTCGTCGTGGTCGACGTACCAGCCCAGCGCTGACAGCTGGTCGGCCGAGCCCATGTGGCCGTGCGCGACAGCGAAGTCGAAGTTGGTGCGGGACAACGGGATGTCCATCAGCTCGGCCAGGTCCGCGACGCCGTCCGGGTCGTTGATGTAGATGAACCGGGCCAGCTCCGAACGCCGCACGCCGGCCCGCCGGCAGGCCCGGTCGACCACGTCGATGACCCGCCCGTTGAGCTGCGTGTTGAACGCCAGCAACTGCTTCGGGTCCTTCTGGAAGTGCGCCTGCACCCGCTCGGTCCCGCTCGGTGCCGTGGCGCTGGACCAGCCGGCGGGCGGCACCGGAGCGGCGGCCCCGCCGTAGTCGGTGCGGAACCAGTCGCAGTAGTCGGAGTCGGTGAACTGTTCGGTGGCCAGCCACCGGTTGCCCGGGTGCCCCCGGCGCAGTACCACGGCGACCGCGCCGTCGCTGTGCACGGCGTTGTTCACGTTCATCCGGTTGCGGTGGAACTCGCTGACCCGGTTGACCGCCGTGAACAGGACCGTCTCCAGCTCGGGCTGCTGCGCCATCAGGCCCGCCACGGCGCCCAGGCCGGTCACCCCGGACGCGCAGCCCTCGGTCAGCCACAGCGTCTGCCGTTCGCGGATCTTCAGTTCCCTGGCCAGGGCTGCGGAACAGTCCCAGTACGGGTACTCGGGCAGCTCCGAGTCGGCCAGTGCCACCAGGTCGACGTCCGCCGGGTCGAGACCGGTCCTGGCCAGCGCCGCGCGGGCGGCGGCGGCGGCGAGCGCGGTCGGTGTCACGCCGTCGTCGGCGCGGTGGAAGGTCCGGTAGCCCCAGCGGACGACGCGCTCCGGGTCCGACACGTAGGCGCCGGCGGTCTGCCGCACATCCTGGTCCACGCCGAAGGCGTGGCCGAACCCGGCGATGCCGAATTCCACGGGCGGATCAACCATTTCTTGAACTCCTCCTGCGAGCGTGATCCGGCGACCGCGCGACAGAAATCGCCGCTCGGTCGAATAGGTCGAAATGGACCAGGAAATCGACGGCGGTCGCAATTCCGTGTGCCCCCGATGACCGCCGGGTCGTTATCCTGCACAACACCAGGGCGACCGACAAGCGTGAACGAGCTGTGCAACTGCGTATCCGTTGTCAGTCGAACAGCGCTCACTGTTGTTGGCTGCCGAACCGTTGTTCCAGCGCGCGGGCGAACGCCAGCCACTCGGCCGCGCACCGGCGGGCCAGCCTGGCCAGGACGTAGACACTGTGTGGTGGGATCGTGGCCGCGACGTCTCCCCACTCCTCCTGGGTGATCAACCGCCGGGCCAGCCAGCGCAGCACGCGGTTGCCCGACTCCGCGAAGCGCAGCGACGGGTCGCGTTCCAGGCTCTGCAGGATCGCGTTGCGCTCCTGTACGGACAGGCGTTCCATGTCCGGCTGCGCCGGTTCGCCGCCGACCGGCCGGGGCACGGCACGGTCGGCCCTGGGTCTCCGGGGTGGCACGGGGTCCTCGCCACGTTCGATGCGGGCCCGCACGTCACGCACGGTCGCCGGGGAGATACCCGCGGCGCGGGCCAGTTCCCGCAGCGAGGCGTCCGGGTGGGCGGCGATCAGCCTGCTCGCCGCCATCCGGCCGTCGGTGCTGTCCAGCGGGCGCACCCGGCCGTCGCGACCGATCCGGCTCTCGCCCTGTGGACGCTGGGTGACGCTGCCGCGCAGCGCCGCCACCGTGCGCGGCGCGAGACCGGTCGCCTCCGCGATCGCCCGGTCCGACCAGGCGCCGTGGGTGGCGACGATGCGGGCGACCGCGGCTTCACGGTCGGCGTAGGACAGCGGTAGGCCGTGGGTGATGTTGGCGCGGACGGCCATGACGAAGGCGTCCTCGTCGTTGCCGTCGAAGAAGACCACGTCGATCGCGTCCTGGCCGCGCAGCCGGGCCGCGGCCAGCCGGTGCATACCGTCGATGACCCGCATGGTCGGCTGGTGCACCAGGATGGGTGGGAGGGCCCGGTCCGATTCCGTGAGTACCCGGATATGTTCGGCGTCTTCGCCGAGCCGGCGCGGCGAATCCGCCGGCCGTAATGCGTCCAACGGCACGGCGTAAGTCGCCTGTTCGGTTGCACGGTAATTGATTTCGACGGTAGGTTCGTCCCGGGTCAATCGGCACCCCCCTGGGTGAGCGATCGCAAACCGGCAACCTATGGTCACGAAACGGGCACGTCGATATCACGGAATTCATCCGGTGACTAGTGTTGCCGCGCCAATAATATGGCACGGCCGACTATACTGCTGCCTACCCGGTCCCCAGTTTACAATCCGTGGTCTGGTAACGGATTATTCCGTCGGAAGCGTAGGACCTCATTCCAGGCCGGTCCAGACGCTCAAAAAACCTGGCTCAGTTCGCCGCCGCGCAACAAGATAGTCAACTTGACGACGACCGTACGGCGGATCGCGGTTCCCCCGTACGGCTGCTGTACACCACCGTTCACCGATGGTCGGTAATTGTTCCGACACTTTGCGTTAATTCATGCACAAGGCATCAGTGACACCTGTTTGCCGGACCACTCCATGAGTTCGGTGACCGCATGGCTGCCCGGGGTCGGGCCGGCGACCCGACCCCCTTTGACGTGCGTGATGACACCCGGCACGCTCGTGCCAGCCCTGGGGTCACACCCGAACGGGCACATCGCCGCCGGTTTCACCAATTGATGCAAACCGCGCGCCGACTTTCCAGCAGGACGTGATCGTTTCCATGCCGTTCAACTGAGGCACGCACAGCAGTTGAACAACCCGCCAGGGCTAATTGGAGGTCGATTTATGCCCAGTCTCACGCATGCCGAAGCTGCCGAGCGCGGCGCATTATTGCGGGTCCGGTCATATGAGGTCGATCTTGATCTCACCACCGGTGACCAGACATTTCGAGCGACCACGAAGATCTCTTTCGACGCGCGGCCGGCGAGCGCGACCTTCCTGGACATCCGGCCGAGTGCCCTGCATTCGGTGACCCTGAACGGACGGGAGGTCGATCCGGCGACGCTGACCGACGGACGGATCGCGCTGACCGGTCTCGCCGGGTCGAACGAGGTCGTCGTGGTCGCCGACATGGCCTACTCGCGGGAGTGCGAGGGCCTGCACCGGTACGTCGACCCAGCCGACGGCCGGGTCTACGTGTACGCCTTCGTCTTCATCGACAACGCGCCGCGCGTGTTCGCCTGCTTCGACCAGCCCGACCTCAAGGCTCCGTTCACGTTCACCGTGACCGTCCCGGACGACTGGCAGGTCCTGGGCAACGCCGACGCGACCCGGACCGGTCCCGGCCGGTGGGAGTTGACCGAAACCGTACCGCTGGCCACCTACCTGACCACGCTCGCCGCCGGACCGTACGCGTCGTTCCGCACCGTGCACGACGGCGTCCCGCTCGGGCTGCACTGTCGCGCGTCGCTCGCCGAGTCGCTGCGCGGCGACGTGGACGAGGTCTTCGAGATCACCGGGCAGTGCCTGGACGAGTACCACCGGCTGTTCGGTGTGCGCTACCCGTTCGGCAAGTTCGACCAGGTCTTCGTGCCGGAGTTCAGCGTGCTGTCGCTGGATCATCCGGGTTGCGTGCTGCTGCGGGAGCTCTACCTGTTCGGTTCGGCGGTGCCGCGCAGCGAGCGGGAGACCAGGGCGGTGGTCATCGCCCACGGCATGTCCCTGATGTGGTTGGCCGGCCTGGTGACGAACACGTGGTGGGACGACCTCTGGCTCGGCCAGGCGTTCGCCGACTACATGGCGCACCGCGTGACCAGTGAGGTGACCCGGTTCCCCGGGCCGCCCACCACGTTCGCGGTCCGGCGCAAGGCCCAGGCGTACGTCGCCGACCAGCGGCCGTCGACCCATCCGGTGGCACTGGCCGGCCCGGACGTCCGAACCGTGCTGCTGGAACTGGACCGAATCTCCTACTTCAAGGGCCACTCCGTCCTGCGCCAACTGGCCGCCACCATCGGCACACCCACGCTGCGCGCCGGCCTGCGCACCTACTTCACCCGCCACGCCTACGGCACCGCCACGTTCACCGACTTCCTGGCCGCACTCGGCGAGGCCGCCGGGCAGGACCTGACCGAGTGGGCCCACACCTGGTTCGCCACCTCCGAGGTCAACACGCTGACCCCGGAGCTCACGATCACCGACGGGCGGATCTCGGCGGCCACCGTGCGCCAGACGACACCGGACACCCATCCGGTGCTCCGCCCGCACACCGTCGACATCGGCCTCTACGGCGAGACGAGCGAGACCGTCCGGGTCACCGTCGACGGGCCGAGAACCGAACTGCCCGAGCTGGTCGGCAGGCCGGCACCACGGCTCACGCTGCTCAACGACGGGGACCTGACCTACGCGAAGGTCCGCTTCGACACCACGTCCCTGATCGCGCTGCCCGAGGTACTCCCCCGCCTGTCGCCGCTCAACCGGGCCATGGTCTGGTGCGCGCTGCTGATGGCGGTGCAGGACGGCGCGTATCCGGCCGCCGACCACCTCGACCTGGTGGCCGGGATGCTCGCCACCGAGTCCGAGACGTCGATCATCGTCGAGGTGCTGGAACAGGCCAGGATCGACGTCGCCGACCGGTTCCTGGAGCCGGCGCTGCGCCCGGCCGCGATGGCCAAGGTGGCAGGCGCCCTGCGCGACCGGCTGGCCACCACGGAACCCGACGACGAGAACCGGCTGTGCCTGTGCCGGGGACTGATCGAGTTCAGCGCCGACGTCGCCGAACTGCGTGGCTGGCTGGACGGCGGCCGCGCGCCGACCGGCCTGGTGGTCGACACCGACCTGGCGTGGCGCATCCGGTACCGGCTGGCCGTGCTCGGTGGTCTGGCCGAGGACGAGATCACGTCGGCGCACCAGGCGGATCCGAGCGCTGAACAGTTCGCCGCCAGGTGCCGGGCGGCGCGGCCCGATCCGGCGGCCAAGCAGGCGGCCTGGGCCGCGATCACCGGCGACCCCAACCTGTCCAGCTACGGCCTGTGGGCGCTGGCCGAAGGCTTCTGGCAGCCCGAGCAGACCGAGCTGACCTCGGCCTACGTGCCACAGTTCTTCAGCGAGATACCGGCTGTCGCGAAACTGCGCGGCGACCTGGTGCTCGACGTGCTGCTGCGGTTCCTCTACCCGCGCTACGCGGCATCGACGGCCACCGTGGACCTGGCCGACACACTCGCCGCCCGGACCGACATCACGCCGCCGCTGCGACGACGGATCGCCGATTTCACCGGCGACCTGCGCCGCGTGGTCGCGGCACGGGGTTGAGCGGCATGCGGATCGGGATCGTCGGCGGCGGTCTCGCCGGGACGCTGCTCGCGTGGCGACTGTGCCGGACCGCCTCGGTCGACCTGATCACCGGCGCACCGGTCCCGGTCGACGCGACCGGTGCGTCCGGCGGCCTGGTCCGCGGCTTCGACCGCGGGCCGGCCACGGCAGCGCTGGCGACGGAGAGCCTCGTCGAGTTGCGGGCCGACCAGACGCTCCGGGAACTGGCCGGGTACCGCGAGATCGGGTCGGTGTTCCTGCTGCCGCCCGGTACCGATCCGACCGAGTCGGTCCGGGTGATCGACGAGCGGCTGCCCGGATCGGCCACCGTGGTGACCGGGACCGCGTTGGACGCCTATCCGTTCCGGGAATTGCCGGCCGGCGCGGTGGCGGTGGTGGAGCGGTTCGCGGGCCAACTGTCGCCGGCCCGATTGAGGACCGCGGCACTGGAACTGGTGGACGGCACGATCCGGACGACGCCGGTGACCACCGTGACGGAGGCGGGAGTGCGGCTGGCGGACGGTTCGACGCACCGCTACGACGCCGTCGTGGTCGCCGCAGGCGCGTGGACGCCGACGCTCCTGGCCGGTACCGCCTTGCGTACCAAGCAGATCCAGTACTCGGTGTACGAGGCCGAGTTGGACGGGCTGGGGGTGTTCGACGACACGATCAGCGGCCTGTACGGGCTGCCGGCGGGCGAGTCGCGGTTCCTGCTCGGCCTGCCCTGCGACCGGTGGGACATCGACCCCGCTGACGTGCGACCGGATCTCGCGCTGGTCGACCGGGTGGCCGACACGGCCAGGAAGCTGCTGGGCATCGAACTCGATCGTCCGATCAGGATGGTTGCGGCTTTCGACTGCTACAGCGACCCGCCCGGCCTGGCCCTGCGGCCGACATCGTTCCCATCGGTGTTCACGTTCACCGGCGGCTCCGGCGGTGCGGCCAAGACCGCGCTCGCCGCGAGCCGCCTGGCCGCGGCCGAACTACTCACCTAGATACTCCACCAGCTCGACCAGCAGCCCGGCCGGCCGTAGGTACGCGAACGCGACGAACATGCCCGGCCGGGCACCCGCGCGCGGCTCGGCGTCGACCGCGGTGAACCCCCTGCCGCGCAACCGGTCGAGCTCGGACCGGAGCCCGTTCACCCGGAACGCGATGTGGTGCAGGCCGGGGCCGCCGCTGGCCAACCGGGTGTCGAGCACCGAGCCAGGGCGGCTGGGCGACACCAGTTCCACGGCCGGCTCGCCCTGGCCCTGCCAGAACTCGCATGCGACGCCGTAGTCGTCCGCCGTTCCGTCATCCGTGCGGGCCATGCCCAGGGCGGCCAGGAACGGCGCGAGGTCGGCGGGCGCGCCCGTGATCAGTCCGATGTGGTCAATGCCGAGCAACATCTCCCCAGCCTACGGCGAACGCGCGAAATCACTGCGTGACAACAGTTCCGATCCGCCGTTCCGGCGCGATAATCGGCCGGTGACTCCAACCGAGAACGAGCTCAGAAAAGCCGTCGAACGCGAACTGCCCAGGGCCCGCGCCGATCTGGAACGGCTGGTCCGCATCCCCGGGATCGCCTTCGCGGGCTTCGATCAGACGTACCTGGACCGGTCCGCCGAAGCCGTTGCCGATCTGCTCCGCGAGTGCGGGCTGGACGTCGGCGTGGTCAGCAAGGGCGGGGCACCGGCCGTCATCGGGCGCAAACCCGCGCCCCCCGGTGCCCCGACCGTCCTGCTGTACGCACATCACGATGTCCAGCCCGCCGGTGACCTGGCCCTGTGGGAGACCGAACCGTTCGAACCGGTCGAGCGCGGCGGCCGGCTGTACGGCCGAGGTGCGTCGGACGACAAGGCCGGGCTGATGGCCCACGTCGCCGCGTTGCGAGCCCTCGGCGATGCCCTGCCGGTCGGCGTGGTCGTCTTCGTCGAGGGCGAGGAGGAGTTCGGCTCGGCATCGCTGACCGACCTGCTCGACGCGCACCGGGAGGCGGTCGCCGCCGACGTGATCGTGATCGCGGACTCGGCCAACTGGGAGGTCGGCCAGCCCGCGCTGACCACGTCGCTGCGCGGCATCGTGAACGTCGTCGTGGAAGTACGGACACTCCAGGCCGCCGTCCACAGTGGCACGTTCGGCGGTGCGGTGCCGGACGCGCTGACCGCGCTGGCCCGGCTGCTGGCCACGCTGCACGACGACGCGGGGGACGTGGTGGTGGAGGGCCTCACCGGCCAGGAGTCGTCCACGCTGGTGTTCCCGATCGACCGGCTGCGCGCCGAGTCGGGTCTGGTCGACGGGGTGGAGCTGATCGGCACCGGCCCGCTGGTGGACCGGCTGTGGTCCAAGCCGTCCCTGTCGGTGCTGGGCATCGACGCGCCCACGGTGGACGAGGCGGGCAACGCGCTCGTGCCGTCGGCCAGGGCCAAGCTGAGCATCCGGCTCGCACCCGGCGACGACCCCCGGCTGGCGTTCGCCGCGATCCGGGCCCATCTCGACGCGCACCGCCCGTGGGGTGCTGCCGTCTCCGTCGAACCCGCGGGTGCGGGCGCGCCCTGTGTGATCGACACGAGCGGCCCGTACTACCCGGTCGTGCGGGCCGCTCTGCGCGCCGCGTGGGACGGGATCGAACCGGTGGAGATCGGTGTCGGCGGGTCGATCCCGGCCGTGGCGATCTTCCAGGACAAGTTCCCAGGCGCCACCATCGCGGTGACCGGGATCGAGGATCCCGAAACCAGGTCGCACGGTCCGAACGAGAGCCTGCATCTCGGCGAGTTCGCCCGGGTGTGTCTCGCCGAGACGCTGTTGCTGGCCGGGCTGGACTGACACTCAGCCCAGTGCCGTCAGCCGGCTCAGCACGTCCGGCGTCACCGGGAACACCGTCGTGTCGTAGTCGTCGATCATTCCCGTCACGGCGGCGTCGTACTTCTCCTCCCATTCGGCGGTCGCGTAGACCGCCTGGGACCGTGCCACTCGTTCGGATTCGGACGGGAATGCTCGCATCAGGAAATAACCGTTCTCGTTGTTCAGGGACGGTCCGTGCGTGATCACGTTGATGCCCAGGCTGCGCATCAACGGAATCGTGCCATCCGTGCTGATCCGGTCGAATTCCTCGCGAGTACCCGACCGCAGTGTGAACAGTCGGATCTCCAGCAACCAGTGTTCGTCAGTCATGTCCGAAGTTGAGCATCGGCCAATGGTGAACGTCAATCCAGAGGCATAACATCCGGATGCGATGACTTCACCAATCGGTTTTCGAATCCTGGGCCCGCTCGAGTTCTTCGACGGCGAGCGGTGGTCCGCCATCGGCGCGGCGAAGCAGCGGGCGCTGCTCGCCGTGCTGCTGGTCAATGCCAACCACACGGTGTCGGCGGAAGCGCTCATCGCCGAACTGTGGGGCGAGCAGCCGCCGGCCAGTGCGGCCGGCCTGCTCGCCGGTTACGTGTGGCGGTTGCGGCGCAGGCTCGCCGATCCGGCCGGCCGGATGCTGCGCACCCGCGCACCGGGATACCAGCTCGTCCTGCCCTCGGGCGCCACCGATGTGCAGCGGTACGAGGAACTGGTCGGCGCGGGGCGACGCAGCCTGGCCGACGGCGACCTGGCCGCTGCCGTCGGTACGTTGTCGGCGGCACTGGCGATCTGGCGCGGCAGGCCGTTGGCCGACGTCGCGCTGGTGCCCTCCGTGCTCGCCGAGTCGGCGCGGTTGGAGGAGGCGCGACTGGCCGTGGTGGAGGCGCGCATCGACGCCGAGATCGGGCTGGGCAGGCACGAGGCGCTGCTGCCCGAGCTGAAGCTCATGGTGTCGCAGTACCCGCTGCGGGAACGGCTGCACGCCCACCTGATGGTCGCCCTGTACCGCACCGGGCAACAGGCCGAGGCCCTGGGCGCGTACCGGGACCTGCGCAGGCTGCTGGTCGACGAGCTGGGCATCGAGCCCAGCACTCCGTTGCGGGAGTTGCAGAACAGGATCCTGCGCAGCGACCCGCTGCTGGAGGCCGGGCAGCAGGCGGGAGCCGCGGCCGCCGTGGTGGTGCGGTTGGCCGTGCCACACTCGCTGCCCGGCGACGTGCCGGTGTTCGTCGGCCGGCGTGACGAACTGTCCTGGGTGGTCTCGCGGTTGACCGGTGACGCGCGGTGCTGCGCGATCCACGGCATGGCAGGCGTGGGCAAGACGACCTTGGCCGTGCACGCGGCCCATCTGGCGGCCGGCGCGTTTCCCGACGGGCAGGTGTACCTGAACCTGGGCGGTGGTGCCGACACCGGCCCGTTGCGGCCCGCCGAGGCGATCGGCGGCCTGCTCGGCGCGCTCGGCATCACCGACGTGCCCGGCGACCTGCCCAGGGCCACCGCGCTGCTGCGAACCGTGCTCGCCGGGCGGCAGCTCGCGGTCGTGCTGGACGACGTGCTGGACACCGCCCAGATCCAGGACCTGTTACCGGCCACCCCGGGATGCGCCGTACTACTGGTCAGCCGGACGGCCTCGGCGGCGGTGGACGGGTCGGGGCTGTTGCGGCTGGGCAGGTTCGACGACGCGGCAGCCGTGGAACTGGTCCGCCGGTACGCGGGAGCCGCGAGGGTCGACGCCGATCCGATGGCCACCGCCCGGCTGGTCCGGCTGTGCGACCATCTGCCACTCGCCCTGCGGATCGCGGCCACCCGGCTCGCCCAACGTCCTGAGTGGACCATCGAGCAGCTCGCCGACCGCCTGGCCGACCCGGCCCGCAGGCTGGACACGCTGACCTGTGACGGGCTCAGCGTGCGCACCAGCCTGAGCGAGGGTGCCCGGCTGGTGGAGCGGGGTGCCGATCCGCTGGCGGCACGGGCGCTCGGCGCACTGGGCGGCCTGGATCTACCGGTGCTGCCCACGGATGCGTTGGCCGCCACGCTGGACGTGCCCACCGCGGCGGCGGAACCGGCCGCCGAGCGACTGGTCGACGCCGGTCTCATCGAGACGGTCGGCATGGACCGCTACCGGGTGCCGGAACTGGTGGGCCTGTTCGCCCGAGAGTACGCGGGCGGCGCGGTGTGCAATTCAGCGCAGGTGACCGCCACCGGCGGTGTCTGCTTCCCTGACCCGCATGTCGCACCGTATCGAAGCTGACCAACTCGTCCCCGGCCGTGGAGCACCGGTCCGGGACGCCGTCGTGATCCTGGACGACCACGAGATCCGTTATGCCGGACCACGTGCCGACGCACCCGCCAGCCCCGGCGCCACCACGGTTCACGGGCACACCGTGATGCCGGGCATGTGGGACTGTCACGGCCATTTCATGGGCCTGCGGTCCGCCGATCTCAACGACCTGATGCACGAATCGGTCGCGCTGCGGGCCGCCCGTGGCGTGAGCGATCTGCGGGCCTGCCTGGACGCCGGGTTCACCTCGGTGCGCGAGGTCGGCGGCCTGGGCATCCACCTGGCCCGCGCGGTCGAGGAGGGGACCGTGGTGGGCCCGTCGATCTATGCGGCCGGCACCGCGCTGTCCACCACCGGCGGGCACGGCGACCTGCACGGCTTCCCGGCGTCGTGGATCGAGGACTTCGGCCACCTCGGCGGTGAACTCCGGCTGGCCGACGGTCCCGCCGAGTGTGCGCGAGCGGCTCGGGAACAGCTGCGCAACAACGCCAAGCTGATCAAGGTGTTCGCCTCCGGCGGCGTACTGTCCGAAGTAGACCATCCAGTGCACCAGCAGTTCACCGACGCCGAGCTGGCCGCGATCGTCGAAGTGGCCGGCCTGGCCGACCGGGTCGTCGCCGCCCACTGCCACGGCAAACCGGGCATCCTGGCCGCGCTCAAGGCAGGCGTGCGCACCATCGAGCACGGCACCTACCTCGACGAGGAAGCCGCGACCGCGATGCGGGAGACCGGCGCGATCTTCGTGCCGACCCGCGCGATCATCCACCTGCTGCTGGTCAGCGATCTCGTGCCGCCCTACGCCAGGGGCAAGCTGGAGGAGGTGGCCGACCGGCACCTGGAGGCGATCGCGATCGCCCGCGAGGCCGGCGTCACCATCGCGCTCGGCACCGACATCGCGATGACCGGCCCGCACAGGCCCACCCAGTGGGGGCTCAACGGGATCGAGTTGTCATTGATGGTGAAGGCCGGCGCCACACCGCTGGAGGCGATCGAGATGGCCACCGCGGTCGCACCGGACACGCTCGGCCCGCAGGCGCCGCGATCGGGCCAGTTGCTGCCCGGCTACGACGCCGACGTCCTCCTGTTGGACGCCGACCCGGTGGCGAACATCGACGTGCTCGCCGACCCGGCACACATCACGTCGGTGTGGAAAGCGGGCCGGCAGGTCAAGTGAGCGGGCCGCAACACCACCCGTGCAACCCCGGTACATCAGGAGAACAACCCGGTCGGCGAACGTCGTCGCCAGATCCAGTCCCGATCCCATGGAGAATCCCATGAGCGAGCTCGCCAGTCCGTCGTCGATCGACACCACGCTCGATCTCGACACCATCATCGCCCGCTACGCCACCTTCGTGTTCGACGACACCACCCCGTTGCTCGACGCGGGCATCGAGTCGCTGTCGTTGCTGCGCCTCGCGGTGGACGTGGCCCAGGACGACGACGCCGAGATCGACGCCAGCCGGCTGGTCGACCTGCACACGATCGCCGATCTCAAGGCGTGGCTGCGCGACCTGGCGCCCGCCGGCCAGGACGGGGGCGCGCTGTGACGACGCGGAAGCTCTACGACTGGTTCTCCGCCACGGTGGAGCGCACCCCGGACGCCCCGGCGATCGAGGTCGCCGGGCTGACGCTGACCTACGCCGAGCTGCACACCGCGGCCCGCCGACTGGCCGCCCGCATGGTGGCCACCGCGGGCAGACGCCCGCGCCGGGTCGGCCTGCTGACCTCGCGCAGCCTGGCCAGTTACGTCGGCTACCTGGCCAGCCAGTCGCTCGGCGCCGCCGTGGTGCCGCTCAACCAGGGCGCCCCGGTGGCCAGGAACCTGGTCATCACCAAGGATGCCGGCCTGGACGTGACGATCGTCGACGACAGCTCGGCCAAGCAGTTGCCGCAGTACCCGCAGCAGTCGGGCATCCCGGTGGTGGACCTGACCGGCGACCGGTGGCGGGCGCTGGTGGCCACCGACGACACCGAACCGCTGCCGGAGGTCGGCTGCGGCGACGGTGACGTCGCCTACATCATCTACACGTCGGGTTCGACAGGGACGCCGAAGGGCGTGCCGGTGACGCACGCGAACGTGTCGGCGTTGCTGACCGACGTGATCGCCCGGTTCGGGTTCTCCGCCGACTGCCGGGTGTCGCAGACGTTCGAGCTGTTCTTCGACGGTTCGCTCGTGGAGCTGTTCGGCACGTGGGGCACGGGTGCGACGCTGTGCGTGCCGCAGCCCAGCGACGTGTTCGCGCCGGTGCGGTTCGTCAACGAGAAGCGCCTGACCCACTGGCTGTCCGTGCCGTCGATCATCTCGTTCGCCCGCCGGCTGCGGGCGCTGGCTCCGGGCAGCATGCCCAACCTGCGTCGCGCCATGTTCGGCGGTGAGCCGCTGACCGTCGAGCAGGTGCAGGCGTGGCGGGCGGCGGCACCGCAGGCGGCGGTCAACAACTGCTACGGCCCCACCGAACTGACCGTGATCTGCACCGGCTACGAGGTGCCGGACGAGCCGGCGAACTGGCCGCTGACCTCCAACCGGTCGATGCCGATCGGCGAGCTGTTCCCGCACATGGACTACGTGCTGCTGGACGAGGACCTCAAGCCCTGCGAGGACGGCGAACTCTGCGTCCGCGGCGGGCAGCGGTTCCCCGGCTACCTGGACCCGACCGAGAACGCCGGGCGGTTCCTCAGTTTCGACGGCACGAGCGGCCAGGCGTACGACGGCAGCGAGCCGCTGAGCGTCAGCCACTGGTACCGCACCGGTGACCGGGTGCGCCGGGAGAACGGCGAACTCGTCCACCTGGGCCGCGTCGACGACCAGATCAAGGTCAGGGGCAACCGGGTCGAGCTGGGCGAGATCGAGTCCGCGCTGCGCAGGCATCCGGCCATCACCGAGGCCGTCGTGGTGGCGCTGACCGCCGACGACGGCGAGGTGGACCTGCACGCCGTGTACGCGGGCGAACCGGTGGCCGACGGCGACTTCGCCCGGCTGCTGGAGGACCTGCCCACGTACATGCGCCCGCGCGGCTACCACCGCAGGCACACGATTCCGCTGGCGGCCAACGGGAAGGTCGACCGCAAGACCCTGATCGCCCAGATCACCGATGGCGCCGACCACGGCGCCGAGAAGGAGCTACGGTGACCACCACCGACACCGGGATGATCCCGGCCACCCCGCTGATGGAGATGCTGTGGTGGATCCACCAGCGGGCCAAGAACAAGTCGGTCTACAACCAGACCTGGCCGCTGCGCGCCGACCGCCCGCTGGACTTCGACGCGCTGGGCGTCGCCTGGCAGGCCGTCGTCGACCGGCACGAGGCGATGCGCGCGAGCCTGCACCACCGCGACGGCGACGTCCTTGTGTCTATTGTGGACCACGTTGACGTCGAGCCCAAGTGGATCCGGATCGACGACCCCGGTTCGCTGCCGGCCGACCTCCTGCTCCGCCAGATCGCGGGCGAGGTCCAGGAGTGGCCGATCGAGCTGGACACGGCACCCGTGGCACGGCTGGTCGCGGTGACCGTCGGCGACAAGCACGAGTTGCTGGTCACCGTGCACCACGCCCTGGTCGACGGCTGGGGCATGCAGTTGCTGATGACCGACTTCGCCAGCGCCTACGCCGACGCCCTGGCCGGCCGGACACCCGCGTTCGACACCGAACCGCCGTCGTTGCGCGAGCACGTGCTGGAGACCCGGGCCGCGAGCACCGACGGCCGCTGGGACGCCAGCCTGAAGTACTGGCGGGACGCGCTCGACGGTGCGGTGACCACCACCCTGGTGGCCGACCGGCACACCTACACCGGCACCGGCAACACCGGCGGCATGGTGCGGTACGTGTTCAGCCCCGAGGCCACCCAGGGCATCGCGGCCCTCGCGGAGCAGTACTTCACCACCCCGTTCGGCGTGCTGTTCGCCGCGCTGCAGACGGTCCTGGCCCTCGGCGGCGCCGGCCCCGAGGTGTGCACCGGCCTGGTCAGCGCCAACCGGCTGACCCCGCAGGACCAGGCACTCGTCGGCTACCTGGCCAACGTGCTCGCCGTGCGGACCACCGTGCGGGGCGAGGACACGTTCGGTGCCGTCGTCGAGCGGATCCGGGACGGCATGTGGGAGATGCTGGCCCACCAGACGGTGCCGTTCTCCGTGGTGTTCGGCGCGCTGAGCGAGTCCGTCCAGGCCCAGTTGCGGGACGCGATCCCGGTGCTGGTCACCTGGTACGGCACCATCGGCACCGCCGTCACCCTGGGCGATGCGACGCTGCGGCTGCAGCACGCGCCCAACCGGGCGGCCCGGACCGACATCGGGTTCGGCGTGTTCGACTTCAACGGCGAGTACGTCGTCGAGTCCGAGTACAACACCGGCCGGTTCGACCAGACCACGGCGTTGCGCCTGTACCAGGACATCGACGCGATGCTGGCCGTCGGCGGCGCCGACCCGACCCGGCCGGTGTCCACCATCGGCGTGCGGACACGCACGGCCGACGCCTACGTCGAGCACACCCTGCGGGCCGCCGATCTGGGCACCACGGAGATGCCCAAGTCCGCCACACTGGACCAGGTGCGCAGGGCGTGGACCGAGGTGCTGGGCGCCGAGCCGGTCGGGCCGGACGAGGACTTCTTCGCCACCGGCGGCCGCTCGCTCAAGGTAGTCCAGTTCGCCCACGCCCTGGAGGCGGACAGCGGTGTGGCGCTGGACATCCAGCGCTGGCTGACCGAGCCGACCCCACGCCGGGCCGCCGACCAGATCGCCGGTGACCGGCTCGCCGACGACGGCAGCACGGTGGTCAACCTGCGCCCCGGCGACGGCCTGCACCTGCACCTGTTGCCCGGTGCCGGCGGCAGTGTGCAGGACTACCGCGAGCTCGTGGCGGCCCTGCCGGCCGACTGGCGGATCACGGCGTCCGCCGAGCGCACTCCGCTGGACACGGTGCCCGCCATGGCAACCCGGTTCCGGGCCGACCTCGACGCCGAGGGCCTGCGGCCCGACCTGCTGGCCGGCTGGTCGATGGGCGGGATGACCGCCTTCGAGATGGCCACCGACCTCCCGGTGCCGGTCGTGCTGCTCGACTCGACCCCGCCGGTGCCGCACGACATCGGCCAGGCCGTGCGGGACGCCGCGGTGTACGAGGTCTTCTCCGCCACGGCGGCCGCGACCTACGGCGTCACCCTGGACGGCACGCCCGCCCAGACCGCGCCGGGTGAGCCG
This sequence comes from Pseudonocardiaceae bacterium, assembly GCA_036273855.1. Classification (GTDB taxonomy): domain Bacteria; phylum Actinomycetota; class Actinomycetes; order Mycobacteriales; family Pseudonocardiaceae; genus DATEPR01. Next base: position 143,776 of record DASUGU010000134.1, read on the forward strand.
GAACTCGCCATGCGGGTGCTGGCCGCGCGGCTGGCCGCCGCCGGCAGCGGGCCGGTGTCGGTCGCGATGCTGCTGGACCGCTGGGCCACGTTCAACCGGCACACCGACGCCGTCGGCGCGTACGTGAGCGAGCGGCGGCTGGACGTGCCGGCACTGTTGGTACGCGCGGAACTGGCCGAGCACCAGATCGAGCAGTGGCGCGCCAAGTTCACCTCGCCGCTGACGCTGCTGCGTGTCGCCGCCGACCACCACGGGCTGCTCCGGCCGCCCGCGGTCGCCGAGGTCGCCCGCGCCATCACCGAACTCGCCGCACCGGCCTGATCCTGGGAGGTACCACCGTGTCCGACCAATCGATGGCCGCACCCGTCAGCTCCGGTGGCGCGGTCGACGAGCAGCCACGCCGCAACGAATGGCTGCTGATCTCCTTCACCGGCACCACCAACACGGCCGACGCGGTGATGCGGGTGGCGCTGCCGCTGCTGGCCACCCGGCTCACCCACTCCCCCGTGCTGATCGCCGCCGTGGCGGTCAGCCTGACATTGCCCTGGCTGCTCACCGCGCTGCACGCCGGGGTGATCGTGGACCGGATGAACCGGCGGTCGCTGATGGCGGGCGCCGAGTTCGCCAGGATGGCCGTGATCGCGGTCGTCCTGGTCACGGTGGTGACCAGGACGGTCAGCCTGCCGCTGATCTTCGTGGTGGCACTCGCCCTGGGCGTCGCCGAGGTGTTCGCCGTGCTGTCCGGCGCGTCGATCATCCCGTCGGTGGCGCCGAAGGCCCGGTGGCAGACACTCAACGCCCGCCTGGCCGCCGCCGAGTACGTCAGTTTCAGCTTCATCGGCGCACCGATCGGCGGCTTCCTCGTCGCGGCCGGATTCGCCGTGGCGCTGGGCACCACCGGCGCGATCTACCTGCTCGGCGCGCTGCTGCTGACCACGCTGGTCGGCAACTTCTCCGTGGCGCAGAAGGCGGAACGCAGGCCGGCGCGGGTGGAGATCCGCGAAGGGCTGTCGTTCCTGTGGCGGCACAAGCTGTTGTGTACGATGGCCGCGCTCATCTCGATCATGGCGGGCACCTGGGCGGCCTGGTACGCGATCATCCCCGCGTACGCCGTCGGCGGACCGCTGCACCTGACGTCGAGCCAGTACGGTTTCCTGCTGACCAGTCTCGGTGCCGGCGGTGTCATCGGCACCGCGCTGGTCGGCCCGGCCAACCGGCTGATCGGCAGGCGCGCCACGATGTTCGCCAACATCATCGGCACGGTGCTCATGGTGGGCCTGCCCGCCGTGCTGCCCGAGGTCCGCTCCAGTGCCTGGCTGATCGGTGTGGCCGCGTTCCTGGCCGGCGTCGGCGGCACGCTGTGGACGGTCAACTCGCGGGTGATCAGCCAGTCGCTGGTGCCCAACGAGCTGCTCGGCCGGTTCAACGCGGCCAGCAGGCTGATCTCCTGGGGCATGGCGCCGATCGCGGCGGCGATCGCGGGCGGGTTGGCCCAGTTGTTCGGCTACCGGGTGGCGTTCGGTGTCTTCGCGGTGGCCTGCCTGCTGCTGATCTACCCGTTCCTGCGGGTGATCACGCCCGCCGGGGTGGCCGAGGCGGACGCCGCGACGAAGGAGTGAGCGTGATCGAGTCACAGGGCACGATGTACACGTGGTTCCGCGACTCGGTGGACCGCTGTCCGGACGCCACCGCCATCGAGGTGGGTCCGGACACGGTCACCTACCGGGACTTCGCCGTCCTGGTGGACCGGTTGGCGGCGGCACTGGTGGCGGCCGCGGGCGAGCGGCCGCGCGCGGTCGGGTTACTGGCCGCGCGCAGCCTCGCCAGCTACGCCGGCTACCTGGCCGGGCTCCGACTGGGCGCCGTGGTCGTACCGCTCAACCCGGCCTTCCCGCCCGATCGCAACCGGTCCACCTGTGTCGCGGCTGGCGTGGACGTGGTGGTGGCCGACGAATCCGGTGTCGGTCAACTCCCGGCCGGCATCGCCGCACTGCCGCTGGTGGGCCGGTGGCCTTCGTCGCTGCCGGCGCCGTGGCGGGAGGACTACGACGTCGACCCGGGCAGTGTGGCCTACCTGCTGTTCACGTCCGGGTCGACCGGCACGCCCAAGGGTGTGCCGATCCGGCACCGGAACGTGGCCGGGTACGTGGCGCACTGCGTCGAGCGGTACGAGGTGACCCCCGGTTGCCGGCTGTCCCAGACGTTCGACCTGACCTTCGACCCGTCCGTGTTCGACCTGTTCGTGTCGTGGAGCACCGGCGCCACGCTGGTCGTGCCGTCGAGCGACGAGGTGCTGACGCCGGCCCGGTTCGTCAACGACCGGGCCATCACCCACTGGTATTCGGTGCCGTCGGTGATCTCGCTGGCCCGGCGGTTGCGTGGGCTGCGGCCCGGTGCGATGCCGGACCTGCGGTGGAGTGCGTTCGCCGGCGAGCAGTTGACGTCGAGCCAGGCCCGCGACTGGGCCGCCGCCGCGCCGAACAGCGTGCTGGAGAACGCCTACGGCCCCACTGAGCTGACAGTGACGTGCACCGCGTACCGGCTGCCTTCTGACACCACGGCGTGGCCGGTGACATCCAACGGCACCGTGCCCATCGGCCGGCCCAACGGCGGTCTCGACGCCGTGCTCGTCGGCGAGGACGGCGTGCCCGGTGATGACGGTGAGCTGTGCGTGCGTGGTGGGCAACGGTTCGACGGCTACCTGGACCCGGCCCACAACCACGGCCGGTTCCACTCGGCCACGTTCGGCCCGGTGGCCGGCCTGCCCACGCCGGCCGACTGGTACCGGACGGGCGATCGGGTGCGCCGGGAATCCGGCGAGTTCGTCCACATCGGACGGGTCGACGACCAGGTGAAGCTGCGGGGGTATCGAATCGAGCCGGGCGAGATCGAGGCGGTCCTGCGCGACCACCCGGCCGTGCACGACGTCGTGGTGATCCCGGCGACGACGGCCGGCGAGACCGTGTTGCACGCCCTGCACACCGGTGTTGCTGTCGATCCCACCGAGCTGATGAACGCGGTGCGGTCTCGGCTGCCGGAGTACATGGTGCCGGCCGCGGTGCACTACGTGGAGACGTTCCCGGTGAACGCCAGCGGCAAGATCGACCGCCGCCGGCTGGCGAGCGAGCTGGGCGACGCGCTCTGATGTGGAGTGGCTGGGGGCGGGTGCGGTTCTTGGGTTGAGGTTGGCACGGGCCGCTCCCTCCCTTTGAGGGTTTGCGTTGGGCCATCACTGTAAAGGCCGCTACGCGTCGCTGCGCGATGGCCTTCGGCCAGCCTTGACAGCGAAGACCCGCGCAAAAGCAGGCTGGGTATGAGGGAGCGGCCAGGAATGAAGCGACAGTAAGCCCGAGCGCCTGGTCTTTGCCCGGCCGAGCGAAGTCACAGTCCTGCCGGGGCGAAGCACGAGCTCGCCCCACCCTTGGTGGCACCGGCTTTCTGGACGATCCAGTCTTCTCCGGCCGAGCCAACCCCAACCCAAGAACCGCCACGTACCGCCCCCACTACACCAAGATCCACCAACCCGGCACAACGCCGATCGGGAGCCAGCACAGGCCCGACCCCGCCTTCGAATTCCGTTCAGCGCGTGCCCCGCACCCGACGCTCGAACGCCGCGCACAGCGAGTCGACGTCCCGCAACGCCTGGGGCGTCAGGTCGGTGTCGTCCAGCCGCACACCCAGCCGCACCTCGGCCCGTTCCACGATCTCCACCAGGCGCAGCGAGTTGTAGTTCGGCAGATCCCGCAACGCAGCCCCGACAACACCAGCCCGCTCGTCGAGCCGCAGCACCTCACCGACCACGTCCACCAGCGCCGCCCGGATGCCGCCCCCGGCGAGCCGGGCCGCGATCGCGGCGTCCTCGTGCAGCAGCTCGCGCATCTCGTCCAGCACCGACGCCGGCGGACCACCCGCACTCCGACGCAGCACGACGTAACTCGTGGACGCCAGCGCCAGCCACGCCCGCGCCTGCGCCGCCATCTCCTCGGCCGGCAGGCCCTGCCGTTCCAGCCAGGCGGTGTGCAGCAGCCGGGACCGCCCGAGCAGCCAGATGTCCAGCACCAGATCGGACGGCGCCGCCAGGTACTCCTCGATGGCCGGTCCCGCCGCGGCCAGGCTGTGCGCATTGGCGCGGAGCACGTCCTCGGGCGACGTCACCGGGCCGGCCGCGAGACGGAGCACGGTCGCCGACGGCACACACGCGTCCAGCTCGGCATCCGTGATCCGCCACACGCCTGCCCGGCACTCGCCCCATGCCGTGTCGTCGTGATAGGCGTCCGCCACAGTGTTCGGCCCCGCCAGGATGAACGTGTGGTCGGTGTGCTGTCTGCCGAACAAGGGTATCCACTGTAACTGGAAGGCATCCGTGACCACATAGAGCGGCCCGTGCTCGGCCACCAGTGCGCGCAGCGCGAGACCGTCGACGCCGTCCCACCGTTGCTCGACCCGCAGGCCGAGCAGGTCGTCAGCGGCGGCCAGCCGATGCTCCAGTGATGCGGCCACCCGGGCGGCTCCCGGCTCGGTCTCGAACCGCAGCGGCGCACCTAAGGCCAAATGAGCACCCGCGCCGCCGAGCCGATCGGCCACGGCGGCCAGGTTCGTCTGCACGCAGTCCAGGGCGTCCGCCCGGACGGTCTCCAGCACCGGCGTCCAGATCCGGTCGTAGGTCGGGGTCACCACATGAACTGCCCACCGTCCACAATGATCTTCTGCCCGGTCAGGTACGTACTGCCGGGCCCGACGAGGAACTCCAGCGCGTCGGCGACGTCCTTGGTCGTGCCGAGGCGGCCGTGCGGGATCTCGGCGGCCATCCTGGCCCGCTCGCACGGGTCGTCCAGCCGGAACCTGGTGACCACCTCGTCGGTCTCGATCGCCCCCGGGATCAGGCAGTTCACCCGCACCTTCGGCGCCAGTTCCAGCGCCAGGCACTTGGTGAACTGGAGCAGCCCGGCCTTGCTCGCGCAGTAGTTCACCCCGTTGACCCTCGGGCGAATCCCGGTCGTGGCACCGACGTTGACCACCACACCGCCCTCGTCGAGCATCGCGGGCACCAGCGCGCGGCACAGGTGGAACACGCCGGACAGGTTGGTGTCCAGCACCTGGTGCCAATCGCGTGCCGACATGGTGAGGAACGGCTTGTCGACGTTGACGCCCGCGTTGTTGACCAGCACGGCCGGTGCGCCGAAGCGGGCCAGCAGGTCGTCGCCGGCCGTGGCCACCGCATCGGCGTCGGCGACATCCAGTCGCAGCGCGTGGATCGACGTCCCCGCCACGGCACGCGCGGCCGCGTCGTCACGCCGGTAGAGCGCGACGACGCGGTGACCCAGTTCGACCAGCCGACGGCTCAGCGCCAACCCGATGCCACGGGTGCCCCCGCTGACCACCGCCAGCGGCGCACTCACGCCTCCCCCATGAACGTGTCGATCTCGCCGATGAGCCGGTCCAGGTGCTCGGGCTCGAACACCGAGTAGTGGTCGGTGTCCAGGGTGGACGTCCGCAGGTCGGGCGCCACTTCCCGCCACCGCCGCAGCGCGACGTCCCGTCCGGAGATGCCGTCGGTGCCGGTGTCCGGGCACATCAGCAGCAGCACGCGACCCGGGTACCGGCGCTCGACGGCGTATCCGGCCAGCGCGGTCACCTGGGCGCGGAACGTGCGCTCCACCCGTCGCACGGTCTGCTCGTCCGCCCTCGGACCCAGACCGGCCACGATGATGTCCCAGATCCGCTCGTCGTCCGCCTCGACCGACGGCCGGCGCAACGGTGAGCTGTCCACGATCACCAGGTCGGGCCGCAGCCCCCGATCGGCCAGGCGCACGCCCATCTCCCACGCGATGGTGCCGCCGAGCGACCACCCGAAGACCAGCGCGGGAGTGCGCTCCCCCAGGGCGCCCAGCGCGGACTCGGCCATCGCGGTGACGCTGTCCTCGGGCGTCTCGTCCGGCAGCAGCCCGGCGGGCCGCACCGCGGACACGTTGTAGGTCGATCCGAGGTGCGACGCGAGCCGGAGGTAGGAGTTCATCCCGCCACCCGCGCCGGGCAGCATCACGCACAGTGGCCGGTCACCACGACGTACCAACGTCACCAGCCTGCCCGGGACGGCCATCACGCGGCCGCCTTCCGGACCAGCCCGGCGAGGGTCGCCACGGTGGGGGCGCGGAAGAACTCCACCAGCTGCACGGCCACGCCGTAGCGCTCCTGCACCTGGCCCAGCACGGTGAAGATGTTCAGCGAGTGGGCGCCGTACTGGAGTACCGGCCGGTCGCGCTCGACCACCGGGACGTTGAGCACCTCGGCCCAGATCTCGGCGAGTTCGCGCTCCAGGTCGTCCGCGTACTCGGCGGCGGGCGCGACATCCTCGGCGCGTTCGGCGACCACCTGGTCGGCCATGGTCAGCAGCGCGACCCGGTCGGTCTTGCCGCTGCCGGACGTGGGCACCGACTCGATGTCGATCACCAGCGCGGGCACCATGTAGGCGGGCAGCCGGTCGGCGAGCGCACCACGCACGGCCTCGTGATCCGGCGTGGCGCCGGATTCGGGCACCAGGAACAGGACCAGCGAGCGGTCGGCGTCGGCACCGCGGACCGCGGCCACCGCCTGCCGCACGCCGGGCAGCCCGATCGCGGCGGCCTCCAGTTCGCCCAGTTCCACCCGGTAGCCGCGGATCTTCACCTGCGTGTCGTCGCGGCCGAGGAAGATCAGCGCGCCCTGCTCGTCCCGCACGACCTGGTCACCGGTCCGGTAGAGGGTGCCGGCACCGGCGAACCGGTCGGGCAGGAACCGTTCCGCCGTGCGTTCGGCGTCGTTGAGGTAGCCGTCCGCGGGCGCCGTGCCACCGAGCAACAGCTCACCGGGCACGCCGGCGGGCGCGAGATGACCGGTCACGTCGACCACGTACGCCGTCACCCCCGGCAGCGGCAGCCCGATCGGGACGTGGTGCGGCCACGGCGGATCGGCGGCGGTGAGCCTGCGGGTGGTGGCCGCGTTGGTCTCGGTCGGTCCGTAGTGGTTGACCATCGTGCAGTGCGGGTTCTCCTCGAAGAACACGCGGATCTCGTCGTCCACCAGCAACTGCTCGCCGGACACGCACAGGTAGCGCAGCGCGGGCAGCAGCAGCCGCTGGGCCCGCACCGACTGGACGAACGGCCGCAGCGCCGCGACCGGCAGGTACAGGTGGGTGACCTCGGTGTCGGCGACCCTGCGCACCACGGCCGGGAAGTCGCGTCGGTCGGCCGGTTCGCGGGACACCACGGTGCCGCCGGCCAGCAGCGTGGGCAGGATCTCCTGGTACGACACGTCGAATCCGGCCGGCGCGTACTGCAGGAACCTGCTGTCCCCGGTCTGGTCGAGGGCGGCGATCTGCCACGCGGCGATGTTCAGCAGCGGCCGGTGCCCCATGAGCACGCCCTTGGGCTGCCCGGTCGAGCCGGAGGTGAACATCACGTACCCGGCCGAGTCGGGCGTCGCCGCGGACGGTACGTCCACTTCGGACTCCAGCTCGTCGGGCGGGACCACCTCGACATCCGCCGACAGGTCGGCGCCGATCACCAACCGGCACCCGGAATGCCGGACCATGTAGGACAACCGATCGCCGGGCAGGCTCGCGTCCAGCGGCAGGTAGGTCGCGCCCCGGCGCAGCACGGCCAGGATCGCCACGACCGTGTCGGCCAGCGAGTCCAGCCGCAGCCCCACCACGTCGCCCTGCCCCACACCGCGGGCCGCGAGACCGGCCGCCACCCGTCGGGCCAGCCGGGACAGTTCACCGAAGGTCAGCGTCCGGCCGGGTTCCTCGATCGCCGCCGCGTCCGGCGTGCGCCGAGCGGTGTTCGCGAACCACTCGCTCAACGTCGCCGCCGGCGCGGTCGATGGCAGGCCGTCGTCGCGCCTGCTCTGCGTCGTGGACGCGTCGGCGAACAGTTCGGCGAGCGTCAGCGTGCCGTCGGTGGCCGCCCGGCGCACGGCGGAGCGCAGCGAGTCCAGCAGCCCGTCGGCCACGGCGGGCGGGATCAGGCCGGGGTCGTACTCCAGTTCCAGCAGCCACCGGCCGTGCACCGGGGTGGCGCCCAGCCACAGGTCGAACTTGGCCGTGCCGTTGCCCGGCTCCAGCGCGCCCACGACGGCACCGGTCCCGGTGGCCGGGTCGAATGTGTCCTGCATGGCCAGCATGCAGGAGAACAGGGGGTTGCGGTCGTTCGTGCGGTCCGGCTGCACGGCGGCGACGAGCTGGTTGAACGGCACGTCCACGGCCGACCGGCAGTGGTCGACGGCGGCCCGGACCACCGTGCCCAGATGCTCGTCGACCGTACGGTTCCAGTCCACGTCGACCGTGACCGGCAACGTGTTGACGAAGAACCCGCACAGGTCGAAGGCACCGATGGTGCGCCGCGCGGTGAACGGGCTGCCGACCAGCACCTGGGACACGCCGCCGTGACGGGCGAGCACGGTGCCGTACAACGCGGTCAGCGCCACGAACGGCGTGATGCCCAGCCGCTTGCAGGTCGCCTGCAGCCGGTCGGTCTCCTGCTCGGTCAGCGTCCACGAGATACGGGTGCCGTGGAAGTCGGTCTGCTGCGGGCGGCCCGGCCGGGGGTAGAGCACCAGCGGTGGCACGCCACGCAGCTGCTCCGCCCACTCGGTGACGCGCGCGGTGGTCTTGTCGGCGCCCGCCGCGCGCTGCTGCGCGGCGAGTTCCTTGGCGAGCGCGGTCTCCCGGGCGGTGCGGAGCTTCTCGACGTCCAGCCCACCGGCGAGCGCCAGGTCCAGGTCGCGCACCAGCGGGCCCATGGAGACGCCGTCGCCGACCAGGTGGTGCCCGCAGATCAGGATGGCCGCCGCGCTGTCGTCGTTGGCGCGCACGAAGCCGAAGCGGTACACCGGACCGGCGGCCAGGTCGAACGGTGTCCGGCCGATGTCACGGCCCAGCGCGGCCAGGGTCGCCGCGTAGTCGGCGGGCGGTACCGTGACCGACTCCAGCGGCAGGGTTTCGGCCGTGGGCGGTGGTTGCAGGACGGCGCACATCTCCGGGTGCAGGATGAACACCTGGCGCAGCGCGGGCTGCACGGTGACGAGCGCGACGAGCGCCCCGACGACGGTGTCGGTCAACGAGCCGGTGCACCGTGTCGGGTCGAGGTCGAACTGGATGACCTGGTTGTAGATCTGTCTGGTCGGGACCAGGTTGTCCACGACCAGCAGCCCCTTCTGGGACTCGGTGATGGGCAGCGTCGCCGGGGCGGCCGGCCGGAGTTCCGTGGTCATACCGGCAGAGTCGCCAGCCCGGATGTTGTGCCGATGTCGCGCCGATGCAGTCCCGGTGTGGCGCGGCCGCAACACCACTGGCGTATCGCGAGCACATCGGCGCTACATCCGCCGTGGCAAGCATGAGCCCGTGCCCGAGACACTGACCAATGATTCGCCGGTCACCGCCCGGCGATCCGACACCATCGTGCCGGGTGAGCGGGTGGTGCTCAAGATCGGCACCTCCTCGCTCATCACGGCGGGCCGGGTCGACCCGGCGAAGCTGGACCGGTTGTGCGACAGCGTGCACCGCGGCATCGTGCGCGGCCTGCGGCCGGTGTTGCTCGCCTCCGGCGCCATCGCCATCGGCCGCACCCGCCATCCCCGGCTGACCGAATCCGATGCCGCGGCCGCACAGGTGGCCTTCGCGCTCGGCCAGGCGTCGCTGTACTCGGCGATCCAGTCGGCCTTCGCCGATCGCGGCCTGCGCACCGGCCAGGTACTGCTCACCCCGCCCGAACTGCTCGGCAGCAAGGTCGGACTCACCCTGGACACGATGCTGGACCTGGGCATGATCCCGGTGGTCAACGAGAACGACGCGCTCGGCGTCCGCAACAACGACGTGCTCGCGGCCCTGGTGGCCGGTCACCTTCAGGCCGGCCTACTGCTGCTGCTGACCGACGTGCCCGGTCTGCACGACGGCGATCCGACGCGGCACATCGACGAGGTGCGTGTCCTGACACCGGCGATCGAGGCGTTGGGCGGCGCGGGCAGCGGCTCTGGCGGCATGCGGACCAAGCTCGGCGCCTGCTGGATCGCCACCTACAGCGGCGTGCGCGCGGTGATCGCGGACGGCACCGACTCCGACATTCTCGTCAACGCCTACGGCGGCCGGGCCATGGGCACCGTGTTCCACCCGCGCGCGGTCACCGGCGCCACGCCGCCCCTGGACACCCTGTGGCGCGTCTTCCGCGATCCGGCACGCGGCACGCTGCGCTGCACCCCGGCGGGCACCGCGCTCGTCGACCGCGGGGACGCCCTGCGCCGGGAGCACGTCACCGGTGCCGCCGAGCCCGGTGACGTCGTCGACATCCAGGACGCCGACGGTCGCACGGTGGCCCGCGGCACCGTCGCATCGGAGGGCCGAACCATCGTCGCCGCAGGCGACTACGTACGGATCGTGGAGGAACAGTCATGACCGTGACCGACGTGTGCCGATCCGCTGTCGAAGCGTGGACCGTGGTCAAATCCCTGACGACGGCGGAGAAGAACGCCGTGCTGCTGGACATGGCCCTGGCCGTCGAGGCACATCGCGACGACATCCTCGCCGCGAACGCCACCGACGTGGCCGGCGCGCGCGACGCCGGGATCTCCACCACGCTGGTGGACCGGCTCACCGTGACCGACCGCCGGATCGCCGGCCTCGTCCAGGCCATCCGCACCATCGCCGACCTGCCCGATCCGGTCGGCCAGGTGGTGGCCGGTTGGACCCGGCCCAACGGCCTGCTGATCGAGCAGGTGCGAGAACCGCTCGGCGTGGTCGCGGTCATCTACGAGGCGCGGCCCACCGTCACCGCCGAGGTCGCGGCGCTCTGCCTGAAGTCCGGCAACTGTGCCGTACTGCGCGGCTCGTCGATGGCCACGGCCACCAACTCGGCGATCATGGCCGCATTGGCCGACGCGATCGCCCGGCACGACGCCGTGCCGGGCGCCGCCGTCCAGTTGCTCACCGACCCATCCCGCGACGCCGCCCTGGAACTGATGCGGGCCAAGGGTTACATTGACCTGCTGGTGCCGCGCGGCGGGCCGGAACTGATCGACTCCGTGGAGCGCAACGCCACCGTGCCGACGGTCATCGACGGCGCCGGCAACTGCCACGTCTACATCGACGGCTCCGCCAACAAGGACATCGCGGCCGCGGTCGCGATCAACGCCAAGACCTCCCGGCCGAGCGTCTGCAACGCCATGGAAACCCTGCTGGTGCACCAGGATCTGGCCGCCGAGTGGCTGCCCGGCGTGCTCGACGAGCTGGCCGGTGCCGGTGTGGAGATCCGGGGCGACGCCGAGGTGTGCGAGGTCTGGCCGAAGGCAGTGCGGGCCACCGAAGCCGACTGGGGCACCGAGTACCTCGACCTCGTGCTGGCCGTGCGCGTGGTGCCGGACGTGACCGCCGCCATCGCCCACGTCGCCCGCTGGGGCACCGGCAACGCCGAGGCGATCGTGGCGCGGGACATCGACGTGGCACGCCGGTTCACCCGGGACGTGGACTCGGGCAGCGTGTTCGTCAACACCTCGACCCGGTACTCCGACGGCGGCGAGTTCGGCTACGGCGTGGAGATCGGTGTGTCCACGCAGAAACTGCACGTGCGCGGGCCGATGGGCCTCGCCGCGCTGACCACTGTGAAGAACGTCGTCTGGGGTGCCGGCCAGGTCCGGGTCCTGTGAGGAGCGAATCAATGAGCAGCACCATGGGACTGCCGGTGCCCACCAGATCGTCGTCCTTGGTGGACGGTATCTCCGAGGCACTGTCGGTCAAGTACAACAACGACATCTCCGAGCTAAGGGCCGCCGGCCAGGACATCATCAGGCTGTCGGTGGGCGAGGCGTTCTTCGACCTGCCGCTGCCCAAGTTCGACGACCTGGCCGACCTGGGCATCCACCACTACTCGCACTCCAGGGGGCTGCCCGAGCTGCGGCAGCGGCTGGCCCGGTACTACCGGGAGGAGTTCGACGTCCCGGTCGACCCGGCTTCGGAGATCATCGTGACGGCCGGTTCGAAGGTCGCGATCTACATGGTGTTCCTGGCGATGCTGGAGCCGGGCGACGAGGTGCTCATCCCGGAGCCCTTCTGGCTGAGCTACCCCGAGCAGGTACGGCTCTGCCGTGGCGTGCCGGTGATGGTGCCGCACGACGTGAGCGTGGCCGGCCTGGCCGGCTACATCACGCCGCGCACCCGAGCCATCGTGATCAACAATCCGAACAACCCGTCCGGCCAGGTGCTCACGGTCGCCGAGCTGGAGTTCGTGCACGCCCTCGCCGACCGGCACGGCCTGATGGTGATCGCGGACGAGGCGTACAACGAGTTCGTGCCGGAGGGCGTGGAGTTTCGCGCGTGCGGCTCGTTCGACCCGGAACTGCGCCACACCGTCACGGTCAACTCGATGTCCAAGAACTACGGGGTGTCCGGCTGGCGGGTCGGCTACGTCATCGCCCACCGCACACTGATCGACCAGGTCCTGAAGATCAACCAGCACCTGATCACCTGCGCACCCACCATCCTGTCCTGGTATCTGGCCGAGCACTTCGACGACATCCTGGAGATCACCCGGCCGCAGATCCGCCGGGTGGTGGAGTTCCGGCGCGAGATCGCGAGCCTGCTGGCCGGGGCGGGTGTCGAGACGATGCCTGGTTCGGCGTCGTTCTACCTGTTCGCCTCGCTCGGCAAGTCCACACTGGACTCCGTGGAGTTCACCGCGCGGCTGCTGCGGGAGCACGGGGTCAGTGTCATCGCGGGCATCGCCTACGGTGCGTCGTGCGACCGGTACATCCGGATCTCGATCGGCACCGAGCCGCCGGAACGGGTCGTCCAGGGCATCACCGCGGTCGCCGACCTGATCCACGCCACGAGCCCGCGATGATGGTCGACCTGGCCGCCGACCTCGGCGAGGGGTACGGCACCTACCGGGTCGGCGACGACGATGCACTGCTGGGCATCGTGACATCGGCGAACATCGCCTGCGGGTTCCACGCGGGCGATCCGGCGATCATGCACGACACGGTCGCCGAGTGCGTCCGGCGCGGTGTCCAGGTCGGGGCCCATCCCGGGCTGCACGACCGGTACGGGTTCGGCAGGCGCCTCATCGGCCTGACCGCGCACGAGGTGTACACCGACGTGCTCTACCAGCTCGGTGCCCTGGACGCGTTCGCCCGCGCCCGGGGCACCCGCATCCGGCACGTCACGCCACACGGCCAGCTCGGCAACGCAGCGGTCCGGGACCGGACGTGGGCGGACGCGATCGTCGCCGCGATCACCGCATTCGACGCGGACGTCACCGTGGTCGCGCTGGCGGGCGCCCTCACCGACGCCGCGGCGGCGGCCGGCCTGTCCACCGCGGTACTCGGCCTGGCCGACCGCGCCTACCAGGAGGACGGCTCCCTGGTGCCCAGGTCGACGCCGGGCGCGGTGCTCACCGACGAGTCCGAGGTGACCGGGCGGGTGGTCCGCATGGTCACCGAGGGCATGGTCACCGCAGCCTCCGGCCGCGACATCCCGCTGCGCCCGGACACCGTGCTGTTACACGGGGACACGCCGGGTGCGGTGGTGCTGGCCAAGGCGGTGCGTGCCGCGCTGGCCGACGCGGGGGTTGCCATCCGCCAGTTGGCCGCCCTGGTATGACCGCGCTGGAACTGGCCCCGTACGGCGACGCCGCTGTGCTGGTGACGGCGGTGGGCGGCACGGCGGAGGAGCGCTGGCGGACCGTGCACCGGCTGGCCGACCCGGTCGAGCGGCTGGCCGGGGTGTTCGGGGTCGTGCCCGCCTACGACACGCTGCTGGTCGAGTTCGACTGCGTGCGCACCACGTTCTCGCAGGTGGCAGCCGGTGTCCGGGCGGCACGGCCGGTGCCGGGTGCGGCCGTGCCGGTGATGTTCCACCTGCCCGTGGTGTACGACGGCCCGGACCTGCCGGACGTGGCAGGCGAGCTCGGCATATCGGTTGCCGAGGTCGTACGGCTGCACACGGCCGCCACCTGGACCGTCCGGTTCCGAGGGGCTCCGGCGGGCGCGCCGATGCTGGACGGTTCGCTGTTCCCCGGTCCGGTCAGCCGGTGCCCGGTGCCGCGCGTCCGGGTCGCTCCGGGCTCGGTGGCCGTGTCGGGGTGCCAGTCGGTGATCTACCCGGTGGCGTCCCCCGGCGGGTGGCGGCTGATCGGCCGGACGTCGGTAGTGGAACTCGGCCACCGACCGGGCGATCTGCTGCGGTTCCGTGGCTGAGGTCCTGGAGATCCGCCAGGCCGGGTTGGCGGCGGTGACCGACCTGGGCCGGCCGGGGCATGCCAGGGAGGGGATCTCGGCCAACGGAGCGGCGGACCAGTATTCGGCCGCTGTGGCCAACATCCTGGTGGGCAATCCCGAGACGGCTCCGCTGATCGAGATCACGGGGTCGACGTTCACGTTCCGCGCGTCCTATCCGGCGCTGATCGCGATCACCGGCGCGCCGGCCGCGGTCAACTGGCCGTGCTGGGAGCCGGTCTGCCTGCCAGCCGCGACGCTCGTGACCGTGTCATCGATCCACAATGGACTACGTAGTTATGTCGCGGTGCACGGCTCGCTCGCGGTGCCCAGGTTCCTGGGCAGTTGCGCGCCGGACCCGCTGCTGGAGTTCGGCACGTGGCTGCATGCCGACGACCAGGTCGCCCTGGACACCGACCACGTCGACCACTCGATCTTCCGGCTGTTCCGGCTTGCCCCGCCGGTCCCCCGGTTCGGCACGGACTGGACGGTCGATGTCGTCGACGGCCCCGACGCCTCGGACTTCGATCGACCACTCGCCGGCTCGTTCGAGATCGGCCGGGCCAACCACATCGGCCTGCGCCTGCGAGGCCCGGCGCCCGCCCGGTCGGGTTCGGGTGAGCTGTTGTCCCGTGGCGTGCCGGCGGGCGCGGTCGAGGTGACCCCGGCGGGTGAGCTGGTGGTGTTGCTGCGCGGCCACCCGGTGACGGCGGGCTATCCGGTGATCGCCGTCGCGACCCAGGTCGCCCAGTCGGCACTAGGCCAGGCGGCACCGGGCCACCACGTGACATTCCGCCGCCGCTCCCTCCCGGAGGCGGTGGCCGACCAGCGAGCCCGGCGAGGCGCGCTGGACCGGCTGGCCGGCCGGGTCCGGACGTGCTTCACGGAGCTTGGGATCTCCTGCTCAGCGCAGCAGTGACCGGTCCGTCGGCGTCAGGATCAGTTGCTCGGCCTCCGGCAGCCGGCCGGCGACGGTGTCCACCCATTCGGCCATCGCGGCCAGCTTGGCACCGATGTCGGCGGGCGTCGTCGAGCTCGGGTACGAGGTGAAGGAGACCAGCTTGTGCACGCCGGTGCGGATGGGCAGGCCGGGGAAGTCGTTATCGGCGTACTCCGTCTGCATGAGGCCGAATGGTGTCGCGCCTGCCTTCTCCAGCAACGGGATCACCGTGGTCTCGAAGAATCCGACCAGCGCGTCGTCGACGGGTTCCGGGAGGTCGTAGATCGTGGCGACGACCTGCGACGAAGCCGGGGTGTCGCGGGCCGCCGGATCGAGTTGGAAGTCGCCGCGCTGCCCGGCGGGGTGCAGCAGCAGGACGTTGTCCACGTCGATCATGGTCGCGTTGGCGGCGGCGGCGTGCGCCTTCCACGCGGGTCCGCTGTAGAAATCGGTCAGCGCCGACTTCCGGACCGCCATGTCCGGGAAACTGCGTACCCAGACGAACTGGTCCGGATCACCCAGATCGCGGAACTGTCCCAGAATGCGCATTCCGGTCGCTTCCTGGGTTTCGACGAACTCGCGATCGAACAACTCGATCAGCACGTCGCGCTGCCCAGGACGCAGCGTGTACCGCCGCAACTCAACGATGTCGCTCATCACCCGCCGGACCCTAGGCCATCGCAGACCGGTCCAGCGTCACCCATTCGGGCGACCATTCCCGGCGCTGATCACGATCTGGCTAAAGCGGCTGGTCACGGAGTGGTTGACCAGGGACGATGACTCTCCGTGGGCTACGACTTGGAGTGGGTGGAACTGCCCCCACCGGTGGCGGCGGCCCGGGACTGCTTCGAGGCGGGCCTGGGCTGCGACCACGATGTGCCGTGCAGCGAGACCTACCACGTTCTCGCCGATCCCTTTCAGTTTTCGCTCAACCTCGCGGGGATGGAGTTCTGCCGGGACGGCATGCGCCGCGCGGCGATGACCTATGCGGCCGAACGCCCGCCCTTTCCGGACTGGCCATTCGCCAGTTGGCAGGATTGGTGTTCGGCCGAGCCCAGCCGCCGGGCCGACTACCTGGCCGCCGAGCGTGCCGTGGCGGCGCAGACCGTCGCCGGCATGATCGGGATTCCCGAGTTCAAGTTCGCCAGCAACGACTCATGGATCGTCGGTGCCCAGGAGATCTGCCAGGCGCTGGAACGGTACGCGGTCGCGCCGCCGGCCCTGCGCGCGGAGTTGGAGGCCGACGACCTGTGGTGCCAGTGGCTCCGCTGGCTGCGGGAGACCATCGACCACGGCGGGTTCACCGTCGGCTGAGGGTCACATGCTGCGCAGGACCGACACCACCGTGCCGAGCACGACGGCGTTGTCCCCGTCGATGACGTCGTAGGCGGGGTTGCGCGGTTCCAGGAAGACGTGGCCGTTACGCCGCCGGTACACCTTGACGGTCGCCTCGTCATCGATCATCGCGGCGACGATCTGGCCCGAGTACGCCTCCGACGTCTGCCGCACCACCACGATGTCACCATCGCAGATCGCCGCCTCGATCATCGAGTCACCGCGCACGCGGAGCCCGAACACGGTGCCGCGGCCGGTGATGCCGCGCGGCAGGGTCAGGATGTCGTCGACGTGTTCCTCTGCCGTGATCGGGACGCCTGCCGCGATGTCGCCCACGACTGGCACGGTGACCGAGTCGGGTTGCTCCCGCGTTGTGGGTTGGAGGAACATTCTGACATCGATGGGGCGGGACATTGTGTTGCTGCGGCTGAGGAAGCCGCGTTCTTCCAGACTCGCCAGGTGCTTCGAGACCGATGAGGTGGATCGGAGGCCGATCGCGTCGCCGATCTGGCGGGTGCTTGGGGAGTATCCGTGGTTGACCACCCAGTCGCGGATCGCGGCGAGGATCTGCTGTTGCCTGGGCGGGAGGGTTGAGGTGTCCAGGTGTTCTTCGTACGTGGTCACCTGGGGATGGTAGGGCTGGTTGGTGGTTCACGATCGGGGTGGGGTTTCGGTGGTTCCCGGCGGGGTTGGGGTTCGGTCCCCCGGTCCCTTCTTTGGATGGTTTGATGCCGGGCATCAAGAAGGCTGGGTGTTGGGAGCGGGGGAGAATGAAGCGCTGCTCACACCGGATGTCCGGGGCTGATCCGGCAAGCAGCTGAGGCTCAACCGGCAGCCGGCAACGCAACCGGCACCGGGACCCAACCGGGCCGATCCATTCCTCCCCGCTGCTCCCTCGTCCTCAGCCGCACTTGCGCTGGATCGCTGGAGTCAAGGTTGGCCGAAGGCCATCGCGAAGCGACGCAGGAGCGACCCTTGACTCCAGCGATCCAGCGCGAACACTCAAAGGCGAGGGAGCGGCGGCGTGCGACAGCCCGACCCTGGGGTCGCCAGGCCCAACCCCTGTGACAATGACCCCATGGCAACCATCCACGACATCGTCGTCGACTGCGACCACCCGGCATCCCAGGCCAGATTCTGGGCCGCCACCCTCGACGGCTACGCCATCGCCCCCTACGACGAAGCAGAACTGGCCAGACTACGAGCCAACGGCATCAACGACCCGGAAGACGACCCCACGGTCCTGGTCGAGGCCAACGCTGGCCCCCGCTTCTTCTTCCAAGCAGTCCCCGAACCGAAGACCGTCAAGAACCGCGTCCACCTCGACCTGCGAGCCGAAGACCGCGCCGCCGAAGTACGCCGGCTGGTCAACCTGGGCGCGACGATAGCCCACGAGTTCAAGGACTGGACGCTACTCGAAGACCCGGAAGGCAACGAGTTCTGCGTCCGCGACTGAAGATCAGCGGATCTTCTCCGGAATGGAGTCCAACGAGTGCAGCACATGCACCGCGACCTCCGTCGCCGCCTTCTTGCCCATCTTCGAGTGGTCCTGGATCGCGTCGGCGACCATCTTCAGTCGCAACTCATAGCCTGACAGCACGATCGGTCGGTCGATCTCCATAGGAGCGTCCTTGTCTGCTGGAACGTGACGATCAGGTCGCTGCCACCCGGCGCAACGGTGCGCCGACCGCGTTCAGGTGAGCCAGAACCTCACCGTACGACCGCAGCACACCGCACTCGGTGTAGTTGATCCCGCGAGCCACGCAGTAGTCGCGCACGATCGGCCGGGCGTGCGGGAGGTTGGAGCGGGGCATGCTGGGGAACAGGTGGTGTTCGATCTGGTAGTTCAACCCACCGAGCGTGAAGTCGACC
>DASUGU010000135.1:0-101069 GCA_036273855.1 Pseudonocardiaceae bacterium
AAGGACTCACCGACTTCGCGATCGTGCAGTCCTATCTGGGCACCGCCACCAAATGGGGACGCGACAAACTCGACGTCCTTCGCGAGCTGTTCACCACGGGCGCATGGCTCCCATCAGCACTCACACCAGCTGAATAGCTACGCCCAAGGGTGTATGAAAACTCCGGCGAGCAGTTCGACGAGCTGTCGGGCGTTCACCTGTGCAGAACCGAGCCACGCCCAAGGGGGCATAGAAATCAGGAAACCGAGCTCGAACTTCCGCTGGAGTTTCCTGGAACGTGCAGAACCGAACATGCCCAAGGGAGTATACAAACGTTGATATGCAACGCGCGGGCGATTGCTCCAGCGGGGGTGCCGAATCCAATCGCCCTGTGATCCCCGAACCCCGGAGCGTGAAATTGGACCGACCTGACGCGGTGGGTTTTCGGATCCGCCGATCCAACGCACGCCCCTTCCCTGGTGCCGATTGCTCGACCGGCGCGGATGTACCTGGGTAGGTTCGGCAGAGCGATCGACCGTAGGTCTCGCACCGCGTAGGTCGGCCTCTTGACTGCTGATCAGGCCAGGTCACCATATGGGCGGGGGCTCAGTTAGGGGCTCAGTCCGGGTACGTTCACGCGATCACTGCCGGTCCGTGCTTGGCTTTGACCTGTGACGACGGCGTGCGGTGTACCGCCACGGACCGCGTTGAACGGGTGCAACCGGTTTTGGAAATCGTGTTGGGGTAACACCCTCGCGGGTTCAAATCCCGCATCCTCCGCGCCGGTGGCGCCGGCCGTCGACCCGACGGCCGGCGTCTCGCGTTTCAGGCCAGCTTCGCCAGTGCCGCGATCACCGCGTCGGGGAACGCCTCCGGGTTGGTGTCGCTGTGGCCGTGGGCCGCGTCGATGACCGTCAGGTCGGCGTCGGTCCAGCGCCGGGACAGGTGCCACGGGACGTCGGGAGGGCAGCTCAGGTCGTGGGCGCCGGCGATGAGGGCGCCGGGGATGCCGTTCAACCCCACCGCGTCGCGCACGAGTCGGCCGTCCTCGACGAAACCCGCGTGCCGCCAGTAGTGGGTGACCAGCCGGGCGTACACCAGCCGCACCGCGGGGTCGTCGAACTTCTTGTTCGGCTTCGTCCCCGTCTGCGTGTGGTCCCAGGCGGTCCACTCGTCGGCGGCCGGCTGGTGGACGGCCGGATCGGGGTCTGCGGTCAGTTCGGCGTACGCCTCGATCAGGGGCAGGTGGCGCAGCGACGGCGGGACGTACGACCTGAAGCGCTCGTACTCCTCCGGATACATCCGCCCCATGTCCACCGTCATCCACTCGACCTCGCGCGGGGTGCACAGGGTGACCAGGCCCAACACCAGACCGGACACCCGGGACGGGTGCGCCTCGGCGTAGGCCACGCCGAGCGTGGTGCCCCACGAGACGCCGAACACCACCCACCGGTCGATGCCCAGGTGTTCGCGCAGCAGTTCGAGATCGGCCACCAGGTGGGGTGTGGTGTTGGTGCTCAGATCCGTGACCGGTTCGCTGGCACGGGGCAGGCTGCGGCCGGTACCGCGCTGGTCGAGCAGCACCGCGCGGAACCGCTCGGGGTCGAAGAACCTCCGGTGGCCCGCACTGCTGCCGCCGCCCGGTCCGCCGTGCAGGAACACCACGGGCGTACCGCGCGGATTCCCGCAGGTCTCCCAATAGATCCGGTGGCCGTCACCGACGTCGAGCAGACCGGAGTCGGATGGTTCGGTCGGGGGGAACATGGGCCGATCGTGGCAGAGCGGGTGCCCGGAAACCGAACGGTTTCCGGGCACCCGCCACCTGAAGGAACTACCGGTCGGCCGGGACGAGGCGCACGACCTGGGGGTCGTGGTCGCTCGTCTGGTTGGCGAACTCGGCGTTGATGTGCACCACCTGGTACTGGAACCGGGTGATGGTCGGGTCGACCATGATGTGGTCGAGCACCTCGGACTGGCCGTCGAAGTCGTACGTGTACTGCTGGTCGGCCGGCAGGGTGTCGATCAGGTCGGTCAGCGAGTCCTTCGCGGTGAGGAACTTCGCCGTCTGCGAGAACTGGTAGTCGTTCAGGTCACCGAGGACCACCACGTTCGCCGTGCTGTCGATCTTCTGGATCGACCGCACGAAACCACTGACCTCCTGGGCCTGCAGGTCGCGCTGCGACTCCGAGGTCCTGGCGGGCGGCTGGAACCGGCCCTCGTCGGGCTGGTCGCCCAGCTTCGCGACGAAGTGGTTGGCCACCACGAACACGAACCGGCCCTGGAACAGGAACTCGCCCACCAGCGGCTTGCGGCTGAACTGCCATGCGGGCAGGTTGTTCGGGTCGATCCGGCCCGGCGACGCGGACAGTTGCGGCACGCCGTGGTCGTTCATCACGGACACCGGCGCCGTCGACGTCCCACCCGGAATGTCCACGAAGGACACTCGCACCGGGTTGAACAGGAAGACCTGGCGGATGTTGCCGCCCGGCGCGCCGCCGTCGGCGTCGTTGACCGGGTCGATCTCCCGCCACTGGTACCGCGGGCCGCCCGCGGCGACGATCGCGTCGGTCAGCTTGGTGAGCGTCTGGTCCGCGGCCACCACGCCGTCGTCGGTCTCGCCGTCGTTGTCCTGGACCTCCTCGACGGCCACGATGTCCGGGCTCGCCAGGTTGGTCACCACGCCCTTGCCCAGCGCGTCGAACTTGCTCTGCGGGTCGGTCGCGGCCAGGTTCTCCACGTTGTACGTGGCGACGGCGAGCTGCTTGGCGGACTGCGCCTTCGCCACCACCGGCTGGATGCCGCCGGGCTGCAGAGTGCCTACGCTGGTGGCCTCGATCTCGTAGCCGCCGAACTCGCTGTATCCCAGCGGGCCGACGGTCCTGCCGACCAGCTTGTCACCGACGTTGGCGACCGGCGCGGGGCCAGCCGGGCCGCCGGGCACGGTGACGACCTCGATCCGGCCGGTGTCCCGGTCGTTGTAGTTCGGGAAGATCATGCCGCCGCGCGGGGTCTTGTCCACAGTGGGCTTGTCGGTGACGTACAGCTCGCCGAAGCTGTCCGTCGGGCCGATCACGCGCGCGTTGTCGACCTCGGTCAGTTCGCTCTCGTGCGACTTGAAGAAGTCGAGGGCGAACTTCTTGGGCTGCAACTGGAGGTTCTCCACGTCACCGCCGCCGACGTCCTCTGCCATCCTGGTGGGCACCGTGTCCGGCCCGAGGACGACGGGCGCGGGCAGCGCGTTGCCGCTGGAGCTGACCGTCCAGGTGGCGTGCTCGATCTCGGTGGACGCCAGGTCGATGCTGGTGGACGCGGGCGCGTCCGGATGGAAGTCGGCCACCTCGCCGCTGACCTGCACCGCGTCCCCCACGGACACCGCGGGCGTCTTGGATCCGTTGAACACGAACAGGCCTGAGCTGGCGACCAGCGTGGGGTTCGGATCGGGGTCCTGGAACCAGAAGCCCCGGGCGCTGCCGGTCGTGGCGACGGCGGTCACGATGCCGGCCACCCCGGTCACGTCCTGGCCGTTGAACGGCGACAGGAACGTGTTGCCGTGAATGTCCTGGATCGTGGGCGCGTCGTCGGCCGCCGCTCCGATCGCGGGCAGCAGCGCGATCGCGAGCCCGGCGGCGAGCACCGGTACGGCGCCGCGTAAGGCCCGGCGGGTCAACCACTGTCTTGGCACGAATGTCCTCCCTCTGTGCACGGTCGAGGTATCGTGCCTGGTCAGGGTGAACGCTGGGAAGACCCGGTACGAACAACACGCGCCGCCAACAGGGAAAACCCGATTGTTGCCGATAAACACAACGCCCCCTATGTGAATAGAGGGCGTCGGTGGCGGTAGCGGTGGGATTTGAACCCACGGAGGGTTGCCCCTCACGCGCTTTCGAGGCGCGCTCCTTCGGCCGCTCGGACACGCTACCGTCGGCTACCTTACCCGACCGGCCTAGTCGGCCGATGCGCGGGACCGGCGGAAGAACTCGTCCAGCAGGGCGGCGCATTCGTCGGCCAGCACCCCGCCGACCACCTCGGGCCGGTGGTTGAGCCGCCGGTCGCGGACCACGTCCCACAGCGAACCCGCCGCGCCGGTCCTGGGTTCCCATGCGCCGAACACCACCCGCGCCACCCGCGCCGCGACCAACGCGCCGGCGCACATCGTGCACGGCTCGACGGTCACCGCCAGGGTGCAGCCGGTCAGCCGCCAGCCGTCACCGTGGCGGGCGGCGGCCGCGCGCAGGGCGAGGATCTCCGCGTGCGCGGTCGGGTCGCCGAGGCGTTCCCTGGCGTTGGCGGCCCTGGCCAGTTCGACGCCGTCGGCGTCCACGACGACCGCGCCGACGGGCACGTCCTCGGCGCCTGCCGACCCGGCCGCGAGCAGTGCCTGGCGGACGAGGTCGGCCGGGGTCACGACTGGATGACCGACAGCAGTGCCGAGTACTGGTCGGCGAAGCCGCACCGCTGCGCGATCATGGTGAGCTGTTCGTCGGGGTAGAGGTCGATCTCGTCGATGATCACCTGGAGCTCGGCGTCCGGGAGGCCGAGATCGGCCAGGACGGTCAGGTCGCCCTCGGGCCACACACCCTCGTCGTCCTCGTCGGGGGCCTCGACCCGCAACAGGTCCAGCACGTCGGCGGCCACGTCGTAGTCCAGGGCCGCCGCGGCGTCGGACAGTACGAGGGAGACGCCGCCGGGGGTGGGCCGGAGCAGGATGAAGAACTCGTCGTCGACCGCCAGCATGCCGAACACCGCGCCGGTGGATCTGATCCGGCGCAGCTCGGTGATCGCCGCATCGAGCTCGCCCAGCGCCGCGTCGTCCATGCGGGCACACCGCCACCGTCCGTCCTCACGGACGACGGACACCGCGAAGCCGTCCGGCCTCTGCACTGCCATGCACACACCGTATGCGTCGATCGAACTGCCCGAAAGTAGATCCCCCGACAGAGCGCGGGTTGGCCGGACCGGCGAAGAATCGTGATCGGAGTCACTGGCCAGGTCCCGGGTCGGGCACACCGGCCGCCACCAGGGGAAATGCCGTCCCGGACGGCCGATCCGCAGCTCGCCGGACTGATTGAGCCGACTCGGGTGCCGCCACCACGGACAGTGGCTCGGGACAGCGCCATCCGGAGGTGGCGCCCGGGTCGGCTGCCCGACGGCACCGGACCGGGAAAGGGTGCGTCCTTGCCGGCCACCGGTGGCGATGGGCGAGGATGTCATCCGTGCGTGGCGTCTGCGTGCTCGGTCTGGGACTCATCGGTGGCTCCGTGCTGCGCGCGGTGGTGGCCGCCGGCAGACCGGGCTGGGGTGCGACCGCGTCACCGGACGACCAGCGGGCCGCCGTAGACGACGGCTTCGACGTCGAGCCCACCGTGCGGGACGCGTTGCGCCGGGCCGCCGCCACCGACGCCATCGTGGTGATCGCGGCGCCGCTGCCCGCGGTCGACGAGCTGCTGCGCGCGGTCGCCGACATCGCGCCGACGTGCCGGCTCACCGACGTGGTCAGCGTGAAGCGGCCGGTCGGTGCCGCCGTGCGCCGCCTGGCACCGCATGCCCGCTACGTCGGCGGCCACCCGATGTCGGGCAACTCGGTGTCCGGCTGGCCCGCCGGTTCGGCCACGCTGTTCCAGCGGGCCGCGTGGGTGGTCGTCACCGACGACACCGAGGACGTCGACGTGTGGTCGGACGCGGCGAACCTGGCGCTGGACTGCGGTGCGCACGTCGTCCCGGCGTCGGCCGCGGAGCACGACGCCGCCGTCGGCCGGGTGTCGCACCTGCCGCACGTGCTGGCCGCCGTGCTGGCATCGGTGGGCGCCGACGGCGGACCGCTGGCTCTGGCGCTGGCCGCCGGCTCGTTCCGGGACGGCACCCGAGTGGCGGGCGCGCGGCCCGAGCTGACCAGGGCGATGTGTGAGGGCAATCGGGACGGGCTGCTGGCCGCCGTGGACGAGGCGCTCGGCAGGCTGGGCGCGGCCCGCGGCTCGCTGGCGTCCACCGGTTCGCTGGGCGCGACCCTGGTCACCGGCCACGAGGGCCGCGCGAGCTACGACCGGTTGTCCGCCACCGACCGGGACAAGCTGGTCATCCGGCTGGACGCGCCGGACACCATGGCCGAACTGGCCGCGCTGGGCAGGCGCGGCGGCCGGGTGGTGCGGCTGGACGGCCGGACCGCGCTGGCCGAGATGCCCGACCTGATCTGAGCCACGGACCGTAACGGAGTGTGCCGTTACGGGTTTCGGCTGGGCAACGATCCGGCTGCCGGGGTGTCGCCCGGGGCTAATTTCGTCGGATGGAGCGTCGCCGGGTGGCCGTGGTGCTCGCCGGTGTGGTGCTGGTCGGTGGTGCCGTGGTGGCGCTGCGGCTGTCCGGCGGTGCATCGGACAACACGGAGGCCCAGCCGGCGCCACTGCCCACGACCGTCCGCCCGTTCAGCGCCGAGGGCGTGCTCGCGCCGAAGGCCGGCCGACCTCCCACGCCACCAGGCCGGATCCAGCTCATCTCCGGGCCCCGCAGGCTGCAACTGCGGTGGGGTTCGTCGCTGCCCGGCGGGCACGACCCGGCCGGCGCCGTCGGCTACGACGTCCGCTGGGGCACCGGCACCACGTTGGACCACGACCTGCTCGTCGCCGAACCGCACGCCGAACTGGACGGCCTGAAACCAGGCCGGTTCACCCGGGTGGAGGTCGAGTCGGTGGACGCCTACGGTCAGCGCTCCGCACCGTCGCGCACCTCGGGCCGGGCCCAGCAGGAGCCGCCGGCCGGCCCCGACAACGCCCTGGTGGACGATTTCGACGGCACCCGGGCGACCGAGCTGGGCCGGTGGGAGGTCACATCGTTCACCAACTGCCTCAACCTCGGCCACGCCACCGGCCGCATGGTGATCCTCAGCCAGTGCGGCGAGTCCCCGGCGACGCTGCGGTCCCGCACGCAACTGCGCCTCCGGCCGGCATCCTCGGCGCCCGGCGGGGAACTCGGCCGGTTCACCATCGACACCGACGCCCCCGGGGAGAACGGTGAGCTGGACGTCGACCTGGTGCCCGGCCCGGTCTTCCTGATCGACGGGGCGCCCAACGACACCCTCGCCGACGCCAAACCCGGCACGGCGGCCCCCGACGACAACCTGCCGCCGGGCACGATCCGGGTGCGGATCGTGGCGGCCATCGACGCGAACTCCGACGTGCCCAGTGACACCGTGCAGGTGGCGGTCGGGGCGAACACACCCCATGTGGCACCGCTGGCGCGCGTGCCGCAGGCGACCCCGGCGCCCGAGACCGGCATGTCGGCGCGATGGGACGTGGTGCTGCGCACCGACGGGGTGGAGGTGCTGCGCAACGGTGTCTATGTCGGCGGCGGCAACGTCGTGCCGGGCTGGTCGGTGGCGACCCCGCTGGTCGAGTTCAGTGGGGTCGGGCTGGACCAGCAGCGCGAGGACGTGAACATGATCGGCCTCGGTGGTGCGCCGACCTCGACGCCGCCTGCCGTGCCCGGACCGAGCCTGACGCTGAGTGGATTCCCCGTGGTGGCGCCGGGCGCCGCGAAGTCGATGATCACCAGCACCGACACCGGGCCGGGCAGCGCGCTGCTGCGGGTCACCGTCGTCGCGTCACCGAACACCCCCACGGCCAAGGTCACCGTCGACGGCAAGGCGCCCCGGTTCGGCATCGAGTTGGGCAACGTCACCTACGCGGCGACACCGGCGGTCCCGGACACCCCGCTGTTGCCGGACGTGCGCTACTCGCTGGTGGTGCGCATCCCGGCGAGCGCGCTGCGTGGCCGGCGCAGCGTGCCGACCAATCTGGTCATCGACGCGCCGACGGACTACGCGGCTCAGGTGCAGGTGGCCTTCGACGATCTGGAGATCGTGCCGGGCGGCCATCTGACCGGCGATCCGGCTCGCGGGTTCGACATCCCCGTGGACGCGCAGGGGCCGCAACTGGCCGGGCTGGACGCGCAGGTGTTGAACGCCAGCGGCCAGGTACCGCCCGGCGGCGGCCGGCCGCTGCCCCGCGGTCGCGCCGTGCTCGCCGTGACGATGGACGACGTCGGCACCGAGCGGGCCACCGGTGAAATCGCCGGCCTGGCCGGCTTCGAGGTGTTCGTGGACAACAAGGAACTCGTCGGGGTGCCCACCGCGCTCGGCGGGCCTGGGTTGGCCGGCACCTGGGACGTCGCGTTCGACACGGCGAGCCTGTCGGCCGGTCCGCACACCGTGGACGTCAAGTCCTTCAGCACCGAGCACGGTGTTCCGTTCGGTGAGTCGCTCACCACGTTCGTGCTGGGCAAGTGAGTTCGCCGTCACTCGACGGGCTTGCCCGGTGGTTCGCTGTGTCACGATGGGCCGATGTCGGGTGCCTTCATCATTGACGCTGCGCGCACGGTGTTCGGCCGGTACCGCGGTGGACTGTCCGGCGTGCGGGTCGACGACCTGGCCGCGCTTCCGGTGACCGAACTGCTGAGCCGGCACGACTCCCTCGACCCAGCGTCGATCGACGACGTGATCTACGGCAACACCAACGGTGCCGGCGAGGAGAACAGGAACATCGGCCGGATGGTCGCGCTGCTGGCCGGGCTGCCGACCACGGTGCCCGGCGCGACGGTGAACCGGTTGTGCGCGTCCGGCGGCGAGGCGATGGTGCAGGCTGCGCGGGCGATCGGCGCTGGCGACGCCGACCTGATGGTGGCCGGTGGCGTCGAGGGCATGACGCGGGCGCCGTTCGTGGTGCCGCGCTCGGACCGGCCGTTCCCGGACCGCATGGAGGCCGTGTCCACGGCACTGGGCTGGCGGTTGGTCAATCCGAAGATGCGTCCTGAGTGGACGATCCCACTGGGCAGGGCCGCCGAGGACGTCGCCGTCGGCCTGGGCATCGGGCGGGCCGAGATGGACGAGTTCGCGCTGGGGTCGCAGCAGCGGGCTGCCGCGGCCTGGGCCGACGGCGTGCACAAGGGTTTCGCCGTGCCGGTGTCGCTGCCGGACGGCTCCGCGGTGGACCGGGACGAGTCGGTGCGGCCGGACACCACGGCGGCGAAGCTGGCCAAGCTCAAGTCGGCGTTCTCCGCGGACGGCCCGGTGACCGCGGGCAACTCGTCACCGCTCAACGACGGCGCGTTCGCCGCGCTGGTCGGCAGCCGGGCGATGGCCGACCGGCTGGGCGCCGATCCGATCGGCGAGATCCTCGGCTCCGCCGTGGTGGCGGTGGAACCGCACCGGTTCACCGTTGCCCCGGTGGGCGCGGTGCGCAAGCTGTTGTCCCGGTTGAGCATCGCCTTCGACGAGGTCAACCTGTGGGAGATCAACGAGGCGTTCGCCGCGATGGTGCTGTCGGTGCTGCACGAACTGCCCGAGATCGACCGGGACCGGGTGAACGTGCACGGCGGTGCGCTGGCCTACGGGCACCCGCTGGGCGCGTCCATGCCGAGGGTGATCGTCGACGTGTGCCGGCACCTGCGGGCCCGGGGCGGCGGCGTCGGCGTGGCCACCGCGTGCGTCGGTGTCGGCCAGGGCATGGCGGTGGCGGTGCGGGTCTGACCGGTCACGTGGTCCTGGGCCGGGGCAGCAGCCTGCGGACCAGCGGCTGCCGGTCGAGATCCGGCCCGCGCAACCCGGCCACGACCACCCCGACCAGTGACATCACCCGGTCCAGCCGCTCGGACTCCACGTCGGGCGGATCGGGGGGCGGCTTGCCGGAGCGCACCGCGTCCGCGATGCCGTCCAGCGCCGTGACCACCCGTTCGACGTCGGCGTCCGGCGGTGCCGGGTCGCCCTGGGCGATCTCCACGGCCACCCGGGTCACCGCGCCGGTCACCCGTTCCAGCCCGATGATCGCCGGATACCAGGCGGCGGCCAGCCGACCGGCCGCGGACGGCTCGACCAGTGCCCGCTGCAGTTCGGTGCGCAGATCGGACAGTTGCCGGTAGGTGCGGCGGCGCAGCGCGTTGCGGCCCTCCGGATCGGGGCGCAGCGCCAGGTCGGCGTACCGGGCGACGGCCTCGACGGCGTCCGCCAGCCGGCCGCCGATCCTGGGCTTGCGGCTGCCCGGCCACAGCAGATACCCGAAGACGAGCACGATCACGCAGCCCACCACGGTGTCCAGGGCGCGCGCCACCAGCAGGTCCCACCCGCCCGCGTGGCCGATCTCCAGCAGGATGAGCACCAGCGGTGTCAGCGTCGTGGTGAACATGCCGTACTGGCGGACCTGCGTGATCGGCAGCAGGAACGCGATCACGCCGGCGAACACCACCAGCACCCAGCCGCTCGGGCTCAACGCCAGCACACCGGCACCGACCACCGCGCCCACCAGCGTCCCGCCACCGCGCTGCACGGCCCGCGCGAACACCGAGCCGAAGTCCGGTTTCAGCACGACCGCCACGGTCAGCACCAGCCAGTACGACCGTTCCAGCGGCGCCGCCAGCGCCACCGCTTCGGCCACCGCCACGCACACGCCCAACCGCAACGCGTGCAGCCAGGCCGTCGGCCCGGCCAGCACGTCGTCGAACCAGAAGTCCAGCCGCTCCCGCCAGGTGCGCCGCCGCCGGTCCGGTCGGTCCGGGCCGTCGGCCGTGCCGTCACCCGCCAGGTCGTCGACCACCGCGCGCAGCCCGGCCACCAGGGTCAGCACGGCGGGGGAGCCCTGGTCGGGCAGGTCGAGTTCGCCGGGGTCCCGGTCGGCCCGCACCGCCTCGGCGAGCGTCCGCACGGCGTCCACAACGGACCGTGGCGGCCGGTGTTTCGCGGACCCCATCGCGACCGCCGCCTCGACGGCCGGGGTGGCGTCGGTGAGCACCATGAACAGCCGCCGGTAGACCTGGTCGCGGCCGGACAGCCGGGAGCGGGCGGCGAGCAGCGCGTCGTAGGCGCTGTTCAGGGCGGTGGTCAACCGGTGCCGGGCCGCCCTGGCCTCCGGCGTGCCGGACAGGGTGAGCAGCGTGGCCAACCGGTCGAACACGGCCGCCACCAGCGCCCGTTCCGGTGCCGTCGCCCGTAGCGGCCAGGCGCCCAGCGACAGCAGCAACGCCCAGCCGGCGCCCACGGCGAACCACGCCACCGCCACCGCCGGACTGACCACAACGGACTCGTGGGTGCCCAGGATGACGTACACCAGCAGTTGCAGGCTGGCCAGCGACGCGTTGTTCCCGGCCGCGCTGATCACCCCGGAGAACACGGCGACGCCGACGATCAGCACGGCCGTCCACCAGCCGTGCTCGCCGGCCAGCCCACCGAGGTAGAACCCGATCGCGCCGGCCAGCACCGACAGCCCGCTGCGCCGCGCCCGGTCCCGGTACGGGCCGGAGATGGACGTCACCGTGCCGCACAGTGCACCGATCGCAGCCAGCACGCCGGGCAGGATGTGGCCGGACGCCACGCCCACGGCGATCGGTCCGGCGATCGCGGCCGCCGCCCGGCACGCCCGTTTCCAGTCGATCGGCGCCTTCGTGGGTACCAGCAGCTCGGTCAGCCAGCTGGGTGCCGACACGTCGGCCGTCCGGACCGCTGGTCCGGACGGCAGGGGTTCCGCCGCAGGTGCCGCACCCACGGCATCAACCTAGCGGCGGCGGGTGCCGATCACCCGCCGGCCGTCACTCGCCGGCGGGCAGCCACCCCCACATGCCCGACCGCCGGGCGCTCACCGCGGCCAGGATCGCCAGCACGATCACACCCAGTGCCTCCACCGCGATGGTGGTCTTCACGAACGGGCCCTGCGTCGACTCGCGGAAGCCGAACAGGCTCCACACCATGCTGACCAGCAGCGCGGCCAGCGTACCCAGCGTGAACAGCGACGACAGCGCCGACGTCACCGAGAGCAACCGGTTGGACACGGAACACACCGCGACCGCCAGGAGCACCCCGATGACCACGTTGACCAGGAACAACGGCCCGATCACGTTCACCGAGCTGTAGTCGTCGGACTGCCACAGGAAGTAGTGGATCCAGGCCATGCCCAGCAGCAGCAGGGCGGCGACGATGCGCAGCCCGATCAGCAGCGGGGGCTGCCAGCGGGCCGTGGCCGGTCGGGTCTCGCTCACGGTCATTTTCCTGCCACCTCATCCACCGGCCACGCCTGTCACCTGAGCATACGAACCAGACCGGCGCATGGATCGCACCGGCAGGCACAATGAGGAGGAGCAGAGCTGTGTCGAGGATGACACCCACAACGCGAGGACACGCATGGCAGGAAAGCGGCGCAGGTCAATCCAACCGGCCAGCTCAGCCGTACCCACTGATGTGGCCAGGATAGGCATTCCGATCGACAGTCTTCCGGACGAGACGCTACTCGTGGGTCTCGGCACGGGCGACCCGGAGATCGCCGTTGCCTTCGTGCGCCGGTTCCAGCGCACGGTGTTCGGGGTGGCGGTCGCCGTGCTCGGCGACCCCAAGCTGGCCGAGGACGTCGCACAGCAGACCTTCGAGCGTGCGTGGCGGCACGCCCAGGTCTACGACTCGCGGCGTGGCTCGGTGCGGACCTGGTTGACCACCATCGCCCACAACCTGGCCATCGACGTGGTCCGGGCACGCAAGCCGGTCCCGGTCGACCCGTCGGAGCTGACGGACATGCTCGGTGCGATCAGGGACACGCCGGAGCGGCGTGCCATGGCCAGCGAGGATGCCCGCGAACTGCGCGCCGAACTGGCACTGCTGCCCAAGGAGCAGGCGCGCGCGGTCGTGCTGGCCGGCATCTACGGCATGACCGCGAAGCAGATCGCCGAACTGGAGTCGATTCCGTTGGGGACGGCCAAGACGCGCATCCGAACCGCGATGGAGAAACTGAGGGGCAGACTGAACGTGAAGCGGGCCGATCATGAGTGAGCTGAGCTGCGAGCGCATGCACGAGGTCGCCCCCGAACTGGCGCTGGACATCCTCACCGGTTACGAGCGGGCGACGGCACAGGCACATCTGAACGAGTGCCCGCAGTGCCGCGCGTACGTCGGGTCGCTGGCCCAGGTCAGTGACCGCCTGTTGACGCTGGTGCCCGGTGTCGAACCGCCGGTCGGCTTCGAGGACCGGGTCCTGTCCCGGATGGGGCTGACCCCGCCGGCGCCCCGGCAGCCGCGCAGGCGCTGGCTGGCCGTCACGGCCGTGGCCGCTGCCGCCGCGGTGGTGTTCGGCGTCGGCGGTTGGGTCGTGGGTGGCGTGACCACGCAGCACACGACGGTCACCGCCGAGGCCGAGAACGGCATCCGTGTCGCCACCTTCCGCACGGCCGACCGCCAGGCCGTCGGTGAGGTGTTCACCTACCAGAACGACCCGTCGTGGGTGTACATGGCGGTGCACGCCCCG
The DNA here is from genome assembly GCA_036273855.1 of Pseudonocardiaceae bacterium. Taxonomy (GTDB): domain Bacteria; phylum Actinomycetota; class Actinomycetes; order Mycobacteriales; family Pseudonocardiaceae; genus DATEPR01. The sequence continues at coordinate 13,245 of DASUGU010000135.1, forward strand.
GCCAACGTCGGCTGGGTGGCCTGCCAACTGGTCAAGCGGGACGGTTCGATCGTGCAGATCGGCGCGTTCACCCTGTCCGCGGGCAAGGGCACGTGGAGTTCCGACCTGCAGCTCGACCCGAACTCGGTGGCCTCGGCACGGCTGGTGTCCAACAAGGGCACGATCCTGGCATCGGCGGCCTTCGACGCGGGTGACCAGCCCGAGTTCGGCTCCCACTGACGGGTAGCCCCTACTGATGATCGCCTGAAGGTCCTGGCTGGTTCAGCCAGGGCTCAGGTTCGTCCGTGACAGTGGACCGCATGACGAAGCGTACGAAGGTCACCCTGGTCGCCGGCACCGCGGCGCTGGCCCTGGCCGGCATCGGCGGGGGTGTGGCGTTCGCCTCCAGCGGCACGCCTGCCGTCGCTCCCGCGGCGGCCGTCACCACCTCGGCACCCTCCCCGGCCCCGGCGCGGCATGCCCGGCACTGGGCGAACCGGGTGGAGCACGGCGAGTTCACGGTCCGCACCAAGCAGGGCGACAGTGTCGTCGACGTGCAGCGCGGCCAGGTGACCGCGGTGTCCGCCACGTCCGTGACGGTCCGCAGCGGCGACGGCTTCACCACGACGTACACCGTGGCCGGCACGTCCAAGGTCCGCGCCCAGCAGAAGTCCTCCACCATCGGCGCGGTCCACGACGGCGACCACGTCGTGGTGCTCGCCACCCGGTCCGGTGGCAAGGACACCGTCCGCCGGATGAACGACCGACACTGATCCGCCGGTTGTCCGCAAATTGTCCAGCATTCGAATTAAAGCTGCTCCCTCGGTGTCGATATCATGGTGTGGTCGACGAAATCCCGGGAGCGCAGATGGCAGGTTCGCCCGGCAGATCCGGACGTCCGGATCCAGACGTCGCGGCAGCGAGGATAAGCCGCGGCGCGGCCGTTATCGGCGCGGTCACCGCCGTGATCACCCTGGCCGGTGCCATTGTCGGAATCATCTACGCCACCCGGCCCTCAGCGGCGGCGGCACCGCCCGGCGTGATCGCCGTCGCCGGCTCGCCGACCAAGACGGCGTTGCCCTGTAACGACAAGCTCACGATCACCAGTCCGAAACCCGGCCAGCTCGAGACCGGCCACCTCGGTGCCCGCGTTGCCGGGGTGGCCTGCGGACTCAGTTTCCAGTACGGGTGGCTGTTCGATCACGACGGCCAAGATCCGTACTACTACGAAGTGTTTCCCGATTCACCCGGACCGGTGGTGCACGGTAACGGGAAATGGTCCACCATCGATCAACCGATAGGCGGACCCGGCGATGTCGACAAGACCTACTATCTCACCCTCGTCCTGGCATCCGCGTCCTGCGACAACGCATTACGGCAGCTCCAGCCGACCGACGGCGACTACAAGCTGCTCGGCTTCCCGCCCGGCTGCACCATCGTGGCCGACGTGCCTGTCACGGTGACGTACTGACCCGTCCTGTCGGTAGGTTGCCGGTGTGGTGGTCGACGAGCAGCAGACCGTGGTGATCTACACCGACGGCGCGTGCAGTGGAAATCCCGGACCGGGTGGATGGGGTGCCGTGCTCAGTTACGGCGGTCACGAGAAGGAGTTGTACGGCGCCGAGGCCGCGCCGACGACGAACAACCGGATGGAGCTGACCGCGCCGATCCAGGCACTGGACAGCCTGACCCGGCCCTCCGTGGTGGACATCCACACCGACAGTTCGTACGTGCGCAACGGCATCACGTCCTGGATGCGCAACTGGAAACGCAACGGCTGGCGGACCAGCGCCGGCCAACCGGTGAAGAACGCCGACCTGTGGCGCCAGTTGGAGACCGCCGTCGGCCGGCACCAGGTGGAGTGGTTCTGGGTCAAGGGACACGCGGGCGATCCGGGCAACGAGCGGGCCGACCGGCTGGCCACCAAGGGCGCCCGCGAGGCCGCCGGCCGCTGACCGGTCACCCGCTGCGCAGCGCGAGCTGCGCCAGGCGGCTCTGCACCCGGTCCGCGTCCGGGGCCATGGCCAGGCGCTGGAAGATCTCCAGCGCCTGCTTCAGGTGGGTCCGGCCGGTTTCGGTGTCGCCGGTGCGCAGGTGGCATTCGCCGATGCCCTCCAGCGCGGTGGCCTCGTGCTCCGGTTGATGGGTGCGGCGGGCCTGGTCGAGGGCGTCGTGGTGGATGGTCAGCGCCTGCGGGCGGTTGCCGGTCGCGGCGAGCACGGTGGCGTAGTGGTTGAGCGCCCACACCTCGTTGCCGTGGGCGCCGGTCCGCCGGAACAGATCCAGGCCGGTGCGCAGGTCGCGGATCGCGCCCGGATGGTCGCCGGTCCGACCCCGGATCTGGCCCAGCATGGTCAACGTGTTGGCCTGCCCGTGCCGCTCGCCCAGGCGCTGGAACAGGTCCAGGGCCGCGCACAGGTCGCGGATCGCCGCCGGATGGTCGCCGAGCAGCCCACGCACCTCCCCGATGCACGCCAGGGCGACGGCCTCGCCGGTCCGGTCACCCAGGTGCCGGTGCAGGTTCAGCGCGTCGTGCAGGTCGCGCAGCGCGCCCCGGTAGTCGCCGGTCCGCCGCTGGATCTGGCCCAGCCGGTTGAGCGCGTTCGCCTGGCCCCTGCGGTCACCCAGATCCCTCGCCAGATCCAGGGCGGCGCGTAGGTCGTGGGCCGCGCTCGGCAGATCGCCGCTCATCCCCCGGATCTGGCCCAGCATGGTGAGCGCGTTGGACTGGCCACGCCGTTCGCCCAGGCGCTGGCACAGCTCCAGGGCCTGGCGCAGGTCGCGGATCGCACCCGAGTGGTCGCCGGTGAAGCCGCGGATCTGGCCCAGCCGGGTCAGGGCGTTGGCCTGCGCTCGGTGATCCGCCATGTCGCGGGACAGGTGCAGCGCATCGCGCAGGTCCCGGATGGCGCCGGAGAAGTCGCCGGTCGCCCCGCGAACGTCGCCCAGCCAGGTCAGGGCGCGGGCCTGGCCGGGCCGGTCGCCGACGTGCCGCGCGGCGGCCGTGGCCATGATGTGCAGGCTGATCGCCTCGGTCCACGGTCCGTCGACGTGCAGCAGCGTGGCCAGACCGGCGGTGAGCGCGACGATCCGCTCGGCGTGGTCCCGGACGATCGCGTGGCGCAGCGCCGCCAGCAGGTTGGCGCGTTCGGCGCGCAACCATGCCCACGCCGCGTCCGCGTCGGGCAGCGATCCGGCGACCTCGGGTCCGGGGAACCTGGTGACCAGACTGTCGGCCCGGTTCGCCGTGTGCTGGTAGTGGTCCAGCAGGCGTTCCAGCGCGGCGTCGCGGTCCGGGTCGTCGTGCGCCAGGGCGCGGGCGTGCAGGCGGATGAGGTCGTGCATCCGGTAGCGGCCGGGCGCGTGCGGGATGAGCAGGTTGTGGTCGACCAGGCCCTCCAGCTCGCGCGCGGCGGTGTCCTGGTCGGTGCCGGCGAGCGCGGCGGCCGCGTGGGCGTCGGTGTCCGGGCCGGGGATCAGGCCCAGCAGGCGGAAGAACCGCTGCCGGGCGTCGTCCAGGCTGCGGTACGACAGGGCGAACACGGCGCCCAGGTCACGTTCCCCGTCGGACAGCGTGCTGACCCGCTGGTGCTGGTCGCGCAGCAGCCCGGCCAGTAGGGCGGCGCTCCAGGCCGGGCGGTGCCGCAGCAGCGCGGCAGCGATGCGCAGCGCCAGCGGCAGCCGCCCGCACAGCTCGGTGATCTCGGCCAGCTCCGGCAACTCCCGACCGGTCACCGCCTCCACCAGGGCCAGCGCGTCCGAGCTGGGCAGCACGTCCAGCGACAGGGTGCGCGAGTCCAGCCCCTTCAGGCGTCGCCGGCTGGTCACCAGCACCAGACAGCCCGACCCGCCGGGCAGCAGCGGCCGGACCTGCGCCTCGTCGGTGGCGTTGTCCAGCACGATCAGGGTCCTGGTGTCGGCGAGGCGCTGCCGGTAGAGGGCGGCTCGGTCCTCGACGTCGTGCGGAATCCGCTCCGGTGGCACGCCGAGGGCGCACAGCAGCCGGTCCAGCGCCTCACCGGAGGTGCGCGGCTGGCAGCCCTCGGTGTAGCCGTGCAGGTCGACGAACAGTTGCCCGTCGGGAAACCGGCCGGCCAGGCGGTGTGCGGTGTGCACGGCCAGGGCTGTTTTGCCGACGCCGGCCATCCCGTCGATCGCCGAGATCACCACGACACCGCCGGTGCCCGACTCCGAGTCGCCCAGCAGCGAGTCCACTTCCGCCCGGCGGCCGGTGAACCATCGCGGTGCGGCCGGCAGTTGGCGTGGCACAACGGAACGGATCGACACCGGCCCGACGTCCAGCGACGGGTCGTCGGTGAGTATCCGCTGGTGCAGCTCGTGCAGCGCGTGACCGGGACCGGTGCCCAGTTCGTCGGCGAGCCGCTCGCGCACCCGCCGGTAGGCGTCGAGGGCGTCGGCCTGCCGGCCGCTGCGGAACAGGGCGAGCATCAGCTGCCCGGCCAACCGCTCGTCCAGCGGATGTTCCCGCGCCCACAACGACAACTGCGCCAGCACCAGGCCATGCCGCCCCCGCCGTAGCTGCACGTCCGTCAGGTCCCGTTCGACCGTGTGGCGTTGCTGGTTCAGGCTCGCCCGCACGTCGGCCAGCCACGGCGTGTCCAGCTCGCCGAACACCTCGCCGCGCCACATGCCCAGCGCCCGCTCGAACAGGCCGGCGGCCCGGTCGTCCTCGCCGCAGGCACGGGCCTGGTCGACCGACCGGCGGAACGCGTGCACGTCGACGCACCGCTCGTCGAGTTCGATCAGGTAGCCGTCCGGGCGTCGCACGATCGCCACGCCGTCGATGCCCGCCAACGCGGTCCGCAGCAGTGACACGTAGATCTGCGCCGCCTTGCGCGGCCGTTCCGGCAGTCGGCGCCCGCCCCACACCCGCTCGATGAGCTGGTCGACGGAGATGCCCCGGTTGGCGTCGAGCAGCAGCACCGCCAACACACACCGCTGCCGGGCCGCGCCGATGTCCACCAGCCGGTTTCCCGCGGTGACCTCCACCGGTCCCAGCAACCCGAACCGCGCCCCTGCGCCGTCCAACCCACCCACCGCCCCACGCGAAGGTGTGCCCTGACCTGCCGACTAAGGCGTTGCGAAACCAACGCCGAAACCCGACGGCGCATCGTGCTACGGCGCGACTGCCGGGGCGCGCAGGAGACCTGACCGATCGGGAGACTCATGTTACGGCTTGGGAGTTAGCCCAGTGGACGAGTTCGGATCGCCACTCGAGGTGGTGGCGTTCTTCCTGCCCCAGTTCCACCCGATACCCGAGAACGACCGGTGGTGGGGGGCCGGTTTCACCGAATGGACGCACGTCGCGGCGGCCCGCCCGTTGTTCGACGGCCACCGCCAGCCGCGCCTACCGGCCGACCTGGGCTTCTACGACCTGCGCGTATCGGAGACCCGCCGGGCGCAGTGGGAGTTGGCGACCCGGTACGGCGTGACGGCGTTCTGTTACTGGCACTACTGGTTCGGCGACGGCGTGCGGCTGCTCGACCGACCGGCGGCGGACCTGCTGGCCGACCCGACGCTGCCGCACCGCTACTGCCTCGGCTGGGCGAACCAGAGCTGGACCGGGGTGTGGCACGGCCGCGGCGACGAAATCCTGCAACTCCAGCGGTATCCGGGCGACGTCGACCACATCCAGCATTTCCGGTGCCTGCTGCCGCATTTCCTGGACGAGCGGTATCTGCGGGTCGACGGTCGGCCGGTGTTCTACCTGTTCCGGCCCGGTGACATTCCCGATCTGCACCATGTGGTGGCGTTGTGGCAGCAGTTGGCGGTGGACGCCGGGCTGCCCGGGTTGTACCTCGTCGGTGACGCGGACGGCCCATGGGTACGAGACCCCGCACTCGACGCGGCGGTGTGGAATCCGGCGCCGCCGCCGCGTGGCCACGAATTGGAGTCCGGCTTTCCCGGAATTCCGCTGCGGGAGGGTCCCCGGGCATTCCCGTACGACCAGACGTACGCCGACTGGCTGCTGTTCGGACTGTCCACGGACATCCGGCAACATCCCTGCGTCGTGCCGGGTTTCGACAACACGCCACGCTCGGGCCGGCGCGGAATTCTGTTGCAGAACCCCGATCCCGGCGTGTTCGAGACGGCGGTCAAGGAGGCGGTCCGGCTGGCGGTCGCGATGCCCGGACCTCGCCTGATGTTCATCAAATCGTGGAACGAATGGGCGGAAGGGGCGGTCATGGAACCCGATCTGCTCTATGGAAGGGCATTCCTGGAGGCCCTGGAACGCGGGCTCAGACGATGATTCCGGTGGACTTCCGCGGTGCGAACGGCGGCACCGCCGAGCTGACCTGGGGCCAGTTGCGGGTGTGGCGGACGGCCAGGGAGACCGGGCGCACGATGAACCTGGTCTCGGTGTTCCCGCTGCCGGAGGGCACGCCGCTGGCGGACATCGTGGCGATCCTGCGGTCGGCGGTGAGCAACCATCCGGCGCTGCGCACGCGGTTGCGGATGGTCGGCGGGCAGCCGTGGCAGGTTGTCGCCGAGTCGGGCGAGGTGCCGTTGGAGGTCGTCGACATCGGCCCGTCGGACGACTGGGCCGCGGTCGCCGAGGACGTGCGTGCCCGGTACGAGTTGACGTGGTTCGACTACGAGCACGAGTTCCCGATCCGGCTGGGCGTGGTGCGGCAGTGCGGGACGCTGCGGGCGATGATCGTCGGCTTCAGCCACGTGATGGTCGACGGTGCCGGTCTGGCGGCGTTGCTGCGCGAGATGGAGCAGCCCACGCGGCCGGGCGCGGATCTGGACCCGCTGGCCCTGGCGAAGGTGCAGTACGGCCCGGCCGGGCGGCGCCAGACCGCGAGGTCGCTGCGCTACTGGGAAACGCAGCTCGCCAGGCTCACCGACTGGCGGAACGTGGTCCCGCAGCCGGGCGAGCCGCGGTTCCGGGAACTCGTGGCGTACTCACCGGCGATGGAACTCGGCCTGCGAGCGGTCGAGGCGCGCACCGAGACGCCCAGCACGTATGTGCTGCTGGCGGCGTACGCGGCGGCGGTGGCGCGGGTGCTGGGCAGGAACCCGGCCGTGGCGCAGATCGTGGCGAGCAACCGGTTCCGCCCTGGCTTCGCCGACGCGGTGCTCCAGGTGTCCCAACCGGCGATCTGCGTCGTCGACGCCGACGGCCCGTTCGACGAGGTGGTGGGCCGGGCCATGACGGCGGCGACCACGGGGTCCTTCTACGGCTACTACGACCCGGTGGCCCGCGACACCCTGCTCGCCGAGCTGGCGCCGCCCGACATCGGCTGGCACCTCAACGACCGCAGAGCGATCCTCGGCGCGGCGAGCGGCGGCCCACCCACGCCGGCAGTGTTGCGGGACGCGCTGCCACGGACCCGCCTGTACTGGGGCCGGGCACAGCCGACGTTCGACGGCAGCCTGTTCGTCCAGGTCGACTCGAGACCGATCATGACCAGCCGGGAAGCGCTGGACGGCGGCAGGCCGGCGGTCTACCTGGAGGTGTGGGCGGACACGCACACGTTCGCGCCGGGCCAGGTCGAGGCGCTGGTGAGGGAGATGGAGGCGGTGGTCGTCGCGGCGGCGTTCCGTCCGGCCACCGACGTAGGGTGACCGGCATGACACCTGCCCAACTGGAGAAGGCGTGCCTGAGCCTGCCGGGGTCGGGCGTGGAGTTCCCGTTCGACGAGGACAACAGCGTGTTCAAGGTGACCGGCAAGATATTCGCGATCAGCCGGCTGAAGGGCAAACCGCTGCGGGTGAGCCTCAAATGCGACCCGGACCTGGCCGTCGCCCTGCGAGCCACCCACCCGGCCATCACCCCCGGCTACCACCTGAACAAACGCCACTGGAACACGATCGTCCTGGACGGCTCGCTGCCGGACAAACAGATCCGTGACATGATCGAGGACTCCTACGACCTGGTCGTGGCCAGCCTGCCCCGCCGCGAACAGGAAAAACTCAAGTGGGTCGCACTGAGCCGAAAGCGGTAGCGCTGACGTCAGCGGTCCCGGGAGGACCGCAGCGATCTGATCGGGACCGGCCAGGCGCGGCATCGGAGTCCGCGGTGTGATGGGCCGAAGGGATTCCAGTGTCCACCGTCTGAGCTCCGGGAATCCGCTGACCTGCATTTCCAGAACGGGTGTCAGCCACGCGCTGGACAGATCTGTGACACCGCAAGGACAGCAGCGACAGGCCATCGCGGGATGCGTGGTTCTCGCTACCATGGGTACTTGTTCTTGAGGACACCAGATAGGTGGAGCCGGGGGATGCGATGACGCGTAGCGGCGGCCCGATCTGGCGCGTTGTCGAAGCATTGTTACGCGTGCCCGTGCTGAAGGACCGGAGCGAACGCGATCTCGTCAGCCAGCTCCTCACCGACGAATGGGAGAGCCTGACACCCATCGCGGGTCACGAGAACGCCGTGCATCATCTGGTCAACCTGGTGGACGCGTGCCGCAGCCGTCCTCGTGGCCTTGCCACCCTGATGGCGATTCTGGATCGACTCGACCTGGGCACGACGCATCTTGCCGAGGTACACCGCGTGGTCGATCCCATGATCGCGCTGGAAATCTGGACGGCCGACGAAACAGAAGAAGTCTTCTCGCTACTCAAGGGCATGACGATCCCGAATATCGCGGAGTTATACCAGGCGGCCGCGGGGCCCTGGGCTCCCGACCTCCGGCCGAAGGCCACGCTGCGGGACGCGTTCTCGATGCTGGAAACGCTCACCAGCGACACCGACGGCGTGCCGAGGGCGATCATCTTCGTCGAGCTGGTGAGCGCGTCGGTCCGGCCCGACATCGCCATGCAACTGCGCCAGTGGTCGGATCGGCGGGCGGCGGCGATCGGTGTCAGCGACCAGCTCGTACACGCCCGCACCAGGCCGCCGCTGTCCACGGATCATGCGTCGCTGATCGCCCGCCCCGAGCCGCACGCGCCTGCCTATCTCGTCCTGCAGGTACAGCGCGAGGGAGTCGTCGGGGACAGGTACCGGCTCAGTCACTGGCGGCAGCTCGGCGACGACGAATGGCAGCCCGAGCGTGGTCTGGACCGGACGGGTGTGCTGACCGACATCCAGCACGCGGTCGCCCAGCTCATGGAGAGCACGGAAGAGGAGTGGGCGCCACACGAACCCACCATTTTCGTCGAATTCGTGCTGCCCGAAGAATTGCTCAACCTCGCTGTCGATCAGTGGTCGTGGGACACCGACCCAAGGATGCCGGAACCGATCGGCTGCCACTTCCACGTGGTGATCAGAAGCCTGGAACGGATGGCGACACCGAAATGGCATCGGCCGTGGTACCGGCGCTGGCGGCAACTGCAGGAGCAGTTGGCCACCCGCGGTGCCATCGCGCCGGACTCGGGTTACTGGAGCACGCCAGGAAACGGCTCGATCCGTCGGATAATGTCCGATTTCGAACAAGGGCCGGCCTTGGTCGCGCTCGTACCCAGTGCGCCGCCTCTGACCAGTACTCTTGGCTCGGAGGAGGTTGCCGTGGGCTTTCGCAAGGGGGTTCCGGTCATGATCTGGCACCGGCAGAACTGCCGGTCGGACGAATTCGTTTCCGCCGTCACCATGATGCTGCACGGTGACGATCCGAACGACATCCTGGAACGTGTTCGGCTGCTCCGATTGCACGGATTCGCCGCAGGTGCAGATGCCCACGTGGGCACACATCTGAGTCTGTTGTGGGACGACCCCCGACGAAAAGTCACTCCCGACCGGCCAGGACCACCGGGCGCGGTCGTGGCGGCGTCATGACCGACGTCGAGCCCGCGAACAACGACTGGCGCATCTACTACGGCACCGGTCGGGTCGCTGCGACGCCGACGACGGCACTGCCGCCGGCGCCGCCCTGGCGTCGATTCTCCGGTACGGGAAGCCTGCCCCGGCCGGCTGACGATCCGGACGAGACCCGGCGCCGCATCGGCGCGTCGCTGGACCGCGCGCGGGTGCCGTATCAGGACGAGGTGTCGATGGTGAACGCCGCCATCTACCTGCGGCGTCCGCTCCTCCTGACAGGCCGTCCGGGCACTGGCAAGTCGAGCCTGGCGCACCTGATCTCGCGTGAATTGGGACTGGGCCCGGTGTTGCGCTGGCCCATCACCAGTCGCACGGTACTCAAGGACGGTCTCTACTACTACGACGCGATCGGCCGCGCCCAGGCAGCCGCCAGCGCCGCCAGCGGCCCGGTGGACATCGGCGACTACGTCCATCTCGGCGCTCTGGGAACCGCGCTGCTGCCCTACGACCTGCCCCGGGTCCTGCTGATCGACGAACTGGACAAAAGCGATATCGACCTGCCGAACGATCTACTCGATGTCTTCGAGGAGGGCGAGTACCGGATCACCGAGCTCACCCGGCTGGCCAAGCGGCAGCCGGACGTGACCGTGTTGACCAACGACCCGGACGGTACCGCCGAGATCCATCACGGCCGGGTCATCTGTCGTGAGTTCCCCATCGTCGTGATCACCAGCAACGGGGAACGGGAGTTCCCGCCCGCGTTCTTACGCCGGTGTCTGCAGCTCCGCGTCGACCAGCCCAATTTCGAACAGCTGGGCACGATGGTGGCGGCCCATTTCGGCGTGGCGGACGGCATCGACGTCGCCCGGCTGATCGGCGAATTCCTCCAGCGCAGTGACGAGGTCGGTGGGCTGGCGTCGGACCAACTGCTCAACGCGGTCCATCTGGCGACACAGTTGGCGATGTCCGGTAGCTACCAACCGGACCAGGAATGGACTCAGCTGCTCCGGGCGATATGGCACCCGTTGACGACGTCGGAGTACGAGTGAGCGACCCGCCAACGTCGAGACAGGTCACACCGACCGCAGCCGCCGAGTCGGTGTTGTTGCAGTCGTCGGTGGCCGACGACCCACCCGATCCGTCGTTGCGGAGTGCCGAGTTGTCCGCCCGGGAGCTGGCCGACGCTCTGTGGCTGGGACTGGCCATCGCCGGTGGCGACCGTCCGGTGGTCACGGTACGGACGAAGCCGTCCACCGAGCAGTCGCCCGAGCCTGTCGCGCCGAAGCCGCCACCCAGCGGCCAGGGCACTCGCGAAGCGACAGGGAAAGGGCGGCCCGCCGCCGAGTCCCCGCCGCGGGAGGTGCGCGAGAGTTGGGGGTTGGGCACTCGGCGCTCCGTCCGGCCGAGCGGTGCCGAACCGGACTCGCCGGACGTGACGGGGTCCATGGCATGGCCGACCGCCCCGGCCCTGCCGGACGCACTGCTGATCGCCAGGGCATTGCGGCCGCTGGCCGTCGCCGCTGATTCACCGTGGGACAAGGTGCTCGACGAGGAGGAGACGGCGAGCACTGCGGCTGACACCGGCATGTGGCTACCGAGATGGCGGCCGGAGCAGTGGCGCCGCTTCGAGGTCGCGCTCGTGGTCGACACATCGCTGTCGATGGAGATCTGGCAGCACACGGTGCGTGAGTTCCGGGATGTCCTGGTACGGCAGGGCGCGTTCCGGGATGTCCGGACCTACCGAATGGACTGCTCCATATCGACCGTCGAGAAGCTGGTGCTCCGCACCGAAGGCGGTGTCGCACGTGGTTGGCGGGATCTGCTGGACCCGTCACGGCGCAGGCTGGTGCTCGTCATGACCGACACGGTCGGGGCGGCGTGGCACACCGGCGCGGCCGCCGGCCTGCTCGTCGCATGGGGCCGTGCGATGCCTGTCGCCGTCGTCCAGGCGATGCCGGAACGGCTCTGGCACTGGGGTGGTCTCGCGCCACGCAGGATGTGCGTGTCCGCGGCCGAACCCGGTGCACCGAACCAGCGGCTGCGGGTTTCCGCGCCACGACCGGTGCTCGGTCCGGTGCCCACGCCGGCACCGGAGGACGTCGTGATCCCGATACTCGCACTGGAACCTGCCGCGCTGGGCGCGTGGGCACGACTGTTCGCCGTGGCCGGAGCGGGACTGGTGACGTTGACCGCGGTGTTCATGAGTCCACGTGTCGATGACACGGAGGCAGCACGGGAACCCGCCCCAGCTGTTACCGCGCGCGAGCGGGTCCGCCGGTTCCGCGCCTTCGCGTCGGTGGACGCCTTCCATCTGGCCGGACTGCTCGCGGTGGCGCCGCTGAGCCTGGCCACCATCAGCCTCGTGCAGCGGGTGCTACTGCCGGGTGCCGGGCTCGACACCCAGGCGGAGGTCCTCCTCGGCGGTCTACTGGAACGTTCACCCACCGATCCGGCCGGAATTTCGTACGATTTCTCCGACGGTGTTCGGGAAGAGCTCCTGGGCGGCTTGTTCCGTTCGGACGTCGTCAGGGTGGCACGACTGGTCAGCGATTACCTCGGGGCCAAGTTCCCACTACTGTTGAACTTCAGGAAAGCATTGGAAGATCCGGATGGCACGGAATTGCCCGCCTCGGAGCCGATCAATGGACCAATGATCAAGCTTCAAGCCGCTGTGTTCCGCGCGCTGTCCGGGCCCTATTACCGACGTAGTGAATTGTTGGGTAGGCAACTGGCGTCACTCTCGCGATTCGCTGACCGAATCACGAGAACCGGTGGTGGTACCGGCCCCGATGGCACCGGTACGGACGTCGACCACCATAATGATCACGATCAGCAGGGGTCACCGGTCGGGAAGAGGGGGCGACCTGCAGAAAATCAACCCGAGGATGCCAGCTTGCCGAACACCGACATTCAATCTCCACCGACCGCGGACCCCGTCGCACCGCCAGGAGGAACGGACATGAGCGCGCCAGGCCGCACCGCGCCGGGTTACCCGCGACCAGTGGACATTACTTCGGCAGTGAGACAGCCACATGTCTGGGGCGAACTCATGCCGCTCCGGAACCCGGACTTCGTCGGCCGGGAAGATCTGCTCGAACGAATTCATCAGCGTCTCGCCGAGCCTGGCACTACCGCCGTCGTACCAGAAGCTCTGCATGGTTTGGGCGGTGTCGGCAAATCGCAAACGGTTGTGGAGTACATTTACCAGAACATTCAGGAATATGATCTCGTCTGGTGGATCTCCGCCGAGCATCCCACGCAGATCAGAAACAGCTTCGTGGAGCTGGCTCGCAAGCTCGAGCTCCCGGTCTCCGGGGGTCCTGAAGGCGCGCGGGCGGCGGTACTGGAAGCGCTGCGGCGAGGTGAACCATATTCGCGATGGATTCTCGTGTTCGACAACGCGGACCGCCCCGAGATCATCCGGGATTTCCTGCCGCGCACCACTGGGCGCACCGGCCACATCGTCGTCACCTCACGCAACGCGCAGTGGGGCAATGTCGCACGAACCGTGGAGATCGACCTGTTCAGCCGGCAGGAAAGCACCGAACTTCTGCGCAGGCGGGGTGGCGACATCAGCGATGTCGACGCCGACCGACTCGCCGAGGCACTCGGTGACCTGCCGCTGGCGATCGAGCAGGCCGCAACCTGGCGCGCGCAGACGGGCATGCCGGTCCCGGAGTACCTGGAACTGTTGGAGAACAACCGCACCGAACTGCTCCAGATCGGAGGTCCGGGCGAATACCAGTCACCGGTGGCGGCGGCGTGGAATGTGCCGCTCAGCCAGTTGCGGACCGAGCACCCGGCAGCATTGGCACTGCTGGAGATCTGTGCGTTCTTCGGCCCGGAGCCGATCTCCCGGCGGTTGTTCAGCGGGGTGCCCCAGGCCCAGGCAGCCGTCCCCGATGCCCTCCGGGACGCGCTGAGCGACCCGATCAAGCTGAACAGCGCGCTCCGCGAGATCAACCGATACAGCCTGGCCAAGATCGACCACCGCAACAACACGCTGCAACTGCACCGGCTCGTCCAGGCCGTGCTGAAGAACGAGGTACCTCCGGAGAACCACGACGAGATGCGGCACATCGCACACGTGCTACTCGTCAACGGCGACCCGAACGACCCGGACAACACCACGACGTGGGCCCGGTACGCGGAACTGCTGCCGCACGCCATCTCGTCGGGTGCCGTGCTGTGCCAAGCGAGCTGGGTTCGGGGCCTGCTGATCAACCTCGTCCGCTACCTGATGAACATCGACGACTACGAGAGCGGCCGTGAACTCTCCGGTCAGGCGTGGGAGACGTGGCGGAACACCGTCGGCGAACGCGACCTGCAGACGCTCACCATGGCCCGCCACTACGGATTCATCCTGCGCCGCCAGTTGAAGTTCGACGAGGCGCGGGAGATCAACCTCCAGACGTTCGAGCTGATGCGGGATGAGTACGGCGAGGACCACGAGGCCCTGCTGATCGTGGCCGACGCCGTCGCACTGGACCTGCGCGGCGAGGGCAAGTTCACCGAAGAACTCGAGATGCGCCAGGACACCTACGACCGCGCATGCAGCATGCTGGGCGAGAGCGACCCGCAGACCCTGACCTACGGCGGGAGCCTGGCCAGTGCCCTGCGCCAGATCGGTCAGTACTTCGCCGCGCGCGACCTGGACGAAGCCATCTACCGGCGCCGTCTCATCACCCACGGACCGGACCATCAGCGCACGTTCCAGTCGCTGGACGCGATCGCGATGGACCTGCGCGAGTGCGGCCACTACGTCGAGGCATGCGCGATGTGCGAGGAGTCCTTTCCCAAGGAGATGGAGATCCTTGGTGCGGACCACCTCCGGGTGATCGGCGCACTGCGCAACCTCGGCGTCGCCAGGCGCAAGGCCGGCCAGGTGGAGAAGGCACTGGAGTCGTCCACCGAGACCTACGAGCGCTATGGCAGGCGCCAGGGTGATCTGCATCTGGACACCATCACCGCGCTGATGTGCATGGCCGTCGACCTACGGCAACTGGGCGATCTGGCCAAGGCCCGAGATCACGGTGAACGCGCGCGGCGGCAGTTCCAACAGGTGTACGGCGAGAATCACCCCTACGTCCACATCGCGAGCACCAATCTGTCGGCGGCGCTGCGGTTGCAGGGCGATGTCGACGGTGCCCGTGCGCTGAACGAGGCCGCACTCCAGTTCTACACCAGGAGATTCGGCGCCGACCATCCCAACTCCCTGGTCATGGCCACCAACCTGGCCAGCGACCTGGCGGCTCTCGGGGAGGCAACGAGGGCACACGAACTGGACGTGGACACCCTGGAGCGATCGACGCGCGTGCTGGGCGAACACCACCCGTCCACGTTGGCCATCCGGCTGAACCTGTCGCTCGACCTGACCAGCCTGGGCCGCACCACCGAGGCTGCCGAGACGCACGAGTCGGCGATCGCGGGCTTGCGGGAGCGGCTCGGCGCTGACCACCCGGCGACGCTGGCCGGTATGCAGCGCGCACGGGCGAACTGCGACACCGACACCATGCAGTTGTGATCGACGGTCGGGTGGGCCGGCGTCGATCATCACGGCGCCCCCACCCGACCGGCGGCCACGACGGGTGCCAGCCACGTCCCCACCGCGACCGGATCGGCACCACCGCCCAGCCGCGCCACCAGGGCCGCGACGACCTCCGGCCGGCCGAGGAGGGCATGTGCGACGTCCTGCCTGCCGATGCCTCGTAGGCACAGGCCGGCACCGACCACGGCGTCGCCGGCATCGTGGTCGGCCCGAAGATAGCCGGCGAGCGCGGTGTCGTAGTCGTCGTCGGCGTACGCCTGGTCGGCCCCGAAGGCCGTCGCCATGGTGCCGGTCGTCCGACGGCCGGAGCCCGACAGTCTGGCACGCAACAGCCCTTCCCGGGTCGACCGCCCGGTCGAGCAGCGGGGCCGGAGCTGGAACAGACCGGGACGAGGCGACTCGGCTGTCATCCCGCGCCGCCAGCGGTGCGTGAGCGCCTCGATGCCTTCGGCGTCGGGTCTGATGTTGCGCAGCCGCCAATTCGCGTAGTGGTCGAGGACCATCCGCTCGGCTACCTCGGTCACCTCCGCCGGGATCGGGTCGCTCAGGCACACGCGCAGCCGATGCCGGACGGCCGCGACGAGCTCGTCGCCTGCCTCGGTCAAGCCGGTCGATCCGGCCATCGACTCCAGCGCCCACGCCACCTGCCGTCGGCGATGGGCCAGCAACAAGGCTCCGTTCGGTGACGGCGGCACCTGATCGGCTTGGGCCAGCCAGAACTCGGCGACCGACACAAAGGCGTAGATGCCGTGCAGCATCCCGGAAAGGGGCCTGGGATCGGGCCGCCACGGGGCGTAGAAACGCCCGCCCGTATCGTCCTCGACGAGATCCACCAGGCGCGCCACCGCGTTGAGCTTCGAGTGCTGGAACTCGTGCACCAGCGTCTCGGCCAGCTCAAGGACGGACTGACCCGCGGGGAGCGCGATGGCACCGATTGCTCCCGCGGACGAGAAACCCGAGCTGGTCCGGTTGTGGACGGCGGGCGTCACCACGCTGACGCCGGCGCCGATTTCCCGCGCCCATCGAGGATGCCGGTGCACGAGGGTGTCCCAGGCCTCGTCGAGGAGCTTTCGCCACTCCAGCAATTCGATCGAGCTCGACTCGTGGGGTGGCCGGGCTTCGTCGAACTCGCGGTACGGGTCGGTGTCGTCGATCCACACGGAGAGCTCCACGCCCGCCGCGGTCGTTGTGTGGATAGGGCTCGGCCGGAAGCCGGCGGCCACGCGATACGGGTCGATGGTCACCGCGAGCCGCCCGTCCAGCGCGTTGATGACGGTGCCGGCCGTGCCATGGCGTAGTCGCGCGAACCCGGCCGGGAACGAGCCGGGCAACCGCAGACTGCCGACGGTGGGTAGCACGACGGCCCCGTGTTGTACCGGGAGCGCCAGATCACACGGCACATCGGACCGGATCGCCGCTGCCGCCGCCATCCGGTTGAGATCGGCGAACGTGACGTCCCTGCCGGCGATCGCCGCCACGACCGCGCGGTGCAGCCACACGCCGACCGGTGGGTACAGGATCACCTGCCGCACGACATCCGGAGCGCGGGACTCGGCGGTGGCCAGGACATCCCAGGCAGGCCGCGGATCACCGAAGACACCTCGGCGTCCGACCGCCGCGTCGTCGTCGGCCAGCGCCCGCAGCAGCAGCCGCCGCCGGCTGTACTCCGCATCGATCAGCGCGATCACGGTTGCCGGATCGGCAGCACCCGCACAGAACTCGCGAAAAGCGGCGCGGGACAGCGAATGTCTGGGCAACGCGTCACCAGGCACAGACCGATCCGCCTCCGTTGGCACTAATCTGTCAAGAATCTGTCAGCGAGCCGTGCTTGTTCCCTGTTCCTGAATCTCATCCGCGCCGGATGGCGGAACCGTCTCCACCGCTCCTCGCACAGCCTCCAGTAGCGCCGGATCCCGCAGTGTACGCAATGTGGCCAATGGCATCCGCGTGACGTCGACCAGCCAGCTCTCTTGATCGGCGGACAAACTCATGATGCGCCCTCCTCCGGCACGACATCGGCGGATCGGACAACGCTCTGCCACATCATCATGCCCGAATCATGCGTTACAGAGCCAGCGTCGAACGTTGCGTAGTCTGGACGGGCAGGAGTCATCCGGGCACGATGACGGCGAGTGCATGGCGGCGGACGGGCACGGAGGTCGGCATGGGGGGCGTGTTCATCAACTACCGGACAATCGACGATCCGCTCGGCGCCGCCGCGATTCACGACCGCCTTGTGCTGCGTTTCGGCGAGGACATGGTGTTCCGTGACTGCGACTCGTTGCAGGCCGGCGAACACTATCCGGCCGCCATTTGGCAGGCGTTGCACAACGCGGATGTGGTGGTCGCGGTCATCGGACCGCGATGGCTCAGCCTTTCCGATGCCGCCGGTGTCCGGCTGATCGAACGCGACCACGATTGGGTCAGGCAGGAGTTGGCCTTCGCCTTCTCGGCCGGAATCCCGGTTCTCCCGGTGCTGCTGAAACAGACGCCGGCCGACGCGGTCATGCCGACGGTGCCCGAACTGCCCCTCGACATCCGCCAGCTCGCCAGGATTCAGGCGTCGGAGGTCGGCCAGCGGCGGCTCGGCGCCGACCTGGAGAGACTGATCACGGCGATCACCCGTGTCGGCAGGACACCGGCTGTCGGCGTCCTGCGCCCCGCACAGCAGATCTTCTTCGACCTGGTGGACGCACTGGAACAGATGCCGACCATGTCCTCCGAGCACGACCGCGCGGCGATGATCGCCCAGCTGCCGCACCACATCGCGAGCGCGGTCGCGTACAGCCCGCGCCGCCGGACGCACGCGATGAACGTGCTGACCGCCTGCCGCGGCTACCCGGAAGGCCTCAGCATCCTGGTCCAGGTCCTCCGAGCGATCGACGGCGACGACTCGATCCCGTTGCCCCACCTGGCCGATCTGGTCGACCAGTTGCGCAATCACTGAGCCGAACGCCGACCACGAGTCGATTGGTGGCGATGCCAACAGACCAGCGAGAAAGAATCCTCACTTTGACGGGTGCCCAGCCGGGACCGTCCAGTACACCGAGGTCGACAGGCTGAGCCGGCCCGGCCGCAGTATGACCTGTTTCCGCAGGTCGGTTGCGCGCCCGAAGGGATTCGAACCCCTAACCTTCTG
This sequence comes from Pseudonocardiaceae bacterium, assembly GCA_036273855.1. Taxonomy (GTDB): domain Bacteria; phylum Actinomycetota; class Actinomycetes; order Mycobacteriales; family Pseudonocardiaceae; genus DATEPR01. The sequence continues at coordinate 31,638 of DASUGU010000135.1, forward strand.
ATCCGTAGTCAGATGCTCTATCCGTTGAGCTACGGGCGCATGTTCAGTTGTCCGGCGTGAGCCGGGGTGCGGAGGCTCCGGGATTTGAACCCGGGAGGGGGTGTTGCCCCCAACCGCATTAGCAGTGCGGCGCCATAGACCAGACTAGGCGAAGCCTCCCGGGGCCTTGGCCACTGGCGGACAGCGTACACAGCAGCGGCACGACGAGGCAAAGCGGGTTACCGATCACCGGCGCAGCATCCGCAGCAGCGCGGGTGGCCGGCCGCCGAACCCCTCCGCCTCCATGGCCGCCAGTGCGATCCTCGGCAGGTCGCACACCGCCGGGAACACCAGGTACCTGGGCACCCACTCCGGCCCGAACTTGGCGTTGAACCGGTACAGCGACTCGATCTGCCACCACCGCGAGCCGACACGCAGCGCTTTCGCCCACAGTCGCGCGACCGGGCCGGCGCCGATTCGTTCGCCGCGCTCCAGCGCGGACCGGAAGATCGCGAAGTTCAGGGACACCCGCCGCACGCCCAGCGCATCGCCGGCCGCGAGCAGCGATGTGATCATGAACTCGTTCAGGCCGTTGTCGGGCACGTCACGGTCCCGGCGCATCAGGTCCAGTGACAGCCCGTCGGCACCCCACGGCACGAACTGCAACATGCCGCGCACCACGCCGTCCCGCTCGGCGGTCACCACCACACACCGGGGGTCGTCCGCGCCTGCCAGGCGGGACAGGGCCATGGAGAAGCCACGTTCGGTCGCCGTGCCCCGCCAGCGGTCGGCCAGGACGGCCAACTCGGCCAGTTCGGTCGGCGACAGGTCGGCCGCCGGGCTGACCCGGACCGAATAGCCCAGCCGCCGCATCCGGCCGACTGCCTGGCGGACACCGCGCATCCGGCGGCCGTGGAGTGTGAAGCCGGACACGTCGACGACGGCTTCGTCGCCCAACTCCAGCACGTCCAGGCCGTGGCGGGACCACACGGTCGCGGCCCGTTCCGAGCAGCCGAGCACCGCGGGCACCCAGGCGTGCAGCCGGCAGCCGCGCAGGTACTCGTCGATCGCGCCGGGCCACGCCTCGACGTCGCCCAGGGGGTCGCCCGAGGTGAGGGCCACGCCGGCCACCACCCGATAGGTCACCGCGGACTTGCCGCTGTTGGAGAACACCGCCGACTTGTCCCTGCGCAGCGCGAAGTAGCCCAGCGAGTCCGGGTGGGCGTCCAGCAGGGCCCGGATCCGGAGGGAGTCGACGGGACTGAGCGACGGGGCGGGTTCGGCGGAGCGCAGCAGGAAGTAGCCGCCGAGCAGTACCGCTCCGACGCCGAACGCCAGCCCGATGGTGGCCGTCAGGTCGGCCAGCAGCTCCACGTGAAACCGGATCGGTCCGGGCAGGCCGGCCAGGGCCAGGACGGCGTGGTCGACCTGCTGGCCGAAGCCCGGGCTGCCCAGCTCGCGCCGGTGGTTGACCACCAGGATCAGCACGTTGACGACGACTCCGCCGAGCAGCACCTGGACCGACACCAGCGCGGCCCGCCACCGGCCCATCGCCGGATCGGGCAGCGCCATGAACTGCCGCTGGTACACGACCAGCGCCACGAGCAGGGCGAGCGCACCGCCGCCGGCGAGCTCGCCGCGCCGGAACAGCACGTGCAGGACGGCGATGACGACCGTGACCAGGACCGCGATCTGCCAGGCCCGCCGCTTCCGCCGCCGCAGCCCGGTGGCCAGCATGAGCAGGCACACGCCCGCCACGACGGCGATCGCGCCACCTGCCACGGTGGCCTGCACGGGCACGTCGAACCAGGCCCTCAGCGGGTCCCGGAAGTGCCGCCTGGCCACCGGCAGCACCACCGCGGCCAACGTCAGCAGCCCGACCAGCCGGGTCGCCCACGCGATCAGCCGCACCGTCGTGGCGCCGCCGGTCAGGATGTGTGCCGGCGCCGAGGACGGGGAGGACGACGAGGTGATCATCCAGCCTGCGCCAGCTCCACGAACGGGCGCAGCGACTCCGGGTCGCGCAGCGCGTCCCTGCTGATCGCCCGGTCGACGTCGACCCCGGCGAGAATCTTCTTCACCGGCACCTCGCACTTCTTCCCGTTCAGTGTGCGTGGTACGGCCTCGATCGCGAAGAACCGGTTCGGCACGTGCCGGGGCGAGAGCTGTTCGCGTAGGTCACGACGCATCCGCGGCTCGATGTCGGCCAGCGTCACACCTTCGGCGAGCACCACGAAGCACAGCAGTTCGCCGTCCGGTTGCGCGGCGCCCGATGTGTCGATGACCAGGGAGTCCAGCACGCCGTCCAGGTTCTCCACGACGCGGTAGAACTCGGCCGTACCCATCCGGACGCCGCCCCGGTTGAGCGTGGAGTCGCTGCGGCCGTAGATCACCGCGGATCCTCGGTCGGTGATCCGGATCCAGTCGCCGTGCCGCCACACACCCGGGTACGTGTCGAAGTAGGCGTCGCGCAGCCGGCTGCCGTCCGGGTCGTTCCAGAAGAACACCGGCATGGACGGCATGGGCTCGGTGATCACCAGCTCGCCGACCTCGCCGACGACGGCCTTGCCGTTCTCGTCGTACGACTCGACCGCGGCACCCAGGCACCGGCAGGACAGCTCGCCCAGCCACACCGGCACGTCGGGCGAGGATCCGACGAACGCCGTGCACAGGTCGGTGCCGCCGGACACGCTGCAGATCTGGGCGGACCCGCTGACCGCGTCGGCGAGCCAGCGGAAGCCCTCGGGGGACAGCGGGGCGCCGGTCGAGCCGACCGCCCGCAGTGCGGACAGGTCGAACCGGTCGACCGGCCGCAGCCCTTCCTTGAGGCAGGACTGGATGTAGGGCGCCGACGTGCCGAAGTACGTGATCCGTTCGCGCTCGGCCAGCGACCACAGGGCGTTCAGGTCAGGGTGGCCGGGGCTGCCGTCGAACAGCACGATCGTGGCGCCGGCGAGCAGGCCGCCGACCAGGAAGTTCCACATCATCCAGCCGGTCGTGGTGAACCAGATGAATCGGTCGCCGGGCCCGAGGTCGCACTGCAACCAGAGGGCCTTGAGGTGTTCCAGCACGATCCCGCCGTGGCCCTGCACGATGCCCTTGGGCAGGCCGGTGGTGCCCGACGAGTACAGCACCCACAGCGGATGGTCGAACGGCACCGGCTCGTAGGCCGGTTCGGCGCCCGCGTGCCGGTCCAGCAGGCCGGTCCAGCCGACGGTGCCGGCCAGCGAGCCACCGGTGTAGTCGACCAGGACGACCGCCTTGAGGCTGGTGATCTCCTCGCGCAGCCGGCTCACCGTGGCGCGGATGTCGAACGTCCGGCCGTTGTAGACGTAGCCGTCGACGGCGATCAGCACGGTCGGCTCGATCTGGGTGAAGCGGTCGAACACCGCCCGCACACCGAAGTCGGGGGAGCAGGACGACCACGTGGCGCCCAGGCTGGCCGCGGCCAGGAACGCCACCAGCGTCTCCGGCGAGTTCGGCGCCAGCGCGACCACCCGGTCGCCGCGTTGCACCCCGAGCTCCACGAGGCCTGCCCGCGCGGCGGCCACGGCGGAGCGCAGCTCGCCGAAGGTCAGCCGGGACGCCAGCCCGTCCTCCCGTTCGAAGATGACGGCGAGGTCGTCGTCGGCGCCGTGGGCCAGCGCGTGTTCGGCGTAGTTCAGCGTGGCACCGGGGAACCATCGGGCGCCCGGCATGTCCCGGGACGCCAGCACCTCGGTGGGCAGCTCGTGGAACCGGACACCGCAGAAGTCGACGACGGCCGTCCAGAACGCGGGCAGGTCGGTGACCGACCAGCGCCACAGGGCGTCGTAGTCGGCGAGGTCCACGCCACGGTCGGCGCGCAGCCAGTCACGGAACCTGACCACACCGCTGGACGCCACCCGCTCGGAGTCGGGTTGCCAGAGCAGTTCGGGAACACCGCTGGGCTCACTGGTCATGCCGTCATTCCTAGCCGATGGCGGTGGCCCGGCGAAACGGCGGTCAGCGCAGGTGCATGTCGAACCAGCTGAGCGTGCGGTGCCAGGCTTCGGCGCCGGCGTCCGGATCGCGGTCGAAGCGGCTGTCGCTGTCGGCGAACCGGACGACGTCGGTGGCCACCTCGGCGGTGGCCGCGGCGTCGCGCAGCTTCTCCACCGCGTCGGCGGGCGTCGACGAGTCCTGGTCGCCGTAGATGCCCAGCCACGGGCACACCAGCCCGCCTGCCACGTCGACCAGTGCGGGCAGCCCGTCGGCCAGCGGCTCCAGGATGCCGCTGCCCGCGACGCTCACCGCGGCCCCGACCGTGCGGCTGCTGGCCACCACCATGGCGGCCGTGCCACCGAGGCCGAAGCCGATCACGCCGGTCCGGTCGGTGGCGACGCCCTGCTGGGCGAGCCACACCGCGGCCACGTCGGTGTCGGCGAGCACCGAATCCCCGGACAGCCGGGACAGTTCCCGGCTGACGTCGGCGGCGGGCACCTCGTCGTGCCGCAGCGCGCCGTACAGGTTCGGTGCCACCGCCAGCCAACCCTCGTCGGCCAGGCCGGACACCAGACCTCTGACCACGTCGGTGACCCCCCGCGCCTCGTGCAGCACCACGAGCCCGCCACGGACGGCCCGGTCGGGCTCGCCGATGGTCAGGCGCACCGAGCGACCGTCGGTCAGCTCGATGATCTCGACACGGGTGGGAGTCATGTCACCAGCCAACCACGATCCGGTGAACATCAGTCAACGTGATCCGGGGAACTGGCTTGGAAAATCAGCTGCGCCGATTAGGTACGTTCACAGCGGGACCGCGAGCGGAACGAGGACCACGATGAGTGCCTACACCAGGGTTGACCTGGAGCGACTGCCCGACTACGTACCGGGTCGGACCATCCCTGGCGCGATCAAGCTGGCCAGTAACGAGGTGTCGGCCGGCCCGCTGCCCAGCGTGGTGGCGGCGATCACGTCGGCGGCCACCGGGGTCAACCGCTACCCGGACAGCGGCGCGGGCGCTCTGGTGGCACGGCTGGCGTCCCGGTTCGGTGTGGGCGAGGGGCAGCTGGCCGTCGGGTGCGGCTCGGTGACGTTGTGCCAGCAGCTCGTCCAGGCCACGTGCACCGACGGCGACGAGGTGGTCTTCGGCTGGCGGTCCTTCGAGGCGTATCCGATCATCACGCACATCGTCGGCGCGACCGGCGTGCGCGTGCCCAACACCGCGGACCACCGCCTGGACCTCGACGCCATGCTGGCCGCGATCACGCCGAGGACGCGGCTGGTGTTCGTGTGCACGCCGAACAACCCGACCGGCACGGCCCTGACCGAACCGGAGCTGCGCGCGTTCCTCGACGCCGTCCCGGAGGACGTGCTCGTGGTGGTGGACGAGGCGTACCGCGAGTTCGTCGACGACCCGTCGATCCCGGACGGCATCGCGGTCACCACGTCGGCCTGGGCGCGCGGCCGGCACAACGTCGCCGTGCTGCGGACGTTCTCCAAGGCGTACGGCCTGGCCGGGCTGCGGGTCGGCTACTGCGTGGCCCCCGAACCGGTCGTGGCCGCGCTGCGCAAGGTGTTCGTGCCGTTCAGCGTGAACTCGGTGGCGCAGGCCGCGGCGATCGCGTCGCTGGACGCCGAGGACGAGCTGATGGCACGCTGCCGGCAGGTGGTGGCCGAGCGGTCCCGGGTGCGCGACGAACTGCTCGCCATGGGCTACGACGTGCCGCCGACCCACGCCAATTTCGTGTGGCTGCCACTGGGGGAGCGGACGGCCGCGTTCAACGAGCACTGCATGGACCACAAGGTGATCGTGCGGGCGTTCGCGTCGGACGGGGCCCGGGTGACGGTGGGCGACGCCGCCGAGAACGACGCCTTCCTCGAAGCCGCACGGACATTCCCGCGCTGAGTCACGGTTCGAGCCAGACCAGGTGGGCGCTGCCCTGGGACTGGCGGCGGCGCAGAATGTGGTCGGCCGTCGGGCTCAGCCAGGTGATGGCGTGCTCCGGGTCGTGGTAGACGGCCTTGTCGTCGCACAGTTGCATGCCCCAGCCGAGGAACGGGCGACCGGTATTGTCCACTCCGTACACCGCGAACAGTTCCGGACGCAGGAACGACGCGTCCTCGGCCAACTGTTCCAGCAGTGTCGTGGGAAGTGCTTTGGTCATGGCGTGACGTTGTCACCTTGCCGGGGCCGCCAGCAACGCACCGATCAGGTCATTGTCATGCCAGGGTGGCACGACACATTCTGTGATCATGACGATCCACCACAATTCCAGCATTCGGTCCCGCCGGGTGTCCGCCGAACTGCGGCGCTATCGCGAGTCGCTCGGCATGACGTCGGCCCAGGCCGCGGAGGCGCTCGGCTGTTCGGCGAGCAAGCTGAGCCGGATCGAGACGGGTGCGCGCGGCCTGCACGTCGAGGACGTCGCCGCGCTGCTCGGCCTGTACCGGGTGCCGGAATCGCGCCGGGACGAACTGCTGGAACTGGTGCGCAGGGCGGACGAGCGAGGCCTGTGGTTCGCCCAGGGGTCGGGACTGCCGGAACTGTGGAAAACGCTCATCGACTTCGAACGCCGAGCCACCAGAATCCAGAACTTCGAGACGTTGGTGATTCCGGGCCTGCTGCAAACCGCCGACTACTGCGCCGCGTTGATCCAGAGCATCAACGAGGCCATCACTGTCGCCGAGCTGGACAGGTTGGTCGCCGGGCGGATGAGCCGGCAGATGATCCTGCGCGGCAAGGAACTTCAGCTCTTGGCGGTGATCGACGAGATCGTCCTGCACCGCGTGATCGGCGATCCGGCTACTCATCGCCGGCAGCTACGCCATCTGGTGGACGAGGCCGAGCGCGAGAATGTCACGCTCCGTGTCATTCCTCTTGCCAGGGGTGCATATGCCGGCCTGCGCGGGCCCTTCATGACGATGGACTTCGCCGACGAGCCCAGCGTCGTGTACGTGGAGAACCAGACGCTGAGCCTGTTCCTGGAAGAGGCCGATGACCTCGCGGCATTTCGGTTGTCGATGGGCAATATCCTGGCCAAGGCACTGAGTCCGGCCGAGTCGGTGGCTCTGATCACCGACCAGATCTAAGGAGTCGCCGTGCACGACATCCGCACCGCTCGCTGGCGCAAGAGCTCCCACAGCACCGATCAGGCCAACTGTGTCGAGGTCGCCGTCGCCAGTCGGGCCGTCGGTGTGCGGGACTCCAAGAACGCGGACGGCCCACTCCTGGCGTTCCCGGGCCAGGAATGGGCCGCGTTCCTGCGGACGGTGTGACCGTCAGCCGGTCACCGGTGCGGTGACGTCGGCCTCCGGTTCGCTGACCGGATTGCCGCTGGCGCCGAAGAAGCACCGCGCCTCGACCGTGCCCGGCCCGGCCGAGTTGGCCGGCACGGTCTCCGACACCTGGAACGTCGACTCGCCCGGCGGCACCGTCGCACCGCCCGGTGAGTCGAACGGCGCCCAGCCCGGACCGATGCCGGTGAGTTGGCCGGGGTCACCGGACAGGTCGCAGATCGCCCCGACACCGGTCAGGGTCGCGCCATTGGAGTTGTCCAGGGTCACCGTGATGCCGGCGGTGTCGCCGACCGCGTAGCTGGGCTGGTCGAAGCTCATCGAGGCGCTGAGGAACGTCGACTCGGGCCGTGTCGCCACGAAGCGACCGTGGTTGGGCACGCCGGGAGCCGCGATGTCGATCGTCGTGTCGTCCAGCAGCCAGCCCGACGGGGCGGCGAAGAACAGGTCGTAGGGGCCGCCGGGCTGGTTCTTGAAGGTGAACACGCCGTTCGAGTCCGTCGTGGCCTGGAGTTCGGTGAAGTTGATGTCGCTGAACAGGGTCACTCCGACGCCGGGCAGTGGGTCGCCGGCGGACGTGACGACCTTGCCGAGGAAGTTGCCGGACACCGCTGTCACCGGCGCGACGATGGTGAAGACCGGCTGGTCCGGTGCGTCCGAGCCGATGACGTGGTCCACGGCGTCGGCGAACTCGACGAAACCGGAGTCCGCGTCGTTCGCGAAGCCGACAGCCTGCGCGGTCACGGTGGCACCGCTCGGGATGTCGATACCGGTGTTGGGGTCGTTGATGCCGTCGCCCGCGCCGGTGAACTGGCCGCTGAGGATCGTCAGGCTCGTGCCGATGAACCCGACAGGCAGCCAGACGCCCGGATCGTCGGCCTGGCCGAGATTGGTGATGGTGATCGTCGCCGTGATCGGTTCACTCGACTTGTAGGACGCCTTGTCGAACGAGGCGCAGACCTGGAGCGGCGACTGGAACACACCACCTGCCGGTCCGGTGACGCAGGGCGTGCTCGGCGGCAGTGTCGCCGCGGTCGCCACGGGAACGGCGAGCGCGCCGACCGCGAGCACGGCAGCGGACAGCACGAGGAAACGGCGCAACACCGTCGATAACAAGAGGATCCCCCCAGGAAACAGCCAGGTCCCCGACCCAGGAGCGGACTCTATCGGGCGAAGTGCTCCAGCACCAGGGATTGCACCTCGCCCACCGCGCAACCGAGGATCGCGCCCACGGTGATCAGGATCCACTCGTCGGACTGGAAAGCCGGCCGCAGCAGTCCCTCGAACTCGGTCGCCGACAGTTCCCGCATCTTCGTGACGAGCAGGTGCTGGATGTCCATCGCGTCGCGGGCGTAGTCCTCGACGTGGCTGAGGGTGTCGGGTAGCTGTTCCATCACCCGTTCGGCGATCAGGTGTTTCACCCGTTGGTAGCGGCGAGTGCCGACGGCGAACAGCACCAGCGGTCGGGCCAGGCCGGTCCGCCGCGCCACCTCGCGCTGCACCTCGCGCTGGATCAGCGCGAACAACCGGTCCGCCAGCGGGCCGTGCAGGATGGCCTCGATCACCTTCCTGGGTGTGATGACCTCCTGCGCGATCAGCGTCGCGTACGCCTCGGTCACCTCGTCCCGCCGCCGCAGGAACAGCCCCTGCCAGGTGACCAGGCCCAGGTAGCGCCGGGGCTCCACCGGGTAGAAGATCATCTTCAGGGCCAGCCAGTCGGTGAACCAGCCGGTGATGGCGCCGAACACCGGCATGATCAGCGGCTCCCGGAACAGCGCCCACGCCACCAGTTGCACGATCCCGATGGCACCGCCGAACAACGCGCCCGCGTGCGTGATGAACCGGAACTCGGCGGCACCCGCCGAGGTGAACAGGCGGTTGAGCAACGCCTTGTCCCGCACCAGGTTGGTGACGACCATGTCCTTGAGGTCGAACACCGACTCGACGTCGTCCTGCACCGCCCGCAGCACCGACGCGGCCAGCGCGGGCGACTCCACCTCGACGCGCCGCAACACCAGGCGCCGCACCGGGTCGGGCAGCGACCGCCATAGCTCCGGCTGGACCTCCGCGGCGACCTCCTCCACCAGGCCGGCGGCCACCGCGCGCAGCGGTTCGGCGAGCTGGGCCGCGATGCGTTCCGGGTCCAGGCGGCGTACCACGTCGGCCGGTGAGATGAGCTGGGACGTCATCAGGTCGACCGCGACGCCCGCCATCCGGGCCGCGTGCCGGGGCACCACGCCCTGCCAGCCGAACGGCTTGCGCCCGACGTAGTCCAACGGCTGGAACATCATCCGGATGGCGACGACTTTGGTGACGTAGCCGATCGCGGCCGCGAGCAGCGGGATCGACAGGTAGACGAAGATCACGGCACGGTCGGGTCGGCGGCCAGCCAGAACCGCCTGCCCAGCTCCGAGACGAGCACGGTGTGCCGGACGATCCGGGTGCCCCGGGCCGCCGCGGCCCGCACCTGCTGGTCGGTCAGCAGGATCTCGTACTGCTCGCCCAGCTCCTCGTCCTCGTCGCCGATGTCCACCAGGCCCAGCCGGTAGAGCCGGGTCACGTACTGCGGGACGTACTCGGGCGCGGCCACGCCGGCCGCCCGGCCGACCGTGGACGCGTTGCGCAGCACCACCCGCTGGCCGCGGAACGGGTTGCGCAGCACGATGTCCACCGCGGGCCGGGGTTCGCCGTCGGCCAGCGCGGCCACGATGCGGGCCTCGTCCGGCACGAGCTGGCCCAGGATCGCGGCATACAACTGGTTGGCGGCGCCGGCCGCGTCGGTGTTGGCCGACTGGTTGAGCAGTTCCGCCATGCCGGCGCGCAGCGGTGGGGCGTCGTCGAACGAGGGCAGCACCAGGGTGACGGGCTCGGTCCACCGGCCGCGCATCCCCGCGACGATCGCGCTCTCCAGCCGCAGCAGTTCCCGCTCCGCACGGACTCCGCCGGGCAGGCTCCGCGCCACCCGCCAACCACGTCTGGCCACCCGGCCCGCGGCACGCGTGGCCCGCACGACCACCTCGGCCGTTGCTTCGTCCTGCCCACCCCGCACCGGTTCCTCCGTCTCGCCGTCGATTCGGCGGAGTGAGGATATGACTGTTGTCCGGACCATGTACTGTCACCACTGGCCGGTGCGCGTTTCGCTGAGGCCGACTTCCGTCGGGGACGTCATTTCTCTGTTTTCGCAGGCGATGAAGGGGAACGTGCTCGCATGAAGTTGGGGTCTTTACGCGTGCGCGGCTATCGCGCCGGCCTGGTGACCGGTGTTGCGGCCGTCACACTGGTCGCGGGGGCCGTCGGTGCCGTGGTCGCGGTGGGCAGCAGCCAGCCCACTGGCAAGACAGTGTCCTATCTCGGACTGAACTTCACCGTGCCGGACGACTGGCCGGTCATCACCGTGTCGCCCACGTCGACCACGTGTGTGCGGTTCGACCAGCACGCCGTGTACCTGGGCACGCCTGGCACCAACCAGAAGTGCCCGGCCGGACTGATCGGCAGCACCGAGGCGATGCTGGTGCAGCCCGGTTCCTCGGCCACCACGACGTCCACCGTCGACACCACCGGCCAGCAGATCTCGGTGACCACGCCGACGGTGACCATCACCGCCGCCTACTCCACCGACGAGCCGACGATGGACTCGGTGCTCACCAGCGCCGGCCTGCCGTTGCCCACGCCGGTCACGCCGAGCAGCGCCACCGAGCAGCCCCAGTTCCGCGCGAACGCCGCCGTCGCCACGGTGCCCAACGACGCCACCAACTTCCTCGGCAAGGGCTTCGACGCCTGCGAGGCTCCCTCGCAGCCCGCCATGACCACCTGGAAGTCCGCGTCGCCATACAGCGCGGTCGGGATCTACATCGGCGGCGCCGACCGGGGCTGCAAGGACCAGCCGAACCTGAGCGCCTCGTGGGTCTCCACCCAGTACACGGCAGGGTGGCGGTTCATCCCGATCTACGTCGGCCTGCAGGCGTCGCTGGAGCAGCTCACCAACCCCAACGCCCAGGGCATCGCGGCGGCCGACGACGCGGTGGCGAAGGCGGCCGCGCTCGGCATCGGGCCGGGCAACGTGCTCTACGACGACATGGAGGCCTACGACGCGCCGCAGCGGCCGGGTGCGCTCGCGTTCGAATCGGGCTGGACGGCCGAACTGCACAAGAAGGGCTACTTCGCCGGCGTCTACAGCAGTTCCAATTCCGGCATCGCGGACATGGTGACCCACTACGGCGGCCTGTCCACCCCGGACGTGTCGTACGCGGCGCGCTGGAACGGGGTGGCCGACACCACGGATGCCGTCATTCCGGACGCTGACTGGGCCGACCACCAGCGGGTGCACCAGTACGCCAGCCCGCTCAACGGTGAGACGTTCGGCGGCGTGAACATCGGCACCGACGACGACTTCATGGACGTCGGGATCGCCGGTACCGGGGTGCCGACCGTGCGCAGCGCCTACCAGACCGTGGCCCCGCGCCGGGTCCTGGACACCCGGGTCGGCACCGGTGCCCCGAAGGCCGCGCTGGGCCCCGGCAAGGTCATCACGGTGCCGATCTCGGGCCTGCCCAGCAGTGTCACGTCGGTCGTGCTGAACGTGACGGTGACCAGCCCGTCGACGACGAGCTTCCTCACCGTGTACCCGGACGGCGTGCCGGTGCCGACGGCGTCCAACCTGAACTTCACCCGGAACGAGACGATCCCGAACCTGGTGACCGTGCCGGTCTACGACGGTGCTGTGCGGTTCTTCAACCACATCGGCGCCGTGCACGTGCTGGCCGACCTGTTCGGCTACTACACGACGAGCGCCGGATTCCAGTACCACCAGTTGGCACCCACGCGCCTGCTGGACACCCGCATCGGGCAGGGCGCACCCAAGGCGAAGCTGGGCGCGGGCGGCACGGTGAACCTCACGGTGGGTGGTGTGGCCGGCATCCCGGCGACGGCCACGGCGGTGATCATGAACATCACCGCGGTGAACCCGACCGAGGCCAGCTTCCTCACCGCGTACGCGGGCGGCACCACGCTGCCCACGGTGTCCAACGTCAACTTCACGCCCCGCGAGACGATCCCGAACCTGGCGATCGTGCCGGTGAACAACGGCGTGGTGTCGATCTTCAACCATGTCGGCACCGTGGACGTCCTGGGTGACGTGCTGGGCTACTTCACCTCGGACACGTCGTTCCAGTTCACCCCGACGGCCCCGACCCGGGTGCTGGACACCAGGGCGGGCACGGGCACCGCGGGCCGGACCACGCCGGTGGGCGCGAACGGCGTGGTGAAGCTGAAGGTCGCCGGTGTCGCGGGCGTTCCCGCCGATGTCGAGGCGGTCGTGCTGAACGTGACCGCGGTGGGCCCGAGCGCCACCAGCTTCCTCACCGTCTACCCGGACGGCCAGGCGCGGCCCGGCGTCTCGAACCTCAACTACAGCAAGGGCGAGACGATTCCGAACGCGGTGATCGTGCCCGTGGTCGACGGTTCGGTCGACTTCTACAACCACGTCGGCAACGTGCACGTCGTCGCCGACATCGCCGGGTACTTCACCGGCTGATCCTCACGTCGCGGAATTACCGGAAATATCCGTGGAAAGGGATTGACCATGCCTGGGGAAACATCGAGCCCACTGGGCTCAGAGCGCCGGCACAGACGGTTGTTGGCCACCGTTGCTGCGGTCTCGGCGGCGATCACCGTGGCGGCCGGCGTCACCGCGCTGTCCGCCGGGGTCGCGGCGGCCGCCACGCCGCAGCGGATCGGCCCGGCACCGGTCGTGCCGCACGGCGCGGTCCGGACCGGCACGCCGGCGGACACGACGTCGTTGCACCTCGACGTCGAGCTCGCACCACGGGACCCGGCCGCGCTGGCCGCCTTCGTGGCGTCGGTGTCCGACCCGAAGTCGCTCGGCTACAAGCACTACCTGGCCAAGGGCCAGTTCGCCGCCGAGTTCGGGCCGACGCAGGCCACGATCGACGCGGTGACCAACGCGCTGCGGGCACAGGGCCTGCACCCCGGCGTGCCGACGCCGGACGGCCTGACCATCCCCGTGACGACCACCGTGGCGCAGGCGGGTTCGGCGCTGGGCACCGGTTTCGCCAACTACCGGATGCCCGACGGCCGCGCCACGATCGTCAACACGGCGGCGCCGGCACTGCCCGCGTCGGTGGCCGGCTCGGTGACCGGCATCGTGGGCCTGAACAACATCGTGAAGATCGCGCCACACCACATCACCTCGGATCGCCGACCGGTGCCCTCGGGCAGCACCGCCCCACGGGCGGTGACACCGCGCGCGGTGACACCGCATCTGGCGTCGCCGTCGATCTGCGCCAGCGCGAAGACCTTCCTGGCTGAACCGACGTCGCCGGGCGCGAACGACGGCTGGACCGACGGCGTCACCTACTGGGAGCCGGGCACGCTGTCGCCGTCGAAGGCGTACAACACGGCGCAGATGTACGGCGGCTACGGTGACACCGGCCAGAACGTCACGGTCGGCCTGTTCGAGGCGGAGGCGTTCAGCGCCAACGACATCGCCCAGTTCCAGTCCTGCATGGGCACCAAGGTGCCGGTGAGCAAGGTGAAGGTCGACGGCGGACCGTCCCTGGAGCCCGGCGTGACCAACAACACCGGCGAGGAGTCCGCACTGGACATCGACGCCGTGGCCGGCATGGCACCGGGCGTGTCGATCACCGTCTACCAGGGTCCGGACGGCGCCTCCGACGAGAACGCCATCGACATGTACCAGCGGATGGTCACCGATGACACCGCGCAGGTCCTGTCCACCAGTTGGGGCGGCTGCGAGTCCAACATCGAGCTCAGCGACCCCGGCGTGATCGGCTCGCTGTCCACGATCTTCGAGCAGGCGGCGGCGCAGGGCCAGACCGTGGTCGCGTCCTCCGGCGACGAAGGCTCGACGGACTGCTACACGGAACCCGCGAGCCTGGTTGCGGACAGCACACTGTCCGTCGACATTCCCGCCGGCCTGGCGGACGTGACGGCGGTCGGCGGTTCCACCCTGCAGCTCAACGGCACCTCGCCGGACCTCCAGTCCACCTGGAACACCCCGGAGGAGACCGATGACCAGGGCGACGTCTTCCTCGGTGCGGCGAGCGGTGGTGGCGTCTCGGCAGTGACCAAACTGTCCGGCGACGGCAACTATCAGGCGAACGTGCAGGGCCCTGGGTACAACGACGCCTGCCATGCGGCCGGCGACGACCCGCCGGCCACGTGCCGGCAGGTGCCGGACGTGTCGGCGTTGGCCGACGCTGACAGCGGCTACCTGATCTGGTGGGGCCAGGACTCGCAGAACGCCATCGAGTTCTTCCTGCACGTCGGCGGCACCAGCCTCGCCGCTCCACTGTGGGCCGCGATCGCCGCGCTGGCCGACTCCGGCACGGCGTGCTCGGCCAACGGCAGCGCCGGTTTCCTGAACCCCGCACTGTACGCGCAGGCTGCGGCGCTGACCGACATCACCTTCGGGAGCAACGTCGTAGCGGACTCAGGTATCGGAGGCAACCAGTACCAGGCCGGCATCGGCTACGACCTGGCCACCGGCCTGGGCACGCCGAACGCGGCCAAGGTGGTCGAGGCCGTGTGCGGTCCCAAGGGTGCCGCGCCCGGCAGTGACTACGTCCCGGTGCAGCCCCACCGCATCCTGGACACCCGCAGCCGTATCGGCGTCGGGACCACCACGCCGATCGCGGCCAACACCGCGTTGAAGCTGCAGATCACCGGCGCGAACGGCGTCCCGGCCACCGGCGTGACCGCGGTGGTGCTCAACGTCACCGCCGTCACCCCGACCGACAGCAGCTTCCTCACGGTCTTCCCGGACGGCACGGCCAGGCCCGGTTCCTCGAACCTGAACTTCAACAAGGGCCAGACCATCCCGAACCTGGTGACCGTCCAGGTGGGCAACGACGGCAAGGTGGACCTCTACAACCACGTCGGCACCGTGCACGCTCTGGCCGACCTGGAGGGCTACTACACGACCGACACCACGGTGGCCGGTGCCAGCACCTACAAGCCGGTGACCCCGGCTCGGCTGCTGGACACCCGGTCCGCGAACGGCGTCACCACCACGACGCCGATCGGTGCCGGCAAGCACGTCGCACTCCAGGTGACGGGCAGGGGCGGTGTGCCGGCCACCGGCGTCACCGGCGTGATCCTGAACGTCACGGCCACCGCGCCCACGCAGAGCAGCTTCCTCACCGTCTATCCGGACGGTGCCGCGCAGCCCACCGTGTCCAACCTGAACTTCACGCCCGGCGAGACCATCCCGAACCTCGTGGTGGTTCCGGTGGGCGGCAACGGCAAGGTGGACATCTTCAACCACGTGGGCACCACGCACGCCCTGGCCGACGTCGAGGGCTACTTCACCAGCGACGGCACGGGGCTGAAGTTCCACGCCTCGGCCCCGCACCGGTTGCTGGACACCCGGATCGGTGAGGGCGTGGCGACCGGACAGAAGTCGCCGATCGGCGCGGGTGCCACGCTGGGCCTGCCGATCAACGACGTGGACGGTGCGGGCAACCTCGGACCGCTGGCCACGGCCGGTGGTGCGGTGCTCAACGTGGTGGTCACGGCGCCGACCGCGACCAGCTTCCTGACGGTGTTCCCGTCGTCGGCGAGGCTGCCCGGTGTGTCGAGCCTCAACTTCACCAAGGGCCAGACCATCCCCAACGCGGTCATGACCCCGATCGGCGGCAACTTCGTCGACGTCTTCAACCACGTCGGTTCGGTGCAGGTGGTGGTCGACCTGTTCGGCTACTTCGCCGCCAGCTGACGTCAGTCCGATACGGAGGGGCAGGACCGGTTTCCGGTCCTGCCCCTCCGCCGTGTGGTGACGGCGCGCTGGTTACGGTTGGCCGGTGACAGCGGTGGCCGGCATTCGCCGGCGCTTCGGCCCCGCCGCGCTGATGGGCGGCGGCCTGCTCGTGGTGGGTATCGCGGGCTACGGCTTCATCGCGCTGGCCGGCCGGACCCTGTCCACGTCCGACGCGGCCGCCGTGTCCTCGCTCTACCTGCTGATCAACATCATCGGGCCGGGCGTCTTCGTCGCGCTGGAGCAGGAGACCAGCCGGTCGGTCAGCGCGTCCCTGGCCGGTGGCGGTGCCGCGACGCCGATCGCCCGGCGGGCCGCCGCGCTGGCCGGGCTGCTGCTGCTCGGCGTGCTGGTGGTGCTGGTGGCCGTGTCGCCGGTGCTGGTGCACCGGGTGCTGGGCGGCCACTGGAGCCTGCTGGGCGCCGTGCTGCTGGGCACGACGACATCGGCCATGGTCTACCTGGTCCGGGGCGTGCTGGGCGGGTCACGGCGGTTCGCCGGCTACTCGGCCACCCTGGCCCTGGAGGGTGCGGCCCGGCTGGTGCCGTGTGTCGCCGTCGCGGCCAGCGGGGCGCCCGGTGCCACCGTGTACGCCCTGCTGTTCGCCGCCGGGTCGGCGGTCGGCGCGGCGGCCGGTGTGCCGTGGCTGCGCCACCTGGACGGTCCGGACGGCGCCCTGGACCGGCCGGTGCCCGGCTCGCTGGGCCGGATGGCGCGGGCCACCGTCGTGCTGGCCGGGTCGACGCTGCTGTCCCAGTTGGTGGCCAACCTGGCGCCGATCGTGGTGAGTTCCCGGTTGGCGGGCGACACGGCGACCGCTGCCGCGTTCACGTCGGCGTTCATCCTGGTCCGCATCCCGTTCTTCCTGTTCGCCCCGGTCCAGGCGATGCTGCTGCCCACGCTCACCGCCGCCGCGACGACCGGCCGGCTGGCCGCGTTCCGGCGCACCCTGCGCCTGATCCTCACCGTGATCGCGGCGGTCGGCGTGCCCGGTGCGATCGCGTCGCTGCTGATCGGGCCGCTGGCCGTGCAGGTGCTGTTCGGCGCGCACGTGCGGCTGTCCGGTCCGCTGCTGGGCGTGCTGGGCATCGGCACCATCGGGCTGATGGTCGCCCAGGTGCTGCAACCGGCCCTGGTCGCGCTGGGCCGGCACGCGGTCGTCACCACCGCGTGGCTGGCCGGGTCGGTGGTGCTCACCGGACTGCTGTTCCTGCCGGGGAATCCCGTGGTCGTGGCCGTGGTGGCCCAACTGGTCGGGTCGATCGTCGTTGTCGCGGTGATGGCGCGAGCGGTCACCACGGCATCGCTAGGATCACCGAATGGGTGACCTCGACTCGACCGAGAACGCCGACTACACCGAACGCCTCCAGCGGCTCGCGCAGCCACTGTGGAAGCGGGCGCTGGACGTGCAGGCGCCGTACCGGCGCAAGCTGCGCGCCCTGTTCGGTGACCGCGAGGTGCTGGACGTCGGGTGCGGGCTGGGC
Source organism: Pseudonocardiaceae bacterium (assembly GCA_036273855.1). Taxonomy (GTDB): domain Bacteria; phylum Actinomycetota; class Actinomycetes; order Mycobacteriales; family Pseudonocardiaceae; genus DATEPR01. Next base: position 49,149 of record DASUGU010000135.1, read on the forward strand.
CGCTGCCTGGGTCATCTGGCCCCGCGAGGCGTCGGCGTCGACCACAATCCGCACTCGGTGCGCGTCTGCCGGGAGCAGGGCCTCACCGCGTTCACGTCCGACGAGTTCGGCGGCACCGAGTACGCGAAACCGGACCGGTTCGGTGGCATGCTCGCCGCCCACCTGATCGAGCACATGCCCCGCCAGCAGGCGGTCGACGTGCTGGGCGGCTACCTGCCCTACGTCGCGCCGGGCGGCCTGGTGGTGCTGATCTGCCCGCAGGAACGCGGCTACGCCAGCGATCCGACCCACGTCGCGTTCACCGACCTGGACGGGCTGCGCGACATCGCCGGCCAACTCGACCTGGACGTCCACTCCGGAGAGTCGTTCCCACTGCCCCGTTCCGCCGGGAAGGTGTTCGCCTACAACGAGTTCCTGCTCACTGCGTACCGTCGCACGCGGTGAGCTGGTAGAGCCGCAGCTTGTCGCCGGACGCCGCGACCAACTGGAGACCCTTGACGTTCCCGGGATCGGCCAGCCCCGGGTACTCGTTGGTGCGCTTGTCCCACGGCCAGAACGTGTGGTCGCCGATCAGCAGGTAGCCCACGCGCAGCTTCTCCGCGATCTGGCACACCCTCGGGTCGACCGACGCCGAGGTGAGGTTGTCGGCCAGGTACCTCTGGTCGTCGGTGATGCTGAGTCCCATGTGCGGGAACAGGACCCGCCGGTCGGCCAGCGCCCACAGCAGCGGGCTGCCGTCCCACGGGTTGTTCGCCACCACGGCGTCCTGCGGCACGATCTGCCTGACCCGCGCGAAGAACGCCTGCTCCGGCGGGTCGACGATGTTCAGCGACGGCTGGTTGGCCGGTTTCACGTAGAGGTTCTGGATGATGACGGCGTGCTTGCCGACGTAGAACCCCTGGGTGAGCAGGCCCAGCAGCACGACGACGACCAGAGTGGACGCGGCGAACGCGCGCCTGCGCAGCAGCGCGGGCAGTTCCGGCCGGTTGCGCAGGAACTCGGCACCCCACCGGCCGATGACCGTCAGGGTCACCACGGCGAGCGGGACCGCCGTGACGGGCACCATGGCGGACAGCCGATGCGGGTCGTTGTACCAGAATCCGGTGAACGCGGACGTGTCCGGCCGGTTGAACGCGGCCGCGATGACGTACAGGAACCCGCTCACCGCGAACCCGCCGATCACCCAGCGCAGCGGCGGGTACCGGCGCCACAACAGCAGGCCGGCGAGCGTCACCAGGGCCAGCACCCACAGCGCGTTGTAGCCGTTCATCGAGTGGAACAGCACCTCGCCGATGGCCCTGGCCGGCGTGTCGAACGCCTTCCAGTGGAAGTTGCGCACGTTCGCGAAGATCGGAGTGGTGGCCGACCAGTACCAGAAGGCCAGGAAGAGCACGAAGCCCAGCACGCACTCGCCGACACCCCGCGGCGTCTGCCCCTCGGCGTGCAGCCGCCGCGTCCGCATGACCAGCGCGATGCCGATCGGGAACAGCGACAGCGCGATGACGGTGAACACGGCGTTGGGGTGGGCCAGGCCGGTGCCGAGCAGGGCCACCGGCAGCATCAGCCAGGAGCGCCCCTTGCCGATGGCGTCCTCGTTGGCCTGTCCGGTGATGGAGATGACCAGTGCCAGGGTGGCGGGCACCAGCGCCATGCCGAGCAGGTTCGGCCACAGCACACCGAAGCCGAGCAGATCCCAGGGGAACGCGGTGAACCCGATGCTGACCACGCCGGTGATGGCCATGGCGGTGGCCGACTTCCCGACGATCTGGCGGACCAGCAGCAGGCATCCCACCGGCCACACGATCAGTCCGATCACGGCGGACACCATGTTGACGCTGACCGGGATGCCGAACCCGCCGGACGACACCACCAGCGACACCAGGTCGTGCCACGCGGCCGGGTAGAAGCTGCCGGGCAGACCGGGATCGCCCAGGCTGCTCAAGGTCAGCGAGGAGGCGTGCCCGGTGTCCAGAATGAACCGGACGGCGTTGTAGTGCAGGACCGCGTCGTAGGTCTGGGACAGCGCGTCCGGCCGCACGATCGCCCGCGCGAACGTGACGGCGGCGATCACGATGGCCGGCACCATGCCGATCGCGGCGGCCAGCGTGACCCGGCGCGGGTCCGGCGCAACGGCGGGCCGGCGGCGGCGCAGCAGGAACGCGACGAGCGCGACCACGACGGCCACCGCCAGTGCCACGATCAGCACGAGGGACACCGACCAGCGGACGCCCACCTTCTGCGCGACGACCGCGGTGGCACCGACCATCGCCACCGTGACCACGGGGGCCAGCGCCCAGGCGGCGATGCTGCGCAGGCCGTACCCGTAGGTGACGAGCAGGCCGGGCACGAACAGCCAGACAGCGGACAGCAGCGCGACCGGCACTGCGTCGAGCCAACTCATCGGGCCTCACAGACACTCATCAGCGCGTCCCCCAACGGGTCGCACACCGGTGGTTCGCCGATCCGGCCGGCAGAGCCCGGCAGGGCGTTCGCGCCGGCGGTGGCAGCGGGCTGAGTCTAGTACCGCTCCGGTGGGACCCCCGTTCGGCTCAGCCGGGCTGCGGCTCCGGTTCGGTCGATGACTCGGCTGCCGGCTCCGGTTCCGGCGGAGTCGGCAGGTCACGCACCGTGCGCACCGGCGAGAGCAGCAGGAACAGGCCGGACAGCGGCACCAGCGCGGTCATCACCCACATGCCGCCGCGCGGCCCCAGCGCGGTAGCCAGGGCGCCGCCCACCAGGGCGCCGATCGGGATGGCCCCGAAGCCGAGGAACGAGCTGCACGCGGCGAGCCTGCCGAGCATGTGCTGCGGCACGTAGCCCTGCGCGAAGATGGCGATCACGACGTTGGAACCGGCGACGCCGAACGACACGCCGAAACCGCCGACGATGAACAGCAGCACCCCGGGCCCATCGGAGGTCAGCGGGATCAGCAGCACGACCACCGTCGACGCGATGAACGCTAGCTGGGCCCTGGCGCTGCCCAGCCACGCCGACACCCGGCCGGCCAGGAACGCGCCGACGACGCCGCCGACGGAGGCGAGCGCGATGAGCCCACCCACCGAGCCGGACGACAGCCCGACGCTGCGCACCAGGAACACCACCTGGATGGCGTCGTAGCCGGTGAGGGCGAAGTTGGCGGTGGTGCCGAAGAAGATCATCGGGCGCAGCCACCGGCTGCCGAAGATGAACGCCATGCCGGCGCGGATGTCGGCCACCATCGTCGTCGGCTCGTCCGGTTTCGCCGGCGGCTGCTCCGGCTGCCGGATGCCCAGGACGCACGCGATGGTCACCAGGAAGGTGACGGCGTCGGCCAGCATGCCGTTGACCGCGCCGACCAACTGTGCGATGAGACCGCCGGCACCCTGACCGAGGATGCCCGCGGCGGCCGAACTGCCCTCCAGCAGGGAGTTGCCGGCCGGCCGGTCCTCGGCGGTCAGGATCGTCGCGAGATAGGGGAAGTAGGAGGTCTGGAAGAACACCGTCGCGCAGCCGGACAGCAGGGCGAGAACGAGCAGCAGGCCGATGGACAGCACATGCAGCCCGGCCGCGACCGGCACGCTCACGAAGATCAGGAACGACGCGGCCGACGAGATCACCATGACCGGGCGGCGGCGCCACCGGTCCACCCACGCGCCCACCGGCAGCCCGATCACCAGCCACGCCACCCACGCGGCCGCCGCCAGCAGGCCGACCTCGAACGCGGTGGCGTTCAGCGTGGAGACGGCGACCAGCGGCAGCGCGATGACGGTGATGGAATCGCCCAGCCTGCCGATCGTGGAACCGGCCCACAGCAACCGGAAGTCGTGGTGGCGCCGCAGTAATCCCCCCGCCGGGCGGGCTGAGTCGTCGTCGACCATGTCCCGCACGTTATCGACCGGGCAGCGATCGGGGGCCGTGCTCGGCTGAACACGGCCCCCGATCGTCGATATATCCCCTTAACGGGTGCGGAAGCCCACCGACTCGTCCAGCAACATGCTGTGCAGGGTCACGGTGTGCTGGCCCGCCGCCAGGGACAGCGCGGCCGGGTCGATCTGGGACGTCACGTCACCGAGGTTGTTCGCGGTGAGCGTGGCGACCTGCTTGCCGTCGACCGAGACCTGCACCGGGTGCTGCGGGATGAACCCGCCGGCCAGCAGGTAGGTCGTGCTGCCCGCCGGCACGTCGGTGCTGGTCAGGCTGGCGTGCTGGAGCCGCGCCAGTGCCGATGCCGCCTGCTGCTGCATCGTGTTGCCACCGTGTTCGCCGTGCACCGCGTTGACCAGTGCGGGCACGAACCTGCTGGCGTCCAACGTGCCCCAGCCGCTGGCCACGTCGAAGCCGTTGGTCGCGGTGAAGCCGGGCACGGTGGTGGTGGAGTTGTTGCCGGACACGACGTCGGACAGCCCGACCTTGGTGCCGCGCGGGCCGAGATCCCGGTACAGCACGTCGTTGATCGGACCGACGCTGTGCCCGTTGAGCTGCGCGGCCAGTGCCAGGATGCCGGCGAACTCGGGTGCGGACTCGGACGTGCCGTCCTGCGAGTCCATCGTGATGTCCGGCACCGAGCGCATCTCGCTGCCGGTGATGTTCTGGACGCCGTTCTGGTAGTCCGGCCGCGCGTACACCGACGAGAAGCCCGCGCCCTCGGAGAAGATCCCCGCGTGCCACAGCGGGTCGGGGCCCAGCTTCGAGCCGTCCGTCTTGCTCACGTTGGGCACGCTGCCGCCCATCGCGACCACCCACGGACTGTCGTCCCACGCCGCCGTGTCCGGCGTCGTCGTGGTGGTGCCGCACTGGGCGTTGGCCACGGCCAGGTTCTGCACCACGCCACAGTCACCGGTTGCCACGACCACCGGCACACCGCTGGCCGCGGCGGTCAGCGGACCCGGGTCCTGGGAGCGGATCTGCGCGAGGTCGGAGTACGTCGCCTCACCGGTGCCGTCGCTGATCGACATGGAGTCGGCGAGGTGGTTCTGGCTGATGAACTCGACCGCGTGCATCAGTTCCGGCATGGCGACCTGGAACGGCGTGTCGTCGGTGATCTCGCTGTCCGCGGGCGACGCCGAGATGAGGATCTTGGCGTAGGGCGCGATCAGGTGGGCCGCCTCGACGTCCAGCCGCAGCTCGCCCATCCACGCGTCACAGGAGCCGTAGCTCTGCAGCGCGACCATGCCTGCCGGGCACTCGGCGGGCAGCGGACCGGACGGGAAGATGGTCTGGATGTCCGGGTCGGGCAGGCCGTACCGGGCGTCGAAGTTGTGGATCACGGTGTTGATCTGCGGGTCGTCCCAGCCCTCGATCAGGCCGATCGTGGTGCCGGACCCGTCGATGCCGCTCAACCACAGGTCGCCGAGGTTGTAGTCGAACACGTCCTGCGGGCCGGGCGTCTGGCGCGCGAACGTCGGGTAGTTGTCCTTCATGGTCTGCAGGACGGCCTTGAGCGTGGCGATGTGCTCGGGGTTGGGCTGCATGGCCGTAGCGGTGGCGGTGGCGGTGGCGGCTGGTCCCGGAGCCGCTGCCGAGGGTAGGGCGAGCGCGGCCACCGCCAACGGGACGATGGCCAGGATCAACGTCTTCCTCATGATCGAAAAATCACCACTTCCGTGGCCTGGACACCGAGCCCCCTATGGTCGGCGCACCGACCGGATTGTGTGCACACTGTGACTCCTGGGTCCATACCACAAAACGAAGTGGATACGTTCGTCGCGAGCCGACAGGACCAGCCGTGTGCTCCCAGGTCGGTCATCCGGCCGAAATGGGACGCATCCCGGGTGAGACCATCCTTTGTGGACGATCACGGACGCGTGAGACGATCACCCACATGGACCTCCCCGAGGATCTGCTCGCCCTGCTCCGCGAGCCGAACCCGTGCTTCCTGGCCACCACGATGCCCGACGGGTCGCCGCAGCTCACCCAGACCTGGGTGGACACCGACGGCAGCCACATCCTGGTCAACACGGTCCAGGGCCACCAGAAGCTGCGCAACGTCCGGCGCGACCCCCGGGTGGCGCTCAACGTCGTCGACCGGGAGCACCCCGGCCGCTACGTCGCGGTCCGCGGTCACGTCCTTTCCACGACCACCGACGGCGCCGCCGACCACATCGAGGCCCTGTCGCTGCGCTACACCGGCGCGCCCTACCCGTGGTACGGCGGCCGGGACAAGGTCCGCGTGCTGATCACCATCGAGGCGGACCGCATCCGGTCACACGGCTAGGTCCAGGAAGTCGTTCACCCGCAGGGCGCTCAACACCGGCCGGGCGACGCCCCGCATGCCACCGCGTGACGGGTCGTGCCGGACGATCGGGCTGGTCAGGTGCATCGCCTTGCCGCGCACGATGGCGTCACAACCACCTGCCGCGACGACGTTGCGCACCCAGTCCGACTGCGGGCCGTAGGTCAGCGCGATCCGGTAGCCGGCGTCGGTGCGGAACATGTTCACCGGCGTTCGGTACTTCTTCCCGGACTTCCGTCCGGTGTGCACGATCATCGCGAACCCGGGCAGGTGCGGCGCGACGATGCCGAACACCCGGTTCGTGACGTGCCGGTTGAACTTCGCGAGTCCTCGTGGTGCGACCATGCCAGAATTCTACCCCTGTTGAATTGGCCGTGGTCTTGATCTCCACCGAACTGGAGGTCGGAGACTCTCGGCATGCCGCACGCCTTCGCCGTCGACACCTTCCTGACCAGGCCGCTCACCGCGCGTGTCGCGACCAACGGCCCCACCGTCCGGCCCACCTGGTACCTGTGGGAGGACGGCGCCTTCTGGATCCTCACCGGCCCGTGGGCGAAACTGCTGGCCAGGGCACGGGCCGACCCGGTGATCGCCGTCGTGGTCGACGAGTGCGACCTGGCCACCGGCCTGGTCCGGCAGGTCGTGGCCAGGGGAGCGGCCGAGATCCTGCCCTTCGACGTGCCCCGCGGCCGGCGCAAGCTGGTCAGATATCTCGGCACGGACGAGTCGAGCTGGGACCCCCGGTTCCGCCGCTACCTGCACGACGACGTCAGGGGAGTGGTCTGGCTCCGGATGCGGCCCACGTTCCTCACCACGAGGGACCTGAGCTACGCCGTCTGAGCGGATCGCGACGGACCGCTACACTGTCAGTGGACCTCGTGCGGCGTTCAACCTGTGAACCTCCCCAGGGCCGGAAGGCAGCAAGGATAAGCGGGCTCTGGCGGGTGCACGGGGTCCCCTAACGCCATCGACCCCGGCGGACCACGGTCCGCCGGGGTCGATCGTTTCGGCGTAACGTGCTGGGTGTGGGGGATCTTGACGTCCGGGTCCGCGACGTGATCGCGGCCACCGGGTTCGGCGTCTCGGCAGGCGAGGACTGGCTGTTCCGCGAGCTGACCCTGGAGGTCGCCGCGGGCCAGTGTCTCGCCGTCACCGGCCCGAACGGCACCGGCAAATCGACCATCCTGCACTGCCTCTACGGCATGCGGCCGCCCAGCGAGGGCACCGTCGCCGTGTGCGGCGGTCACCCGGACGAGCGCTCGTCGGCGTTCCGCCGGTCCGTGGCCGTGCTGCTGGACGACTCGGCGCTGTTCGACGAACTCAGTCCGCGGCAACACCTGGAACTACTGTTCCGGTCCTTCCCCGACGCACCGTCACCGGACGACCTGGTCACCGACTGGCTGGAGCCCGCCGGGCTGGGCCACCGGGTCGACGTCGCCGCCGGGAAGCTGTCCGCGGGCCAGCGCCGCAGGCTGCTGCTCCTGGGCGCGCTGGCCCGACCGCACGACCTGGTGCTGCTGGACGAACCGGAACGCGCCCTGGACACCACCGGCCTGGAGTGGCTGGCCGGGCTGGTCAACGCCGACACCGAGGCCGGAGCCACCGCCGTCCTGGCCACCCACTCCCGCGTCCTGGTGGACGCCTGCGCCGACCTCGTCCTGGACCTCGGGTGATCGCCGGGCTGCGGTCGACGGGCGGCTGGCTCTACCGGATCAGCGACCGGGCGCTCTACGCCGTGCTCGCCATCGGTGTGCTGACCTCGCCGTTCTACCGGTTCGAGTACCTGCGGGCCACCTTGTTGGGCACCGCGGTCGTGCCGGCCTCGGCCGCGCTGGCGGTGCTGGCCCTGGGGTTGTGCGTGGCGTGGCGGTCCTTGCTGCGCCGTGACTTCGCCTGGGCCGAACCGGCCTGGCTGACCTGGACCGACTCCGGCGACGGCCGCATTCACCTGATCGGCAGGCGGCTGTGGACCGGCTGGATCGTGAGGTTCGCCGCCGTCGGCTATCTGGCCGCGGTCAGCGTGCTGGTGCTCGGCGAGACCGGCTGGCTGGCGGCCGGGTGCGCGCTGTTCAGCGGTGTGGCGCTGCTGGCCGTGGTGGTGGCCCGCCGGGCGCCCGGCCGCGCCGAGCCGTGGCTGGAGTACGCGGTGATCGCGGCCACGGTCGTGCTGGCCGGGACCGCCGCCGTGACGTCGGTCGGGTCGCTGCCGCTGTGGGTGTTGGCCGGCCTGGCCGTGGTGAGCGCCGTGGTGCTGGCCTTCGGGTCGGGCAGGCCCCGCCGCCCCGCCGTCGCCGTGTCCGCCGGGCGGGCCGACCTGGTGCGCGGGTACGCCGAGCGGACCGTGCGCCGGGTGATGGTGAGCTTCGGCGACGCCCTGGCCCTGCTGCCGCCGCCCGGCAGGCTGCCGTTTCCCCGGCTGCTGGGCGGGCGTGCGGTGGTCGCCCGGTTCGTGCTCGCCGGGGTGCTGTCGCGGGCCAGGGTCGGGCTGCTCGCCGTGCTGTGCGTCGTGGTGATCGTGGTGGCGCACCAGGTGTTCCCGGTGGTCAGCCCGGTGTGGCTGGTCGGCGTCGGGATGTACTTCGCCGGGGTGCCGTTCGCCGCCGGGCTGGCGTCGCTGTGGGCGGTGCCCGGCCTGCGCCGGTGGCTGGGCTGCGCCGACATCACCCTGCGGCTGGCCACGGCCGTGGTGGTCGCCGCGATCGCGCTGGCCGTGGTCGGGCTGGTCGCGGCCTTCGCCGTGCCGGTACCGGTCGCGGTGTGGCTGGCCGTGCCCCTCGCGGTCGGTGCCGTGGTGCGCACCGTCACCCGCAAGCCGCTGGACTTCGCCAACGTCGGCGTCGCCGCGACACCCCAGGGCTACCTGCTGCCGGTCGGCCTGCTCGCCCAACTCGTGCACGGACCCGACCTGCTCGTCATCGGCCTGCTGATCGTCGCGTCCGGCCTGCTCGTCGCGGCGCTGGCACCCGCGGCGGTGGCGCTGGCCGCGTACGGCGTGGCGCGGTGAGACCCGACCGGTAGTCTCGCTGCGTGGCGCTCGCCCTCTATCGCAAGTACCGTCCGGCGACCTTTGCCGAGGTGGTCGGCCAGGAGCACGTCACCGAGCCGCTGTGCACGGCCCTGGCCGCCAAGCGGGTCAACCACGCGTACCTGTTCTCCGGCCCGCGCGGGTGCGGCAAGACGTCCAGCGCGCGCATCCTGGCCCGGTCGCTCAACTGTGTCGAAGGTCCGACGCCGACCCCGTGCGGGGTCTGCAACTCGTGTGTCGGCCTCGCCCCCGAGGGCCCGGGCACCGTGGACGTGGTCGAACTCGACGCGGCCAGCCACGGCGGCGTCGACGACGCGCGGGAGTTGCGGGACAAGGCGTTCTACGCGCCGGCCGAGTCGCGCTACCGCGTGTTCATCATCGACGAGGCACACATGGTCACCACGCAGGGCTTCAACGCCCTGCTCAAGATCGTCGAGGAACCGCCCGACCACCTGGTCTTCGTGTTCGCCACCACCGAGCCGGACAAGGTGCTGCCCACCATCCGCTCGCGCACCCACCACTACCCGTTCCGGCTGATCCCGCCCGGCGCGATGCGCGCGCTGCTGGAGCAGAATTGCGCCGACGAGGGCGTGCACGTCGAACCGGCGGTGTTCCCGCTGGTCATCCGCGCGGGCGGCGGTTCGGCCAGGGACAGCCAGTCGGTGCTCGACCAGTTGCTGGCCGGCGCCGGTGCCGGTGGCGTCACCTACGAGCGTGCGGTCGCCCTGCTCGGCGTGACCGACGTAGGCCTCATCGACGACATCGTCGACGGCCTGGCCGCCGGTGACGGCCCAGCGGTGTTCGGCACGGTCGATCGCCTGGTCGAGGCCGGGCACGATCCCCGCCGGTTCACCACGGACCTGTTGGAGCGGCTGCGCGACCTGGTGCTGCTCAAGGCAGTGCCGGACGCGGCCGAGAAGGGCCTGGTCGCCATGCCGGGCGACGAACTGAGCCGCATGAAGGCCCAGGCCGAGCGGTTGGGCCCGGCGACGCTGACCCGTTATGCGGAGATCCTGCACGCCGGCCTGATCGAGATGCGCGGCGCGACCGCGCCCAGGCTGTTGGTGGAACTGTTGTGCGCCAGGATGTTGCTGCCCGCAGCGGCGGCGACGGACGCGGCGGTGCTGCAGCGCCTGGAGGGCCTGGAACGCCGCATGACGCTGGCCCCGGTGGAGGCTGGTCCGGCACTCGCCCCAACACGGGGACCGGTGCCAACCCCGGCACCAGCTGCCGGAGAGCCAGCCCGCCCCGCCTACCAACGCCCCAGCACTCAGCGCCCAGAAACCCAGCGCCCAGAAACCCAGCCACCCACCCGGGACCACGCACCCGAACCGGAACCCGAACCCGCACCGGCGCCCGCCCCAACGCCGGCAGCAGCTCCGTCCGCAATGGACAGCACGGCGATCCGCCAAATCTGGCCGGAGTTGCTGCGTAGCGTGGGCGAACGAAACAAGCCGGCCTATGCGCTGCTGCAGAACGCGACAGTGAAGGCGGTAGAGGGCAACACGCTAGTGCTGGCGATGCCGACCGCTGGCCTGGCGAGGCAACTAGGACAGGAATCCAGGGCAGAAGTCATCAAGGCGGCCCTGCACGACCTGGTGGCAGGCGAGTGGGAGTTGCGCTGCGTACACGACGGCGCCACCCCCGATGGCCCAGGAGCCGCCCGCCGCCCAGCCACGGCCACCAGGACAAGGCCGGTCGCCGAAGCCAAAATCGCCGACCCACCCCCGCCGCCGCCCCCACCGCCAGTCCAACGACCGCCAGCCCCGAGGCCGGCCGAATCCGAGGCCCCACCACCAGAACCGCCACCAGACCCACTGGACGATGTGGACCTGCCGCCGGACCCGGTGGACGACCAAGGCGCGGCACCCCCAGAACCGGACCGCCCCAGACCAGACGCAGTGGCAGTAGACCTACTAACAAAACAACTACGAGCCCGCCGCCTGAGCTGACCACCAGCCAGCGATCCCAAACGTGTCGACCACCCGACCAGCCCGCACGTGTCGACCACCAACCGGCCGACACACCAAAGATCAGCCCCAGGCGAACCCACCATTCGACGGCCGACTCGCCCGAGTCAGCGTCAAGCGATCCGCCCGCTCGATGGACAACACGCCAAAGATCAGCGCCAGGCGAACTGACCGTTCGGTGGTCGACTTGCCGGAGTGAGCGGCGGGCGAGCTGGCCGTCCGATGGACAGCACGCCAAAGATCAGCGGCAGGCGAACCGACCGTTCGGTGGTCGACTTGCCGGAGTCAGCGCCAAGCGAACTGGCCATTCGATGGTCGCTTCGCCGGAGTGAGCGGCGAGCGAACAGGCCGCTCGATGGACAACACGCCAAAGATCAGCGGCAGGCGAACCGACCGTTCGGTGGTCGACTTGCCGGAGTGAGCGGCAGGCGAACGGGCCGCTCGATGGTCGATTCGCCGGGGTCAGCGGCAAGCGACCTGGCCGTCTGATGGTCGACTCGCCGATGAGCGGATCTGCCGACGGGATGGTCGCGAGCCAGGCGCCTGACCTGATGCGCGCCTCGGCGGCTACCCGGCCCGCGCGTGTCGACCGTCAGCTGGCCGACATGCCGAAGCTCCGCAGCAGGCGAACCGGCCGCTCGATGGCGGACCCGTCGGGATCGGTGGCAGGCGAACTGACCGTTCGATGGACGACGCGTCGGGGCAGCTGCACGCGGCTGGCCGCCCGACGGATGACGCGTCGGCGATCAGCTGTAGGCGAACTGGCCGCCTGGTGGTCGGTTCGCGGGTGGTCGGCGGTGGGCGAATTGGCCACTCGGCGGTCGGTTCGTGGGTGAATCGGCGGTGGGTGAGCTGGCCGCTTGGGGTCGGTTCGCGGGTGGTCGGCGGTGGGTGAACTGGCCGCTTGGTGGTCGCTTCGCGGGTGATCGGCGCGGGTCGCGGATGCGGTTGTGCGCGTTGGGATGTTGGCGAGCCGGCCACTCGGCGGTCGACATGCCGAATCTGCCGGCGAAGTAGTCACGCGCCGGGCGTCCAGCCTAATGCTGGCGGTCGCCGGGCCTGCCGCGCAGCCAGCGATTCCGGGCGTGTCGACCACTGGGCGGACGACACGGCGGCATCAGCTTTGGGCGAACTGGCCGCTAAATGGTCGGTTGGCGGGTGCACGGCGTGGGTGGCGATCGTGCCGTCGTGGCCGCCAGTTGGCCTCCGCGAGTTCGCCTCCGCGAGTTCGCCTCTGCGAGTTGGCCGTTCTACGGGCTACACGCCCAATCCGTCATAAGCACGTCAGCCGGCGTGCGCCACATAGGCGACGATGCCGGCCGCGATGGCGTCGGCGATCCGCTCCCGACCCGACGCACTCGACAGCACGGCAGCATCTCCGGCGTCGCGCATGTTGCCGCACTCGATCAGCGCCGTCGGACGGTCCGACAGATTGAGCCCGCCCAGATCCGCCCGACCGAACAGACCGTCATGCCCGATATAGTTGGCCGTCGTGAAGCCATGCGAACGCACCGTGTCGCGCAACGTGGTCGCCAACGTCACCGACGGCCCGGACTGGGCCGAGTTCAGCGGCGGACTCGAGTACTCCACGTGGAACCCGTGCGCACCGGACGACGTCGAGCCGTCCGCGTGGATGGACACCACCGCGGCCGCGTCGGCGTCGTTACCCACCTGCGCCCGGACGTTCACGCACGGCCCGACCCCGGTGTCACTGCTGCGCGTCATCACCACGCGATAACCCTTCGCCACCAGGTCGGACCGAACCCGCAGCGCCACCGACCAGTTGAACGCGTGCTCCGCGTAACCGGCGTTGGTCGCCGTGCCGGTCGTGTTGCACGCCTTGCGCTGCCCACGCCCGGCCGGGACGAGCGCGTTGATCTCGGAGGGGTGGCTGGCATTGCCGCCGTTGTGACCGGGGTCCAACACGATGACCTGCCCGTGCCCGGCCGGCAGCGCCGGTGCCTTCGTCGTGGGCCGGGTCGGCGTGGGCGGCCGAGTGGTGGTCGGCACAGGAGTAGTGGTGGGCGACGGAGAAGGAGTGACCGTCGTCGGACTGACCGTCACCAGGTGGTCGGCCGGGCGGGCGGCACCGGCCATGCCGGTCTGGCAGGAGACCAGCGCCAGGGCGGGCACGGCCAGCAGGACTGCGGCCAGTCTGGCCGGGCGGCGCGGTAGCACGGCACGCACGGTAGCAGCGGGCGCGAGGCTAGGCTGGTGTGCGTAGCGAGCCCCGACGAGAGGAGCTGCGGTGCAGCCCGGTGGCATGCCCGACATGCAGGCGATCCTGCAGCAGGCGCAGCAGATGCAGCAGCAGCTCATGACCGCCCAGCAGGAACTGGCCGACGCCGAGGTGACCGGCTCGGCGGGCGGGGGCCTGGTCACCGCCGTCGTGTCCGGCGCGGGCGAACTCAAGAGCCTCACCATCGACCCGAAGGCCGTCGACCCGGACGACACCGAGACCCTCGCCGACCTGGTCGTGGCGGCCGTGCGGGACGCCAACGCGCAGGCGCAGGACCTGGCCGCGAGCAAGATGGGCCCGCTGGCCGGCGGACTCGGCGGCGACATGGGCGGGTTGGGCAATCTCGGGTTGCCCGGCTTCTAGGCGCGCCACGTGTACGAGGGACCGGTCCAGGACCTGATCGACGAGCTCGGCCGGTTGCCCGGTGTCGGGCCGAAGAGTGCCCAGCGCATCGCGTTCCACCTGCTCGCCGCCGATCCCGCGGACATCACCCGGATGCAGGACGCGCTGCAGGCCGTCAAGGACGGTGTGGTGTTCTGCGAGGTGTGCGGCAACGTGTCCGCCGCGACGCGGTGCCGGATCTGTGCCGACCCGCGGCGCGACCCGACCATGGTGTGTGTCGTGGAGGAGCCCAAGGACGTCGTGGCGGTGGAGCGCACCGGTGAGTTCAAGGGCCGCTACCACGTGCTGGGCGGCGCGCTCGACCCACTGTCCGGCATTGGTCCGGACCAGTTGCGGATCAGGGAGCTGCTCACCCGGATGGGCGCGGTCGAGGACGGCAACTCGATCACCGAGCTGATCATCGCCACCGACCCGAACACCGAGGGTGAGGCGACCGCGACCTACCTGGTCCGGATGCTGCGTGACTTCCCCGATCTGACCGTGACCCGGCTGGCGTCCGGCCTGCCGATGGGCGGTGACCTGGAGTTCGCCGACGAGTTGACGCTGGGTAGGGCGTTGTCCGGGCGCCGCGCGATCTGAGCGCACGCGTCGGGTGAGCGGCGGACGGAAGGGAGCTGTCCGCCGCTCACCGCGTGACCGCCCCCGGCGGTGTCAATTAGGTGTGAATCGTTACCCGCGAGTTGGTCCTGTTCTCCCACGAAATTGCGTCGTTTGCCGAATGCGGTCATCACTCGAATGGAGGATGATCGTTCATATGGTCGACGGCCGTGACTTGAGTACCTGCCGGCTGTTCACCGGGTACCTTCCCGGCTACCGCACCTGCACAACGCAGGTGGAGCTCGACGCGCCGCACCACCGGCTGTGGGTGCATCTCGCGTCGGTCTCCCGGTTCTCGGTGGCGCTGGATTCCGGCGCCACCGACGTGCTGGCGGCCGCACTCGCGGCCGGCCAGGTCTGTGCCGTGCCCTGCCAGCACCAGTCCGGCCGCATGTTGCTGGGCGCCCACCCGGACCTCGAACCCGGCGTGGTGCCCTACGCCGAGCGGGACTTCGCCACCCGGCCGGACGCCAGTCCGATGCGGATCTACCTGCACCTGGACGACACCGAGCCCAACCGGATCGAGATCACGTTCACCCCGTCGGTGACCGGGGCGCTGGTGGATCACCTGCGCACCTGTCGCGACGGCATGGTCGAGTAATCGGTCAGCCGACTTATCAACGTGATCACCCGTTCGTGTGATGCGGGCCCATGATTGTTCTCATGCCACCCTGTCGGTACTAGGGTCGTCACAGCTTGCGCAGGGGTGTGCACCAAGGGTGGTCTTTTTTGTGCTGATTGAGCTGAATTGTACCGAACTGGGTGTTGCCTGGCGGGCGATGAGCCTGGGCGCGCTCCCACCGCTGTTCACCGTGCGTGACCGGCGGCCGGTCGCCGACGAGATCGCGGCCGCCCGGCTGATGACCATGGGATTAATCGATCCATGTGGTGTCGCCAGGCCCGATCTGGCCCAGGCCATGACCGCGTTCGCGCACGCCGTCGTCGAGGTCGACCTGCGCGGCACCACCGGCACCGGCATCCGGGCCGCGGTGGCCGTGGCGGACGACGCCGCCTACCTGGGCGTGGTGGTGCGCGGGCACGTCCGCTTCAGCCGGGTGCCGGCCGAGGCGGCGCTGGCCGCGCTGGTCGCGGTCCTACCCGCCGAGGCACCGGCCAGGGGCACCGCGATCAGCCTGCCGCTGGCCGACGTGGACGCCGCGGTCACCGCGACACTGGAGCCGGACGCACCCCCGGCCGACCCGGACCGTGCGCTCGTCGCCGGTCTCACCGCACGCGGCGTCGCCGGTCCGGACGCCCGGCTGTTCGCCGCCCTCACCGGTGACGCCCGCGCGAGGCTCACCGAGTTCGGCATCACCTACCGAACCCGCACCGGCGCCCGCTACCGGTGCGCCGGCACGGTCCACGTGGTCGACACCCGCCAGGGCCGCGCCGTGCGATACGTCCGCGGCGCCTACCTGGTGACCGCCCCGGCCGACGGCCACACCGTGGTCCGCGCGCTCACCGACCTGCGGGACGCCGAACTCGACCGGTTGGGCGGCAACCGGTTGGGGTGATCCGACCACCGCCCGCAGGGACATCGGGCACACTGGACCGGACACGCCGCGCGTGGAAGGGGACCTGTGCACGTCAACCAGTGGCTGGAGGCGATCCCGCCGCTCGTCGTCTACCTGTTGGTCGGCGGCGTGGTGGGCATCGAGAGCCTGGGCATCCCCATCCCCGGCGAGATCGTGCTGATCTCGGCAGCGCTGCTGGCGTCCCAGCACACCATCCCGGTGTCCGCGGTGTGGATCGCGGTGGCCGCGAGTGCGGGCGCCATCATCGGCGACTCGATCGGCTTCGCCATCGGCCGCCGCTGGGGCAAACCGCTGTTCGCGTGGCTGGGCCGCAAGTTCCCCAGCCATTTCGGCCCGGCCCACGTGGCCTACGCGGAGAAGGTGTTCCGCCGCTGGGGCGTGTTCGCGGTGTTCTTCGGCCGGTTCATCGCGCTGCTGCGCATCTTCGCCGGCCCGCTGTCGGGCGCCCTGGGCATGCCCTACCCGAGGTTCCTGGTGGCCAACGCGGCCGGCGGGATCTGCTGGGCGGGCGGCCTGACCGCGGCCATCTACTTCCTCGGCGAGGTCGCCGACAAGTGGTTCAGCCGGTTCTCCTGGATCGCGCTCGTCCTCGCCGTCGTGGCCGGCCTGGTGATCGGCCTGATCATCAAGCGCCGCACCACCAAGGCCGCCGAACGCCACCACGCCGAGACCCAGGCTGCCGGGACGGCCGAACCGTCCCGGCAGTAACCCGGCTCAGCGGTACGCGCGGTTCACCGCGGACGCCACCGCCCGCAGCGACGCCGTGACGATCGACGAGTCCACCCCGACGCCCCAGTACACCTGCTCGCCGATCGAGCACTCGATGTAGGCGGCGGCGCGGGCGTCGTCACCGGCGGACAGCGCGTGCTCGGCGTAGTCCAGCAGCCGGATGTCGTAGCCGATCGCGGCCAGCGCGTCGAAGAACGCGGCGATCGGGCCGTTGCCGCGCCCCACCAGTTCCCGCTCGGTGTCCTCCACCCGTAGCACGGCGTGGATCTCGTAGTCGTCACCGTCCCGGCCGGCGAGCCAGCTGCGCACCACCGACAGCGGTGCCACCCGGTCCAGGTACTCGGCGGCGAAGATCTGCCACATCGCGTCCGGCGAGATCTCGCCGCCCTTGCTGTCGGTGACGTTCTGGATCACCTTGGAGAACTCGATCTGGAGCCGGCGCGGCAGGTCGAGCTGGTGCTCGGTCTTCATCACGTAGGCCACGCCGCCCTTGCCGGACTGCGAGTTGACCCGGATCACGGCCTCGTAGGTGCGGCCGACGTCCTTCGGGTCGATCGGCAGGTACGGCACCTCCCACGGGTGGTCCTCCACCGCGTGGCCGGCCCGGTCGGCCGCGTCCTTCAGCGCGTCCAGGCCCTTGTTGATCGCGTCCTGGTGGCTGCCGGAGAACGCGGTGAACACCAGGTCGCCGCCGTAGGGGTGGCGCTCCGGGACGGGCAACTGGTTGCAGTACTCGACGGTCCGGCGGATCTCGTCGATGTCGGAGAAGTCGATCTGCGGGTCGATGCCCTGGCTGAACATGTTCATGCCCAGCGTGACCAGGCAGACGTTGCCGGTCCGCTCGCCGTTGCCGAACAGGCAGCCCTCGATCCGGTCCGCACCCGCCTGGTAGCCCAGCTCGGCCGCCGCCACGCCGGTACCCCGGTCGTTGTGCGGGTGCAGGGACAGGACCACCGCGTCCCGCTCGTTCAGGTTGCGGCTCATCCACTCGATCGAGTCGGCGTACACGTTGGGTGTGGCCATCTCCACGGTGGCCGGCAGGTTCATGATCACCGGCCGGTCCGGTGTCGGCCGCCAGATCGCGCTGACCGCGTTGCACACCTCGGCCGCGTAGGACAGTTCGGTGCCGGTGTAGGACTCCGGGGAGTACTCGAACCGGAAGTCCGTCTCCGGCTGCTTGCCGGACAGCTCCAGCACCATCTCCGCCGCCGATGTGGCGATCTTCTTGATGCCCTCGCGTTCCTCGCGGAACACCACCCGCCGCTGCAGGATCGACGTCGAGTTGTAGATGTGCATGATCACCTTGGCCGCGCCGCGGACCGACTCGAACGTGCGCTCGATCAGCTCGGGCCGGCACTGGGTCAGCACCTGGATGCGGACGTCGTCGGGGACCGCGCCGGTCTCGATGATGTCCCGGACGAAGTCGAAGTCGGTCTGGCTGGCCGCCGGGAAGCCGACCTCGATCTCCTTGTAGCCCATGCCGACCAGCAGGTCGAACATGCGCCGCTTGCGGGCCGGGGACATGGGGTCGATCAGGGCCTGGTTGCCGTCGCGCAGGTCGACGGCGCACCACAGCGGGGCCGTGGTGATGGTGCGGTCGGGCCAGGTGCGGTCGGGCAGCGAGATCGGCTCGACGAGTTGGGCGAAGGGCCGGTAGCGGCCGACCGGCATGGCGCTGCCGCGCTGCGCGTTCCAGGGCGCCTGGCCGGCGGTGGGCGGACCGTCGGGCATGCGCCCGCGGCCGGGCGAGTCCGGGTCGGATCCGGGATGGACGGTGGGTTGGACGGTCATGACGGGTGTGCTCCTGCTGGCCGAGTGGATCGTCGACCGGCGGCATGCCGAACTCCGCGACGGGGGGCCGGTCTGGTCAGACCCCGTCGCGGCGACGAAGCAGGAGGCTCCAAGCCACGTCCTCACCCTAGCCGGGCGTGGTGGTGGCGGCCAAAACCGGTCGTCCACATCGTGGGCACGGTTACTCCGTTTGCCGCAGTGTCGAATGCCCTCCACCAGGGAATCTTCCGGACATGACAACTAGACGCACGTACGCCGGGCGCTACAGTGCGGCCCGCGTAGTCACTGGTATCGGTGCCCTGTTCGCTGCGATCGAGGTCATCTTCATCCTGCTGATCCTGCTGGGCGCGAACCCCGCCAACGCCTTCTACCGCTTCATCCACTCCGTCGCGGTGCCGCTGGCGCTGTTCTTCCCCGGACTGTTCAACGTGCACAACCACGTGTGGGAGGTCCTGCTGACCTACGGCCTGGCCGCGGTGTTCTGGCTGGTGGTCACGGGGATCATCGCGCGGTTCGTCGCGCACTGACGGCCCTGTCCCAGGGTTACTTGTGGGTAGCGTCGGCGGGACGGCCCGTGCGAGACTCCGGTCATGGCCGAGCACACGCAGCAGGGCAGTCCGACCCGGCGCACCGCCGCCGAGGTGAGGGCGACCGCCCTCGGCGTTCTGGCCGGCCTGGTTCGCTGGGCCGGCCTGATCGTCGTGGTGGTCCTCGTGGTCCGGGTGGTGCTGACGGTGGGCGGTGCCAATCCGGCCAACGGCATCACGAGTTTCATCACCAGCTGGTCCGACCGGTTCGCGTGGGGCTTCAAGAGCCTGTTCACGCCCACCGACGCCAAGCTGCGGGTGCTGGTCAACTACGGCCTGGCCGCACTGTGCTGGCTGGTGGTCAGCTCGATCCTGGCGCGGATCATCCGCAAGTTCGCGGGCAGCTAGGTAGGACGGACACAACGGGCCGGTGGCGATCGCCACCGGCCCGTTGTCGTCGTCGATCAGCTGCGGTTACGCCTTGCCCTTGCGCGCGTTGTAGCGCAGCCAGAACAGGATGCCGCCACCGATGATCACCAGCGCACCGGCGATGGCCAGCGGGAAGCCCGCGTTCACACCGGTCGAGGCGAGCTCACCGGCGCCCGGCGGCACGTTGGTCGTGGTGGCCGCGGCGACGACGGCGGTCGTCGTGGTGGGCGGAGCAGTCGTGGTGCTGCTCGGCGGCGGAGGCGGCGTGGTGGTGCTGCTCGGCGGCGGCGTGGTCACGCACGGACCCGCGGAGTCCTCGTGGGTGTACGAGAAGCCCTGCGAGCCGTCCGGGTCGTCACCGGCCACGACGGTGATCTTGAACGTGTGCTGGACGGTCGCGTCGTCAGCCGCATCCGGGAAGTTCTTGACGAACGTGCTGCCGAAGTCGGCTTCGTTCGCGACCACGGTGCCGGTCGTCTCGTCCGTGATGTTCACGGAGTTCTTGATCTCGTCCCCGTGCTTGTCCTTGCCGGTGGCGTAGTTCTCGAGGTCGACCTGGTACTGGATGTTGTCGCCGTAGCACTGAGCACTCTGGCTGTGCGTGTGTGCACTGGCCGGCAGGGCCAGAGCGAACATCGCGCCGAGGGCCACCGCCGCCGCGCCACCAACTCCGACCGTGCGCCGCATTGCTAACCGCATTCTTGCTCCCATTCTGAAGTTCCGCGTCGCCTCCCGGTCGCGCACGGCGATCCGGCCCGAGCACCCTCCCCGACACCTACCGGCTGCCAGGGGTGCGAGCACCCAGCGTGGCGTTTACCCCAACGAAAACACCGCACTGGGTGACACTGACGAACCGATATCTGTCCTACTAAGACAAGACGCGCAGACTCTACGTGGTCGATGTGCGCCAGAACACGCGGGGGTCCCCCTAATCGTGTATCAACTTGATGACGGGGCACGCCCGGCCCGAGATGTCCACGTCCGACACGGTTGTCCTACTCCGGACGGCCTAACGATCAGGTGACTGTGGACCGTCGCGCGAACCGCTCCTCGCGGTGGAAACCGCTGTTCAGCACGGCGGAGCACCGCTCCGCAGCGTCCCAGGCGTCCACGAAACGCAGATAGGTCGGCGGAAATCCGAATCTGGCGATGTCCGGCGCGCGGAAGTCCCCTATCACTTGGCGCTCAATCATAGCCTGTACCAGGGAAAACGCGTGTTCGTACCGGACGGACACCTGGCTGCCGCGCCGGTCGGCGTCGACCGGTGACACGACCCTCAACTCTGAGCATTTTTCCGTTATCAGATCGATGAACATCGACGTCAACGCCATGCCCTTGGCACGAAGGTCCGTTGTGGACACGCCGGCGAACACGTCGACCGCCGATTCCAGGGCCAGCAGGGACAGGACCGGCGGCGTTCCGTTGGCCAGTTGGCCGATCCCCGCTGCTGGCAGGTAGTCCGGCACCATCGCGAAGGGTTCGGCGTGGCCGTGCCAGCCGGGCAGCGGAGTGTGCAAATCGGAGTGGTGCTCCGTCGCGACGAATGCGAACGATGGCGCACCGGGCCCGCCATTGAGATATTTGTATCCACATCCAACGGCGAGGTCCGCGTGCCATTCCCGCAATCGCACGTCGAGCGTGCCCGCGGAATGGCAGAGATCCCACAGCATCAGGGCACCCGCGTCGTGCACGCGGGCCGTCGTCTCGGCCGCCGGCCACAGCGCGCCGGTTCGGAAGTCCACCTGGGACAGGCACACCACGCCGACCCGGTCGTCCAGCGCTGACGCCAAATCGGTCTGGTCACTGAGCAATCGGAGTTCGCCGCCCGTGAGTTCAGCTACCGAACGGGCAACGTACACGTCAGTGGGGAACGCGTCCCGTTCGGCCACCACCACCGGCCGGCCCGGTCGCATCCGCAGCGCGCACACCACCAGCTTGAACAGGTTGACGCTGGTCGAGTCCGCCACCGCGATCTCGTCGGCCGACGCGCCCAGCAGCGGCGCCAGCCCGGCGGCCACCCGCCGCGACGCCGTCCACCAGCCGGCCTCGTTCCACGAGCGGATCAGCCGCTCACCCCACTCATACCGGACCGCCGCGGCCAGGCGGTCCGGTGTGGACCTCGGCAGCGGGCCCAGGCTGTTGCCGTCCAGGTAGATCACACCGGGCGGCAGGACGAACTCGTCCCGCAGCGCGGCGAGCGGGTCGGCGGCGTCGAGTGCCTCGGCGTCCGCCCTCGTGATGGCCACGCCCACCATCCTGGCAGCCGGCGCGGCGCGGAACAGCTCAGAACAGCGGAGTGCCCCACTCGGCGCCGAACGCGATCTCGTTCAGCCCGAGCCGTTCGCGGCGCGCCACCTCGCGGGCCCTGCGCCGCTCGATCAGCAGGCTCGGGTCGCCCAACCCGCCGACGGCCACCGCGATCAGCGGCCGCGCCCACGGCGGCAGGTCGAACTCCACGGCGGCGGCCGCCGGGTCGAACCCGGCCATCTGGTGGGCGACCAGGCCCTCGGCCACCGCCTGCAGCACCAGGTTCTGGGTGGCCAGTCCGACGCCGTACTCGGCGTAGGGGATGTCGCCCTTCTCGTTGCGCGTCACGGCCACCCCGAGCATCAGCACCGCGGCGGCGTGCGCCCAGGACTGGTTGCCGGGCACCAGGACGTCGTGGATGCGCCGGAACGTGTCGTCCCCCCGCCTGCCCACCAGATAGCGCGCGGGCTGCGTGTCACCGTAGGAGGCCGCCCACCGCGCCGCCTCCAGCATGGCGCGCAGTTGGGTGTCGGTCACCACGGCATCCGGGTCCAGCGCCCGGGGGCTCCAGCGTTCCGCGATCAACGGATGCAGCGGCACGCTGGAGTCGGCTCGCTTGTCCGCCAGCGTCAACTCCTCGTTGGGCACACCGCCAGGCTAGCCAGCGAATCGGCCGTTCCCATCTTCTGGGAGGTCAGATCGCGTACGGCCACGCGGTGATGGCGTAGGCGCCGAACCACGCGCTGGCCACCGTGACCCCGGCCAGCACCGCGATCACCGTGCCCGGCCGGCGTTTGGCCAACCCCACGGCGATCGGGATCAGCAGCGTGAACGCCGGCAGCAGCAGCCGCGCCTTCGAGTTCATCAGGCCGTTCGCGCCCACGTCCATCGCCAGCACCAGCGCCCCGTACAGCACCAGCGGCCAGGCCAGCCGCTGCCGGATGCTGATCACCACCAGCGCGATGGCCGCCAGCAGCACCGCGACGGTGACCACCTCGAGCACCGACCGGCCGGTGGTGAGCACCTGGATGGCGAACCGCACCGACGCCACGCCGCCGTCGAACGTCGAGTCCCAGCCCTGTTGCTGGAGTTGGAACCACCCGGTCAGGTGACCGGTGCGGTGGGCGACGAACCCGAGATAGCCGAGCAGCCCGGCCGGTGCGGTGACCAGCCCGAGCCACGGCCAGAAGCCGTCCCTGCGCCGCACGATCGCCACGATCGCGGCGGCCATGACGGTCACCACCAGCGCCGCCGCGGTGGGCCGGACCAACCCGGTGCCGGCCGCCGCCAACCCGGCCAGCAGCCAGTTCCGGTCCAGCACGCCGACCAGCGACCACACGGCGAGTGCGCAGAACATCGCCTCCGAGTAGGCCATGGACAGCGACACGGCCATCGGCGATGCCGCGAACAACACGACCAGGATCACGCCCACGGTCGGGCTGCCGCTGACCTGCCGGCCCAGCCGGGCCAGGCCGTACGCGCAGACCACACCGCACACCAATGTCACCGTGAACGCGGCGGCCACCAGTCCGACGCCGGGCAGCTCGCCGACCAGCCGCACCAGCACCGGGTAGCCGGGGAAGAACGCCAGCGGCGTGTCGGCCGTCCGGTGGCCGAACGCGTCGGTCATGGCGCCCGGCACGTGTGAGTAGCCGCCGGCCGCGATGCCCAGGTACCACTGGCCGTCCCAGGACGTCAGTGCCGTGGTGACCGACGTGTGGTTGGCCGACGCCAGCCAATCGAGCACCAGCAGCCCGATTTCGCGCACCGCGAGATAGGCGACGCCCGGTGCGAGCAACCACAGCACGCCACGCCAGCGTGTGTGCGATCGCACACCACCGGTGTCCGGCCCGGTCTTCTCCGGGTTCGTGCCGGGTGCCTCCGGACGCTGTTCGGGCAGGTCCGCGCGGGCGACCGGTTCGCTCGCCTGCTCGCCGACCTCGGTTGTCGACACCAGCCCGTCCCTCCGCCCATGGCCGCTGACCCCGTGGCCATCCAGGTTAAGGGGTCGCCGCCGCCGGTAGGCTGCTGGCCAGGCACGTAGCCCGCCCGCGGCGGAGGAGGTTGGATACCGGTGGCGCTCGTCGTCCAGAAGTACGGCGGTTCCTCACTGGAGAGCGCCGACCGGATCAAACGGGTCGCTGAGCGCATCGTCGCCACCCGCAAGGCGGGCAACGACGTCGTGGTGGTCTGCTCCGCGATGGGCGACACCACGGACGAACTGCTCGACCTGGCGCAGCAGGTCAATCCCGTCCCACCGGGCCGGGAGATGGACATGCTGCTCACCGCCGGGGAGCGCATCTCCAACGCACTGGTGGCGATGGCGATCAGCGCGCTGGGCGCGGACGCCCGGTCGTTCACCGGTTCCCAGGCCGGCGTGCTCACCGACTCGACCCACGGCAGGGCCAGGATCATCGACGTCACGCCCGGCCGGCTGCGCGAGGCGCTGGACGACGGGCACATCGTGCTGGTCGCCGGCTTCCAGGGCGTGTCCCAGGACACCAAGGACATCACCACCCTGGGCCGGGGCGGATCGGACACCACGGCGGTCGCGCTGGCCGCCGCGCTGCACGCCGACGTCTGCGAGATCTACACCGACGTGGAGGGCGTGTACAGCGCCGACCCGAGGATCGTGCCGCAGGCCAGGCGGCTGGACACGGTCACCTACGAGGAGATGCTCGAGATGGCCGCGGCCGGCGCGAAGGTGCTGATGCTGCGGTGCGTCGAGTACGCCCGGCGGTACGGCGTGCCGATCCGGGTCCGGTCGTCGTACGGCAACAAGCCGGGCACGCTGGTGTCCGGATCGATGGAGGACCTCAGCGTGGAACAGGCGATGATCACCGGCGTCGCGCACGACCGGTCCGAGGCGAAGGTGACCGTGACGGGGGTGCCCGACCACGCCGGTGTGGCGGCCCGCATCTTCCGGGTGATCGCGGATGCCGAGATCGACATCGACATGGTGTTGCAGAACGTCTCCGCGGCCACGTCCGGCCGCACGGACATCACGTTCACCCTGTCCAAGACCAACGGCCCCACGGCGGTGGCCGCGCTGGAGAAGGTGAAGGCGGAGCTCGGCTTCGGCCCGGTGCTCTACGACGACCACGTCGGCAAGGTGTCGCTGGTCGGCGCCGGCATGCGGTCGCACCCCGGCGTCACGGCCACCTTCTGCGAGGCGCTGGCCAAGGCGGGCGTCAACATCGAGATCATCAACACCTCGGAGATCCGGATCTCCGTGCTGATCCGCGATCTCCAGGTGGACGACGCGGTCCGCGCGATCCACGACGCCTTCGGCCTCGGTGGCGACGAGGAAGCCATTGTCTACGCGGGAAGTGGGCGCTGACATGACCTCCCACGACGGGCCGGTACTGGCCCTGGTCGGCGCGACCGGCGCGGTCGGCACGGTGATGATCGACATCCTCAACGGGCGGGAATCCGTGCCGTGGGGCGAGATCCGGCTGATCGCGTCCCCCCGCTCGGCCGGGCGGAAGATCACCGTGCGGGGCGCCGAGGTGACCGTGCTCGCCCTGGCGCCCGAGGTGTTCGACGGCGTCGACGTCGCCATGTTCGACGTGCCCGACGAACTGTCCGCCGAGTGGGCGCCGGTCGCGGCGGCCCACGGCGCCATCGCGGTGGACAACTCCGGCGCCTTCCGGATGGACGCCGACGTGCCACTCGTGGTGCCCGAGGTGAACATCGACCGGGCAGCCGACCGCCCGCGCGGCATCATCGCCAACCCCAACTGCACCACGCTGTCGATGATCACCGCGGTGGGCGCGCTGCACCACGAGTTCGCGCTGCGCGAGCTGGTCGTGGCGTCCTACCAGGCAGCGTCCGGCGCCGGCCAGCCCGGCATCGACCGGCTGTACGCCGAGGCCGCAGCGGTGGGCGACAAGCAGGTCGGCGTGCGCGGCGGTGACGTGCGCGAGGCACTGGCCGCCGCTGGACTGTCCGAATCGGACTCGCCGTTCCCGGCGCCGCTGGTGTTCAACGTGGTGCCGTGGGCCGGTTCGGCCAAGGACGACGGCTGGTCAAGCGAGGAACTCAAGGTACGCAACGAATCCCGCAAGATCCTCGGCATACCCGACCTCAAGGTGTCCGCCACGTGCGTGCGGGTGCCGGTGGTGACCACACACGCGTTGGCCGTGCACGCGACGTTCGAGCGGCCGGTCACCGTGGCCGACGCGCGCCGGATCTTCACCGACCACCCGACGGTGGAACTGGTCGATGGCCCGGGCGCCTTCCCGACCCCGGCGGACGTGGTCGGCGGCGACCCCACCTACGTCGGTCGGATCCGCCAGGCCCTGGACTTCCCGAACACGCTGGACTTCTTCGTGTGCGGCGACAACCTGCGCAAGGGCGCCGCGCTGAACACGTACCAGATCGCCGAGTCGCTGGTCTGACGCCGTGGCCGACCCGGTGGTGCTGGGCGTCGACCTCGGCACGACGGCCACCAAGGTGGTCGCGGCAGGCGTGGACGGCACGCTGCACGCGCTGGCCGAGTGCCAGTACCCGCTGACCACCGGCCCGCACGGCGAGGCCACGCAGGACGCCGACCAGGTGCTGGCCGCGGCCCGGCAGGCACTGGCCGAGTCGGCGAAGGCGTGCGACGGCCGGCGGATCGCCGGCATCTCGTTCAGCGCCGCCATGCACACCCTGCTGCCGCTGGACGGCGGCGGCCGGCCGCTGGGACCGGCGCTGAGCTGGGCCGACCACCGGGCCGCCGGGGTGGCGAGGGCGTTACGGGCCGACGGCGACCGGGCAGCCGCGCTGCACCGGGCCACCGGCACGCCGGTGCATCCCATGAGCCCACTGGTGAAGCTGGCCTGGTTCGCCGAGCACGACCCCGACCTGCACGCCGCCGCGAAACACTGGGTCGGCGTCAAGGACTACGTCCTGGCCCGGCTCACCGGCCGACTGGCCACCGAGCACTCGTGCGCGTCCGGCACCGGCCTGATGGACATCCACACCCTGTCCTGGCACCAGCCGTCGCTGGACCTGGCCCGGATCACCGCCGACCAGTTGCCCGAACTGCTGGCCCCCACCGACACGCTGCCGCTGGCCGAGGCCGAGGGTGACCTGCCGGCCGGGCTGCCGGTGGTGGCGGGCGGCGGCGACGGGCCGCTGGCCAACCTGGGCACCGGCGCGACCCGGCCCGGCACGGCCGCCCTGTCGCTGGGCACCAGCGGTGCGCTGCGCGCCGTCCGGGAGAGCCCCGGCGTCGACGAGCGCGGTCGGCTGTTCTGCTACGCCCTGGCCGACGGCCTGTGGGTGGCCGGCGGCGCGGTGAGCAACGGCGGTGTGGTCGCTGCGTGGGCGTCGGACACCTTCGGCGTGCCCGTGCACGACCTGCTGGCCGAGGCCGACGCCGCCGATCCGGCCGGCCTGCTGGCGTTGCCCTACCTGCTGGGCGAGCGGGCCCCGTGGTGCGACCCGGACCCCAGGGCGGTGCTGCTGGGACTGCGCCGGGAGCACGGCAGGGCCGAGATCACCAGGGCCATGATCGAAGGAGTTGGCCAGCAGCTCGCGCTGGTGGCCGAGTCACTGGACGGCCTGACCGAGATCCGGGTGACCGGCGGCGCGTTCCGTTCCGCCGTGTGGGGCCGGGTGGTGTCGGCCGCCCTGGACCGGGATCTCGCGGTCACCGCGGACGAGGGCGGCTCCGGCCTGGGCGCCGCGCTGCTGGGCTGGCGCGGCCTCGGCGAACTGGACTCGCTGGCCGGGGTCGCCGATCTGATCACCCCGACCGACACGATCCACCCCGAACCGGAACTCGCGCGGCGACTGGCCGACAGCCGGGCGCTGGTCACCGGCGCCCACGACGCCCTGGTCAGCCTGCTTGCCCAGCGGTGACCGGCGTGACGTCGCCGGCCGGCCCGTCGGGCAGGACCGGGGTCCGGCGACGGGCCAGCGGGAACGCGAGCACCGCGATCAGCAGGCCGCCCAGCCCGGCCGCGGCGAACCCGCCGGCCGCCCCGAGGTGGTCGACCACGGTCCCGATCACCGGTGCGCCGAGCGCGCCGCCGAGGGTCAGCGCGGAGCTCTGCAGGCCCATCGCCTCGCCCCGGACGGCCGCGGGCGCCAGCCTGCTCACGTCGTCACCGGTGGCGGCCAGCGTCGGCGCGCACATCAGGTTGGTCGGCACCAGCGCCAGTGCCAGCACCCACCACTGGGCGCCCGCCAGGCCGACCGGAATGGCCAGCACCGCGAGCAGAACCATCAACACCAGCGGTCCGGGGGAGCGCCGCAGCGCGCCGTAGATCAGGCCACCGATCATCGACGCCGCGCACATGGCGATGGTGACCACGCCGGTCCAACTGATCTCGCCGACGCTGCGCAGCGCCGCGACAGTCGCGACCTCGATGCCGGCCAGGACGAACACGGCACCCAGGGCGGCGGCCAGCACCGCCAGCAGCGGCGGCCGCAGCCAGACCCGGCGGGGTGGCCGGACGCCGGTCGGCTCGTCCTCGTCGTGCTGGCCACGCACGGGCGGGTTGACCACGAACAGCGCCACACCGGCGGCCAGGATCAGGCCGCCGAGCGAGATCATCGCGATGCTGGTGGACGCCCTGGTGGCGACGATGACGGCCAGCGCGGGGCCGACCATGAACGACAGCTCCAGCGAGATCGAGTCCAGCGAGAACGCCGTCCTGCGGTGCTCGGGCGGCACCAGCGCGGCCATCGCCTGCCGGCCGATGGACATCACTGGCAGGTCCAGCAGACCGCCGAAGAACGACAGGACCAGCAGCCACGGGTAGTCCAGCCGCCAGGTGGTCAGCCAGTAGGCGCCGTTGGCCAGCGTGGTGATGACGACCATGCCACGCAGGCCCCAGCCGTCCACCAGCCGCCCGGCCAGCGGCGCGCCGATCGCGACGCCCACCGTGCCGGCCGCGCCGACCAGACCGGCGGCGCCGTAACTGTGGTGCAGCGTCAGCACGACGTGCAGTGTGAGAACCATGGAGATGGCGCTGACCGGGATGCGGGCGACCGACATCAGCACCAGGAGCATGCCCACTCCTGGCAGCCTCAGTACGTCCCGGTACTTCCCCAGCGCCACACTCACCATCGCATCGTGTGCCTGTGGTCCGACACAATCGATTTTCCGCCGGTCAGCACTCCGGTGGTCACGTCGACGGGATCGGTGACGCCATGGACCAGGACTCCGCGTCCGCGCTGAGCCGGGAGCTGCGGCAGGCGGGGCTGCGGGTCACCGCGCCCCGGATCACCGTGCTGACCTGGCTCGCCGACCACCCGCACGCTACCGCCGACCAGGTCACGGCCGCCGTGCGGGAGCGGCTGGGCTCGGTGTCCACCCAGGCGGTCTACGACGTGCTCAACGCCTGTGCCCGGGCCCGGCTGGTGCGGCGGATCGAGCCGGCCGGTCACCCGGCCCGCTTCGAGCGGCGCACCGGTGACAATCACCACCATCTGGTCTGCCGGGGCTGCGACCGCACCGAGGACGTCGACCACGTCGTCGGCCTCGCGCCCTGCCTGGAGCCGGCGGACGCGTCCGGCTACGCCGTCGAGCAGACCGAGGTGGTCTTCTGGGGCTGGTGCCCGGACTGTGCTGGTCGCCGGTTCGAGTGATCTTGGATCTTCGGTCCGGCGTGTCGGTGGCGCGTGATCGGCACGTGCTCCTGACGGGGATGCAATTCGCTCCGCCGTGTTCTGTTGTGTATGTGTTCTCACCTTTTCTCGACCCGAAAGTGTTCGGTTCCGGGGCGCGTGAACTGAAAGGTGTGAGATTTTCTCGTGCCGCCGGCAGGTCGGACACGGAGCGCAGCGGTTGATCTTACCCGGCGTGTCGTTCCTGGTAGCAGAACTTATGGATCGGTGGTCACGATGGGGACCCGGAACGGAAACGGAGTCGGCCGCAGGTGGACACCCGCTTCCCACACAATCCACCAGGGAATGTCACAGCCCCTAGGAGGGCAACAATGCGAAGGACCGTGGTTGGTGCGGTCGCGGTAATTGCCGCGACGAGTGTCTTCACGTTGGGCGGCCTTGGCTTCGCCAGCGCCGCGGCCATGCTCCCGGGTACGCCGCCGGGCGCGTCGGCCGGCTTCTCGCCGACGTCCGAGGCCACGTCGCTGAAGACCCTGCACGACACCCTCGAAACCCAGTGGAACGCCAGGGACGCCACCGGGATGCAGGCCACCCAGTCGGCACTGGCCACCGAGCTGGCGAAGCTGGAGACTCCCCAGGGCCACGCCGGCCTCGCCGCGATGTCGCCGAAGGCGGCCGGCGAGGCCACCCAGGCGGTGCGCCAGAACGACCAGCTCGGCCAGGAACTGGCCGCGCTCCGGGCCGGCCACGGCAACGCGGCCGGTGACCTGCCGGTGCCCGGCCTCGGCTCGCTCACCACGCTGATCCAGTCGCTGCTGGCGACGCTGCTGTCGATCATCACCGGCCTGCTGGGCGGCCTGCCGGTGCCGGTACCGGTGCCGCCGGTCGGCGCGCCCGCCGCACCTCCGGTCCCCGCCCCCACGGGCAGCTGACCGGACAGCACCCGACACGGCCAGGGACCGGGTGCCAGCGGCCCCGGCGGACACGGTCCGCCGGGGCCGCCTGCCGTCCTAGTCCATCGGGGCCTTGCTGGCCGCGGCCACGGCCAGGCCGGTGCGCAGCGCGCCGATCGCCTCCGCGGTGGCCTCCCGAGCCCTGGGCAGGACGCCCAGGAAGCTGTTGAAGCCGTGGATCAGGTCCGGCTGCAGCCGCGTCACCACCGGCACGCCCGCGTCGGCCAGCGCGGCGCCCAGCGCCAGCACCTCGTCGCGCAGCGGGTCGAAGCCGCCGACGGTCAGGTAGCTGGGCGGGAAGTCGGCCAGGTGGTCGGACAACAGCACCGACATCCTCGGGTCGGAGCGTTGCGCCCGGTCCGGGGAGTAGTGGTCCATGAACCAGTCCATGTCGGCGTCGGTCAGGAAGAAGCCCTCGCCGTAGGTCTCCCGGGACGGGCGCCGGGTGCTGGCGTCGGCCGCCGGGTAGAACAGCAGCGCGAACGCCGGCCGTTCGGTGTGCTCGGCCGCCGTGACGTGGCAGACCACGGCCGCCAGGTTGCCGCCCGCGCTGTCCCCGGACACCGCGATCAGCGCCGGGTCGGCGCCCAGCTCGGCGGCGTTGGCCACGGCGTAGCGGAAGGCGGCCACCGAGTCGTCCACCCCGGCCGGGAACGGGTGTTCGGGCGCCAGCCGGTAGTCCACGGACAGCACCCGCACGCCGCCCTCGGCGGCCAGGAACCGGCAGGTCCCGTCATGACTGCCGATGCTGCCGATCACCCAGCCGCCGCCGTGGTAGTAGACGACCAGGCCGGAGCCCTCGGCCAGGCCGTTCGGTGTGTAGAGCCGGGCGCCGACCACCCCGTCCGGGCCGGGAATCCGCAGGTCACGAGTGGTCACCGACGGGTCGGGCGGGCCGCTGGCCAGCACCGAGCCCGCCTCCAGTTTCGCCCTGGCCTCGGCGGGCGTCGGCGCGGTCAGCCGCATGCCCTGCGCCGCGCTCAGCTTGAGCAGCAGTTGGGTGTCGCTGTCCAGCCGCTGACCGTTGACAGTCACCGGTTTGCCGGCCAGCCGACGGCGCACCGACGGCGGCAGACCGTAGAGCGCGCGCACCGTGCCTGCCTGCCACGATGGGGGAATCCGATCGACGATGCTGGTCACCAGGCCCTCCTGTCCGTGCTACCGATGGGTAACCCTAGCCGGAAACAGTGACGGACCGCACCCTGCGCTGGACTTCCAGGTTGCTGGAGGTCATACCGTCATCCGGATCGCCCACGCCGAAGGGCCGTTCCGGTGGAAGGATTGACGGACATGACCGTGCATGTGGTGGGCATCGGCGGGTCGATCCGTGCCGACTCGCAGAGCGAGCGCGCACTGCGGATCGCGCTGGCCGGCGCGGAGGACGCGGGCGCCAAGATCACCATGCTCTCCGGCACCCAACTGCTGCTGCCGTTCTACGACCCGGCGGTGCCCGACCGGCCAGCCGAGGCGTTACGGCTGGTCGACGAGCTGCGGTCGGCCGACGGCGTGGTGCTCGTCTCGCCCGGCTACCACGGCACGGTCTCCGGTCTGGTCAAGAACGCCCTGGACTACGTGGAGGACATGCGTGGCGACGACCCGCCGTACCTGGACGGCCGGGCCGTCGGCTGCGTGGCCGCCGCGTTCGGCTGGCAGGCGGCGGTGAACACGCTCACCGCGCTGCGCTCCATCGTGCACTCGCTGCGCGGCTGGCCGACCCCGCTCGGCGCGGCCATCAACTCCGCCCAGGTGTCGTTCGACGAGACCACCTGCTCCGACCCGAAGGTCGAGGAGACTCTGCGCACCATCGGCCGCCAGGTGGTCGACTTCGCACTGCTGCGCAGCGGGTACGACCGTCCCTGACACCACCACACGAGGAGTTCCGCATGGTTGATGTCCTGTACACCGCCGAAGCCACCGCGATCGGCGACGGCCGCAACGGCGAGGTCCACTCGTCCGACGGTGTGATCGACGAGAAGCTGGTCATGCCCAAGGAACTGGGCGGCGCGGGCGGCCTGTTCACCAACCCGGAGCAGCTGTTCGCCGCCGGGTACGCGGCCTGCTTCCACAGCGCCCTGCGCCTGGTGGCCGGCCAGCGGAAGGTGGCCCTGCCGGAGTCGACGATCAACGCGAAGGTCAGCATCGGACCGGACGGCAAGGGCGGCCTGGGCCTGGCCGTCGAGCTGGTCGCCCACCTG
The DNA here is from genome assembly GCA_036273855.1 of Pseudonocardiaceae bacterium. GTDB lineage: Bacteria > Actinomycetota > Actinomycetes > Mycobacteriales > Pseudonocardiaceae > DATEPR01. Next base: position 81,562 of record DASUGU010000135.1, read on the forward strand.
CCCGGTGTCGACCAGGCCACCGCGGACGAACTGGTCGCCCAGGCCCACCAGGTGTGCCCGTATTCCAACGCCACCAGGGGAAACATCGACGTCACGATCAGCGCCACCCAGTGATCACCGGGGTCGGCCCATGACATCGGCCGTGGGCCGACCCTGACAATCGTCACCCCCACATCGCGACGTTCGGCATCCGCACGCGGCCCCGGTTCTCCCTAACGTTGATCTCGTCGAACAGATCACGTCGAGGAGGCAGAGATGGCCGGGGGCAACCACAGGTCGACCAACCGGGGACCGGCGACGGGCAACCCGTTCCTGCCGCTGCTGCTGGACGTCGGCGTGCCACTGGCGTCGTACTACCTGATGCGGCATTTCGGCGTCGGCATGGTCATGGCGTTAGCCGTGTCCGGCCTGGTGCCCGCGGTCCGCGTGGTGTGGAGCGTGATCCGCGAGCGCTCGGCCGACGGGCTGGCGCTCGGTGTGCTGACGCTGACCGTGGTGAGCATCCCGGTCGCGTTCCTCACCGGCTCGCCCAAACTGCTGCTGGCCAAGGACTCGCTGGGCACGGGTGCGCTGGGCGTGTGGCTGATCATCTCGGTGCTGCTGGCGAAGCCGGCCATGGCCAACGGCATCCGCGCGTTCCTGGCCCGGACCGAGGGCAGCGCCGCCGCCTGGGAGCGGCTGTCGGTCGATTCCACGGCGTTCCGCCGCTGCCTGAGCGCGACCACCCTGGTGTGGGCGGTCGGCTTCATCGTGGAGTGCGTCGCCCGGATCACCGTGGTCGTCGTCCTGCCGGTGGACACGGCGGTGTGGGCGGTCAACATCGTGCCCGCCGTGGTGATCACCAGCTGCATCGTCATCCAGGGCCGCTGGATCGTCGCGATGACCAGGATGATCGGCAGCCGCCAGGCCGAGAACGACCGCGAGACCGCCGCGGTGCCGCTGCGCGTGGCCGCCTGACCCAAGAGCAGGCCCGCCCGACCCGGAGCAGGGGGAGCCCCGGGATCGGGCGGGCCGTCGTCTGTCGCTACAAGGCGTCTGTCGCTACAAGGCGTCTGTCGCTACAGACCCAGCGCGCGACGGGCGTAGTCCACCGTGATCGCTGTCTGCTTGATCGTCTCGGCCACCACCAGCGAGCCGTGGCCGGCGTCGTAGCGGTACACCGAGTGCTCGGCACCCCCCGCGACCAGCCGGTCCAGGTAGTTGTCGATCTGCTGGATCGGGCACCTCGGGTCGTTCTCGCCCGCGATCACCAGCACCGGCGCCCGCACCTGGTCGACGTAGGTCAGCGGCGAGCACTCCCGGTACAGGTCGGGCAGCTCGTCCGGTGAACCGCCGAACAGGGCCCGGTCGAAGTCACGCAGCGGTTCCATCTCGTCGGCGAAGGCGGTCACGTAGTCGGCCACCGGCACCACGGCGATCCCGGCCGCCCACCGCTCCGGCTGGGTACCCAGCGCGAGCAGCGTCAGGTAGCCGCCCCACGACCCACCCTCGATGACCAGCCGCGCCGGATCCGCCAGCCCCTCGGCCACCGCCCAGTCGCACACGGCGGCGATGTCCTCCAACTCGGTCAGACCGGGCCTGCCCTCGATGGCGTCCCGCCACGCCGAGCCGTAGCCCGACGACCCCCGGTAGTTCACCTCGATCACCATGAACCCGGCGTCCACCCACACCGCCCGGTAGGCGGAGAACCGGTCCTCGTCTGCGGCGTCCGGACCGCCGTGCACGCTGAACACCGTCGGGATCGGGCCGGCCGCGCCCTCCGGCCGCGCCACCAACGCGTGCACCTGGCCACCGGGCCCGTCGACGAAAGCGTCGGTCACCGCGGTCGCGGACGGCGCCACCGGGCCGGGCGGCGTGAGCAGCACCCGGTCCACACCGTCGGTGCCGACCGCGCGGACCTGCGTCGGTGACGCGGCCGACGACCACGAGTACTCCACGGTCCCGTCGTCCCGCACCCCCGCCGAGCCGATGCTCCCCGGCGCGCTGTCGACAGTGGACAGTGTGTCCGTGGCGATGTCGAAGCGGTGCAACGTGTTCCGCGACCGGTAGGTGTGCATGACCAGGAGCGCGGTGCCGTCCGGGTACCACCCCGCGACGATCTCGCCCGGCAGGTCGATGTCCAGCATCCGCTCGGTGTCGGCCTCGACGTCCCAGATGAGGAGTTCTTCCTTGCCGCGCCGCTCGTGCGCGACCAGCAGCCGGGCGTCACCGGCGACCGGCGAGAAGTCCAGCGCGTTGAGGCCCTTGCCGGCGCCGTCCCACTTCTCGGCCACCGGGTGGCCGTCCGTCGTGGCCAGGACGCGCAGTGCCGGATGCCGGCTGTCGCCGTGCTCGGAGTGCCCGATGGCGAGCAGTCGCTCGTCGCGGGACAGCGCCGCGACCCCGGCGTTGTGCTTGCTCACGTAGGCCACCTCGGCCGGGCCGCCGTCCCGGGCCAACCAGATGGTCGAGCCGTCGTCGGTGTCGGCACCCATGGCGGTGACGTGATGACCGATGGCCAACCCGTTCGGGTAACCGGGATGCGTCCCGGCGACCGCGGGCCGGACCGCCTCGCCGACCCCGCTGAACGGCTCACTGACCCACACCCCGAACTCGTCGCCCGCGGTGTCGTCGAACCACCAGATCCGCTCGCCGTCCGGGCTCATCGAACTGTGCCAGGTGCCCTGCGCCCGGTCGGTCACCTTGCGGTGGGTGTCGGCGGCGCGGTCCCAGGCGTAGACCTCCCAGACGCCACTGGCGTTGGAGGTGTAGACGTTCCGGTCCTGCGCGTCCTGTGCCCACTCCGGCAAGGACACGCGAGCAGCGGTGAACCGGGCCCGCCAGCGGCTCTCCCGCTCCGGGTCCTCGAACAGGGTCAATGGCGCTTCGACGTCAGTCACACCCGAATCCTGCCACCGGCCCGCCCGGGTCAACAGCCAATACCACAAGACGTTGACCGGCGCCCGGGGCGAGGCCCTCACCATGCCGGGAGCTGAGGAGTCATGTTGAACCCGGCTGTGACATGGCAGCCCGAGCCCCCTAAGTGTTAAAGTAAACGCCCCTGAAAATGAAATAAGAGGCGGTATGAGGTCCGAGAGCGTGCGCGCCGGCCGGTTCGTCCAGCAGTCGCAAGGTTACCGTGCGTTCATCCCCGCCGACCTGCCACCTGACCCGGTCCTGGTGTTCGATGCCGATCTGGTCAACAAACTGGGCGCGGCCAGCACGGCTCTGGGGCGTCTGGACGGCTTGGCGCGGATGCTGCCGAACCCCAATCTCTTCGTCGCCATGTACGTGCGACGCGAGGCCGTGCTGTCGTCGCAGATCGAAGGCACCCAGAGCACGCTCGACGACGTTCTCACCTACGAGGTCAACCCGGCCGCCGACGTACCACGGGACATTGAGGAGGTGGTGAACTACGTCGCCGCGATGAACTACGGGCTGGAGCGATTGCAGACGTTCCCGCTGTCGCTACGTCTCCTGCGCGAAATCCACGGAGTCCTCATGAAGGGTGTCCGTGGTGGCGAAAAGTCACCTGGCGAGTTCCGGTCGAGCCAGAACTGGATCGGCTCGCCAGGCCCGAGGGGACTCGATGATGCGACGTTCGTGCCACCGCCGCCCGACGTGATGAACGTCGCCCTGGGGAGTTTCGAGAAATACCTGCACGACAACGACGATCTTCATCCGCTTCTGGTGTGCGGGTTGGCACATGCCCAGTTCGAGACCATCCATCCGTTCCTGGACGGGAACGGCAGGGTGGGCAGGCTGCTCATGACATTTTTGTTGTGCCATGCCGGTGTCCTGCGACTTCCGCTGCTGTACCTGAGCCACTACCTGAAACTGCGCCGTGCGGAGTACTACGACCGCCTGATGGCCATCCGGTTCCAGGGCGACTGGGAGGGCTGGCTCAGGTTCTTCCTCGCCGGCGTGGAGTTCGTCGCGCATGAAGCTGAAGCGACCGGCAGCAAGATTGTGGAGTTGCGCGAGGACTATCGAAGCCAGGTGCTGAGGGCGTTCACCTCGACGACCGCGCCGTTGATTCTGTTGGACGAGCTCTTCAACCGGCCGATCATCAACGTCGCCGCTGCCCGGAAGGCCCTGGACATGTCCTATGTGGCGGCCAACAACCTGATAGGCCGATTCTGTGAGCTGCGCATTCTGGTGGAAGTGACAGGCAACAAGCGCAACAGGCTCTTCCGATTCGATCGCTATGTCGACCTGTTCGGCCACCAGGACCCGATGCCGCTCGAGCCCGAGGACCACGACGCGGAGCAGACCCAGTTCTGACGGCAACATCAGGGCCCGCCTACCTTGCGGTAGACGGGCCCTGATCTGTCGGGGTGGCGGGATTTGAACCCACGACCTCTTCGACCCGAACGAAGCGCGCTCCCAAGCTGCGCCACACCCCGGCTGTTGTGCCGAACGGAAGTCTAGCGGACGTCGGCGCCGGCTCCGAACCGGGCCGACGCGGCGGCGGTCTCGTCGGGGGCCTGTGCCGTGACGGGTCGGGGGACCAGGGTGAGCAGGCTGGCCTCGGGTGGGCAGGCGAAGCGGATCGGGGCGTACGGGGACGTGCCCAGACCTGCGGAGACGTGCAGCCATGTGTGGGCGCCCCAGCGCGAGGCACCGCGCGCCCGCGATCGGTCCAGTTCGCAGTTGGTGACGAGGGCGCCGTAGCCGGGCACGCGCAGCTGGCCGCCGTGGGTGTGGCCGGCCATCACCAGGTCGTATCCGTCGTGGGCGAAGGCGTCCAGGACCCGGGGTTCGGGGGAGTGGGTGATGCCCAGCCGCAGGGTGGCGCCGGGGTCGGGCTGGCCTGCGATGTCGGCATACCTGTCGCGGCGCAGGTGCGGGTCGTCGACGCCCGCGGCGACCACGGACTGGCCGGCGAGCGTGAAGCCGCGCCGCACGTGCGTCAGGTTGAGCCAGCCGTGCTCGACGAAGGCGGCGCGCAGGTCCTGCCAGGGCAGGGGGACGCCGCGGATGCGCTTGCGGCTCTTGGTCAGGTACCGCATCGGGTTCTTCGGCTTGGGCGCGTAGTAGTCGTTGCTGCCGAAGACGAACACGCCCGGCTTGTCCAGCAGTGGGCCGAAGGCGCGCAGGACCGAGGGCACGGCCTGCTGGTGGGCGAGGTTGTCGCCGGTGTTCACGACGAGATCGGGATTGAGATCGGCCAGGCTGTGCACCCAACGCTGCTTGGCGGTCTGGCCGGGCAGCATGTGCAGGTCGGAGATGTGCAGTACCCGCAGCGGCCGGGCGCCGGGCGTCAGCACTGGGAGGGTTGCCGTGCGCAGGGTCCAGTGTCGCCGTTCGATGACCGCCGCGTACGCGACGGTCGCCGCACCGGCGGCCGCCGTGCCGGCCGCGACCCGAGCAATCATGTTCACGCCTCCGAGCCTACGGCGGTCGAAACAGCGGCCCCCGGTAGCCTCGCGCCCATGGCGGAACTCAAGGCGCGGCTGCGTGCCGACCTGACGGCGGCGATGAAGGCCAGGGACACCAGGACCACCGGCGTGCTCCGGATGGCGCTGGCCGCCGTGGGCACCGAGGAGGTCGCCGGTGATCAGGCCCGCGAGCTGTCCGACGACGAGGTTCTCCGTGTACTGACCCGGGAGGTCCGCAAGCGCAAGGAGGCCGCTGAGGCGTTCGCCGGGGCCGGCCGGGCCGAGCAGGCCGCCGGGGAACTCGCCGAGGCCGACGTGCTGTCCGGTTACCTGCCCCAGCCGCTGGACGAGGCCGAACTGACCGCGATCGTGGACCGCGCTGTGGCGTCGGTCACCGAGCAGCTCGGCACTCCGCCGGGGCAGCGGCAGATGGGCCAGGTGATGAAGGTCGTGACCGCCGAGGTGGCCGGGCGGGCCGAGGGCGCCACGGTGGCCGCCCTGGTCCGGTCCCGACTGCAGAGCTGAGCGTCAGCCGCCGGTCGAACCGGGGGCGATGGACGGGGGCGCCGTGGAGACCTGCGGCGGCGGCAGCGAACCGGTGCTCACGTACAGCGTGATCGCCGTGCCCTTGGCCACCTGGTTGCCCTGCGGTGTCTGCCCGACGACCATGCCCTTCGGCTGCTTCGAGTTGAACGGCACCAGCGTGGCGTGGTAGCCGGCGGCCGTCAGCTCCTGCACCGCGGAACTGCTCTGTTGCAGCATCACGAACGGCACGGTCGCGCCACGGTTGCCGGTCGTCATGTACGCGGGATCCGGGCCCACGATGGGCGGCACCTGTTGGCCGGCGAGGATCTTCTCGAACGCCTTGAAGAACGTCGGCGCGGAGATCGGACCACCGAAGCCGGTCGAACAGTTCGGCGAGATGTGTGGTTGGCCGGTGGAGTCGCAGATCTGCTCCGGGTGCGGGCCGTCGGCGAAGAAGATCGACGACGCGGCGTAGCCACCGGTCAGGCCGACGAACGCCAGCGACTCGGACCGTTGCGTGGTACCGGTCTTGCCCACGAGCGGCAGCTTCCAGCCGGTCGCGTCGGCGGGGGCTTTCGACGTGCCCCCAGGCTCCGTGTCGTGGCTCAGGCCGTTCAGTTCGGTGTTGGCCAGGCCCGTCGGCACGACCCGCTCACAGGGCTGCTGCTGGAAGGGCACGTTCTTGCCGTACCGGTCGGTGACGGACAGGATCGGCGTCGGTGGGCACCACACGCCGCCACTGCCCAGGGTGGCAATCATGTTGGCCAGTTCCAGTGGGGACAGCGCCGCGACTCCCAGGGTGAACGACGCGTGGGTCCGGAACGTCTGGATCTGCGGCTCGCTGATCTGCACGTTGTGCGCCTTGGGGTCCGGCGGCTGACCGAAGGAGTTCGTCAACATCGTGTCGCGCAGGCCCAGCCGGTAGGCCATGTTCAGCACGTTCGACAGACCGGTTTTCAGCTCCAGGCCGACGAAGTAGGTGTTCGGCGAGATCGCCAGCGCCTGGAACAACGGCAACTGGGCCGCCGCCTTTTCCGCGTTCTGCACGGGGTAGCAGGAGTTGTAGCGCGGATCGAGGTACGTGTAGCAGGCGCTCGGCGGGTTGGGCAGAACCGTGTTCAGCCCGACCGTGCCCCTCTCCAGCGCGGCCGCCGTGGTGGTGATCTTGAACGTGGAGCCGGCGCCGAACGGGTCGCTCGTGGTGGCGGGCAGGTTCGTCAGCGTCTGGCCGGCGCGCGGGTCGTCGCCGTAGGTTCGGTTGGACACCAGTGCCACTACCTGGTGCGACGTGGTGCCCGGCCGGACGATGTCGAACGTGTGGGCCAGTCCGTCGGCGTTGGGCGGGATCCGGCTCAGCACGGTCTGCCGGGCGATCTGGCTGATGTGCGGGTCCATCGTGGTCTTGATGGTGTAGCCGCCGGTGTTGATCTGGTCGGGCGTGAAACCGGCCTGCTGCAGGTAGGTGACGGCGTAGTTGCAGAAGAAGCCGGCGTCGGCGGGGGCGCCGATGCAGGTGCTGGACGGGATGACCGGTCCGCCCTGCAGCACGCCCAGCGGCGCCTTCTTGTCCTGGGCGGCATCCGCCGCCGACAGCGCCCGGTTCTCCACCATCTTGTCGATCACCAGGTTGCGGCGGGCCAGCGCCTGCTCCGGGTGGTGGTACGGGTCGTAGAACACCGGGTTGTTGACCATGCCGGCGAGCAGCGCGGACTGCGGGACGGTCAGCTTGTCCGGTGTGGTGCCGAAGAATGCGGCCGCCGCGGCGCCGACGCCGTACGGGCCGATACCGGTGTGGCCGAACTGAACGACATTCAGGTAGCCGGTGAGAATGTTGTTCTTCGACCATTCCTCGTCCAGCGTCATCGCCATCTTGGCTTCGCGTAGCTTGCGGACGACGGTCTGTGCTTGATCTTCGGCCTGTGCCGTCTTGTTGTTCCGGTCGACGACATTGATGAGAAAGTTTTTCACGTATTGCTGGGTGATCGTCGACGCGCCCTGGGTGCTCCCGCCGGAGCTGTTGCTCACCGCGGCGCGCAGCGCGCCCTTCACGTCGATGCCGGCGTGCTGGTAGAACCGCTTGTCCTCGATCGCGATGACCGCGTTGGTCATGTTGGGCGAGATCTGGTTGAACGACACCGGCAGCCGGTACTGGTCGAACAGGTACGCGATGGGATTGCCGTCCCGGTCCGTCACCGTGGTGACCAGTGGGAACTCCGCGTCGGTCAGGTCGGACGAGATGCTGTCCACCGAATCGCTCAACTGGTTGGACCCCTCGCCCAGACCGATGGCGACGGGAGCCATCACGCCGGCGAACAGGATGCCGCCGAGCGCACACAGACAGAGGAACCTGATCAGACCCACGGGCACGCGCACGTCAGCCAGCGTACCGATCACTCGGTGTGTCCCGCGTTGTCACCACCCTGTCAGCTCTGACAACCGGAGTTCGGACAACCAGTCTGTCAAGCGATGCACGTGCGGTTCAGGTAACGGGTCGATATCACGGTGTTGGCAGTGGAACCGACTGCCTCTATCGTCCGTCAACGTCCTACGACAAGGTAAAGGGATAGGCCGCGCGATGCGGCCGGTCCTTACCGTTCGCCGCTAGGGGGCGGCGAACCGGCAGTCGGGACAACGCTAGGAGCTGGGGGAAGATGATTTTCGACCAGTCGGACTGGCGGGTGAGCGCCTCCTGTCGCGACGAGGATCCGGACGGTCTGTTCGTCCGGGGCGCCGAGCAGCGGCGAGCCAAGCTGGTCTGTCTCAGTTGCCCGGTACGTACGGAATGTCTGGCTGAAGCGCTGGACAACCGGATCGAGTTCGGTGTCTGGGGCGGCATGACCGAGCGGGAGCGCAGGGCGCTGCTGCGCCGCCGCCCGGACGTCGAGTCGTGGCAGGAGTTGTTGGCCGCGGCCCGCAGACAGTTCGGACCCGACGTCGACTGCACCGCCGACTACGCGGTCGGCTGAACCGCCACCGCAGTCAGACGCCGGCCAACCGCATCGATATCTCCCGTAGCCCGCCGAGATCGTGAACGTCGGCGGGCAATGCCGGCACGCCCACCACCGCCACCGACGGGTGGGCCTTGGTGAACCGGGCCAGCAACCGCTTCTCCCGGGTCGCCACCGCCACCCGGTCGGCGTGCACGCGCAGCACCGCGGCGGCCACCGGGGCCGTGCCGGATCGGTCCAGCTCGTCGGCGGTGGCCAGGGCCCGGCCGGCGGGCAGGTCGGCGAGTACCGGATGGGTGCGGTTGACCACCAGCCCGGCCAGCGGCATCCGCTCGGCGGCCAGCCGTTCCACGAAGTAGGACGCCTCGCGCAGCGCGTCCGGCTCGGGCGCGGCCACCACCAGGAACGCGGTTCCCGGTGAGCGCAGCAGGGTGTACGTCGCGGTGGCCCGTTCCCGGAAACCGCCGAACATGCTGTCGAACGCCTGGACGAACGCGGACGCGTCCTGCAGCAGTTGACCGCCGATGATGGTGGACACGGCCTTGGCGAACAGGCCGAAGCCCGCGCCGACCAGCTTGCGGATGCCCAGCCCGCCTGCCCTGGCGGGCGCGGACAGCATCCGGATCACCCTGCCATCGAGCACAGTGGACAGTCGTTGCGGCGCGTCAAGGAAGTCCAGTGCCGAGCGGCTGGGCGGAGTGTCCACAACGATCAGATCCCACTCGCCGGTTGCCGCCAGCTGCCCCAGCTTCTCCATCGCCATGTACTCCTGTGTCCCGGAGAACGACGTGGAAATGGTGCGGTAGAAGGGATTCGCCAGGATCTGCTCGGCCCTGCCGGGTCCTGCGGTGTTCACCACCATGTCGTCGAACGTGCGACGCATGTCCAGCATCATCGCGGACAGCTCGCCCTTGGGCTCGAAACCGGCCACCCGCACGGGCTTGGGCTGGTTGCCCAGCTCGCGCAGGCCCAGTGACTGGGCGAGCCTGCGGGCCGGGTCGATGGTCAGCACCACGGTCCGCCTGCCGCGTTCGGCCGCGCGCACCGCGAGCGCCGCCGCCGTGGTGGTCTTGCCCACGCCGCCGGAACCGCAGCACACGATGACCTTCGTGTCCGGGTCGTCCAGCAGGGCGTCGACGTCGACGGACGGCGGCCGGTACGTCGGGCTCACCGCACCCCCTGCTCGATCATGGCCTCGGCCAGCTCGTACAGCCCGGCGACGTCCACACCGTCGGCCAGCTCGGGCAGGCCCAGCGACGGCAGGTCGGCCTCGGCCAGGTGGGTGCGCGCGCGCAGTTCGGCCCGCATCCGGGTGGCGTGCTCGACGGTCTCGGTGACCAGGTCGCCCAGTGTGTCCTCGGCCAGGGCCAGCCCGGCCTGCTTCACGTCCGCGCCGATCTCGGCCAGGTCCAGCCGGCCGGCCGCGGCGGACTCCACCGCGTCGTCGGGCAGCCGGGTCGGCCGGAGCCGGTTCACCAGCACGGCACCCGGCCGCAGGTCGGCCGCGTCCAGTTCGGCGACCGCGTCCAGCGTCTCGCGCACCGGCATCTCCTCCAGCAGGGTCACCAGGTGCACCGCGGTGTCACCGGAGTGCAGCAGCTTGGCCACGCCCTCGCTCTGGCCCTTGATCGGGCCGACCTTCGCCAGATCGACCATGGCCTTGGTGACGTCCAGGAACTTGACAATCCGGCCGGTGGGCGGGGCGTCCAGCACCACGGCGTCGTATCGGTGCCGGCCGTTGGCCTCGGTGCGGCCGACCGTCTCCTTGAGCTTGCCGGTGAACAGCACGTCCCGCAGGCCCGGCGCCAGGGTGGTGGCGAACTCCACGGCGCCCATCCGGCGCAGCGCGTGCCCGGCGAAGCCGAGGTTGTAGAACATGGCCAGGTACTCCAGCAGCGCGGCCTCGGCGTCCACGGCCAGCGCGTACACCTCGCCCCCGCCGGGTGCGGCCGCAATCCGCTGCTCCGCGTACGGCAGCGGTGCGGTGTCGAACAGTTGGGCGATGCCCTGCCGGCCCTCGATCTCCACCAGCAGCACCCGGTGGCCGGGCCGCCTGCTGGCCAGCGCGACCGCCAGTGCCGCGGCGGCCGTCGTCTTGCCGGTACCGCCCTTGCCGGTGACGACGTGCAGCCGGGCCCGCGCGAGCTGGTCGGTCCAGCCGGTCGCCGTCACTGTCACGTCCGCCAGCGTAAACGCTAATTCGTGTGCAGCAGGACGAGCAGGACCATGGCCAGCACGAACGCGAGCGCCCAGCCGACCAGCACCGGCAGGAGACCCACGATGGCCAGGGTCAGGCCGGCGGCCACGATCAGCGCGGCCAGCCCGGTACCGATCACGGTGAGATGGGTGGCGCCCTTGCGGTCCCGCGCCTGGGCCATCGCGACCAGGACGAGCACCAGCCCCTCGACACCGAACACGGCGCCCGGGATCACGTGCCACACGTCCACCTGGCCACGGTAACCCCGCCGGGCCCCGGCTAGGCTGCCCGCCATGACCAAGTGGGAGTACGCAACCATTCCCCTGCTCATCCATGCGACGAAGCAGATCCTCGACCAGTGGGGCGAGGACGGCTGGGAGCTGGTCACCGTGCTGCCCGGCCCGTCGGGCGACCAGCTGGTCGCCTACCTCAAGCGGCCGAAGAGCGCGTGATGGCCGGCTCGTGGAGCGACCGCCTGGCGGAACTGGGCATCGACCTGCCGTCGGTGGCCAAGCCGTTGGCCGCGTACGTGCCCGCGGTGCGGTCCGGTTCGCTGGTCTACACGTCCGGGCAGTTGCCGTTCGTGTCCGGGTCGCTGGCCGCGACCGGCAAGGTCGGCGGCGAGCTGGGCCCGGAGGAGGCCAAGCGGCACGCCCGCACGTGCGCGCTGAACGCGTTGGCCGCCGTGCACGCCCTGGTGGGTATCGACGCCGTCGTGCGGGTGGTGAAGGTAGTCGGGTACGTCGCGTCGGCCGAGGGTTTCTCCGGCCAGCCCGCCGTGGTCAACGGAGCGTCAGAACTGCTCGGCGAGGTGTTCGGTGACGCGGGGGCACACGCCCGGTCCGCCGTCGGGGTCGCCGAGCTGCCCTTGGGCGCCCCGGTGGAGATCGAATTGGTGGTCGAGGTCGCCTAGATAGGCGGACCAGATCAATCACGTTTGGTGAGCGTGGCAGACTCGGGTCACCCATCCGAGGGACGGTGATCACCTATGGGTGAGGCTGCCGAGTCGGCCTGCCACGAGTTACTGCTCCGTCTTGCCGGTCGCCTGCCGGACCGCCAGCTCTGGCGGTTCCGTGACTGGCTGGCGGTGGGGGCGCTCCCCGAACTGAGCCACGTGCTGCCGCTGACCCTGCTACGGGAGCGGGTCGGCCTGATGGACGACGAGTTCCGCCTGGTGGACATCGCGCTGCGGGCCCACGGCGTCGACCTCGGCCTGCTCAGCTCGGTCCGGGAGCTCTACGAGCTGCCCGACCTGGAGTTCTCGTTCTCCGAACACGACCCCGAGGCGACCGTCCGCAACAGTCTCGGCGACCAGCTCGCCGTGCTGCTGTCCGCGCTGCTGCGCGGCCGGTCCAACGTCAACGAGGTCCGCGCGACCTGGCGGCGGCCGCGCCACCCCGCTGCGCACTCCGGACCCGTCGAGATCCGCAGGGTCCTGCTGGTCACCGCGTCCTCGGACCACGCGGCGCTGACCGGCGAACTCCAGCGGGTGCAGCGGGCCGTGGGTGAACCCGACCCCTGCGTCGAGGTGCTGCCCGAAGGCATCGCGACACCCCTCTACCACCGGGCCGCGCTCGCGGCCAGCGAACTGCTGTGCGTGGGTGCGGACGATCCGTACGGCCAACTGGTGCACAGCGCCCGGTAACGGAAGATCCCAGCGGCCAACCGGAAAAGGAGACCTGGCGTGGCTGACTCGCCCGACCGAATAGCCCTGCCGATCCGGGTGCACGACTTCCTGCTCGCCTGCGCCGGCAGGATCGACGACGACGCGCTGACCGACGCCCGCGAACTGCTCGCCATGGCCGAGCTGGACCGCGCGGTGGAACTGGTCACCGCCAGCCTGGTCGCCGGCCGGATCCGGCTGTCCGCCGACGAGCGGGACGAACTGCTCGACCTGGTGGATGCGGTGCGCTGCCCGACCGCCCTGGTGGACCGCGTGGTGGTGGACGACGCGACGCCGCTGCCCAGGCACCGGTTCACCACCGGCGCCATGGACGACCCGACACCGGAGATCGGCGTGCTGGACGCCGCCGCCCGGGTGATCGACGTGCTGCCCGACATCCGCTCGCTGTCCTGCGTGTGGCGCACCACCCCGGCCGGCGCGCCCGCCGGGCCGGTGCCGCAGCGGCTGGTGCTGATCGAGATGGGACCGGACGGGTTCGCGCCCTCCACCGCCTACCGGGTGGAGCACGCGCTGCGCCGGGCCGGCATCCGGGCCGCCGTCGAGGTGGTGCAGGCCGGTGCCGACCTGAGCGACTACCACGGCGACGCGCTGGCCATGGCCCGGCGGTTGTCGCTACGGAACGGGCGGTCACACGAGGCGCACGACAACGGCGACTCCTCGCCGTACGCCGACCCGCCCTCACCCCGGCCGGTGACCACCACCCGCCGCCGGTCGACCGCGGGCGCGCACGCCGAGAAGCGCCCCACCACCGACCACTCGGCCGCCCGCTGGCAGCCCAGGATCGCGGCGTCCGACGAGGTGCCCGCCGCCGATGCGGAGCCCGACCCGGTCGCCGTCCGCGACACCATGGTCGGCGAGATGGTCACCGACGTGACCGAGCCCGCGCCGTTCGACACCCCGCCGTTCGAGTCGCAGCCGTACCAGTCGCTGCCGCCGGAGCCCCCGCCGTTCCAGGACGAGGTCCGGCCGATCCAGCCGGAACCGCCGCACGTCGACGTGACACCCGAAGCCGCCCCGATCGAACCGGTCGGCCTCGGACCGGCAGCGGACCAGGCACCCATGGCCGCCGACGTGGCCCCGGCGGCGATGGCCGGCGCGGACCCCTCGGCCGAGGCGGACCTGAGCAACCGGGAACGCGAACTGCTGCGCCAGTTGCACGAGGAACTGGCCAAGCGGGAACAGTCCGAACCGGACCCGGGCGCCTGGCACCAGGACATGTCGGCCCGCCGGCAGCCCAACCCGCCCGGCACCGAGTTCAACCCGGCCGGCTTCGGGCAGCCCGAGTACAACCCCAACGAGTTCGGCGGACCGGCCTGGCACCAGAGCCCGGCGGGCGCAGCCGACCAGACCGCGGTGAACGGCATCCCGCCCTACGGCAGCACCGGCGGCTGACCGGGCAGGGCGCGCAGCAGCGCGACCAGCTCGGCCCGGTCCGGAGTGGACAGTGGGCGGTAGGGGCGGGCCGCGATCCGGTTGGTCGCGGTCTCCACCTGGCGGCGCACCGGGTCGTTGCGTGGCACGTGAGCGACGGCGGTCGGGGCCAACCCGACCGCCCACCACGCGGCCGCGTGCCCGTCGGCCCTGTGGTGGCGCAGCGCGTTGCACCGCTCGAACAGCCGGACGGCCGGCGCCGCATGAGTGTCCACTGTGGCCAGTGCGTCGAACACCGGCCCGGCCGACGTGCCCACGGCGCCTGCCACGACCTCGTCCACCCGGTCCAGCTCGTCGGTCGGTGAGCCCCACAGGTCGACCAGGGCGCTGCCGGCCGCCGTCATGAGCGCGACCAGCGCGCTCATGCACCGCGAGGTGGCCGCGATCGCGCCCGCCGACCGCACCAGCCAACCGCCGGACACCAGATCGCCCACGGCCAGGTCGATCCTCGGCTGGTGCCGGAACAGGCCGGCCACCACGTCCACCGCGACCGGACCGGCCAGCAGCAGGCACCGCAGCTCGACCAGCACGCCGAAATGCGGCGGCCGCTCGGGCAGCAGCCCACGGGCCACCAGCACGTCCTTGATCCGGTAGTGGCCCGCAGGCACCAGCCGGTCCAGTTCGGCGGCCATCGCGATCGCCGTCCGGCAGGCGTCCGCCGAGTCCAGCCCCAGCCGGGACGCCTCGACCTCGGTGCGCGGCGCGCCGGACGCCACCCGCCAGCGCAGCGCCGCCTGGAAATGCCCGGCGGCCCGGTCGACGTCACCGGTGTCGTAGGCGCACAGGCCGGCGTGGTGATGGGCGAACGCGCGGTCCGCCGGTACCGCCGCGTCGGCCACACAGTCGGCCAGTGTCTCGCTGGCCTCGGCGTACCGGCCCTGCCAGTGCCACACCTGGGCCAGCCGGACCCTGGCCCGCAGCGCCACCGTGGGCGACTCCCGTGGTGCCAGTTCGGCCGCCGTGGTCAGCTCGTGCTCGGCCAGCCCGAGCTCGCCGATCAGCCGGGCCGCGACGCCCACCTCGGTGTGGTGGCGGCGCCGGGCCGGTAAGTCGGCCGGTGGGGGGACGTCCCGCGCGGCGGCCACCCACTCGGCCAGTTCGGCCGGGTGGGTCGGCACGTCGTGCAGGGTCTCCGGGTCGATGACATGCTCCCGTGCCGTGCCCGACAGGTACGCCACGGGACCGATCACGGCACGGCCAGTCCTTCCACCCGCTCGATCAGCCGGTGCAGGCGCAGGCCGCGCCACACGTCCAGCGGATGTTCGGTCCGGCCGGCGTCGATCATCCCGACCAGTTCGTCCAGCAGGTTCCGGTAACAGTCCACCGAGGACGCCCGCGACTCCGGCAGCGGCAGCCGGCCCGTCGTGCCGTAGAGGCTGAGGTCGATCACGGTCGGCTCGACCGGCAGGCCGATGGACAGCGTCGCGGCACTGCGCGCGCCGCTCTCGTGCGCGAACAGCACCTGCCACACGTCGTGCTCGCCCCTGGTCGCGCCGACCACGTCGGCCACCGGCCCCAGCCCGGCCTCCAGCAGGTCGAACACGTGCGGCCCGATGTCCACCACGGCGCCCCGGCTGTGTCGCCACGGCGAGTGCGAGTACGGACCGGACAGCAGCGCGCCCCCCACCCAGGTCGCCGTCCCGGCCGCCCACCTGCTCGCGGCGGCCGCCGTGATCCACTCCGTGACCGCAGGCGCGTACCGGGAGGTCAGGAACACCAGCGATGCGACACCGGCGTCGCCGACCGCACCGGCCAGCCGCTCCGCCTCCGCCACCGACGCGCCGATCGGCTTGTCCAGCACCAGGTGCCGGCCCGCTTGCGCGGCCGCCCCGGCCAGGTCGGCCTGCACGTCCGGCGGTACCGCGAAGGCCACCGCGTCCACCGAGGCGAACAGCGCCGCCGGATCGTCGGCGACCCGGGCGCCGTGGGTATCGGCGAGTTCGCCTGCCGCGGCCGGCCGGCGCGCCCACACCGCGACCAGTTCGGTGTCCGGGTGCGCGACGATCGCCGGTGCGTGCACCGCCTGAGCCCACGGTCCGGCACCGACGAGACCGAACCGCACCGGCCGGCGCCGGGTCACCTGGTGATCCATACCGCCCATCCTGCCCGCTTCGCGCCGTAGGCTCGCCGTTGTGCGCGAACTCCCCGACGAGATGACGCTGCCGGCCGCCCTGGTGCCACCCGAGACGACCGAACGGCCACCCGCTGTGCCCAGACATGCTGCCACCGTGATCCTGGCCAGGGACGGGTCCGCCGGCATCGAGGTGTTCCTGCTGCGCCGGGTGGCCGGCATGGCGTTCGCCGGCGGCATGACCGTCTTCCCCGGTGGCGGCGTCGACCAGCGGGACGCCGACGCCGACGTGGCCTGGGCCGGTCCGCCCGCCGGCTGGTGGGCGCAGCGGTTCGGCTGCGAGCCCGCGCTGGCCAGGGCTCTGGTGTGCGCGGCCGTCCGGGAGAGGTTCGAGGAGTCCGGCGTGCTGCTCGCCGGACCCGACGCGGACACCGTCGTCGCCGACACCACCGCCTACCACCCGGACCGCCAGGCCCTGGTGGACCGCGACCTGTCACTGGCCGAGTTCCTGGCCAGGCACGACCTGCTGCTGCGGGCCGACCTGCTCCGCCCGTGGGCCAACTGGCTCACCCCGGAACGCGAACCACGCCGTTACGACACGCGCTTCTTCCTGGCCGAACTGCCCGCCGGCCAGCGGGCCGACGGCGTCACCACCGAGGCCGATCACGCGTCCTGGCGCCGGCCCGTCGACGCCGTCCAGGACTGGCAGGCCGGCCGCGCCGGCCTGATGCCGCCCACCTGGACCACACTCACCGAGATCGCCGAGTTCG
This sequence comes from Pseudonocardiaceae bacterium, assembly GCA_036273855.1. Lineage (GTDB taxonomy): Bacteria > Actinomycetota > Actinomycetes > Mycobacteriales > Pseudonocardiaceae > DATEPR01. The sequence goes on from DASUGU010000135.1 coordinate 98,548, forward strand.
CGACCGTCGCCGCCGCGATGGACGCCAGCCGGACCATCCACAAGGTCATGCCGATGCTGGTCAGGGACGGCGGGCTGTACCGCGTCATCCTGCCCGGCGACCCGCGCTACCCGGGGGAGGCGTGATGGGCGACCACCCGGCCTACGGCGTGCTCCGCCCGGTCACCGCAACCGCGTCCGTGCTGCTCGCCGAGAACCCGTCACCGATGACCCTGGACGGCACCAACACGTGGGTGCTGCGCGGGCCGGACTCCACGTCCTGTGTCGTCGTCGACCCCGGCCCTGACGACGAGACCCACCTGCGCCGGCTGCTCACCCACGGACCGGTGGCCACCGTGCTGCTCACCCACGGCCACGCCGACCACTCGGCGGGTGCCCGCCGGTTCGCCGGACTCGCCGGGGGAGCACCCGTCCGGGCGCTGGACCCGGCGTTCCGGCTCGGCTCCGAGGGCCTGGCCGGCGGTGACGTGGTGCGGGCGGCCGGCCTGGAGGTCCGGGTGCTGGCCACGCCCGGCCACACGTCCGACTCGCTGAGCTTCGTGCTCGCCGACGACACCGGCACCGCCGTGCTCACCGGCGACACCGTGCTGGGCCGGGGCACCACCATCGTCGCCCACCCGGACGGCAGGCTCGGCGACTACCTGGACTCGCTGCGCTCACTGGCCGAACTGCCGCCCGGCACGGTGGTGCTGCCCGGTCACGGCCCGGAACTGCCCGACGCCGGCGACGTGGTTCGCGCGTACCTCGCCCACCGCGAGCAGCGGCTGGACCAGATCCGGGCGGCCCTGGCCGAACTCGGCCCGGACGCCACACCGCGACAGGTGGTCGAGCGGGTCTACGCGGACATCGACCAGGTGCTCTGGCCGGCCGCCGAACTGTCCGTGCTCGCGCAGTTGGAGTATCTGCTCTACTAGTTCGGCAGGATCGGCATCACCACGTAGGTCAACGCCGGGCCCGCCGGGTCCGGCTCGACCGCGGTCAGCCGCGTCGCCCGCAGGCCCGACCGGATCGCCAGCCGCACCTCCCGGCCGGCGAACACGCGCAGCGCGTCGATCAGGTAGCGGACCCGGAACGTCTGCGTCAGGCCGCCGGTCACCGTGGCCTTCACCGACTCGTCCGCCTCGCCCAGATCGGCGCCACCGGCCCGCACCCGCACCTCGCCGTCGCCCACGTCCAGCCCGACGGCACCCCGGCCGTCCGCGAACAGGCCCACCCGCCGTACCGCGCCCAGCAGGTCGTCCGCCGACACCGTCACCGTGGCGTCGCCCGCCAGGTCCAGATAGCGGTGCTCGTCCGGGAACGGCGAAGCCAGCAGGGCGGTGCCCACCTCCGCACCCGCCCAGGCCAGCACCGCCCGGTCGACATCGACGTGCAGGGCCACCTCGTCCGCACCGGCCGCCTGCCGGGCCACCTCGGTGGCCAGCGCGCCGGGAATCAGCACGTCGACCGGGGCACCGGCCGGCCGCCACGGCAGTTCCGCCACCGCCAGCCGGTACCGGTCCGTGGCCACCAGCCGCAGCACGTCACCGGTCGACCGCACGTGGACACCGCTGAACAGCGGCAGTGCGTCGTCCCGCGACGCCGCACCCGCCACCACGGCCAACCCGCGCAACAGCGGTCCACCCGCCGCCCGGCCGGCCAGCGCGGGCGGATCCGCCACGCCCGGATGCAGGTCGACGTCCAACACCGGCAGCGCGAACCGCGCCCGAGGTGTCCGCACCACCAGCCGCGACCCCTCCACCGTCAGCCGCACATCCGGCACGTCCAGCGCCCGCAACGTCTCCGCCAGCGGCCGGCCAGGCACCAGCACCGTGCCGCCGTCGTGCACGACCGCCGCCCGCCGCAACCGCACCGACCGCTCCCGATCCGTCGCCGCCAGCACGACGCCGTCCGCGTCCGCCGAGACCAACACGCCGGACAACACCGGATCGAACGCGTGAGCCGGCGACAACCGCGCCACATCCGCCGCCGCACCGGCCAGGGTCGAGGTCCGCGAGGTCAGGTCCATGGCTGCGGACGGTAGCCCCGGCCGCCGACAGTCACCGGCCACTTGGGACTGTCTCAATTGGGTAACAGGACACCCATCCTCCGGTGAAAATCCGGATGCCCACCAGGACTTCCCGCCCGGACGGGTGAAAACCCTTGAGCCGACCGGCCCCCGGCATGTCATCGTGGACACAGCGGACTCCCTCCGGTAACGGGTCGGGGCCTTAAGCCCGGAGGGGTGGGGAGCGCGGCGGGTTTTCACTCGGGATTTCAGCCGCGCGGACGGGAAGGACCGGTGCGCCACGTCGGGGGTGGCGCCCGGTCCTTGCCGATGGCCTCGCCCTGCTCGCGCTTCGCGCTTCGCCTGGTCGGCTTCGGCGTGTCTTGTGGGGGCCAAGCCCCAATGGCGCTTCCTTTAGCGGCATGGTTGCAGGGTGATCTCGTGATGGACCCGGCAGCTGGCGGGTGCGTCCTTGCGGGCCGGGTAGCGATGTGAGCGCCGTTTGGTCCGGCGAGGGCTGGAACGTCCGGGACGCT
>DASUGU010000136.1:0-146297 GCA_036273855.1 Pseudonocardiaceae bacterium
AAGGAGATAACCGTGACCCACGTGTCCGAGCGCAACAGTGCCGGATCCAACGGCGCCGAAGGCGATCGCCGGCCCTGGACGGCGGGTTCCGGTCGAGGCGCTCGCAAGCGGTCGGTCACGTACGCGGAGGCCGGCGTCTCGATCGAGGCCGGCGACCGCGCCGTGGAGTTGCTCAAGTCGAAGGTCAAGAAGACCACCCGGCCCGAGGTGATGGGCGATCTGGGCGGCTTCTCCGGCCTGTTCCGGCTGAACACGCAGAAGTACAAGAGCCCGATCCTGGCCTCGTCGACCGACGGCGTCGGCACCAAGCTGGTGATCGCCCAGCAGCTCGACATCCACGACACGATCGGCATCGACCTGGTCGCCATGGTCGTCGACGACCTCGTGGTGTGCGGCGCCGAACCGCTGTTCCTGCAGGACTACATCGCCGTCGGCAAGGTGGTGCCGGAGCAGATCGCGGAACTGGTGAAGGGCATCGCCGAGGGCTGCGTGCAGGCGGGCTGCGCGCTGCTGGGCGGCGAGACCGCCGAGCACCCCGGCCTGATGGCGGTGGGCGACTACGACCTGTCCGGCACCGGCGTCGGCGTCGTCGAGGCGGCCAGACTGCTCGGCCCGAACCGGGTGCGGCCCGGTGACGTGGTGATCGCGATGGGCTCGACCGGCCTGCACTCCAACGGTTACTCCCTGGCCAGGCACGTGCTGCTGGACCTGGCGAAGCTGCCGCTGTCCGGCCACGTCGAGGAGTTCGGCCGGACCCTGGGCGAGGAACTGCTGGAGCCGACCCGGATCTACGCCAAGGACTGCCTGGCCCTGGTCGCCGAGACCGACGTGCGGACCTTCGCCCACGTCACCGGCGGCGGCCTGGCCGCGAACCTGGCCCGCGTGCTGCCCGACGACCTCACCGCCGTCCTGGACCGTCGCACGTGGACACCCGCCCCGGTGTTCGGGCTGCTCGCCCAGCGCGGCCGGATCGACCGCGCGGACATGGAGCAGACGTTCAACATGGGCGTCGGCATGGTGGCCGTGCTGTCCGCCGAGGACTCCGACCGGGCCCTGGCCATGCTCACCGCCCGGCACGTCCCGGCCTGGGTGCTGGGCGAGGTGGCCCGCACCAAGGACATCGGCGACCTGCTCACCGGCCCGGAGCAGCGCGTGGTGCTGCGCGGCGACCACCCACGGTTCTGATGGCCACCCGGGCCGAACCCGCCACGACCGCGTCGCCGGTCGCGCACCCGGTCCGGTTGGTGATCATTCTCGGTTCGCTGTCCGCGTTCGCGCCGCTGTCCATCGACATGTACCTGCCGGCGTTCCCGTCGCTGGCCGCCGACCTGCACGCCGGCCCGTCCGCGGTGCAGCTCACCCTGACCGCGTGCCTGGTCGGGCTGGCCGCCGGCCAACTCGTGGTGGGTCCGCTGTCCGACACGCTGGGCAGGCGCCGCCCGCTGCTGGTCGGCCTGGCCGGCTACACCGTGCTGTCCGCTGCCTGCCTGGTGGCGCCGTCGGTGTGGGCGCTGGCCGGACTGCGGCTGTTACAGGGCTTCGGCGGATCGGCCGGGTTGGTGATCGCCACGGCCGCCGTGCGCGACCGGTACGCCGGTGTCGCGATGGCCCGGTACCTGTCCACGCTGCTGCTGGTGAACGGGCTGGCGCCGATCGTGGCCCCGCTGGTGGGCAGCCAGTTGCTGCGGTTCACGTCCTGGCGTGGCGTGTTCGTGGTGCTCACCGGGGTCGGCCTGGTGCTGCTGGTGGCGTGCCTGCTGTGGTTCGATGAGTCACTGCCGCCCGACCGGCGCCGGCCGGGCAGCCTGGGTGACACGCTGCGCTCGTTCGGGGTGCTGACCAGGGATCGCACGTTCGTCGGGTACGCGCTGGCCGGCGGTCTCGCGTTCGCCGCGATGTTCGCCTACATCTCCGGGTCGTCGTTCGCGCTGCAGGACATCTTCGGCCTGTCACCGCAACAGTTCGGCCTGGTGTTCGGCACCAACGCACTGGGCATCGTGGCCGTCGGCCAGCTCAACCGGTGGCTGGTGAATCGGTTCTCGCCGCGCGGGCTGCTGGCCGTCGGCCTGGTCGCCGGCTGCGTGGGCGGCGTGCTGGTGCTGGTGTCCGTGCTGGCCGGCTGGGGCCTGCCGGCACTGCTGCCCGGCCTGTTCGCCGTGGTGTCCAGCATCGGGATCGTCCTGCCCAACACCCGCGCACTGGCCACTGTGGACTATCCGGACCTGGCGGGCACGTCGTCGGCCCTGCTGGGCGTGTACCAGTTCGCGGTGGGCGGGCTGGTGGCGCCACTGATCGGCATCGGCGGCACCGGCACCGCGCTGCCCATGGTGGCGGTGATCGCCGCGCTGACCGTACTGGCGCTGGCCGTGTTCGCCGCACTGACCAGGACTCAGCCGACGACCCTGGCCAAATAGGACGACACGTGCGGCTGGAGCGGCTGGCCGGCCATCGAGCGTTCCTCGACGTAGGCCAGGTCGCCGTTGTTCACGATGCCGTACAGCCGTTTCGCCGCGTTGACCTCCTTGGCCGACGCGGTGCGCACCACGGCGTCGGTGGCCAGTTCCCACGACGTCATGGTGCGGGTGGCGCCGTAGTAGATCTCCACGATCCCGGTGGCGTGCGCCAGCAGCATCTCGATCGTGCCGTCCGGCTGCGGCCGCCACCAGCCGCTCTCCCTGGCCGCCGGCCGCCGTACCGTGCCGTCGTCGTTGAGCAGCCAGGACCGCGACTCGTAGGTCAGGAACGGCCGGCCGTCGTGCGCGAACACCACCTGCTGGCCGAACCGGAACGGCCCGTCGATGGTGGGGTAGACCACCTCGCCACCGCCGCGCCACACGCCGACCAGCGGCAGCAGCGGCAGGCACTGCTCGTGCAGGTCGGGGCCCTCGCGCAGGTTCGCCGTGTCCGCCGGGATCGGCAGGTCGTCGAACTGGGGCAGGTTCAGGTGCCGGGTGTGCCGGGCACGTTCCGCGGCCGCGCGCACCGCGGCGTCACCACTGGCCCGCTCCGGGCCGTCGTCCGTGTTCATCGCCACCCAGTCTGCCGGTCACCGGTGATCGACGAACAACCGGTACGCCACGCGGCCGGTGGACCCGACCGCCGCGAGTGCCGCCAGGACGAGAAGCACCGCGTAGAACCGCTCCATCCGGGCAGGGTAACGACACGGCGACGCGGGGGCGGCGCACCGCCCCCGCGTCGTGTCGTCCCAGGTCAGCTGACGCCGATGCCGACCTCGTGCAGGCCGGGACCGTCGGCGTGCACCGACGCCTGGCCGCTGCCGGTCCGGTGCAGTGCCCGCACGGTCCAGTCGCCTGGCGCGGCGTAGAAGCGGAAGTCGCCCTCGTCGGACGCGACCACCTCACCGCAGAAGTCGCCGTTGCCGTCCAGCAGCCGGACGAACGCGCCGCCGACCGGGCTCGCGCCCGAGGTGACCTTGCCGGCCAGCACGACCTGGGTGCCCAGGTCGACGCCCGCCGGCACCGTCGCGGACTGCGTGGGGGCGCCACAACCGTCTGTCATGTCAGGACTCCGATCCCAGCTTGACCGGCACGCCCACCAGGGAGCCGTACTCGGTCCACGAGCCGTCGTAGTTCTTCACGTCGGAAAGGCCGAGCAGTTCGTGCAGCGCGAACCAGGTGTGCGACGAGCGCTCACCGATCCGGCAGTAGGCGATGGTGGCCTTGGCGTCGTCCAGGCCGGCCTCCGCGTACAGGGCGCGCAGGTCGTCGTCGGACTTGAAGGTCCCGTCCTCGTTGGCCGCCTTGGCCCACGGCACGTTCAGCGCGCTCGGCACGTGGCCGGGCCGCTGCGCCGACTCCTGCGGCAGGTGGGCCGGGGCGAGCAGCTTGCCGGAGAACTCGTCCGGCGAGCGCACGTCGATCAGGTTCTTGGCGCCGATCGCGGCGACGACCTCGTCGCGGAACGCCCGGATCGACGTGTCCGGCGTCTTGGCGGTGTAGCTGGTGGCCTCGCGCTTGACCTCGTCGGCGCTCAGTGCCCGGCCGTCCAGCTCCCACTTCTTGCGGCCGCCGTCCAGCAGCTTCACGTTGTCGTGGCCGTACAGCTTGAAGTACCAGTACGCGTAGGCCGCGAACCAGTTGTTGTTGCCGCCGTACAGGATCACCTGGTCGTCGTTGCTGATCCCCTTGGCCGACAGCAGGGCGCCGAACCCGGCCTGGTCGACGAAGTCTCGCCGGACCTGGTCCTGCAGCTCGGTCTTCCAGTCGATCCGGACGGCCCCGGGGATGTGGCCGCCCTCGTAGGCGCTGGTGTCCTCGTCCACCTCGACGAACACCACCCCCGGTGCGTCCAGGTTGTCCTCCGCCCACTGGGCGGACACCAGCACGTTCTCACGGCTCATCGAGTGACTCCCACCATGTTGGTTTTGCTAGTTGTTCGACAGTCGGACCCGCCGCAGGAGCAGGTACATCTCGCAGCCGAGGCAGAGGCCGACGGCCGCGTTGAGCAGTGCCGCGACCAGCGCCAGCCCGGTGGCGACCAGGCCCAGCGGCGTCACCCCGGTCACGAACCCCACCACGCCGACCACGGCGAACACGCCGCCGACGGCCTGCGCGAAACGGGGCGGCGCGGCGTCCTCCCGTTCGGTGACCGGACCCAGCCGCGGTGCCACCACACGCCGGAAGACCAGTCCGTAGGGCGCCCACCGCAGCCCGGCCAGCGCGCCGACCCAGAACACGACGGCCTGCGCGGCGAGCAGCGGCCACCATCCGGTGACCAGGACGACGGCGAGTACGACGGTGGTCACCCACGCGCCGAAGCGGGGACCGCGGACGTCCACCTGGGGCCGGTCGGTCCGGGTCCCGGGGGAGATGGTTGTGGACACTGCTGCCTCCTGACCGGGACAGTGTCATGCACTGTCCGTGACGGTCGTGGCTCGTGCTGACTGCCTGCTGACGGTGATGTCGCGTGCGGTCCGCGACGGATCTGCGGCGCTGCCGCGCCAGAACTGCGGATGGGTCCGGTCAGCGGGTCGGTCGACACAGGCTGCTCTCGACGCGGCGGTAGTCCACCGCGCGGCGCCTGGTCAGCATCGTGTGCACGGCGGCGAGCGTACCCCGTTCGCCCAGCTCCCGGCAGCGCTGTCCACCAGCTGGAACGGTTCGGGGGCCGGTCACGGCAGGTGCGGGCGCAGCGCGTCCACCAGCGTGGCGCCCTTCGGCACGCCGCCCACGCGGAGCAACTCGGTGCCGTCGTGGGTGAACGCGACCGTGGTCGGCGTGCGCAACACGCCCAGTGACGCCGCCACCTCGGGACGGTCGGTCACGTCCAGCTCGACGTGTGCCAACCCCTCGGTGCCGCCGGCCAGCTGGCGCAGCACCGCCCTGGCCTGCCGGCACGGCGCGCAGAACGTGGTGGACAGCTGGACCAGGGTGATCACCGGGGCGGCGGCCAGCGCGGCGCGCACCGGCTCGGGCAGCCCGGCACCCGCCGGCACGTCCCGCGCTCCGCGCACCCGTCCCTCCTGCCGGCGCAGCCCCCACGCCAGGGCGGCCGCCAGCACGAGCGCACCACCCAGGGCGTACCAGCCGGTCATGCCGTCCAGTATTACCTCGAACGGATCACGGGTTCACCGAGTCGGCGGACAGCACGATGTTGTTCGCCGTGCCGCCCACCACGATCGCCCCGTTCTGCACGTCCACGCCGGTGGCCCGGATGGTGAAGGGCAGCGGCAGGTTCGACGAGCTCAGCCGCACCTGGAACAGGTGCGTGAAGCCCTGCAGGAGGCTGTCCGGGATGTCACCGGACACCAGCCCGTTGGTCAGTTGCAGCTTCTTCGGTGTGATGATCACCGCACCGCCGGACAGCGACATCACGCCGAAGGCGTTGACCTTCGTCTGCTCGCCCGCCAGGTCGATGGTGCCGCTCATCTCCACGCCCGCCTTGGTGGCCAGCGAGTCCGAGCCGGAACCGGAGCTGGAGCCGCCGGGATCCTGCAGGTGGTCCTTCTGGTCCTCGGCGTCCTGCGCACCGGTGCCCAGGACGGTGTCCAGGGAGATCGGGTTGATCGACAGGTCGGGGATGTGCAGCAGCCGGCCGATGTCGGTCGATTTGACCTTCACCTGGCCGTCCACCTCGGCCACCTTGATCTGCTGCACGTTGCCGCCCAGCAGTTCGGACAGCTTCACCCGCACGTCGTGCAGGTCGGCGGCGATCTCCAGGTCCCGCAACTGGCTGTTCACCGGCACGCCGACCGCGTCGATCGCGACGTCGTGGTAGTCCCCGGCGATGGCCTGTGTGATGAACGGGAAGCCGTGGATGTCCACCGAGGGGTCGCTGGCCAGGTTCAGCTCGGTGCGCATCTTCTTGGACACCTGGTACTCGGCGGCGGCCGCCAGGCCGTAGTCGGCGCCGACCAGGGCGCCGACCAGCACGAGGACCGTGATGACGGTGATCTTCACAGGCTTTTTCACGCGAAAAGTCATCCTTTTCGCCGGACGGTGGTCCGGGCTGGGGCTGCGGGGTCCGAGCGTCGATCGTCGCACCGTCGCCGACGGCCCGGCGGGCGGGTCCGGCCGGTGGCCGAGCCTGCCCAGCATGGGGCCGATGGTGTGACGCTCCTGTCACAACCTGGGCGGTCGGGGGGCACACTGGGTATTCTCCCCGACATCCGCCGGCAACGGGGCCGAGCCACCGACTCTCGGTGTCCAGGTACCCCGTCTTGGGCCCTCCGCACCGAATCGGAATCGGAAGAGGTGCGTGCCATGGGCGTCGACCTGCTCCTGCTGACCAACGACCCGGACCCGACCGCCGTGCTGCCCGCGCTGGGGCTGCTGTCCCACCGGGTCCGTTCCCACGAACCGGACGTGGCCGCGCTGCTCGCCGCCGGCCCGTACGACGCCGTGCTGGTGGACGCCCGGATCGACCTGGCGGGCGCCCGCAGCCTGTGCCGGCTGCTGGCCGGCAGCGGTGTCGAGGTGCCGGTGGTGGCCGTGGTGACCGAGGGCGGCCTGGTCGCGGTGAACGCCGAGTGGGGCGTGGACGAGATCCTGCTGCCCTCCGCCGGTCCGGCCGAGGTGGACGCCCGGCTGCGCCTGGTCCGCTCGCGGGGTACCGACTCGACCCAATCCGGTGCCGGCGCGATCCAGGTCGGCGAGCTGGTGATCGACGAGTCCACCTACTCCGCCCGCCTGCGCGGCCGCCCGCTCGACCTCACCTACAAGGAGTTCGAGCTGCTCAAGTACCTGGCCCAGCACGCCGGCCGGGTGTTCACCAGGGCGCAGCTGCTGCAGGAGGTCTGGGGCTACGATTTCTTCGGCGGCACCCGCACGGTGGACGTCCACGTCCGGCGGCTGCGCGCCAAGCTGGGCACCGAGCACGAGCAGCTGATCGGCACCGTGCGCAACGTGGGCTACAAGTTCGTCCGGCCCGGCCGCCCGGCGCCCACCGGCCGCGGCCCGGTCCGCCCGATCCGGCTGGACTCGCTGGACGTCCTGTCCTGACCGGACGCGCCTGATCTACGGTCGTCGGTGTGACGATGTTCTCCTGGGCCGAGCCCGATCCGGCGGCGCTGCGCGCGCTGCTGGTCGCCGTGTCCGCTGTGGACGGTCGGCCGGATCTGGCCGAGACGGGCGTGCCGTCCGAGTTCACCGGTGGCGAGCACCTGCTGGCGCATGAGGACGGTGAACTGGTCGGCTACGCGCACCTGAACACCGGCGGCGACTCCTTCGGCCGGCTGGTCGGCGACCTGCTGGTGCGCCCGGCCGACCGCGGCCGGGGCATCGGCACCGAACTGGCCACCCGGCTGCTGACCAGGGCCGGAGTGGCGGCGACCGGCGATCCTGGCGACACGCTGCGGGTGTGGGCGCCCGGTGACCAGCCGGCCGCCGCCGCACTGGCCGGGAAACTCGGCTTCCGCCCGGTGCGCCGGCTGTTGCGGCTGCGGATGCCGCTGACCGACCAGGTGCCGGCGGCCCGGCTGCCCGACGGCGTGACGCTGCGCGCCTTCGTGCCCGGCCGGGACGAGGCCGCGTTCCTGGAGGTCAACCGGCAGGCCTTCGCCTGGCACCCGGAGCAGAGCGCGCTGGCCGACGCCGACCTGCGCCAGGAGGAGGCGGAGCCGTGGTTCGACCCGGCCGGTTTCCTGCTCGCCGTGGACGGCGACGACCGGCTGCTGGGCTTCCACTGGACGAAGGTGCACCCGGACGTCGACGGCGGCCCGATGGGTGAGGTGTACGTGGTCGGCGTGCGGCCCGGCGCCCAGGGCGGCGGCCTGGGCCGGGCGCTGACCCTGGCCGGGTTGAGCTACCTGCGCGAGCGGCGGGCCATGGACCGGGTCATGCTGTACGTCGAGTCCGACAACGAGCCGGCGCTGGCCGTGTATCGGAAACTGGGCTTCCGGGAGTGGGACGCGAGCGTCCAGTACGCGCACTGACGGTACGTCCCGGACACGCGGCGTGACCGGGTCGGGCGAATGAGTTGCGCACACATTGGACCATCCGAGGGACCAATTGAGACGGTCCCCCGGGTTGGACGAGCATGTGTCGAACACTCCATTACGTACTGCAAACAAGCAGGTCACAACCTGGGTGCGGGATCACACCAATGGTTGTGTACGTAGTCACCTGGCGTGCCAAGTTCACCTCCTGTTCACCGGAATACGGCCACCTGTCCATCGGCGCTGCCTACCGTCCGTGTCAGCGACGGCCCAGTCGCGCCCTCTATCGATGAGGCTCCTGGTTGGAGGATCACAGGTGAAGATCAATCGGCACGGCGCTGCTGTGCTCGGCCTCGCCGCTGCCGGCGCCCTGATGCTGGCGGCGTGTGGCACCGACAACAACACGGGGGCCGGTGCCACGTCGTCGTCCAGTGGCGGCGACCCCGCGTCCGCCGCGTCGAGCATCACGTGCCCGTCCGGCTCGGCCAACCTCACCCTGTCCGGGTCCACCGCGCAGGCCAATGCCATCAGCGTGTGGGCCAAGAACTTCGAGAACGCGTGCAGTGGCGTGAACGTCAACAACGGCCTCGGCGGCTCCGGCCAGGGCGTGTCCCAGTTCCAGGCGGGCTCCGTGGACTTCGCGGGCTCGGACTACCCGCTGGCGGCGACCGACATGCCCAAGGCCAACGCCCGCTGCAAGACCGGCGACGCGATCAACATCCCGCTGGTGCCCGGCCCGATCGCGGTCGGCTTCAACGTGCCCGGCGTCACCACCCTGAAGCTCTCCGCGAGCAACCTGGCCAAGATCTTCTCCGGCAAGATCACCAAGTGGAACGACCCGGCCATCGCGAAGGACAACTCGGGCGTCAGCCTGCCGGCGATGGGCATCCAGACGTTCCACCGGTCGGACACCTCGGGCACCAGCTTCAACTTCTCGAACTACCTGGCCAACGAGGCCAAGACCGACTGGACGTACGGCACCAACAAGCAGTGGCCGGGCCCCGGCGGCCAGGGTGACAAGGGCAGCGCCCTGGTCTCCCAGGACGTCAAGAAGACCCCGGGCGGCATCGGCTACTTCGAGTTGTCCTACGCCCAGCAGCAGTCGATCCCCTACGCCCAGGTCAGCAACGCTGCGGGCACCTTCGTGCCGCTGACCCAGGAGAACGCGTCGAACTTCATCGGCAAGGCGCAGGTCGTTGGCACCGGCAACAACCTGACGCTGAGCTTCGACTACGCGGACACCGGCGCTACGGACTACCCGAACGTGCTGGTCACCTACGAGATCGTCTGCCAGTCCGGCAACGACGCCTCGAAGCTGCCCGCACTGAAGGCGTTCCTGGGCTACGCGGCCAGCGCCGACGGTCAGAAGGCGATCCTGAGCGACGGCTACGTCTCGCTACCGGAGAACATCCGCACCAAGGTTGCCAGCGCGATCGACTCGCTGAAGTAGCTTTCGCGGAAGTCGGCTGAGCATGCTCCCCGCCCGCCCGGTGGCCGGATGGTCACCGGGCGGGCGCGGTAGCTGATCGGCCCCAAGGAATGGAGCCCGACATCGCTACCACAGGACGGTCCCCGACCTCGGTGGAGCCGACACCGGAGGACCAGCCACGCGGCGCCACCTCACTGCGGGACGGGCGCACCAACAAGGGTGGGGACGTAGCCTTCCGCTGGCTGTCGAAGGGCTCCGGCTGGCTCATCCTGCTGCTCATGGCGGCCGTGGCCGCCTTCCTGATCCTCAAGGCCGTACCGGCCATCACGTCGGACAAGAGCAACTTCTTCACCACCCAGGTCTGGGACCCGGACGGCACCGGCAAGTTCGGCATCGCCGCGCTGGCGTTCGGCACCCTGCTCGCGTCGCTGATCGCGCTGATCATCGGCGTCCCGGTGGCGGTCGGCGTGGCGCTCTACATCAGCCACTACGCACCCAGGGCGATCGCCCGGCCCCTGGCCTACGTGGTCGACCTGCTGGCCGCGGTGCCCAGTGTGGTGTTCGGCCTGTGGGGCGCGGTCTACCTGTCGCCGAACCTGATCCCGCTGTCCACGTTCCTGTCCAAGTACTTCGGGTGGATCTGGCTGTTCAGGTCGACCAACGAGACCTACGGCAAGTCCATTCTGGTCGCGGCCGTCGTACTCGCCGTGATGATGCTGCCGATCGTGGCGGCGATCTCCCGCGAGGTGTTCGTGCAGACCCCCACCGAACACGTCGAGGGCGCGCTGGCGCTGGGCGCCACCAAGTGGGAGACCATGCGGATGGCCGTGCTGCCCTACGGCCGGTCCGGTGTGGTCAGTGCCGTGGTCCTCGGCTTCGGCCGCGCGGTCGGCGAGACCATCGCCGTCGCCATGGTGCTCTCGTCCACGTACCGGATCAGCTGGCGGATCCTGGACCCCGGCGGCAACACCATCGCCGCCAACATCGCCAACCGCTGGGGTGACGCCAGTTCGACGATCAGCCAGGGCGCGCTCATCGCGTCCGGCCTGGTGCTGTTCGGCATCACCCTGATCGTCAACTTCGGCGCGCGGGCCATCGTCCGCCGTGGCAGGAAGGCGAGCGCATGACCGCCGCCGTGTACGACGACGTGCCACTGAGCCCGCCGAACCTGTCCCGGCGCAAGCTGCCCTGGTGGGCGTTCGTGGTCACCGCCGCGGCCGCCGTCCTGGTCACGTGGGCGCTGTTCGAGCTGACCCCGATCTACGGCCGGATCATCTTCGTGCTGGTCGCCGCCGCGCTGTACCTGATCGTGCAGACCGCGCTGTCGGTGTCGGTCGAGGGCTGGCGGCACGCCAAGAACCGGCTGATGACCAGCCTGCTCCTGGTCTCCGTGATCCTGGCGGTGCTGCCGCTGCTCGGCGTGCTGGGCTACACGATCGCCAAGGGCCTGGCCCGCTTCGACGGCGTGTTCTTCACCCACTCCATGCGCGCGGTCGCCGAGTCCGATCCCAACGGCGGCGCCTACCACGCCATCATCGGCACGCTGGAACAGGTCGGCATCGCCACCGTGATCGCGGTGCCCTTCGGCATCATGGTGGCCATCTACCTGGTCGAGTACAGCCGGGGCTGGCTGGGCAAGGTGGTCAGCTTCTTCGTGGACGTGATGACCGGTCTGCCCTCGATCGTGGCCGGCCTGTTCATCCTCGCGCTGTGGGTGCTGGCCCTGCGCATGGGCAACTCCGGTTTCGCCGGTTCGCTGGCGCTGATGATCCTCATGCTGCCCACCGTGGTCCGCTCCTGCGAGGAGATGCTCAAGCTGGTCCCGGTGAGCCTGCGTGAGGCGTCCTACGCGCTGGGCGTCGCCAAGTGGATCACCATCGTCCGGATCGTCCTGCCGACCGCGCTGCCCGGCATCATCACCGGTGTCATGCTGGCCGTGGCGAGGGTGATGGGTGAGACCGCGCCGGTGCTGCTCACCGTCTTCGGCAACAACGTCATCCACAACAACCCGTTCAACGGCCCACAGGCTTCGCTACCGTTGTTCGTGTACAACGAGGTCCTCCAGTCCTACGACACCGCTATCAACCGGGCCTGGACGGGCGCGCTCACACTCATCGGCATCGTGCTTCTGCTCAACCTGATCGCCCGTGCGGTCGCGCGCTTCGCGCGAGTGCGTGGCTAGTCACTCGCCAGGAAGGTGGGCCTGATGGCCAAGCGACTGGATATCAAGGACCTGAACCTGTTCTACGGCAAGTTCCATGCCGTGGCCGACGTCAACCTGTCGGTACCCCCGCGCAGCGTCACCGCGTTCATCGGACCGTCCGGTTGTGGCAAGTCGACGGTGCTGCGGTCGCTGAACCGGATGCACGAGGTCACGCCGGGCGCCCGGGTGGAGGGCAAGGTCTCGTTGGACGGCGAGGACATCTACGCCTCGTCGGTGGATCCGGTGATGGTCCGCAAGACCATCGGCATGGTGTTCCAGCGGCCCAACCCGTTCCCCACCATGTCCATCCGGGACAACGTGGTGGCCGGCCTGAAGCTGGGCGGCGGCCAGGACCGCAAGTCGCTCAACGAGGTGGCCGAGCGGGCGCTGCGTAGCGCGAACCTGTGGGGCGAGGTCAAGGACCGGTTGGGCAAGCCGGGCGGCAGCCTGTCCGGCGGCCAGCAGCAGCGGCTGTGCATCGCCAGGGCGATCGCGGTGCGGCCGGACGTGCTGCTGATGGACGAGCCGTGCTCGGCTCTGGACCCGATCTCCACGCTGGCCATCGAGGACCTGATCGGCGAGCTGAAGCGCGACTACACGATCGTCATCGTCACGCACAACATGCAGCAGGCGGCCCGGGTCAGCGACCAGACGGCGTTCTTCAACCTGCGCGCCCAGGGCCAGCCCGGCCACCTGATCGAGATCGACGACACGGAGAAGATCTTCTCCAACCCGGGCGAGAAGGCCACCGAGGACTACATCTCCGGCCGCTTCGGCTGACCCGCACGGACGCGACTGGCCCGGCCGTACGGCCGGGCCAGTTCACGTTGAGGGATCAGATATCGAACTGATCCGAACCCGGCATCCGCCCGGTCACCACGAACACCGTCCGCTTCGACACCGATACGGCGTGGTCGGCGAACCGCTCGTAGAAGCGGCCCAGCAACGTCACGTCGACGGCGGCGGCCACGCCGTGCGGCCAGTTCGGGTCCATCAGCACCGTGAACAGTTCGCGGTGCAGGTGGTCCATCTCGTCGTCGTCGTTCTCCACCTCACGGGCCAGGTCCACGTCCTGGGTGCGGATCACCTGTTCCGTCTTGCGGGCCAGCGCGGCGGCCACGGTACCCATCTGCTCGAAGTAGGGGCGCACCTCGTCCGGCAGCACAGGCGCCGGGTGCCTGCGGCGCGCGGCCTTGGCCACGTGCAGCGCCAGGTCGCCCATCCGCTCCAGGCTCTCCGCCGCGTGGATCACGGCCAGCACGGTGCGCAGGTCGGTGGCCACCGGCGCCTGCAGCGCGAGCAGCGCGTACGCCTCCTCCTCGTACGCGGTGCGGGCCACGTCGACGGTGGAGTCGTCACTGATCACCTGCTCGGCCAGAGCCAGATCGGCCTTCAGCAGTGCCGTGGTCGCCCGCTCCATCGCCGTGCCGACCATCGCACACATGTCGGCCAGGCTGGTGGCGAGTTCACCCAGTCTGTCGTGGTACGCCTCACGCATGGTGGCCAGCCTAGAGGTAGCCGGCCTCGAACACGGCATGCGCAGGTGAACCCAGGGTGAACCACGGGTGATCGCTGTGTTCGATCATGGCACTGATCAGGCGCAGGACGTGTTCGCCGCGTTCACATAGGACAGACCGGTGGGGGCCTCGGACGCGCCTCCGGTGCTCGTCACGGCACCGGCCTTGGGAGCTTTGACCACATTGTCGAAGCCGGGCCCGAGGACGAGCTGGATCGCGCCGTCCATGCTCGGGTCGACCTGGAGCTTCGCCGAGGGCACCGACGAGGCCAGCAACTGGGCCTGCGCCTGCTGGCCGGACGCGTACCGGATGACGGTGTGCGTCACGTTCGGCGGCGCGGGACCACCGATCTGGTTGATCACGTAGTCGAACTGCTTGAGGTCGTTCGCGGTCCGGGTCGCGGCGCCGGGCGCGCTGTCGCCGATGCCGTTGATGACCTGGATCTTGATGTCCTTCGCGGCCACCGGCGCGGCCGGCGCCTTCGACGTGGCCGCCTGGCTGCCACCGGTCTCACCGGGCAGCGGCGAGTTGTCGATGATCGCGTTGAACAGTTGCTTGCTGGTGCTCGCCTGCAGCGTTTCCTCGCCGGCCGAGTTCACCGTGTCCGAGGTGGGCACCGTGACGAACGTGATCTTGCCCAGCGCCAGGCCCTGCAACGAGGTGGCGAGCTTGGCCAACTGGTCGACGCCCATGTTGTCGCCGAACGTCGACTTGGTGAACGTGCCCAGGAAGTTGTTCAGCAGGCCGGTGTTCATCAGGAGGTTCTGCTGGCCGATGGTCTTGCGCAGCACCGCGGCCAGGAACCGCTGCTGGCGGTCGATCCGGCTCAGGTCGGCCAGGTGCTTGTCCCCGCTGATCTGGTCGGCCGTCACGTAGTCCAGCGCCTTCGTGCCGGACAGCGTGACCGTCCCGGACTTGCTGACGATCGTGCCCAGCGTGGCGTCCTTGACCGGGGCCGAGACGCACAGCTGCACGCCGCCCTGGACGGTGCCCACCAGGCTGCCGAAGCCACCGGTGTCCACGCCGACGAAGTGGTTGATCCGCAGTCCGGACAGCTGCTGCACGGTGTCGGTGACACAGCGCGGCCCGCCGACCGAGTAGACCGAGGACAGCTTCACGGCGGTCTGCGCCGGCACCTGGCCGGTCGTCTGGTTGGTCTTGTTGTCCCACTGCTGGCAGACCGGCCGGTCGACCTGCAGGTTCGGCGGGAACGACACCACGGCGGCCCGGCTGCCGTCCACCGGGATGTGCACCACCATGATCGTGTCGGTGGGCTGCGCGTCGCTGGCGTTGGCGCCGGGCCGGTTGCTGGTGCCGACCAGCAGGAAGTTGGAGTCGCCGTACTGCTTCGAGCTCTCCAGGATGGCCGGCGAGTTCTCGTCCAGCGCGGCCACTTCCTGGATCTGGCTGCCGGCCGGGCCGTGGTGCAGCGCCTGCCAGCCGAAGTACGAACCGGCCAGGACCAACACCGCGACGCCGACGGCGGCCATCTTCGCGCTGAGCATGCGGCGCCCGCGGCCGCCCTGCTTCGTGGGTGGCCGGCTGACCGGCAGTCGCCGCCTGGGCTGCGGCCGCGCCACCGGCTCCTGGGTCTGCGTCGCCGTCGCCGGGCTCACCGGGCCGTTGTTGGTCAACGCCTCCTCGAGGTCGTTGTCCTTGCCCAGCCACGGCATGATCTTCATCCGCCGGCTGCGTCGCTGCGCCTGCTCGGCGGCCATCTCGTCGTGCACCGCGGAGAACCGGGCCAGCGTGGCGTCGATGGTGCGCTTCTGCTCCACCGCCTCGCTGATCGGCTCCATCTCGGTGGTCAGCGACAGCGGGTCGATGTCCTCGCGCCGCTCCGGCCCGGCAGTGGTCCGCGCCTGCGGCAGCACGTCGGGTTCGGCGACCTGCTGGGCGGGTACCGGCGGCAGCGGCTTGGCCGGCGCGGCCAGCGCGGTGGCGGCCAGGCGGCCCACCGGGGTCATCGCGGGCCGGCTCGGCGGCCCGACCGGCGCCACACCGGGCCGGCTGCCCGGACCCACCGGGTTCATGCCGGACCGGCTGCCCGGGCCGACCGGCGCGATGTCGGTTCGGCTGCCCGGCCCGACCGGGCTCATGTTGGTGCGGCTGCCCGGGCCGACCGGGGGCATCCCCGGCCTGCTGGGCGGCCCGACCGGGTTGATCCCGGCGCGGCTGGGCGGTCCGACCGGCGCGATGTCTGTCTCCGACGCCGGATTCAGCCGGTTGGCCACCGGCACGTCCGGGCGCTGCATCCGGCCGGTGCGCTGCCCCGGCCCCGCGGGCCGGGCGGCGGGGCCCTGCGAGTCCTGGTGGTCCTGCCACGGTCCGGTCGGCTGCTGCGGCAGCCGGGCGGCAGGCGCCCGACCGGGCGCGCGCCTGCCCTGCGGTGTGGGGAGCTGGGTCATCGGCGGCTGGCTCACCGGCGGCTGCGGCTGCCTCGGCGGCACCGGGATCCGCTGCGAACCGCTGCTCTGGCTGCCGGCAATCCGCCGGGCCAGGCCGCGGGCGGTCGGTGCCGGCCTGGGCATCCGCTGCGAGCGGCGCGGGTCGGCCTGACCGCCGTCGAATGCCTCGGCGGCGCCGAAACCGGGCGCGTTACCGGCGTCCGGCTGCTGAGACGCTGCGATGTCGTTATCTTGCCGCGTCCGTCCGGTGCCCTGGGCTTGCCTACGGTATTGGGGAGGGAGGGCACGCGGCGGCTGGGCACCGCCGGCGGACCGATTCTGGTCCGGCTGCGCACGGCGGCGGCCCTCACGGGGAGGCATGGCCGGGGAGGGCTGGGCGTGCCGGCGACCACCGTTCGTTTCGGTGGGCGCCACGTGCGAGGGGGGTGGAACGGGCGTCATGTCCGAGCGGGAGCCGCCGTGTTTGGCGACCAGGTCCGACACGCTGACCCCGCCGGAATCCTCCATCGAACGTCGGCGGCGGCGACCGGAGCGACCGGAGGCGTCCTGGCCGGGTGTCGAGGAGGACGTACCGTGCCGGCCGGAGTCGCCGCGGCGGGGCTCGTCAGGCACTCGTTCTCCTTCCCAGCAAATCAGGTCGTCAGGTCGAGCACGTCACGGACGGGCGCGCCGGCGGGCTGCGCTGCCCGGACACCGGCCCCGCCCGGCGTCCGCGTCACCCTGCGCAGGCGATAGTACGGTCGGCTGCTCCTGATGACGACAGCGCGCGGAAATACTTTCACTATAAGTACGCGATTGTGGCTACCCGGCTAGGCCGAACGGGCTAAGGTTCACCGCCTGGGTGTAACCACCGCCCGCGATTCGGCGATCCGCCGCCCCTGTGCGGCGCCCGCCAGTATGACCCGCCCGGCTCGGCGGTATGCCACCGCATTGCGCCCGGACTGTTTCGCCGCGTAGAGCAAGCCGTCCGCGCGCAGCAACTGCTGCTCCGCGCTCGTCGGCGGCCGCCCGGCCGCCAGACCACCGGCCGGCTCGTGCGCCAGGCCGATGCTGACCGTGACCCGCAGGCCCGGCACCAGCTGGGACCACGGATGCTGCTCGATCCGCGCCCTGGCCGCCTCGGCGACCGCGACCGCCGTCAGCGCGTCGATGCCGGGCACCACCAGCACGAACTCCTCGCCGCCGTACCGCGCGCAGAACGCGCCCTCCGGCATGCCATCGGACAGCAGGTCCACCACCCGGCGCAGCACGCGGTCGCCGACCAGGTGCCCGAACGTGTCGTTGACCTGCTTGAACCAGTCCAGGTCGGCCAGTGCGACGGCCAGCCCGGTGCGGTCGCCCGCCCGCGCCGTGTCGGCCAGCAACGAGGTGAGCCGCTGATCCAGGTAACGCCGGTTGTAGCTGTCGGTCAGGCTGTCCCGGATGCTCTGCTCGCGGGCCTCGGCGTGCTCCTTGCGCAGCCGGTCCACCTCGCGGCGCAGCTGTTCGGGCACCGGCGGGCGCTCGATCCGGTCGGAGTAGACGAGGTCCAGCGCGGACCGCAGGTGCTGGTAGGCCTGCTGCCACTCGCCGCGCGAGGCCAGCAGCGCGCCGATGGACTCGTGCAGCCGGATCAGCTTCGAGCTGTCGGCCAGGCCACCGGTGTCCACGCCGCGGTCGGGCCCGGCAGGCGTGTCGGGTTCGGGCTCGGCGGCGCGGGGTTCGGGGCGCGGCGCGTCACAGGCGACGTCGTGGCTGAAGCTCGGGACGCCGTTGCGGGACATCGGATGGGGGCCGGCGGGA
Source organism: Pseudonocardiaceae bacterium (assembly GCA_036273855.1). Lineage (GTDB taxonomy): Bacteria > Actinomycetota > Actinomycetes > Mycobacteriales > Pseudonocardiaceae > DATEPR01. Next base: position 17,735 of record DASUGU010000136.1, read on the forward strand.
CGGGTGGGGGCGTCGAACGTCCGCCAGCCGGCGCCGTCCTCGATCGGCTCCGGCTCCACGATGTCGGGTCGCAACACGGTCACGCCGCTCCACCTCCCTACGTCCCAGGTGTCGACATACAGGAGCGGCGGCTTGAGATGGCGGGACGAGCCAGTGCCGGATTTCGCTCGTCTGGCTGAAGGAAGGTTGCTCCAAAGCGGTGGTCGGGCGTGACGTGCGTCTCGATCGGGTGACACCGAACCCTGCCGCGCGGGTGCTTCGTCACTCCGTGATCAGGCCGCTACGCTGGGCATTTCCGCTGGTGGCGGGTCCGGTTACCCTCCGGAGTGCATCAGCTCCGCTCCGGCAGGCACCCGGGCGTCGTCCGGGTCGGCAAGCCAGTTGTCCGGGAGGACCACCTTGGCCGGCGAACCCTGCCGCCCCCGCGGCCCGTCGGCCTCCGCCGGGTAGGGCGAGTCGAAGCCGGGACCCTCCGGGCCGTCCAGCTCGGCGAGCAGGTCGTCCAGCTCGGCCAGGCTGCCCACCATGGCGAACCGCTGGCGCAGCGTGGCGCCGACCGGGAAGCCACGCAGGTACCAGGCCATGTGTTTGCGCAGGTCGCGCAGGCCCTTCAGCTCACCGTAGTGGTCGGCCAGCAGGTGGGCGTGCCGGCTCAGCACGGCCGCCACCTCGCCCAGCGGCGGTCCGGCCGGGACCGGCTCACCGGCGAACGCGGCCTGCAGGTCGCGGAACAGCCACGGCCTGCCCAGGCAGCCCCGGCCGACCACGACACCGGCACAGCCGGTCTGCTCCACCATCTTCAGCGCGTCCTCGGCGGCGAAGATGTCGCCGTTGCCCAGCACCGGGATGGTGGTGACGGCCTCGACCAGCCGGCTGACCATCGACCAGTCCGCCTGGCCCGAGTAGCGCTGGGCGGCGGTCCTGGCGTGCAGCGCGACCGCCACCGCGCCTTCGGCCTCGGCGATCCGGCCGGCGTCCAGGAACGTGTGGTGGTCGTCGTCGATGCCGATCCGGAACTTCACCGTCACCGGGATACCCGCCGGCTCGGCCGCCCGCACCGCCGCCGAGACGATGTCGGCGAACAGCCGCCGCTTGAACGGCAGCGCCGCGCCACCACCCCGCCGGGTCACCTTCGGCATCGGGCAGCCGAAGTTCATGTCGATGTGGTCGGCCAGGTCCTCGTCCACGATCATCCGGACCGCTCGGCGCATCGTCTCCGGGTCGACGCCGTAGAGCTGCATCGACCGGGGCCGCTCGGTGTCGTCGAACGTGATCATGTGCAGCGTGGTCACGTCACGCTCGATCAGCGCCCGGCTGGTGATCATCTCGCAGACGTACAACCCGGCGCCGTACTCCCGGCACAACCGGCGGAACGCCACGTTGGTGATGCCCGCCATCGGGGCCAGCACCACCGGCGGATCGACCTGAAAGGGCCCGATCCGCAGCGCGTCGCTCACACTCACCATGCCCCCATTGTGCGGGTCAGCTGTTCACGAGTTGATTGACCCGTTGAAATGACAGCCCGAGCAGCTGCCCCGCCTCACGCTGGGAAACCCCCTGGGCGAGCAGTTCCCGAACGGCAGCGCGCGATCCGGCCGTGGCCTCGGCCTTCTTGCGATCCGCCTCCGCGCAACACTTCGGCCCGCGCCAGATGGTCCTGGACGGCAGTGCAGCCCGACCAGCCGCAGGCCGGGTGCGGCCACGACCTTCGCGACCGCATCGGCCGCGAATCCACCCGCCAGCGGGAAGCCGAACTTCTGGTCGTCCGTGCCGGTGGTGATCGCGCGGTGGGTGTGCGCGTCGATGCCGGGCGTCACGCGGACCAGGACGGCCTGGCCGGGGTGGGCCAGCGCGGTGAGGTGGTCGATCTCGTCGGTCGAGTCGACGACGATCCGGCCCACTCCGTAGGCCAGCGCGGCCTTCAGGTCCTCGGCGGTCTTCACGTTGCCGTGCACCATGATCTTCTCCGCCGGGAAGCCCACCGACCTGGCGACCGCCAGCTCGCCGGCCGAGCACACGTCCAGCGACAGGCCCTCCGCCGCCAGCCACCGCAGCACCGCCCGGCAGGGCAGCGCCTTGCTGGCGAAGAGGATCTCCGCCTCGGGCAGCGCTGCGGCGAACGCCCTGGCCCTGCTCCGCACGTCGGCCTCGGCGAGGACGTTGACCGGCGTGCCGAAGCGGGCCGCGAGATGGGTGGCGGGGATACCGGCGAGCAGCAGATCCCCGTGCTCACCGATGCGGGTACCGGCCGGCCAGACGCCAGGGGCCAGTGGCGGCTCGGCTGACCGGCCGAGGTCGGGCAACACGTCGGCAAGTGTCACGGCGTACCTCCCGAGATCGACTGATCCCAGGACAGCGCGATCACCGGCCCACCGGCACGGCTGTGCACGCGAGCCTGACACCCGGCCGGGCGCTGTTGCCGTGATCCTGACGCCCGCGTGCCCGGCGCCACAGTTTTCTGTCTTCACAATTTTGTGAAACCACAGTAGCTTCGAGTCATGATAACTCGGACCACGGACGCACCGGTCACCACCGGGCCGTCCGCACGCTGGTGGGCACTCGCCGCGATCGGGCTGGCCATGCTGGCGGTCGGTCTCGACGTGACCGTCCTGAACGTCGCGCTGCCGACGGGTCGAGTATGACACAATGCTCGTATGGACGGAACCAGCGGGTCGCGGGCGGGCCTCTACAAACGGATCAGCGATGACCGCGAAGGCCTAGAACTCGGCGTCGGCCGCCAGGACGAAGACCTCCGCGCGGCAGCCCAGCGAGCCGGCGACACGGTCGTCGATGTCTACTCCGACAACGACGTCTCCGCGTCCACCCGGTCCACCAAGCCGCGCAAGGAGTACGCCCGACTGCTGGATGACGCCGCCGCCGGGCGCATCACGAAGATCTGGGCGTACTCGTCCAGCCGGTTGACCCGGCGGCCCCTCGAACTGGAACGGCAGATCCGGCTCGCCGAGCAGCACGGTATCCAGTTCGCCTACATCCGCTCCCCGAGCTTCGACCTGGGCACCGCGGACGGCCGTATGATCGCCCGCATGCTGGCCGCGAACGACGCCGCCGAGGCGGAACGCACCGGTGAGCGCATCGCCCGCAAGCAGCAGCAGAAGGCCGAGGCGGGCGAGTTCCACGGCGGCATCCGGCCCTTCGGGTTCCTCGCCGACGGCGTCACCCACCACGACGCCGAGGCGCGCGAGATCGCCACCGGCATCGACGCGGTGCTGGCCGGCACATCCCTGCGAGCGCAGGTGGCCGACCTCACCGCCCGGGGCATCACCTCCACGCTGGGCAAGCCGTTCTCACTGCGCACGTGGAAGAAGGTGCTGCTGCGGCCACGCAACGCCGGCCTGGCCGTCTACAACGGCGAGATCATCGGCACGGCGAAGTGGCCGCCGATCGTCCCGGAGATGAAGTGGCGCGCGGCCGTGGTCATCCTGAGCGACCCGACCCGCAACACCGGTGGCAACAACCTGGTGAAGTGGTTGGGCACCGGCATCTACCTCTGCGGCGTCGAGGACTGTGGCAGTCCGCTGCGCGTCTCCACGGCCAGCACCGGCGGTCACAAGGTCTACCGCTGTCGCCGCGCCGGTGACTACAAGCTGCGCGGCCACGTCATCGTCGACCGGGCCGGGCTGGACGACTACGTGTCCGACGTGGTGATCGCCCGGCTGTCCCGTGAGGACGCGATAGACCTGCTCGCCGAGGCCGACGATGCCGTGGATCTCGACGCGCTGAACGTCGAAGGTGTCCGGCTACAGCAGCAGCTCGATGAACTGGATGACGACCTGGACGCCCGCCGGATCGACCGGGCCCGGTGGCTGCGCCGCAACGCGCGGCTGAAGGAACAGCTCCAGGCCGTCGAGGCCGCCCAGGTCGCCGCGGCGGGCACCAACCCGTTGCGCGCCATCATCGGTGCGCCCGATGTCCGCCGCCGGTGGGAGCAGGAGCTGACTCTCGGCCAGCAGCGGGCCATCGTGGACGTGCTGTGCACGGTCGCCGTCGCGCCGGCCGGGCGTGGTGGTGGCAGCGCGTTCGACGAGGCGCGCGTCGACATCCAGCCGAAGGAGCATTGATGACGCCCGTGGGGAAGCCGAGGCGATCTCGCCACCCGGTGGTGGCGATTGTCTGGTGCGGCCAATGCACGCGCGAACGGAAGAAGCACCGTGGCCGCCTCGGGCACATCGAACTATGGGACACGGGGCTGGTGTGGATATTCGCCGCACAGACCCCGGGGGCGTGGGGCTTTGTTCGGCGTGCACCCGGCTACTCGTTCCTCAATCCGCGTGGGCAACGGACCACTGCGGCCACGCAGCCGGCGTCGTGTCCTGTGCACGGCGCCGGTAGCGTGTCAACAAACGACATAATTGATCTGCGTGGTACAGTGGCTCTCGATCTTGATTCGGCTCGCGTGTAGGTTGCGCCAACCGGGGATGGCATCCCGGACACCTCAACTGGAGTGTGTCCGTTGCCTGCCCGAACAGCAGCCGCAATCCAGGCGCACATGCGCCACGCCGCCCACCGCGCCGTCGACAATCCGGCCGCACTGGCCCGTGCCACCCGCATCGTGCGCGCCGCGCTCGCCCGCCAGAAGCTCACGCTCGCCGAGCTGACGCCGCTTCCGCTGGACGGTGAGCGGTGAACGCCGACGAGCGCCGCGAGCACGCCCAGCGCCTCGTCGCCGACTGGCCGCCGCTCACCGCACAACAGCGCCACCAGCTCGGCATCCAACTCCGCCGCCGCCGCGACGCAGCCGGCCGCTGTGAGCCACTGGCCGACGGCCAACGCGATCCACGACACCGCAGGCGCATGACCCGCGAGAGCGAGCTGGCCGCCCGGCAACACCTCGCCGAAGCCGGACTCATGTCCGAAGTGGTAGACCGCGTGCTGCACGAATCCGAGGCGCCATGACCTACCTCGACGACCGGTTCGCCCTCGGCAGCTCCGGGCCCGTCGAGCAGCCACCGGACGACCCATGGCCCGATGAACCACCACCCGACGAGTTCAGTACAACTGAAGTCGCCGAGCAACGCAGGCCCGCGCTGTCCGAACGGCTACTCAGCCGCTCAGCGCTGCGCAGCCTGCCCGAACCGTCGCCGCTCATCGTGGACACACTCGACCTCGGCACCGTCGCCGTGCTGGCCGGCTACACGCAGACGTTCAAGTCGTTCATCGCACTCGGCTGGGCCTGCTCCATCGCCACAGCCACAACCTGGCGACATCGCAACGCCACTCGTCGCCGCGCGCTGTACGTGGCCGCCGAAGGCGCATCCGGACTCGACGGACGCGTCACAGCGTGGGAGAAATCCAACGACGTCGACGTGCACGACGACCAACTGTCGGTCCTGCCGATGGCCGTGCACCTCGGCCGGCACAACGAAGTCGGCAACCTCGTCGACCTCGTGCGCGAGGGCGGCTACGGCTTCGTCATCATCGACACGCTGGCCAAATCGATGGCCGGCATGGACGAGAACAGCGCCCAGGACATGGGCCGAGCCGTATCGAACCTCTACGCCATCCAGGAGGCGACCAACAACGGCACCGTGCTGGTCATCCACCACACCGGCAAGGACAAGACCACGATCCGCGGCTCGTCCGCGCTGGAGTCCGGCGTCGATACCGTCTACGCCACCGAAGGCGACAAGGACATGCTCAGGCTGTCCCGCACCAAGCGGAAAGACGGGCCGTGCGAGGACGTTCACACGCTGGCCTTCCACGCCGTCGCAGGCACCAATTCGGGCGTGATCTTGTCCGTTGGGGGTGCGGACATCGCGCCCCGCGCGAAGGACTTGTTGTCCGTGTTCATGTCCGCGTTCAGCGGCACCGGCGCGTCCAAGGCCGAGCTGCGCAACGCCGCCGAGATGCCCAACGCGACATTCGCACGATCACTGAATGCGCTGGTAGAACACGGCCAACTGATCAACCACGGCACCGATCAGCGGCCGTTCTACAGGTTGGCCGGGTGACAGCCATGTCCGAGTGTCCACCAGTGTCCACACCGACCGGACATGTCCGTCCGTCCACCCCCCTTTATAAGGGTGGACAAGCGGACGAGCGGACAGACATCGAGTCACCAGAAGACCGGCTCGCACGCATCCGGGCAGCCAAGGCCGAACACGCTGCCGTCCGCGCCGAGTTCGCCAGACGCCGCCAACACGGCATCGCCAAACGGCACGCCGCCAAACTCCGACACCTCGCCGGCAACCATGAGTAGGAGCTGGGCCAAGGGCTCAACCACACGGTGGCGCCGGATCCGGGCGGCCGTGCTCGCCGAGAACCAACGCACCAACGGCGGCCGCTGCACCCTGGCCATACCCGAGGTATGCACCGGGCAGGCCGACCAGGTCCACCACGTCGCCGGCAAGGCCGCCGGTGACGACCCCAGACTGCTCGTGGCCGCGTGCGCGGCCTGCAACCGACGCGTGGGCAACCCACAGCGCACCGCCATCGGATACCGGCGAATCAGCAAGTGGTGAACCCGGTGCGGGTCAAAAGTTCAAGCCGACACGCCGCCACGAACACCCCGGCCGTGTCTTTTTTGTGCACGCGATGACGAGTCGATCGGGTCGAGATCGGCCGGCAGCGGAGTCGATCACGCCGAGATCGGTCGAGATCGGTCCGTCACACGATGGTCAGTGGTGCCGGGGGCCTGGGCAGCTTCCTGGCGAGCCACGCGGCCCCGGCGGCGGCGTACACGGCGTCGATCGGGCCGCCGGATGCCGACCGGCCGAACGTCCACAGCTCGCCTCTGCGTTGACGCTGGGCGGTCGCGACCTGTGCGTCCATCAGCGGGTCGTTCGGGTGCTGCACCTGCCCGGCCTGGACCAGGTCGGAGAACGACATGCATACGCCGGCCACGTCGTTGGTGATCTCCTCGAGTTTCACGCCGCGCGGCGGCCAGCCTCGGCGCGGTCCCTTCCTGGCCGCCAGTTCGGCGCCCACGGTGGCGGCCGGGCCGTTGGGGAACCGGCCGACGAGGGCGGGCCGCACGCGCTCCACGATCTCCGGTAGCTCGACGGCGACCGCGCGGGAGCAGCCGTAGCCGGCCCAGGCGTGGACGACCTCCAGGTGCACGGTGCCCTCCAGGAGGCAGCCGACGACTGCGGTCGCGTGGCTGCCGTCGAGGGCGACGTCGTAGCACAGCACGGTGCGGGCGCGGTGCTCGGCGAGGTCGGTCGGTTCGTCGGTGCCGCAGTCGGCCCACCCGTTGACGGCCGGGTCCAGGACCGGCACGGCCCGGCAGAGCTGCTCGACGTAGAAGCCGGCGAGCTTCTCGCCACCAGCGGCCATCGCCGCCCGCGCGTCGACGAGCAGCTCGTCGAGGTCGACCAGGTAGCCGACCAGCGGGTTGGAGGCGAGGATGCCGCCGACATCGTCGGCGGGCAGGTCCGGCTCGGCGGACCACTCGAAGATGCCGATCCGGTCGTTGTCGCCGGCCAGCGCTTCGTCGCGGAACTGGTTGAGCACGACGGCCTCGGTGCCGCCCGCGTTGGACAGCGCGACGAGCATCGCGTCGCGAATCGTCTTCTGCGTCGGCGTGACGGCGTCCCACGCCTCGAACGACTGGTGCTCGCGCAGCTCGTCGAGCAGCACGCGGTTGAGGGTCAGGGACCGGCCGGCCCGCCGGTTGGACGCGGCGAACTTGTAGATGCACCGGTCGGTGGTGGTGATGACCTCCGACCCGGTGGCGAACTTGGTCTCCCGGTTGTTCAGCCGCTTGGCCAGCCACTCGCACTCTTTGATCATGTCCAGGGTCTCGTACCAGGCCACCCGGGCGTAGTCGCGGTTCGTGCTGGTGGCCAGCACCTTGCGCTGGTGCTCGATGAACAGCCAGTAGAGGATGAGGATCTTCGCGACCAGCGACTTGCCGTTCTGCCGCGCGATCATCACCAGGGCCTTGCGGAACCGCGGCCGGCCATCGGGCAGCAGCTCGCCGAGGTGGATCAGCAGCCACTCCTGGTAGGGGAACAGCTCGACGCCGAGGACGTGGCCGGCGAACCAGATCACGTCGTAGCCGAACGACGTGTCCTCGGTCAGCTCACGGAGCGGCCTGGTCCACACTCGCGGGACCGTGCTGCCGCGCAGCGCGGCGAGATCGGAGCTCGTCGACGGGGTCGGCGGTGGGCTTGTCACCGGTCACCCCCTTCGTGATGGCGGCCAGGGCCTTCGGGGTGAGCACGAGCGCGTCGAGGACGGCGAGCAGTCGCGGCCCGAGCTTGTCCAGGTCGCCGCCGTTGTCCAGGTCGGCGGCGTACCGCTTGGCCAGCGCGAGGGCTGCTCGGTCTCTCCCCCCGAGGTTGGCCTGGCGGGCGGCCGAGGTCACCGCACGCTGGAGTGGTCCGGTCGCCGCCATGACCACATCGTATTCCGATGTGAACATATGAACAGTCCGTCATGTATCCTGCGGTCGTGCGGTGGCCCTGGGCGCGGCAGGTCAAGGAGCGGTCGGCGTCGTTCTCCGTGTCCGACCCGGCGCTGCTGGCCGCGCTGGGCCGAGTGCCGGGCGAGGTCATCTCGGCGCACGGCGCGATGTCGCTGTCGGCGTGGTATCGGGGCGTCGCCCTGGTCGCCGGGTCCATCGCCTCGCTGGACCTGCGCACGATCGAGGAAGACCCGGCATCCGGCACGCGGACGCCGGTCGGTTCGTTCCTGGACACGCCCGGCGGCGACATGCTCGACCCGTTCCAGTGGAAAGAGCTGGTCATGCTCTATCTGCTGAACCACGGCAACTGCTACCTGCAGAAGCGGTTCAACGGCGCGGGCGCCCTGTCGTCGCTGTACCCGGTGCACCCGTTCTGCGTGGTGCCCGAGTGGGACGACTCGCGGCCGGGCGGGAAGGTGTTCCGGGTCAACGTGACCCGCATGTCCGGCGGCCAGGCGACGTCCGAGTCCTACGACCTGGACGCCTCGAGGATGACGCAGATCATGGGTCCGTCGCTGGACGGGCTGCGCGGCCTGTCCCCGATCTCCATGGCGCGGCTGTCGTTGGGCACCACGGCGGCCGGTGAGAAGGCGGCCAACCGGCAGTTCACCAACGGCGGCCTGATCAGCGGCATGGTCACGCCGCAGGGCGACGAGGAAATCGACCTGGACGAGGCCACGAAGATCAAGCAGGACCTGGAGGTCCACGTCCTGGGCGCGGAGAACGCCGGCTCGATTCCGGTGATCAACCGCAAGCTCCAGTTCTCCCCGTGGCAACTCTCGGCGGCCGACGCCCAGTTCATCGAGTCCCGCACGTTCCAGGTGATCGAGATCAGCCGGTGGTTGGGTGTCCCGCCGCACCTGCTGTCCGAGACCGAGAAGGCCACCTCGTGGGGCTCCGGGATCGCCGAGCAGAACCAGGGCCTTGCCCGGTACACGCTCCAGCCGTGGACCAAGCGCATCGACGCCGCGCTCACGCCGCTGATCACGAACCCGCGCCGGTGTGCGGAGTTCGACTACAGCCAGTTCGTGAAGCCGTCCCCTGTGGACGAGACGAACATGCTCAACACGCAGGTCAACGGCGGCTGGATCACCCCGAACGAGGCGCGGGCGGCTCGCGGCCTGCCGCCGATCGCCGGGGGCGACGCCCTGCGGATTCCGCCGGGTGCGGCTGCCCCCGCACCGGTCGTACCCGGCGGTCCCATCGGCATCGTCGGAGGTGCGGCGTGAACACCACCATGCGCCTGTTCACCATCAAGCTGCGCGCCGAGATGGACGGCAACGGCCTGACCGGCATCGCCTCGGTGTTCGGGCAGGTCGCCGACACCGACGACGGACCCGAGATGTTCGACGCCGGGGCGTTCGACCGGCTGCTGTCCGACCCGGACAACGACACCGTGAGCCTGTTCAACCACAACCCGGACTACCTCCTGGGCCGGCAGTCGGCCGGCACGCTCCAGGTCCGGGCGGGCGCCGAGGGGCTGCACTTCCACATCCCCGACCTGCCGGACACGCAGTGGGGCCACGACGTCGGCGTCCTGGTGGCCCGTGGCGACCTCAACGGCGGCTCGGTCGGGTTCATGCCCGGCGAGTCCGAGCTGCGCTCCGTGGACGGCCTACGGGTGCGGGCGCACACCGACGTGGCCCGGCTGCGCGACCTCGGCCCGGTGACGTTCCCGGCCTACCACGGCACCAACGGGTCCATGGCGATGCGTTCGCTCACAGAGTTCGGCCGGCCGACCACGGCCCGGTCGCAGTTGATCCGGGCCCGTGCCCGGGTGATGCTCCCCGAAAGGAGCCCACGATGACCGCACCCGCGGCTCCGGCCGAGGGCAAGACCCCGATGACCGCCGAGGACATCCTCGCCGCGCTTCAGCAGATCCTGGACCAGGCCGACCTGACCGACGGCGGCCAGCTGTCCGAGGACCAGGTCCAGCGGTACGAGGCGCTGGAGGCGCAGCTCGCGGTGGTCAGCAAGTCCAACGAGGTCCGCAAGCGCCACCAGGCGTACAAGACCGAGGTGACCCGGCCGATCCTGCCGGCGGCCACGTCGACCCGGCAGGACAAGACGCTGGAGCGCGCGTTCACGTCCTACCTGCGCACCGGCAAGGAGAACGCCGACCTGACCGAGCTGCGCGCCCAGTCCGAGGGCACGTCGAGCCAGGGCGGGTTCCTGGTCCCGGACGGGTTCCGCAACCAGATCGTGGACCGGATGAAGGCGTTCGGCGGCATCGCCAACGACGCCGAGACGATCACGACCGAGTCCGGGAACCCGCTGCCGTGGCCGACCCTGGACGACGTGGCCAACGTCGGCGAGATCGTCGACGAGGGCGGCACGTTCAGCTCGGGCGCGGACCTGGTGTTCGGCACGGCCAGCCTGGGCGCGTACTCGTACATGGCCGGCGGCGGCTCCAGCCTGCCGCTGCGCGTGTCCCTGGAGCTCACGCAGGACGCCTCGTTCGACATCGAGGGACTCGTCTCGCGGAAGCTGGGCGAGCGCATCGCCCGCATCCAGGCCCAGCACCTGATCTCCGGTACCGGGGTGAAGCAGCCGCAGGGCATCGTGACCGGGCTGACCGGTATCGAGATGGCCGCGAACACGGGCATCACGTACGACGACCTGATCACCTGGATTCACTCGGTGGACCCGGCGTACCGGGAGACCGGCTGCCGGTGGGCGTTCAACGACAAGACGCTGTCGGTGCTGGAGAAGCTGAAGGACTCCAACGGCGATCCGATCTGGCGGCCGTTCGCGGCGACCAGCACCACGATCGGCGACTCCCCGTCGTCCGGTCAGCTGCTCGGCTACCCGGTGACGATCGACCAGGGGTTCCCAGACGTCAACGACAGCTCGAACACGGTCAACTTCGGCGTGTTCGGCAACCTGTCCGAGGGCTACGTCATCCGCCGCGTCCGGGACGTGGCCGTGCTGGTCAACCCCTACAGCCGCATGGCCAACCGGCAGGTCGAGTACTCGTGCTGGGCGCGGATGGACGCGGTGCAGCAGAACACCAACGCGTACGTGGCCCTGACCGGCCAGGCGTGAGAGGACAGTGACATGACTGTGCGAGACCTGGTCGGCTCCGAAGTCAAGGTGCTGGGCACCGCGAAGCTGAGCGTCGCCACTGCGGCCACGGCCAACTTCGACTTCGGCACGCCCGACGACATCAACCTGGCGAAGAACAGCAACTACCGGCCCGGCGACCGGATCCTGGCGGTGTTCGACGCGTCCACGGCCGGCACCACGAACACGATCAGCTTCTCCGTGCAGGACGCGCCGGACAGCTCGGGGTCCATCGGCACCCCGGCCATGGCACTGACCGACGGCACGCTGACCGGCGGGACCGGCGACCAGTACGCGGTGACCGGCGTGCAGCTGCAGGCGGGCCGGCCGTGGCTGCGGTTCCGGGCCACCGGCAATGGCACCACCGACACGTTCGTGTGCCAGGTGACCGTGCTGGCCGTGCCGCGCGCGATGGTCTGACGGGTAGGCAGCCGTGACCTGGAAGCCGGACTATTGCACGTCCGCCGAACTGAAGGCGTACGTGCGGATAGCCGACGACGACACCGAGGACGATGCACAGGTCGCCCTCGCGGTCACGGCTGCCTCCCGAGCTGTCGACCGGGCAACCGGCCGTCAGTTCGGCACCACCACCACCGCGGTGGACCGCTTCTACACCGCCGAGTTCCGGCCCGGCCGCCACCAGCGCGGTCACCCGTCCGGGTTCGTGTTCACTGTGGACCCGATCCCGGGTGTGATCGGGCCGCACGGGCACTGGGCCGTGGACGTCGACGACGTGCAGGACGACACCGGGCTCACGGTGTCCTACGACACCAACGGCGACGAGACGTACTCGTTGACGGTGACCGACTACCGGTTGCTCGACATCAACGCCCAGGCGGACGGCAAGCCCTGGACCGGGCTGCGGTTCGCCCGCGACGCGGACGTGCGCGACGTCGAGTTCGGCGTCAAGGTCCACGCCATCTTCGGGTGGACCAGCGTGCCGGACACCATCAAGCAGGCCACCCTGTTGCAGGCTTCCCGGCTGCTGTCCCGCCGGGACTCCCCGTACGGCGTGGCCGGCTCGCCCGAGGCGGGCACCGAGATCCGGCTGCTCCCGAAGCTGGACCCGGACGTGGCCCTGACGGTGCGCCCGTACTACCGGTGGTGGGGTGCGCGGTGAACATCGGCGACGTGATGGACGAACTCGGGACCGCGCTGGAGACCATCGACGGCCTGAAGGTGTTCCCGTACTACGCGGACCGGCTCGTCCCGCCGGCGGCCGTACTGGCGTGGCCGGATCCGTTGGCCTACGACGACACGATGGTGCGCGGCAGCGACCGGGTGACGCTGCACCTGTTCGTGATGGTGGGCCGGTTCGACGCCCGTACCACACGGGACCGACTGTCCCAGTACCTCGACGGCTCCGGAGACGCCTCGGTCAAGGCCGCGGTCGAGGGCGGCACCTACACCGCGCTGGACACGGTGCGGGTCGTGCAGGCCACAGTGGACAGCTACACGTCGGCCGGTGTCGAGCTGCTCGGCGCCGACTTCGAACTGGACATCTACGGAAGGGGCGCGTGATGGCGTTCGTTCACGGTAAGGGCACCAGCATCACGGTCGATTCCGTCGACCTGACCGATTTCACCAACAACGTGGCCAAGAAGCGGTCGGCCGACAGCCACGACATCACCACGTTCGGGGCGACCGGGCACACCTACCAGGGTGGCCTGACCGACGGCACGTACACGCTGACCGGCACCTACGACGGTGGCGCGACCAGCACGCCGCGTGACACGCTCGAAGGCGCGCTGGGCACCGTCGTGACGTTCATCTACCAGCAGGAGACGGCGAGCGGGAAGCCGAAGTCCACCGGTTCCGCGCTGATCACTGCATATGAGGAGACCGCGCCGGTCGCCGACATGATCACGTGGTCGGCGACGCTCCAGATCAGCGGTGCCGAGACCGAAGGGACCCAGACCTGATGGACAAGTCGCTGCTGACCAAAGCGCGCCTCGCCGAGGAAGACGTCGAGCTGCCCGGCGTCGGCACCGTTCGGGTCCGGGCGCTGTCGCGCGCCGAGGCCATGAAGGTCACCGACCGGGAACTGCCCGTGGCCCGCATGGAACAGGTGCTGCTGTCGATGGCGATGGTGGACCCGGTGATGTCCGAGGCCGACGTCGCCGAATGGCAGACCGCGGCGCCGGGTGGGGAGCTGGAGCCGGTCGTGGAGGTGATCCAGCGACTGTCCGGCCTGGAGAAGAAGGCCGCGAAAAGCGGCGTACCTGCGCCTGGAGAGTAACCCGGACCTGGAGTTCGAGTTCTACCTCGCCGAGAAGCTCGGGCGCACGGTCGGCGAGCTGCGCGAGTCGATGGGCAACGACGAGTTCGTCGCCTGGTCCGTCTACTACGGACGCAAGGCCCAGAGGCAGGAACTGGCAACGAAGATGGCGCGGCACGGGAGGTGAGATGGTGGCCGAGGAAGTCGTAGCGATCCGCGTGGACGGCCTGAAGCAGCTCAACAAGTCGTTGCGCGCCCTGTCCGCCGACGCCCCGAAGGCGCTGCGCCTGGCCGGCAACGACGCCGCCGATCTGATCGTGAAGACGGCCCGCCCGAAGGTGCCCACCGGGCCCGGTAAGGGCGGCCACGCCGCGGCGTCGGTCAAGGCGGCCAGCACGCGCACTGCGGCCCGGGTGAAGGCCGGCGGGCCGAAGTACCCGTACTTCCCGTGGCTGGACTTCGGCGGCAAGGTCGGCCGCCGCAAGCGGACCACGCGGCCGTTCCTCAAGTCGGGCCGGTACGTGTGGAAGGCCTACGGCGAACAGCGCGAGCACGTGGCGCAGACGCTGGCCGAGGGACTGGAGAAGGTCATCGGCGACGCCGGACTCGGGGGTGAGTGATGGCGGGTAAGCTCGGACCCACGGTCACCCTGACGTTCGCCGGTGACTCGACCTCGCTGGACAAGACAGTGTCCAAAGTGGGCAGTTCCACGGAGGAACTGTCCAGCCAGGTGGGCAAGTCCACCAAGGAGATCGGCGAGTCCGCCGAGGGCATGAAGGGCAAGCTCACCGAGTCGGCCGACGCCTCGGAGCAGAAGATGCTCGGGCTGCACGACGTCGTCGACGGCCTGTCGGGCACGTTCCAGGGATTCAAGGACGGCAGCATCTCCGAGGTCTCGCAGGGCCTGGCGGACATGGCCGGCGGCATCGCCACGTTCGTCATCCCGACCCTGTCCTCGCTGGGTAAGGAAGGGTTCCTGAAGGCGGCGACCGCGGTGAAGTCGTTCTCGCTGACCCTGCTCACGTCGCCCATCACGTGGATCGTGGCCGGCATCCTGCTCCTGGTCGCGGCCATCGTGCTGATGGTGACCCACTGGAACACGGTGAAGAAGGTCGTCGGCGACGTCGGCTCGTTCATCAAGCGCATCTGGGGCGACGTGTGGTCGTTCCTGTCCGGCATCTTCTCGCGGATCGGTCACGCCGTGTCGTCGATGTGGAACGGCCTCGGGAACGGGCTGAAGGCCGTCCTCAACGCCGCCATCTCGATCTTGAACGACGGCATCGACGGGATCAACTTTCTGACCTCCAACGTGTCCCGCGCCTGGTCCTGGACTGGCCTGCCCGGCATCCCGGCGATCCCGCACATCCCGCGACTGCACTCCGGTGGCGTGGTGCCCGGTGTGGCCGGCAGCGAGATGCTGGCGATCCTTCAGGCCGGCGAGAAGGTCATCCCAGCCACCGGGCCACCGCAGAACGGCGGCGGCACGCTGAAGGTGCTGCCCGGCGCCGACCAGGCCGTGGCCACCATGATCATGCAGCTGGTGCGCACCGGCAAACTCCAGTTGGTGACGGCGTGACCGGGCAGCGGATCCTCACCCAACAGTTCGACGGGACGACGAACCCGACGCTGACCCTGGTCGTAGAAATCGCCTGGGGCGCCGACATCACGGCTGCGGACACCACGTGGACGTGGACCGACGTCACCGGCGACGTGCACCTGGATGCGGGCGTCACCATCACCATGGGCCGCGCCGACGAGGCGTCCACGCCACAACCGGCCAACTGCAAGTTCACTGTGGACAACACGGACGGCTCGTACTCGCTGACCCCGCTGGGAAGCAACTGGCCCAACGTGCGCCGCGGCACCCCGATCCGGGTGCGCACGGTGCTCGGCTCGACCAGCCACACCCGGTTCGAAGGGTTCGCCGTCGGCTTCACCCCGTCGTTCAACACCCCCGGCACCGTGGCCACCACCGCGGTCGAGGCGGCCGGCGTGTACCGGCGCCTGGGGCAGGGCGACGCCGTCCTGCAGTCGGTGCTGCGCACGTCCATTCCCACCATCACCGGCCTGAAAGCCTACTGGCCGATGGAGGACGCGACGCTGTCCACGTCGTTCGCGTCAGCGTTCCCCGGCGGGCAGGCCATGCAGATCCTGTCCGGGACACCCGAGTTCGCGAACAACAAGGACTTTCCCTCCACCGTGGCCATGCCGACGTTGAAGAACGCGAGCCTGTACGGCCGGGTCAACCCGGCCGCCGCGTCCTCCACGATCCGCGTGAACTTCCTGGCGTCGTTCCCCGAGACCGCCGACGCGCCACCGGACGGGTCCAGCATCATCCGCGTGCACACCATCGGCTCCCTGATCCGCTGGGACCTGCTGTATGGCACCGGCGGGTCGCTGGCGTTGACCGGAGCCAACTTCGACGGCACCCCGTTCGAACTCGGGCCGGTCGCGTTCGACGTGGACGGCAAGGACCTGCGGGTCGCGTTCCAGATGGTGCAGAACGGTGCGGACATCGACTGCCGGATCGCGACCCTGGACCTGGCCGACGAGTCCAACACCACGTCGTTCGCCGATGACACCGCGACCGGGCAGACGTTGACCGGCTGCTACGCGGTCGCGTTCGCCCCGGCCGCGAACATGACCAACCTCGCCGTCGGACAGTGCTACGTGGAGACCTCCACCACCGACATCTTCTCCCAGGCCAACCAGGTCCACGCCTTCGCCGGTGAGGCCGCCAGCGACCGGTTCGGCCGGCTGTGCGACCAGGTGGGCGTGCCGCACGCGGTCACCGGGTCGCCGGGCACCGCCATGGGGCCGCAGAACGTGGACACGTTCCTGAAGCTGGTGCAGGAGTGCGCCGACGCGAACCTGGGCGTCATCTACGACGGCCTGTCCGCCGGGCTGACCTTCCGGGGCCGCGACGACGTGGTCAACCAGGCGGCGGACATGACGATCGACGCCACCGACGGCGTGATCGCGCCGCCGTTCGCCCCGGTCGACGACGACCAGCTGCTCACCAACCAGTGGACCATCACGCAGAAGAACGGCTCCAGCGCGGTCGCCCAGGACACGGACGGCCCGCTGGGATCGGACACCGTCGGGCTGTACGACTCCAGCCTCACCGTCAACATCGACTCCGACGATTCGCTGCCCGACCTGGCCGGGTGGAAGCTGCACGAGACCACCGTGCAGGGCTACCGGTATCCGGCGTTCACGGTGGCGTTCGAGGCCGCCCCGAGCCTGCTGTCCACGTGGCTGGCCTCGTCGCTGCTCTCCCGCGTCGACGTCACCAACGCGGCCGCCGTCGTGGACCAGGTGCCCGACGAGGACGTCCGCATGCTGGTGCAGGGCTACACCGAGACGATCACCAACGACTCGTGGGTCGCCGGCATGAACACCACGCCCTACGACCCGTGGCGGGTCGGCGTGGCCGCCGCCGACAC
This sequence comes from Pseudonocardiaceae bacterium, assembly GCA_036273855.1. Lineage (GTDB taxonomy): Bacteria > Actinomycetota > Actinomycetes > Mycobacteriales > Pseudonocardiaceae > DATEPR01. The sequence goes on from DASUGU010000136.1 coordinate 34,887, forward strand.
CGGCGACACCGGCGAGTTCGTGCTGCGCGCGGACACCGACGGCGCCACCATCCACACGGCCGCGGCCAAGGGCGCCACCACCCTGTCCGTCTCCACGCCGTCCGGGCCGCTGTGGACCACGGTGGCCGACGACTACCCGCTGTTCCTGGATGTCGCCGGTATCCGGGTCAAGGCCACTGCGTGTTCGGGCGCCAGCTCGCCGCAGACGTTCACCGTCGACGCCACCACCGTCACCAAGGCACTCGCGGTCGGCGACGACGTGGCAGTGTGGCAACCGATGGTCCTGGGCTTATAGGGGGCAGACGTGACGTTCACCGCGGGCACCAAGGTTCGGGCGTCGGACCTGAACGACCTCGCCGACGAGGGGTCGGCCACCTACGAGTACGCCAACCTGTCCACGACGATCAACAACCTGGCCGTGATCACGTTCACGGCCATGCTGGACGGCTCCAGCAACTCGTGCGGTGTCGCGTTCGTCGCCCCACCGTCGGGGCAGGTCGTCATCCGGTGGGGCGCGAACATCGTCTCCGGGACGACCAGCAGCACCGTGCTCACCGGCACCGCCGTGCGGCAGGGCGCCACCATCGGCTCGGGCACGATCGTCGACGACGTCGCCGACGCCGACTGCTTCGAGGTCAACAGCACGACGCGGGTGCCCGGCCAGCGGGAGCGGCAGGTCGACGGCCTGACCGCGGGCAACAGCTACAACGCGCGGATCTCGTGGCGCAACTCGGGCAGCACCACCTCGACGGCCAACAAGCCGTGGATCTCCGTCACCCCGGTCCCGGCCTGACTCAGACCGCCAGGCAGGCCGGGCACGGTGCGCAGTGCAGCAGCACGTACCGGCGGGCGGCGAAGTCCCAGCAGATCGTGTCGCACGCGGTGCGCCACACGTTGTCGTGGGTGTTGATGGTCGGCCGGTGCCGTAGCGGCAGGTCGTCCCCGAGCGTGTCGAAGATGCCCGGCATAGTCAGGTCGGGATGGACGATCTCGGCGGTCGGGTCCGGCACCGGGCGCAGCACGCGCCGATCGTCTCATACGTCTTGACTGGCCAGTGCCGCTGATCTGTATCGAACGTCTCAGGTCCACCCGAACGGCCTAAACGTCGTGGCATCGTTGCTGGTCATGGCCGGTCTGCTGTCGACGGGCGATGCCGCTCGGGAATTGGGCATCGCGCGGTCGACGCTGGCCCGCTGGTGGGCCGATGGCCTGGTGACACCTGCCCTGGTCACGGCCGGCAAACACGCCCGCTGGGACCTGGACGACCTGCGCGAGCAGCTCCGCAACCTGCGCCAGCGCGACGAATAGCCAGGTCGGGAAGGGTGCGCCCCGCGCGTGCCCGGACGCGACGGTGCCCCGGCCGGTCAGCCGGGGCACCAGGTCAGGCGGCGTGGACCAGGCGTAGGTGCCGCACCTCGGCCGGCTGACCACCGCCGGGCAGCCCACCGTCCGGCGGCGTCGGCGGCGTCGCGTCCAGCTCAAGAATCCGCTGGTAGGCGTACACCCGCCGTTGCAGCCGGCGCACCTGCCGCCACCCGACCACCGCGGCGACCGCTTGGCCGGCCACCAGCACGGCCAGCACGACCACGACGGCGATCACCGGCCGCCCGCCTTCGCCACCTCGTCCAGCACGATCCGCCGCAGCGACTCCAGGTCCCGGCGGACCAACACCTCCGCCGCCGGCTCCTGCAGCTCGCCGCGCAGCCGCTCGGCCAGCCGACACCGCTCGTACCCGGACATGTCCGGATCGGCCAGCGCGGTCACAGCCTCGTCCAGCAGGGTTGCCAGCAGCGTGGCAACCTCGTCGGTCTCTCGTGCATCCTTCATGGTGGGTCCACTCCAATCCAGTGGATCAAGGCCCCGGCTCGGTGATGGGAAGCACCGGCCGGGGCCGCGTGGTTACTTCTTCCGGTTGCGCAGCCGGCGGTGGACCTGCCACCCGGCCACCAGGGCCACCGCGCAGCCCCACAGGACCTTGCCGACCTCGCGGCCGAACGTGTGCTCGATCGAGTGCAGCAGCGCGGTCACCGGCCCACCGCCAGGATGATCAGGTTCGCCGTGGCGAACACGACCGTGAGCACGGCCAGGCACGCGAGCGCCGCCAGGTGCCGGTTCGACACCTCGCGGGTGCCGGGGGTGCGCTGGTTGACGATCAGGGCGGTCAGGTGCCGTTCCAGGTCCTCGACCGAACGGGGTTTGAGCTGGTCCATGGCGTGTGTCTCCCGGTAGCTGTCGTGTCATGCAAGACCCTTCGCCCTGCCCACCGTCAGCACCTCGCTGCACGCCTCGACCAGTCAACTCCAGTGGTTCGCCGACGGCTACACCCTGGTCATGGCGGCCATGTTGCTGCCGGCCGGCATGCTGGGCGACCGCATCGGCCGCAAGCGCCTGCTGCTCGCCGCGCTCGTGCTGTTCGGCGGCGCGTCGCTGTGGTGCGCCTTCGCCGGCAGCCCCGGCATGCTCATCGCGGCGCGGGTCTGCCTCGGCCTGGCCGCCGCGTTCCTCACACCGCTGGGATCGGCCGTGTTCCTCGTGCTGTTCCCGAATCCGGCCGAGCGCACCAAGGCGATGTCGGTGCTGGGCAGCGCCATGATGCTCGGCCTGCCGCTGGGCCCGGTGGTCGGCGGCGCCCTGCTGGAGCACTTCTGGTGGGGCTCGGTGTTCCTGATCAACGTGCCGCTCGTGGTGGTGGCGCTGGTGGCCGTGACCGTGCTGGTGCCGCAGTCGCGGGGCGAGCGCGCGCCCGGCATCGACCTGTTCGGCATCGTGCTGTCCAGCGCCGGCCTGGTCGGCATCACCTACGGCGTGATCGAGGCGGGCCAGGCGGGTTGGGGCGCCACCGCCGCGTGGCTGCCGATGGCGGCGGGCGTGTTCGTGCTGGCATGGCTGGTGCCGTGGGAGCGGCGCTCGCGAGACCCGCTGGTGGACCTGAGCCTGTTCGCCTCGCGCGGTTTCACCTGGGGCACCGTGTTCACTACGATGGTCAGCTTCGCGATGTTCGGCCTGATGTTCTTCCTGCCGCTGTACTACCAGTCCGTGCAGGGCTCCAGCACCCTGGGCACCGGCCTGAAGCTGCTGCCGATGATCGGCGGCCTGCTGGTCGGCGCCAGCGTCGCCGGGCGGATCAAGGCCGACGCCGGCTACACGTCGATCCCGGCGGTCGGGTTCCTGCTCACCGCGGGCGGCCTGTTCCTCGGTGCCACCACCAACCTGGATGCCGGCTACGGTTTCACCGCGCTCTGGCTGGTGATCATGGGCGTGGGATTGGGCCTGGCGATGACCCGCACCATGACGGCCGCGCTGAACGCCCTGTCCACCGACCGGGCCGGAGTCGGGTCCGCGCTGATCCAGGCCATGCGACAGGTCGGCGGCGCCATCGGCATCGCGCTGCTGGGCTCGTTCGCCAACTCCGGCTACCGCGGCCGGCTGACCCTGCCCGCCCTGCCGGCGCCGGTGACCGACGCGCTGCGCGGCAGTGTCGCCACCGGAGTGCAGGTGGCGCAACGGTTGCGCATCCCCGGCCTGTTCGACTCCGTCCGCTCGGCGTTCGTCGGCGCCATGGACACCACGCTGTGGGTGTGCGGCGGGGTGGCCGCCCTGGCCGCCGTGCTGGCCGCGGCCTTCCTGCGGCCGGACCGGGCCAAGCCGGCCGAATCCGCGCCCGCGCCGCGTGCCGAGGTGCTGGAAGTTTCATGACAGCAGAACAACCTTGGCGCTGGACACAAGGTTGGTGACGGCACGGCCGGCGACGGTGCTTTGACACCGCTCGCCGGCCGGCCGGAACTTGTGCGGCATGCACCCCTATCGCACACCGATTCTCGCCGCCGGCACGGCGGCGCTCGTCCTGGGCGGGACGCTGTTCGCCGCCGCGCTGCCGGGTTCGGCGGCGCCACGGGCGGCCACCGTCGCGCCGGCCGCGGTGGGTGACGGCTTCTGGCACACCAGCGGCAACAAGATTCTCGACTCGGCAGGGGACGTCGTGCGCATCGCGGGCGTCAACTGGTACGGCTTCGAGACGCCGGACGAGGTGGCGCACGGCCTGTGGGCGCAGGACTACCACGCCGTCGTCGACGACATCAAGAATCTGGGCTACAACACCATCCGGATCCCGTTCTCCAACCAGATGGTGGAGACGCCGATCGTGCCGCAGGGCATCAGCATGTTCAACAGCACCGGGCCGATCAACACCGACCTGACCGGGCTGAACTCCCTGCAGATCCTGGACAAGATCATCAGCTATGCGGGCACCGACGGCCTGAAGGTGATCCTGGACGACCACCGGTCCGAGGCCGGGGAGTCCGCCGAGCAGAACGGTCTCTGGTACACGAGCACGTACACCAACCAGAACTGGCTCAATGACTGGGTCACCATGGCCAAGCGGTACGCCGGCAACCCGACGGTGATCGGGTTCGACCTGCGCAACGAGCCGCACACCCCGGCCGGCGTGGCCTACGCCGACGGCGCCACCTGGGGCACCGGTGACCCGAACACCGACATCCGGCTGGCCTACCAGAACGCCGGCAACGCCATCCTCGCCGTCGACCCGAGCGCGCTGATCTTCGCCGAGGGCATCGGCGAGACCCCCAACGCGTCCGGCGGTTTCGACTCCACCTGGTGGGGCGGTGACCTGGAACTGGCCGGCCAGTTCCCCGTCGTGCTGTCCTCGCCCGGCCACGTCGTCTACTCGGCGCACGACTACGGCCCGTCCCTGTTCCAGCAGACCTGGTTCAACGCCAGCACGACGACGGCCAGCCTGGAGTCGGTGTGGAACCAGTTCTGGGGCTACCTGTATCAGAACGGCACCGCGCCGATCTGGGTCGGCGAGTTCGGCACCGGCAACACCGCACCCGACGTCACCAGCACCGGAGCCGGCTCCCAGGGCCAGTGGTTCACCAGCCTGGTGTCCTACATCGGCGGCAACCCCGGCATGGGCTGGACGTACTGGGCGCTCAACGGTGAGGACTCGTTCGCCTTGCTGGACAACGGATACGACGCCACCCCGGCGAACGCCACCAAGCAGAGCCTGCTGGCCAGCATGCAGCAACCCTTCGCCGCACCGCCTCCGCCGACCGGCGGCGGTGGCACCACCACCGCGCCGCCGCCCGCTTCGTGCTCGGTGGCCTACTCGGTGAGCAACGCGTGGCTGGGCGGCTTCCAGGCCGGCGTGACGATCACCGACACCGGCACGACGGCGATCAAGAACTGGACGCTGGCCTGGGACTTCCCCGGCGCCCAGCAGATCAGCAACCTGTGGAACGGCACGGTCACCCAGACCGGCAAACACGTCAGCGTCGCGGCGGCGGCCTTCGACGCCACGATCGCGCCGGGCACGTCGGTCACCGTCGGGTTCACCGCCAACGACCCGACGACCGACGCCAACCCGACGGCGTTCACGGTCAACGGATCCGCCTGCACCGGCTGATAACACACTCCCCAACCCCAACACCCCACTGTGGAGGTGGCCAGCAGATGGCCCTGTCCAAGATCTCGGCCGCCGTGCTCGGCGCGGTCGCGCTCGCCGTCGGCGTCGTGGCCGTGCCGGGACCGGTGGCCGCGGCGGCAACACCGGCCTGTCAGGTGAACTACACCGTGGTCACCGCATGGCCCGGCGGCTTCCAGGGCGACGTCGTCATCACCGACAACGGTCCGGCGATCTCGTCCTGGCAACTGAAGTACAGCTACTCCGGCAACCAGATGATCACCAACGGCTGGAACGGCACCTGGACCCAGAGCGGGGCCTTCGTGACCGTCGACAACGCCGCCTGGAACGGCACGGTCGCCACCGGCGGCACGGTCGACATCGGTTTCACCGCGAACGTGACCAGCACGAACGTCAACCCGGCGGCGTTCACGCTGAACGGCCAGAGCTGTGGCGGTCCCGGCGGCACGCCACCACCGGCCGCGACGCCGACGGTCAGCCTGACCAGCCCGACGGCCAACCAGTCGTTCACCGCCGGTTCGAGCATCATGCTGGCCGCGTCGGCCAGCGAGACCGGCGGCACGATCGGCAAGGTCGAGTTCTTCAACGGCGCGACCCTGCTGGGCACCGCGACCACCGCGCCCTACACGTTCACCTGGGCGAGCGTGCCCGCCGGCAGCTACTCGCTGACCGCGGAGGCGTTCGACACCGCCGGTGCCACGGCCACGTCGACGGCCGTGCCGATCGTGGTCACCGCGGCCGGCGGTGGCACGACCCCGACCGGTGCGCCGCAACTGCACGTGGTCGGCAACAAGCTGGAGGACGCCACCGGCTCGGTCGTCACGCTGCACGGCGTGAACCGGTCCGGTGCCGAGTTCGCCTGCGTGCAGGGCAACGGGATCTTCGACGGTCCGGTGGACCAGGCGTCGATTACCGCGATCAAGAGCTGGGGCGTGACCGCCGTCCGGGTGCCGGTGAACGAGGCATGCTGGAACGCCGAGTCCTATGTGGAGCCGCAGTTCGCCGGTGCCACGTACCAGGCGGCGATCAAGTCCTACGTGAACCTGTTGAACAGCAACGGTATGGACGTGATCCTGGATCTGCACTGGACGGACGGCCTGTACACCGGCAACTCGTCCGGCTGCGCGTCGGCCGAGGCTACCTGCCAGAAGCCGATGCCGGACGCCGCCCAGGCGGTCCCGTTCTGGTCGTCGGTGGCCACCACGTTCAAGGGCAACAACTCGGTGATCTTCGACCTGTTCAACGAGCCGTTCCCGTCCCGGGCCACCGGGAGCGAGACCACCGGCTGGCAGTGTTGGCGGGACGGCGGCACGTGCACCGGCATCGGCTACCCGGTGGCCGGCATGCAGTCCCTGGTCAACGCGGTCCGGGCGACCGGCGCCAGCAACGTGATCATGCTGGGCGGGATCGAGTTCTCCAACGACCTGACCCAGTGGTTGCAGTTCGAGCCGACCGACCCGGACAACAACCTGGTGGCGTCCTGGCACTCGTACAACTTCAACACCTGCTCCACGCAGGCGTGCTGGACCAGCCAGATCGCGCCGGTGGCCGCCTCGGTGCCGCTGGTCGCCGGTGAGATCGGCGAGAACGACTGCGCCGGTGGCTACATCACCAACCTGATGTCGTTCCTCGACGGCATCGGCGCCAGCTACCTGGGCTGGACCTGGAACGCCTGGGACTGCTCCAGCGGTCCGTCGCTGATCAGTGACTACACGGGCACGCCGACCCCGTTCGGCGCCGCCTTCAAGTCGCACCTGCTGTCCCTGCCGCACTAGGTACCCGGCGGTCGGCACGGGGGCGTGGTGTGAGCCACGTCCCCGTGCCGGTCACGGAACGGGAACGGTTTTCACCTCGGCCGGTCCGCCACCTTGAATTGAAAATCAGTTTCATTTAGCGTCGGCGGCATGACGGCTCGCCCCACCACGCTCCTCGTGCTGGCCGCGGCCGGCGCACTCGTCGCCGGTTGCAGCTCCCCACCGGTCATCCAGGCCCCGAACAGCTTCACGTCCCGCACGATCCAGATCGTGGCGGCGGAGAACTTCTGGGGTGACATCGCCGCCACGCTCGGTGGCGCACACGTCCGGGTCAGCAGCATCATCAGCAACCCGGCCACCGACCCGCACGACTACGAACCCACCGCGTTCGACGGCCGCCTGATGGCCGGCGCCGGGCTCGTCATCGTCAACGGCATCGGCTACGACCCGTGGGCGGACAAGCTGCTCGCCGCCAACCAGGCACCCGAACGGGTCGAACTGAACATCGGCCAGGTGCTCAACGTGCCCGACGGCGGCAACCCGCACGTCTGGTACTCGCCGGTGGACGTCCACACCGTGGTCAAGGCCATGGTCAAGGAGTTCCAGCAGCTCGACCCGTCGGACTCGGCCTACTTCGCGGCGCACCTGAAGACCTTCGACAACACGATGCTGGCCCGGTACGACTCGCTGGTCGGCAGCATCAAGTCGACGTACGCCGGCACCCCGATCGGGGCGTCCGAGTCGATCGTCGCACCGCTCGCGCAGGACCTCGGGCTCACCATGCTGACGCCGCCGTCCTTCCTGAACGCGATCAGCGAGGGCAGCGATCCCACGGCGGCCGACAAGCGGACCATCGACGCGCAGATCAGCTCGAAGCAGATCAAGATTTACGTCTACAACAGCCAGAACGCCACGCCGGACGTGCAGGCCCAGGTGGCCGCGGCCAAGGCGGCCGGCATCCCGGTGGCCACGGTCACCGAGACGCTCTCACCGCAGACGAGCACCTTCCAGGCATGGCAGGTCCGGCAGTTGCAGGGCATCCAGCAGGCACTCCACCAGGCAACCGGCAAGTGAGTAAGGGCATGGCCGTCGGGACCGACCGGGCGGGCGTGGCGCAACTGCCACGGCCGGTGCTGACGCTGCGCGGCGCCGGCGCCCGGGTGGCCGGGCGGCAGCTCTGGCAGGGCGTCGACGCCACCATCGGGCCGGGCGAGTTCGTGTGCGTGCTCGGCCCGAACGGGGCGGGCAAGTCCACTCTGGTCCGGATCGTCCTCGGCCTGCACCCGGCCGACGGTGAGGTCACCGTGCTGGGCGCCCGACCGGGGGAGGCCAACCAGCGCATCGGCTACGTGCCCCAGCGGCGCGGCTTCGACAGTTCCGTGCACGTGCGGGGCGTGGACATCGTCCGGCTCGGCATGGACGGCCACCGCTGGGGCCTGCCGCTGCCCGGCGGCCGGCGGCACAGGGTGGTCGCCGAACGGGTCGCCGAGGTGATCGACCTGGTCGGCGCCTCGGCGTACGCGCACCGGCCGATCGGCACCCTGTCCGGCGGCGAGCAGCAGCGCCTGCTGATCGCCCAGGCACTGGTCCGCCGGCCGGAACTGCTGCTGTTGGACGAACCGCTGGACAGCCTCGACCTGCCCAACCAGGGCGCCATCGCCGCGCTGATCAGCCGGATCTGCGTCGCCGAAGGGGTCAGCGTGCTGATGGTGGCGCACGACGTGAACCCGATCCTGCGCTACCTGGACCAGGTGATCTACCTGGCCGAGGGCGGCGCCGCCGCCGGGTCGCCGGAGGACGTCATCACCACCGACACCCTGACCCGCCTGTACGGCACTCCCATCGAGGTGCTGCGCACCCAGACCGGCCGGCTGGTCGTCGTCGGCGCCGACGGGCCGTTGGGGCACGGGCACGGCACCGGTCACGGATCCGCCGATGCCGGTTGACGGACCGAGCTGGAACCTCATCGCCGACCTCAGGCTGATGTGGTCGTACCCCTTCATGCTCAACGCGTTCCGCGCCGGCAGCGTGGTCGCGGTCGCGGCGGGCGTGCTGGGCTGGTTCATGGTGCTGCGCCGGCAGACCTTCGCCGGGCACACCCTCGCGCTCGTCGGCTTCCCCGGCGCGGCGGGCGCCACGCTGATCGGGATCGGCGCCGCGTACGGCTACTTCGCGGCCTGCCTGGCGGCGGCCGTCGTCATCGCGGCCATCCCCAGGGCACGCGGCGGCAACCAGGGCTCCGAGTCGGCGGCCACCGGTGTGGTGCAGGCGTTCGCGCTGGCCTGCGGGTTCCTGTTCGTGGCGTTGTACCAGGGGTTCCTGAACGGGACGAGCGCGCTGCTGTTCGGGTCGTTCCTCGGGATCACCCGTGCCCAGGTGGTGGTCCTGCTGGTGGTCACCGTCGTCGTGCTCGGCGTGCTGGCGTGGTGCGGGCGGCCGCTGCTGTTCGCCAGCGTCGACCCGCTGGTGGCCACCGCGCGCGGGGTGCCGGAGCGGTGGCTGTCGGTGGCGTTCCTGGTGCTGCTGGGTGCCACCGTCGCCGAGGTCAGCCAGATCACCGGGTCGCTGCTGGTGTTCGCGCTGCTGGTGATGCCGGCGGCGACCGCCCAGGCCCTGTCCGCCCGGCCGCGCACCAGCCTCGTGCTGTCGGTGGTGGTCGCGCTGGCGATCACCTGGCTCGGGCTGAGCGCCGCCTTCTATTCGGTGTACCCCATCGGTTTCTACGTGACCTCGATCGGATTCGTGGTGTACGTGGCCGCCCTGCTCGGCGGCCGGGCCAGGGTGCGGACCGCGTGAACCTGCCGGCGTTCCTGGTCCACGCGCTGGTCGCCGGCACGGCGATCGCCCTCGCGTCCGGCCTCACGGGTTACTTCCTGGTGCTGCGCGCCCAGGTGTTCACCGGCGACGCCCTGTCCCACGTGGCGTTCACCGGGTCGATGGCGGCCCTGGCCATCGGCGTCGACCTGCGGGTCGGGCTGTACGTGACCACGGTGCTGGTGGCGGTGCTGATGGCCGTACTGGGCAGGCGGGGTGTCGCCGACGACGTGGTGATCGGCAACCTGTTCGCCTGGATGCTCGGCCTCGGGGCCTTCTTCTTGACGCTCTACACGACGAATCGCAGCACCGGCAACGGTTCCGCCGGCGTCACCGTGCTGTTCGGCTCGATCTTCGGCATCAGCGCGCGCCAGGCGCTGATCGCCGCCGCGGTCGGCGTGGGCATCAGCCTCACGCTGATCCTGCTGGCCCGCCCACTGCTGTTCGCCACACTGGACCCGGCCGTCGCCGCCGCCCGAGGCGTCCCGGTGCGCCTGCTCGGCGTGGTGTTCCTGGTCGCCGTGGGCGCGTGCGCCGCCGAGGCCACCCAGGCCGTCGGCGCCCTGCTGCTGCTCGGCCTGCTCGCCGCACCCGCCGGCACCGCCCAGCGCCTGACGTCCCGGCCGTACCGCGCGCTCGCCCTGTCGGTGGTGGTGGCGCTGGCGGACATCTGGGTCGGGCTGGGCGTGAGTTATCTGGTGCCCGTGCTCCCGCCGAGCTTCGCGATCCTCGCCGTGGCGACGCTGGCGTACGTGGTGGCGCTGGTTCAGGAGAGGGCGCGCGCCAGGTCCCGCAGGTCCCTGCGCAGGCTGGACCGCACGAACAGCCGGATCACCGACGCGCCGATCCGGTAGTAGCGGCCCGCGTCGCCACGCACCTCGATGCTGGCCAGCGTGCCGTCCGGGTGGCTGTCGAACCGGTACGTGACGTGCATCGGAAACGGCCCCGCCACCGACCGCATCGAGAGCAGCTGTGGCGGCTCGTGTTCGAGCACGCGCAACACGTAGTCGATGCGCCGCCCCAGAAAGTACGCGGTCCGCGTCACCTCGGCCCCGGTCCCGAACCCACCCCCGTCGGCCTCGGCACTCAGTTCGGCCCGCCGAATCCCCTGCGTCCACTCCGGATCATGCCGCCAGTCCATCGCATAGTCGGCCACCGCCTCCGGCGACACGGGAATCACCCGCTCCACCCGCACGTCCACAGGCACCACCCACCCGACCAACCCCCGACGCCGACACGCCGCGAGTAGTCTCACCCGCCCAGCCCCCGACCGCAGCCCGACCCACCGGTAACCCGGCGATGTCCCCGATACCGGGCTGGACACACCCGGCCACTGGACATCTTTCGGTCACTTGCTGACCACCTGGTACTTTTCCCGCCGCCGGCCGGCAGCATTACCGGGTGCCCGATGTATTCATCAACTTCCGACACGGCGACGAAGATGCGACTGCCGCACTGATCGAACACGACCTGTCCGACCGATTCGGTTCGACGAAGGTCTTCCGGGACAGCAAGTCGATCAGGGCAGGGGACGACTTCGCGCGCGAACTGTTCGCGGCGGTGCACGACTGCAAGGTGATGCTCGCCGTCATCGGCGATCGCTGGCTCACCAACGCGAACGGCGACCGGTTACTGGAGCGCGAGCAGGACTGGATCCGCAGGGAACTGCTGGAGGCCCGGGCGTTCGGTGTCCGCGTCATACCGGTGCTCGTGGGGGTGCATGTGCGCCCGCTGGACAAGGCCGACCTGCCGCTCGAACTGGCCTGGCTGGCCGACATGCAACACCGGCCGTTCAGCACGCGCAACACCCGGTCCGACCTGGACCGCTTGGCAGCAGAGCTCGCCGAACTGGTGCCCGGCCTGGTCGAACACCCATCGGCTCGGCCGGACTCGATGCCGCGCAACGACATCAGCGACGTACACGGCAACGTCACGATCGTCGGCGGTGACTCCGGGGCGGTCACCAACGTGTCGGGCCACCAGTTCAACGGACCGACCTACTACGTCACCTCGACCGAGCGGTTGGAGCGCCGGGGGCGGGATCCCACGGCGGTGGCCAGGGAGCAGCTCATCCGGCTGCACGTGCGATACGTCGAACCCGAGGGTTACGGCGACGCGTTGACCAACCTGCGTGATCACCGGTGCGTGCTGCTGACCGGTGTAGCCGGTGCCGGCAGACGAGCGGCGGGGCAGGTGCTGTTGTACCGGCTCGGCGGTGACGGTCCGGTACAGGAGCTCCCGGACACGCCCACCGCACCGGACGAACCGGTGCTGGACCGCGACGCCGTCGCCTCGGGAAACCGGCTGCTGCTCGACCTGAGCACGACCGCCGAGCGGCACCTGCCCACGGTGTTGCGGGAGCTGCCCGCGTATCTGTCCACAGTGCAGGACAAGGGAGCGCATCTGGCGGTCCTGCTCGCGGCCGACCGCGAGTACCTGCTGGACGTGGGGCTGCGCTCGCTCCTGGTGACCGTCACGCGGCCGCCCGGCCTGGATGTCCTGCGCCGGCACCTGGACGCGGATAGCGTGCCGTACCGTCCGGAACAGTTGCATGCGGCTGCCACGTTGGTCCGGCACCTGCGCGAGGACCCGATCCGCGAACTGGCCGAACTGGCCCGCCTCATCGGACTGGCCAGACAGCGATCCGACCCGTCGACGACCTGCCAGGACTGGTTGGCCACCGCACTGGACGCGCTGACCAAGCGAAGCGGCGAGGTAGCCGCGGAGGTCAGGGAACGGCAGGGCGGCCGGCAGCGGGCGCTGCTGCTGGCCACCGCGATGCTGATCGGCTCGCCGGCCGACGAGGTCGACCACGCCGCCGGCGAACTGCTCGCCGCGGTGCGCCAACCGGACGACGAACGGCCCGAGCTGGAACGGGAGGATCTGGGCCAGCAGCTCGCGGATCTCGGCGTGACGACCGACCGGTCCGGTCGCGTGCGTTTCGCGAAGCTCGACTACGACCGAGCCGTGCGGGACCACTTCTGGACCCACTTTCCCGGCCTGCGCGGGCAGTTCCGCGACTGGACCGGTCGGGTCGCCACAGCGGACGTGGTCACCGCACAGAACCAGGCGACGTTCGTCTCTCACTTCGTCGAGCAGGCGCTGCGCACGAACCGGCCCGACGACCTGCTCGTCCTGGTCGACGAGTGGACCCGGGCGGGCGCCGTGCGATCCAGGTCGCTGCCGGCAGCCGCACTGGCCATGGAACGCGGGTTGGGCGACGAACGGCACGGTAGGCGATTCCGGCGCCAGGTCTACGACTGGTCGCGTGAGTTCGGCCTGCGCGCCGACCTGGCCTACCTGGCGATCCAGATGTGCGCGGACGTCATCGCGTCCACGCATCCGCAGGAGGCAGTGGTCCGCCTGCACCATCTCGTGCGGCGGCAGTCCGGCCAGGTGCGCGAGGCCGCCGAGTCGGCGCTGCACGACCTGGTGCAGCGCGATCGCAGGCTGTTCCGGTACCTGCTGCACCGATTGGCGACGAGCTTGGCCGGGCCGCGGTGGCACGCCGACTTCGACCTGTTCACCACGGTCGCCGACCCGGCCGCACTCATGGGACCACCTCGGCCGCTGATCGTCGAGACCGTCGTCCGCGACCAACTCGTGACGGGTTGGCACGCGCTGTTGGCCGAGCGACAGCCGGACTTCTGGGCGGGCCTGGCCGGTGAGTGGCTGGCCGCCGGCGTGGACGAGCGGTTCCGCGACCGGCTGCTGGACGTGCTTGTCGCGGCATGCGCGGGACAGGGCACGGCATGCGGCCGCCTCTACGTGACCGGCCGTGAGTGGGCCCGGGCCGACCAGGCGACACGCGACCCGGTCGCCCACCGGCTCGCCGACAAGATCGATCGTGCGCAGGGCCTCGACCTGCCGCACCACAACGAGGAGGCAACCCGATGACATCGGACACCAGAGCGATCGTCGGAGTGGCGCTCGGGTCGGTGGCGATCCTGCTCGTGCTGGGGGTGAGCCTGCATTGGCCGGTATGGCTGGTGGTGGTGCTGGTCGTCGTGGGTACGGCGACCGCGGTCACCGCCGATGCGCTGCGGCGCCGTGATCGCCGGCATCGACTGGCGGCTCAGGCGGCTGCCCGGTCGCAGTCGATGCCGGTCGCCATGCTGCCGCCACCGCCCGAGTATCAGACCGTGATCAAGGACATCGCGCTACGCAGCGTGCTGCCCGACTACCACTTCATGATCACGGCCACGGTCCACTGGCGTTCGGTGGCACGATTCGAGGGCTCGCACGTCAACCCTGGCGCGCACGCCGTCGACTCCATCATCAACCGAGCGCAGGAGGCGGCCGCGACCGAGCAACCGGCGATGTATGCCGGTCTGCAGCACAGGCTCACTGGTGTGCTCGGCGTCGCCCAGCCGAACCAGTCCGGTTCGGTGGAGGCGTGGGCAGACCAGGTACTGGTGACCTTGCCGGAGGCGGACCTGGCCCGCCTGCGCCGGATGGCCGCGATCCGCAAGGACCGTGAGGTGTGGGAGTACGAGCGGGAACACGAACGCAGCCGGCGGGCCTATCTGGCCGACGACGTCCTCACCAGCACCGGCAGCGCGCTCGTCTGGTGGCTGTCCAGGAACGAACAGGACGTCGCCGGCGCGGTCGAACTGATCGGCACGTTCGCGCGGCTCACCGCCGCCGCCCGCAACGAGGACGTCGAAGAACTGTTCCGCCACCTGGTCCCGCCGTCCGCGCTGCCCGACCGCGTCCCCGGCTTCGCGCCTCTGGGCTCCGACGGCGCCGGTCAGCCGGTCAACTTCCAGTTCAACGGCGCAACCACCCCGCACGCCCGCGTCGTCGACCTGGCGACCGCCATGATGGGCGTCCTCAACCTCGATGACTTCGGTCGGGTGATGTTCGCCGAACGAGTGGCCAAGGTGATCGAGGCGGCGGGCGACGCAACAGCGGCCCAGGAAGTCCGAGCCAGGTTCGACGTGGTCAGTCCCGAACCGCGACCCGAGGACAGCGACACGTGACGACACGGAGAGCCTTATGGCCGCGGCCGCCCACGTCATGAACCGTTCGCTGCCCGGCCACCGTTGTCCGCTGTGGATCCGGCCTTGACCGACAGACATGCCGGTCAAGGCCGATCAGCTAGCATGACGACCGGGGCCGTTAGCTCAATCGGTAGAGCTGCTGACTTTTAATCAGTAGGTTCCGGGTTCGAGCCCCGGGCGGCCCACAAAGTCGCAGGTCAGCGCGCCGATCGGGTTGGAAGTCGGGGATCGTTGCTCGCCTTTCCCCGCAAACCCCTCGGCCCACCCATGTCAATGCGCGATCCTCTCCTGGTGAGCGTGGCCAAGGCGGACAGAGACACGTGTGGCTTCTGCGGGGAAGTCCTTCCCGACGATGACGGCGAGTGGATCTTCGTAGAGGTGCTTGCGGGCAGTCCCGACAACGCCCGGTACGTGGACGCCTCCTTCTGCTCACGAGCGCACGCAGCCGAGTGGTTCCGCCAGCCGTTTCCCGATCCGGGGCCTGGGCCCGTGAAGCGGCACAGAGCCTCGATCGCTGACCGCTTGTCCGTGATCGCGATTGGCGCCCTTGTTGTCTGGATGGCACTACTGGCGCTGATCGGCCTCTGGACCGTCATACGGTGGATCTGGCACTCATAGGTGAACAGGAACCTGATCCGCTCGCCGTTGTCCGACCGCCGGATCAGCTCGCCAGCACAGTTTGCCACGACCACGGCGTCGTGACGCCACGGTCTCGCGCGAGCGAACTGACGGACGTCGATCCCCGATAGGTGCGACCGTCATGCGTCGACGTAGGCCGCGAGGTGTTCGCCGGTGAGGGTGGACCGCTTGGCTACCAGGTCGGCCGGGGTGCCCTCGAAGACGATGCGGCCGCCGTCGTGGCCGGCGCCGGGGCCCAGGTCGATGATCCAGTCGGCGTGGGCCATGACGGCCTGGTGGTGTTCGACGACGATGACCGACTTGCCGGCGTCGACGATCCGGTCGAGCAGGCCCAGCAGCTGTTCCACGTCGGCCAGGTGCAGGCCGGTGGTCGGCTCGTCCAGGACGTACGCGCCGCCCTTGTCGGACAGGTGGGTGGCCAGCTTGAGCCGCTGCCGCTCACCGCCGGACAGTGTGGTCAGCGGCTGGCCGAGGCTGAGGTAGCCCAGGCCGACGTCGGCCAGCCGGACCAGGATCGCGTGGGCGGCCGGGACGTGGGCGTCGCCGGTGCCGAAGAACTCCGCCGCCTCGGTCACCGGGAGGGCCAGCACGTCGCTGATGTCGCGGCCGCCGAACGTGTACTCCAGCACCGACGCGTCGAACCGCTTGCCTTCACACACCTCACAGGTGGTGGCGACGCCGGCCATCATGCCCAGGTCGGTGTAGATCACGCCGGCGCCGTTGCAGTTCGGGCAGGCGCCTTCGGAGTTGGCGCTGAACAGGGCCGGTTTCACGCCGTTGGCCTTGGCGAACGCCCTGCGGATCGGCTCCAGCAGGCCGGTGTACGTCGCCGGGTTGCTGCGCCGCGAACCGCGGATCGGGGTCTGGTCGATCGACACCACGCCCGCATCGACCGGGATCGACCCGTGCACCAGCGAGCTCTTGCCGGAGCCGGCGACACCGGTGACGACGACGAGCACGCCGAGCGGGATGTCGACGTCGACGTCGCGCAGGTTGTGGGTGGTGGCGCCGCGGATCTCCAGTGCACCGGTCGGTGTGCGGACCGACGGTTTGAGACCGGTGCGGTCGTCCAGGTGCCGGCCGGTGACGGTCTTGCTGGCCCGTAGGCCCTTGACGGTGCCCTCGTAACAGACCGTGCCGCCGGCCGCGCCCGCGCCGGGGCCGAGGTCGACGACGTGGTCGGCGATCTCGATGGTCTCCGGCTCGTGCTCCACGACGAGTACGGTGTTGCCCTTGTCCCGCAACCGAAGCAGTAGGTCGTTCATCCGCTGGACGTCGTGCGGGTGCAGGCCCGCGGTGGGTTCGTCGAAGACGTAGGTGACGTCGGTCAGCGGTGACGAGCCGACGTGCCGGATCATCTTGACGCGCTGGGCTTCCCCGCCGGACAGCGTGCCGGACGGCCGGTCGAGCGCGAGGTAGCCCAGCCCGATCTCGACGAACGAGTCGAGGGCCTGGCGCAGCGCGGCGACCAGCGGCGCCACCGACTTGTCCTGGATGCCGCGGACCCACTCGGCCAGGTCGCTGATCTGCATCGCGCAGGCGTCGGCGATGTTGACGCCCTTGATCTTCGACGACCGGGCCGTCTCGGACAGCCGGGTGCCGTCGCACTCCGGACAGGTGCTGAAGGTGACCGCCCGCTCGACGAACGCGCGCACGTGCGGTTGCAGCGAGTCGACGTTCTTGGACAGCATCGACTTCTGCAGCTTCGGGATCAGGCCCTCGTAGGTCAGGTTGATCCCTTCTACCTTGATCTTGGTGGGTTCCTTGTACAGCAGGTCGTTGAGTTCGCGCTTGGTGAACCTGCGGATCGGCTTGTCCATGTCGAAGAAGCCCGAGCCGGCGAAGATGCGGCCGTACCAGCCGTCCATGCTGTAGCCGGGAATGGTGAGCGCGCCCCCGCCGAGCGACTTGCTGTCGTCGTAGAGCTGGGTCAGGTCGATGTCGTTGATCGCGCCCCTGCCCTCGCAGCGCGGGCACATACCGCCGGTGATGCTAAAGCTGCGCCGCTCCTTCACCGACCGGCCGCTGCGCTCCACGGTGACGGCGCCCGCACCGCTGATGGACGCGACGTTGAACGAGAACGCCTGGGGCGAACCGATGTGCGGCTTGCCGAGGCGGCTGAACAGGATGCGCAGCATGGCGTTCGCGTCGGTGGCGGTGCCGACCGTGGAGCGGGTGTCACCGCCCATCCGCTGCTGGTCCACGATGATCGCGGTGGTGAGCCCGTCGAGCACGTCGACGTCGGGCCGCGCCAGCGTCGGCATGAAACCCTGCACGAACGCGCTGTAGGTCTCGTTGATCAGCCGCTGCGACTCGGCGGCGACCGTGCCGAACACCAGGGAACTCTTGCCCGACCCGGAGACGCCGGTGAACACCGTGAGCCTGCGCTTGGGCAGTTCGACGCTGACGTCCTTGAGGTTGTTCTCGCGGGCGCCGTGCACGCGGATCAGGTCATGGCTGTCGGCGACGTGGTTGCGGGACGGGCTCATCGGGGTTCCTTCCGGGTGCGTGCGGGGCCGGTCTCAGACCAGCCAGCGGCCATCGCGCATCAGTTCGCGGTCGGGCAGCTCGTTCACCTCGCGCCACGCCTGGATGCGGCGCGGCGTGACGCGGAACCAGCGGTACGGCGTGGCCAGCACACGCGGGTCGAAGTCGGTGCGTTCGACGAACCGGTCGGCCCGGTCGGTCGGCACGGCGGCCAGTTCGATGACCTCGACGTCACCGTCGATCATGGTCACGTCCCGGACGTCGCCCAGGCCCAGCCGCGTGGTCCGGCCCGCGGCCAGGTTGCGGCCGGTCACGCTCGCCGTCGGTGTGGCCATCAGCAGAGTCTCGTCCTCCCAGTCGAAGGACAGCGGTACCAGGTAGGGCGCTCCGTCTGCCGATGCCGTCGCCACCCAGATGTCGACGTCGTGGGTGAGCCGGTACTCGGTGTCGCGACGGCGTTGGGCGCGGGGTCGGGGGTCGGGGTTCATCAGTCCTGCAGCAGCCCGAGGACGTTGCCGTCGGGGTCGGTCACGGTGGCCACCAGGCGGCTGCCGCCGACGTTGTGCGGCTCATCCCGCACGGCGGCACCGGCCGCGGTCAGCTCGGCGATCTTCGCCGCGATGTCGGACACGTGCCAGTAGGCCACCGGCGACGTCATGGTCTGGTGTCCGCCGGGCACCAGGCCGATGTGCTGGCCTGCGGCGTCGTAGCCGACGTAGTAGGGCGCGTCGTGCTGCGGCGGGAAGCCGAGCAGCGCCGAGTACACGGCCTTGGCCTTGTCCAGGTCGGTCACCGGATGCAGGACGGTCTTGATGCCCTCGGTCGTCGAGTCGGTCATGGTCACTCCCGGAAAGTCGTGGTGATCTCTGGTGACAGCCACACTATGGCCGGGTCACGGACCTCGCTTCTCGATTCCTGATCGGTCCGAAACCGACTGTCCACTTGATCATCGCCGGAGCAGGCCGTCGACGATGAGGTCGAGGATGCGGGCGGCTCTGGCCTGGCCGCCGTTGTCCGGGTTGATCCGCCACAGCACGCCGAGCTGGAGCAGCACGTCCTCCGGGTCGACGTCCGGCTTGAGCGACCCCTCGGCGACGCCCGCGGCCATGAGTTGGGCGATCGCGTGCACGAGGGGGGCGTAGTACTCGTCGTCCAGGCCGCCACCCGCCGCCGCGTGGATGACCTCGGCGACGCCGTACTTGAGCTGGCCGTACCGGGCGACCTCGTCGAACCAGCCGCGTAAGGCGGCCAGCGGCGGCCGGTCGGCCAGGAGCGCGGGCGCGAGGTCGATGAGTTCCTGGATGTCGTGCCGGTACAGCGCGACGATCAGCGACTCCCGTGTGGGGAAGTGCCGGTACAGGGTGCCGATGCCGACCCCGGCCCGCTTGGCGATCGCCGTCAGTGACGCGCCACCGGAGACGGTGAACGCCTCCCGGGCGGCGACCAGCAGCCGCTCGTGGTTGGTGCGGGCATCTGTCCTGCCCGAGGGCGACACGTCCATGGGCTCCCTCCGCCGGGTGGTGAAACGGAGACCTCTCCGGTAACCTGACCAGAAGCGGAGTGGTCTCCGCTTCATTCTCGCACACCGGGCGGAGAGCGACGATGGGTGAACTGGTCCTGGTCACCGGTGGCAGCGGCTACATCGCCGGGTGGTGTGTCGTCGAGCTGCTCCGGCGCGGCTACGACGTGCGGACGACGGTGCGCGCGCCGGGCAAGGAGGCGGCCGTGACGGACGCCGTCTCGACGGCGGTCGACCCGGCGGGCCGGCTGAGCTTCGCGGTGGCCGACCTCACCGCGGACGGCGGCTGGACTGAGGCGGTGCTCGGCGTCGACCACGTGCTGCACGTCGCCTCACCGCTGGGCACCACCGGCCCGACCGACCCGGACGCGCTGATCCGGCCCGCGCGCGACGGTGCACTGCGGGTACTGCGTGCCGCCACTGAGGCCGGGGTCGGGCGGGTGGTCATGACGTCGGCCGCCAACGCGGCGAGCCCCGCGTCCTACGCGACCGAGGGCGTCACCGACGAGACCCTCTGGACCGACCCCGGACGACCCGACGCTGATCCCGTACCGCCGCTCCAAGACCCTCGCCGAGCGTGCCGCGTGGGACTACGTGACGCAGCGGCACGGCCCGACCGAGCTGACCACGGTGCTGCCCGGCGCGGTCTTCGGACCGATCCTGACCACGGCCACGATCGGGTCGGTCGGCATCGTCGGGCGCATGATCTCCGGCCGGATGCGCGGTGTGCCGAGGATCGGCCTGGAGATCGTGGACGTGCGCGATCTGGTCGACGTCCACCTCCGGGCCATGACGTCGCCGCAGGCGGCGGGCGAGCGGTTCCTGGCTACCGGTGAGTTCCTGTGGATGCGCGACATGGCACACACCCTGCGCGACGGGCTCGGCACGCGCGGGCGTCGGGTGCCCACCCGGCAGCTCCCCGATGTCGCGGTCCGGCTCGCCGCCCGGTTCGGTGATCCGTCACTGCGTGACATCCTGCCCGGGCTCGGCCGCCGCAACCGGCACAGCACGGCGAAGGCCGGGCGGGTGCTCGGCTGGCGGCCGCGCCCGGCGGCGGAAACGGTGCTCGACTGTGCGAACAGCCTGTTCGACCACGGCATCGTCTGACTGTCTCGATTGGTGAACACCGTTTATTCTGTAGCCGGGAAACCACGTTCCCAAATCGGACATCAAGCTCCAAACAATCCGGTTCCCGCCATATCTCGCATGGGTGAGCCGCGCCCATTTGATCCGGCGCCCTCGGCGACTCTGAGCTACACTCGTTAAAACCCGGTTTAGATGTCGATCTTTGCGGCGGGGCGCGGGACATGGATGTGCCGTGATTGATTCGTGCCGGGTCATAACGACTTCTTCCTGCTCCGGGGGGTTCAGCAGCGAGCTTCCTAGCAGGTGGTGGCGCCCAGAGTGGTGTCGCTCCACGATGTGCGTCCGCTGACGCGGACAATTCGCTCTGCTCCTGCGAAATGGTCGGTATAGCTCAACCCAAATGATCCGGGGGGATCGCGCAGTGGGTAAATCCGCCGAGGCCGGCACAACGGCCCGGAATGGTCACGGCCCAACAGAATCAGCGTTCGCCGAGGTGCTCGCCGACGTCGTCGGCGTCGACCAGGTCGAGGTGGACAGCCACTTCTTCGACGACCTGTGTGCCAATTCCCTGGTGATGGCCCACTTCTGCGCGCGCGTAAGGAAGCGGGACGACCTGCCTTCCGTGTCGATCAAGGACATCTACCGGCACCCGACGATCAGCAGCCTGACCGTGGCCCTGGCCGGCGAGGACGAGCCGGCTCCGGTCGAGACGCCGGCGCCGGAACCCGGGAAGCGGCCCGGCAACGTGGCCTACTGGTGTTGCGGCGCCCTGCAACTGCTGTTCTTCCTCGGCTACACCTTTCTCGTCGCGGTCGTGGTGTCGTGGGCCTACGACTGGATCGCCGCCGGCACCGGGCTGCTGGACTACTACATCCGCACGATCGTGTTCGGCGGCGCGTTCTTCGCGACACTGTGCGTGCTGCCGCTGGTGGTCAAATGGGTGCTGATCGGGCGCTGGCGACCGGGGACGATCACCGTGTGGGGCCCGCGGTACTTCCGCTTCTGGGTGGTGAAGACCCTGGTGCAGCGCAACCTGATCGTGGCGCTGTTCTCCGGAACCCCGCTGTACTCCTGGTATCTGCGCGCCCTGGGCGCCCGCGTCGGCCGGGGCACGGTGATCTTCTCCAAGCATGCCCCGACCTGCACCGACCTCATCTCGATCGGCGAGGACTCGGTGATCCGGAAGGACTCGTTCGTCAACGGCTACCGCGCGCATGCGGGCGAGATCCAGTTCGGCCGGGTGGACATCGGCAGTGACGTGTTCGTCGGCGAGAACACGGTGATCGACATCGACAGTGCGATGGGCGATCACACCCAGCTCGGCCACACCTCGTCCCTGCACCCCGGCCAGCGGGTGCCCGAGGGCGAACACTGGCACGGTTCACCGGCGCAGCAGACCACCACCGACTACCGCACGGTCGACGCGAGGTGGCTCGGCGATCTCCGCCGGTCGATGTACACGCTGCAGCAACTGCTGGTCGTGCTGCTGGTCTACCTGCCGTTGGCCATCGGCGGCCTGGACATCCTGCTGGACCAGGCACCCAAGGTGGTCATGCCGCTGCCGGAACAGCGGCAGGCGATCACCGAGTGGTGGTTCTACCGGGACGCGCTCATCGTGTCGGCGGTGCTGTTCTTCGGTGTCTCGCTGCTCGGCCTGCTGGCCCTGTACGTCGTGCCCCGGCTGTGCCGGGTGCTGCTGCGTCCGGACAAGGCGTACCGCCTGTACGGATTTCACTACTCGGTGCACCGCGCGATCCGGCTGATGACCAACGTCCGCTACTTCAACACGGTGTTCGGTGACAGTTCGGCGATCGTGCACTACCTGCGCTGGGCGGGCTACGACCTGTCGACCGCGGAGCAGACCGGGTCGAACTTCGGCACCCAGGTCAAGCACGAGAGCCCGTACCTGAGCAGGGTCGGCGCGGGCACGATGGTGGCCGACGGGCTGTCGATCATCAACGCCGACTTCTCGGCCACGTCGTTCCGGCTGTCCAGGGCGACGGTCGGCGCGCACAGCTTCCTCGGCAACCACATCGCCTACCCGGCCGAGGCCAGGGTCGGCGAGAACTGCCTGCTGGCCACCAAGGTCCTGGTGCCCATCGACGGCGAGATGCGGGAGGGCATCGGCCTGCTCGGGTCGCCGAGCTTCGAGATCCCCAGGACGGTGGAGCGGGACACCGAGCTCGCCGACCTGCACACCAGGGCGGAACGGCGCCGGGGGCTGCGCGCGAAGAACCGGCACAACCTGGTGACCGTCGTGATGTACCTGCTGGCGCGGTGGCTGTTCTTCTTCGGCATCCTGCTGGTCGGCTGGATCACCGAGGTCTTCTACGACCAGTGGTCGTCCCTGGTGCTCGCGGCGGCGTCGGTGGCGATCGTGGCGTTCAGCATCGGCTACTTCGTGCTCTTCGAGCGGCTGGTGACCTGGTTCCTGCCGCTGCGACCGCTGTCCGTGTCGATCTACGACCGGAAGTTCTGGCGACACGAACGATTCTGGAAGGCGGCCGCGGCGACGGCGCACCTCCAACTGCTCAACGGCACGCCGTTCAAGACCATCGCGTGGCGGATGCTCGGCGTCCGGCTCGGCAAGCGGCTGTTCGACGACGGCGCGTCGATGCCGGAGAAGACGCTGGTGACGATCGGGGACGACGTCACGCTCAACGCCGGCGCGATCGTGCAGTGCCACTCGCAGGAGGACGGCGCGTTCAAGTCGGACCGCATCACGATGGGCGACCGCTGCACCGTCGGGGTCGGGGCCTGGGTGCACTACGGCGTGACGATGGGCTCCGGTGCGGTGCTGGCCGCCGACTCGTTCCTGATGAAGGGCGAGGACATGCCGGACAACGCCTGGTGGGGCGGCAATCCGGCGCGGGAGATGCGGAGCCGGTGAGGGGAGCGCGGATGGCAGCGCCGAGGAGAACGCCCGAAGGGGCGGACAGACGGTTCTGGCGCGATGTGCTCGCCGAGGGTGGCGGCACGTCGATCCCGCGATGGGCGCCGGACCCGGTGCCCGGTCTCGCCGGGCACGAGGCGCCGATGCCGCCCGACCTGGCGGAGCTGGTGGAGCTGTTCGCGGCCGAGTTGGCCGTGCCGGTGTCGGCCGTGCTGCTGGCCGCGCACGCGAAGGTGCTGGCCGCGCTGTGCGGCGACGCCGAGGTGGTGACCGGCTATGCGACCGGGTGCCACGTGCTGCCCTGCCGGGTGGCGACCGAGGCGCCGACGTGGCGCGAGCTGGTCACGCATGCCGCCGGGGTCGAGGCGGAACTGCTGGCGCACCAACACTTCCCGGTCGACGAGCTGGCCGCGGAGCTGGGGCTGGACCGGCCGTACGAGGCCGAGTTCGGCTGGGGCGAGCCGACCGGTGCGCTGCGCGTGGCCATCACCACGGAGGCCGTCCAGCTGAGCTACCGGACCGACACGTTGAACCAGGGTGCCGCCGCCCGGATCGCCGGCTACCACCTCGCCGCGCTGCGACTGGCCACCACCGACCCGGACGCCGAGCACGGCAGGCAGAGCCTGCTGTCCGAGCAGGAACTGGGTTTCCAGCTCGACGGGCTGGCCGGCCGGCACCGCGAGCTGCCCGACCTGCGCTGCCACGAGCTGTTCGAGCGGCGGGCGTACGCCCATCCCGGCCGGGTGGCCGCCGTGCACCGCGGTCGCGAGTGGACGTACGGCGAGCTGAACGCCAGGGCGAACCGGCTGGCCAGGGCGCTGCTCACCCGCGGGCTGGGTCCGGAGGACGTGGTCGCCGTCGTCACCGAGCGGAACCTGGACTGGCTGGCCGCCGTTCTCGCCGTGTTCAAGGCGGGCGGGGTCTACCTGCCGATCGAGCCGCACTTTCCGGCCGACCGGATCGCCACCACGCTGTCCCGCGCCGGCTGCCGCTTCGTGGTGACCGAACCCGAGAGCACCGCGACGCTGGACGACGCCGTACGACGGCTGGACGGCGTCACCACGCTGCTGGTCGGCGTCGCGGAGTACGAGGGCCTCGCCTCGGGCGACCTGGACGTCGATGTCATGCCGGACCAGCTCGCCTACATCTACTTCACCTCGGGCTCGACCGGTGAGCCGAAGGGCGCGATGTGCGAGCACGCCGGCCTGCTCAACCACCTGCACGCCAAGATCGACGACCTGGAGATCGGCGAGGGCACGGTGGTGGCCCAGACCGCGCCGCAGTGCTTCGACATCTCGCTGTGGCAGCTCGTGGCCCCGCTGCTGGTCGGCGGCCGGACGCTGATCGTGCCGCAGGACGTGGTGCTGGACGTGGAGCGGTTCGTCGGCACGCTCGTGGCCGGGCACGTGTCGGTCCTCCAGGTGGTGCCCTCGTACCTGGAAGCCGTGCTGTCCTATGTGGAGCAGAGCCCCCGGGAGCTGCCGCACCTGCGGTACGTGTCGGTCACCGGTGAGGCGTGCAAGCCGGAACTGGCCCGGCGCTGGTTCACCGCGCAGCCGGGCATCGGGCTGGTCAACGCCTACGGCCTGACCGAGACCTCGGACGACACCAACCACCAGGTGATGCGGTCCGCGCCGGACCGGATCTCGCTCGGCCGGCCGGTGGCCAACGTCCGGGTGTACGTGGTGGACGAGCACCTGATGCCGGTGCCGCTGGGCGCCCCCGGCCAGATCGTGTTCTCCGGTGTGTGCGTCGGCCGGGGCTACGTGAACGACCCCGAACGCACCAAGCAGGCGTTCCTGGCCGACCCGCACCGGCCCGGTGAGCGGCTGTACCAGGGCGGCGACTTCGGCCGCTGGCTGCCCGACGGCACGCTGGAGTTCCTCGGCAGGCGGGACAACCAGGTCAAGATCTCCGGTTTCCGGATCGAGATCGGCGAGATCGAGAACACGCTGCTGCGCGTGCCCGGCGTGCGCGACGGCGCCGTGCTGGTGGTCGGCGGCAAGCGCCTGGTGGCCTGCTACGCCGCCGACGCGCCACTGGACGCCGGCCTGCTGCGCGACCGGCTGGGCGCGGCACTGCCGGCCTACATGGTGCCCTCCGCGTTCCACTGGTACCCGAGCCTGCCGTTGACCCCGAACGGCAAGATCGCCCGCAAGGCGCTCGCCGCGCAGGTCGCCGACACGGCGGAGGACGGCGACGCGCCGTGCACGCCGACCGAGCGGCGCCTGGCCGACGCCTGGGCGACGGTGCTGGGCGTCGACCGGATCGGCAGGCGGGACAACTTCTTCGACCGGGGCGGCACGTCACTGTCCGCGGTGCGGCTGGCGATCACCATGCGCAGGGCCGTGTCGTTGAAGGACGTCACCAGCCACCCGGTGCTGGCCGACCTGGCCGCGGTGATGGACGGGCGGTCCGCGCGGCCGGCCGGGCTGCTGCACCGACTGTCCGAAGGAGACAGTGTATGTGCCCTGGTGTGCTTCCCGTACGCGGGCGGGAACGCGGTGAACTTCCAGCCGATGGCGAAGGCCATGCAGGACAGCGGGATCGCGGTGTACGCGGTAGAACTGCCCGGTCACGACCTGGCCGAGCGCCGCGAGCCGTTCGTGCCGCTGGAGCAGGTGGTCGACCGGGTCGTGCGGGAGATCGCCGACCTGGGGATCGGCCCGGTGCTGCTGTGGGGACACTCGTCCGGCGCCGCGTTCGCGCTGGCCACCGCAGCCGAACTGGACCGGCGCGGCACCCCGGCCCAGCGGGTGTTCCTGGCGGCCCAGCTGCCCGGCACCGCGGCGGGCCGGCTCACCTCGGCCGACGAACTGGCCGCGCAGACCACCACCGAGATCGCCGCCGGACTGGCCGGTGACCGCGGCTATCCGGCGCTGGCCGAGCTGGACGACCAGCGGGCCGATCACGTCGGCGGTGCCTACCGGCACGACGGCGTCTGCGCGCACCGCTACCTCGCGGCGGCACTGGCCGACCCGGAGGCCGCCCAGGTCACCGCGCCGCTCACCGTCGTCGTCGCGGCCGACGACCCGATCACCGCGGGCTTCACCGACCGCCACCGCGCCTGGCAGGCGCTGGCCGAGCGGGTCGACCTGCACACGCTGCCCGACGGCGGCCACTACTTCCTCCGCACCCGACCGACCGAGACGGCCCAGGTGGTACTGCGTTCCGCCGGCCTGCTGGCCCCGTCCTGACCGAAGACCGAAAGGAGTCGACAATGTCGTCCACACCGACGGGCACCATGCTGAACCTGGACCTGCGACCGGGCAGGCCACCGATCCTGTCCGCGGACGGCGCCGCCGACCCGACGGCCTGGGCCGCCGAGCATCGCGACGCGCTGTACGCCGCCGTCACCGAGCACGGTGCGGTCCTGGTCCGTGGCCTCGGGCTCAGTGACGCCGAGCAGACCGGAGCCGTCTTCGTCCGCCTGACCGACGGGCTGATGGCCGACCGTGAGGCGTTCGCCGCCCGCCACCGGTACGCCGAGGGCATCTACTCCTCCGCGGCCTGGCCGCCCAACCAGCCGATGTGCATGCACCACGAACTCAGCTACCGCCTGGAGTACCCCGGCCTGCTGCTGTTCGCCTGCCTGGCCGCGCCGACCTCGGGCGGCGTGACCGGCATCGCCGACGCGGCCGCCGTGCTGGCCGCGCTGCCCACCGACCTGGTCGAGCGGTTCGAACGCTCCGGCTGGCTGCTCTCGCGTTCCTACAACGAGGACATCGGCGCCTCCTGCGACGAGGCGTTCGGCACCGAGGACCGGGCCGAGATCGAGGCGTACTGCCGTGCCAACGGGATCGAGTACGAGTGGCAGGCTGACGGGTTGCGTACCCGCCAGCGACGGGCCGCCGTGGTGCGGCATCCGGGCAGTGGCGAGCGGTGCTGGTTCAACCAGGTGGCGTTCCTCAACGAATGGACGATGGATCCCGAGGTGCGCGAGTACCTCGTGGACTGCTACGGCCGGGACGGGCTGCCGTTCAACACGGCCTTCGGTGACGGCGAACCGATCGGGGAGGACGTCGTCGCCCTGCTCAACGAGGTGTACGAGGCGAACACGGCCCGCGAGCCGTGGCAACAGGGAGATCTCATGCTGGTGGACAACATCCGCAGCGCACACAGTCGCGAGTCCTACACGGGACCGCGCGAGATCGTGGTCGGGCTCGGCAATCCCGTGCAGCCGGCTGACGACAGACCGGCTGCGGGGTCCAGATGACCGCGACCTGGACCACGACAGAGACAGACCACGACGGGAGTGCCGTCGTACCACCGTTCGCAGTGATCGCGGGCGCCCAGGTGAACCGCGCACTGCACGGGCGGGAGACCGAGATCGTCCGGCTGGTCGAGCGGACCTACCGCTGGCACAGCGCGGGCGACTCGGTGAACCCGCCCTCCTACTTCCTGCGGTTCCCGGACCGGCCGACGGCCAGGATCATCGCGCTGCCCGCGTCGATCGGCGGCGACATCCGGGTGGACGGCATGAAGTGGATCTCCAGCTTCCCGGACAACGTCGCGGCCGGCATTCCGCGGGCGTCCGGGGTGCTGATCCTCAACGACCACGACACCGGCTATCCGTTCGCGTGCCTGGAGACGTCGATCATCAGCGCCACCCGGACCGCGGCGCTGGCCGCGCTGGCCGCCGACCGGCTGTCCGCCGGCCGGACCCGGCCGACCCGGATCGGCTTCATCGGCGTCGGGCTGATCGCCCGGTACATCCACCGGTTCCTGGCCGGCACCGGCTGGACGTTCGACCGGATCGGCGTCCACGACGTCGCACCGGACAGCGCGGCGGGCTTCTCCGGCTACCTGGCCGGGGCGGGCGCCGGCCAGGTGACCGTGCACGAGAACGCGGAGGACCTGATCCGTTCCAGCGACCTGGTGGTGTTCGCCACCGTCGCGGCCCGGCCGCACGTACACGAGCTGTCCTGGTTCGACCACGATCCGCTGGTGCTGCACGTGTCGCTGCGCGACATCGCACCGGAGATCGTGCTCGCCTCGACCAACCTGGTGGACGACGTCGACCACTGCCTGAAGGCCGACACGTCACCGCACCTGGCCGAGCAGCTCACCGGCAACCGGGACTTCCTGCTGGGCACCCTGGCCGACGTGCTGGAGGGCCGGGTGACGGTGCCGGCCGGCCGGCCGGTCCTGTTCTCGCCGTTCGGCCTCGGGGTGCTCGATCTCGCGGTCGGCAAGTACGTCTACGACGAGGTGGTGCGCTCCGGCGAGTTGCGGGTCGTCGACGACTTCTTCCACGAGATCCGCAGATACGGATGAGAGGGGGGAGACATCATGGCCGTGATCACCGCCCCCGAGGCGTTCAACGAGGACGACCTGTACGTCGACCTCCGGTCGATCGTCGGGCACGCGCTCTACCTGAAGTGTGAGGGGTTCAACTTCGCCGGCTCGATCAAACTGAAGGCGGCCACCGAGATGGTGGAGGCCGCCGAGCGGGCCCACGTGTTGACGTCCGGCTCGGTCCTGGTCGAGTCCTCGTCTGGCAACCTGGGCGTCGCGCTGAGCGTGCTCGCCGCCAGCAAGGGTTACCGCTTCCTGTGCGTGACCGACTCGCGCTGCAACCTGTCCACCCGGCGGGCCATCGAGGCGCTCGGCGGCCAGGTGCACGTGGTCACCCAGCCGGACACGCACGACGGTTTCCTCGGCGCGCGGCTGGCGTTCGTGCGGGCGCTGTGCGCGTCCGACGACAAGTACGTGTGGCTCAACCAGTACCGCAACCCGGACAACTGGCGGGCGCACTACCACCGCACGGCACCGGCGATCGCCACCGCGTTCCCGGAACTCGACGTGCTGTTCGTCGGTGCGGGCACCACCGGCACCCTGATGGGCTGCGCCCGCTACTTCCGGCACTGGAACCGGCGGGTGCGCGTGGTGGCCGTGGACAGCGTCGGCTCGGTGACCTTCGGCGGGCCGCCGGGCAGGCGGATGATCCCCGGCCTGGGCACGAGCGTCCGCCCACCACTGCTGGACCAGACCTATGTGGACGAGGTGATCGCCGTCGAGGAGGCGGACACGGTCCGCGCGTGCCACCGGCTGGCCAGGCACGGCTTCCTGTTCGGCGGGTCGACCGGCACCGTGGTGAGCGGCGCGACCGCGTGGCTGGCCGACCACGACCGGCCCGGCCTGACCTGCGCGGCCATCGCCCCCGATCTCGGCGAGCGCTATCTGGACACGATCTACCAGACCAACTGGGTGCAGGACCTGTACGGCGACGACGTGCTCACCGCGACCGAGGCCGCCGCGGTCCGTTGACATGTCGTGCGGCCCCGCTAGCGTGCCCGCATGACTGACGAGCTGGACGATCTGGTCGTGCTGTCCGACTTCGCCTGGGAGCGGCTGCGGGACCGGCTGACCGGACTCACCGAGGACGAGTATCGGTGGGAGCCGGTGGCCAAGTGCTGGACGGTGCGCGCGGCGGGCGATGGCACGTTCACCGCGGACGGGCACCAGGGCACGTACCGGTCGGCCGGCGAGACCGAGTTGTTCACCACACTGCCGTGGCGGCTGCACCACCTGACCGTGGTCCTCGGCGAGGACCGCAACGGCCGGTGGCTGCGCGTGCCGGACGCGCCGACGGCGGTGACCGAGCCCGCCGGGACCGCCGAGGACGCGCTGGCCCGGCTCGCCGACGCCTACGCGGCCTGGCGGACCCTGCTGACCATGGTGTCGGAGGCGGCGCTGACCGAGCCGATGGGCGAGGTGGCCGGGCCGTTCGCCGAGTCGACCGGGCGCGCCTTCGTGCTGCACATCCTGGACGAGTTGATCCACCACGCCGCCGAGGCGGCCATGCTGCGCGACCTCTACGACGCCCAGTAGTTCACTCGATGTAGCGAATAAGTCGCTGTCCGCTTTCACTGGCCGGCCGTTCCTGCCAGTCTTCCCCTCCAGATCGTCATTCCCGTCTGGAGGAACCAGCATTGTCCGTTGTGGACCAGCGAGTTGGGCTGGCGGCCGGCCGTGTGCGCCGGTTGCTGGTCCGCGTGCTCCTGGTCCTGGGCGGAGTGTGCGTGGCGACCGTCGTCGGCTGGCTGTTCTCGGCCGGCTCGGCCGACGCCGCGTCACTGCCGGACGTGCCGCAGGTGCCGTCCGTGCTGTCCGCCACAGCGGATCAGGTGTCCACTTCGGACCTGGCCACCTCCGTACGTCCGGTGTTGTCCACCGCTGTACCCCAGGCCCTGCCGGCCACGCCGTCGCTGGACGGTGTCGCCAGGCAGGTGCACGTCGCGGTCAGCAGTGTCCGTGACCGGGTGACGCCGTCCGTCGCACCGGCCACCACGCTGGTGCGGACCACCGGGCTCGCGTCGGTCGTCCCGGCGACAGCGACCGAACACGTCGCGTCGCACGTCACGCCCGCCGCGCCCCCGGCCCGACCTGCCGCATCGGCCGCGTCCGCCGTGGCGCGGAGCCGGTCCGTCGCAGCGCCGCGGCACTGGCACGCCGTCGGCACGGCCCCCGTGCAACAGCCCGGCGCCCACCGCGTCGTGCCCGTTCCGGCACCGACCGACCGCGGCCACGTGCCGCCGCTGCCACCGGCCAGCTCGTCCGACTCGGGCGCGTACAGCGCGGGCGGTGTCGCGGGCGGTGCCAGTGGTGCGCAGGTGCCGGTCCCGCACGTCTTCGGTTCCGGCCTGCACCTGGCCGGCGTGCCGAGCCCGCCACGCCCCGCCGTGGTACCCGGCCAGCAGCCGGGTACGTCACCGGACTGACCTGACAGCGCGGCCTGCACGGCACGGGTGATCCGACCCTGCCCGCCAGCCGGCGTGCCCACGGCCGCCCGCTCCGTGCCGATCCGCCGCGACAGTCCACCCCAGACCCGGGTGGCCGTCTGCCCGACGCCCGGTCGAGTCCGTGCGTCCGGCCGCCCGAATCCCTCCCGCAAGGGAACACGAGAGGAGAATCCATGCACACCTGGGTACGGCGTGGTCTGCAGACCGCGCTCGTCACCGGTGGTCTGCTGATGCTCGGTACGGGTATCGCGTCGGCAGACGAGAACGTCAACCCCGACCAGCCGCCGAGTCCGGTCGACGCCGGTGTCTCGGTCCCGATCGACGCGGGCCAGAACGCCATCGGCACGCCGTTCGGGCAGTACCAGGCGCCGTCCGTGCAGCGCACGGTCAGCACCGGCGACGTCACCAGCGGGCTGCCCGGCGGCACGGGAGGCCTGTCCACCGACGCGCTGCCCACCAGGGCGGTCACCAGTCACCTGCCGAGCAACGCCACGAAGGCGCTGCCCACCAAGGCACTGCCGACGCAGGCACGGCCGACGCAGGCGCTGCCGACGCAGGCGCTGCCGACGCAGGCACTGCCGACGCAGGCACTGCCCACGGGTTCGCTGCCCACGCAGGCGCTGCCCACGCAGGCGATCACCGGCCAGGCCAACCCGCTGTTCCGCCAGGCCCAGCCGGACCTGCAGAGCGTCGGTGGCCGCACCGGCCTGTTCCGCGGCAACCGCGTGGTGGCCGACATCGTCGTGCCGGTCCAGATCTGCGGCAACGCGATCGCCGCAGGCGGTGACGCCAGCGAGAGCGCCGTCTGCAGCCAGACGGCCGGTCACTCCGACCCGATCACCACCAACGGCGACGACGAGGCCCTGGCGGGCAACGTGATCGCGGCCAACGGCACCATCCCGGTGCAGGTCACCGGCAACGCCGTCGCGGCGGCCGGCAACGCGGTCGCGCACAGCGTGGCCGGCCAGAGCGGCACCACCGGCGGCAACATCCGTACCTCCGGTGACGCGGGCGTCGTGTCCGGCACCGTCGGCGCCGTCCAGTGGGCGACGCCGGCGCAGGTGGCGGACAACGCCATCGCCGGTGCGGGCGTCGCGGGTTCGGACTCGGCGTCCGAGTCGGACGCCACGTCCAAGGGTTCGCTGCGCACCAGTGGCAAGAGCGGCACCGCCGCCGGCACCGTCGCCGGTGTCCCGGTCGCCGTCCCGGCCCAGGTGGACGGCAACGGCGTCAGCGGTATCGGCAACACCGCGTCGAAGTCGACCAGCACGGCCAACTCCACGGCCGGCACCACGAACGCGCACAACATCGGCCTGTGGGGCCACCCCACGTGGGCGATGACCAACGGTGACCCGTCGACCGGTTCCGGCAACGTGGCGCAGCCGCAGGTGTCCGGCCCGGTGTCGGTGGACGACAACGCGGCCGGCGCGATCGGCAACGAGTCCGCCGACAGCGTCAACAACAGCACCGACTCGGCCGGTGGCCTGTCCAGCACCACGGGCAACGGCTCGACCGGTTCGGGCAACTTCGTCGACGCCCCGGTGGCACTGCCCACCAGTGGCGCCGGCAACGGCGTGGCCGGTATCGGCAACGCGAACTCCCAGCACACCAACAACGTGAGCTCCACCGCCGGTGGGGACACGCTGACCAACGGCGACAACTCCACGCTGTCGGGCAACTCGGCGAACGTGCCGCCTGCCGGCGCGGTGGACGTCTGCGGTGACTCGGCGGCCGGCGCCGGTGGCTCGGCCGGTTCCTGTGACAACAACGTCACGTCCGCGACCGGCGGCTACAACGGCACCACCGGCAACAACTCGACCGGTTCGGGCAACGAGGGCCAGACCCCGGTCGCGGTTCCGCTGGAGTCCTACGGCACGGCGCTGGACGGTGTCGGCAACGCCTCGTCCAGCGCGAACGAGACCAAGTCGATCTCGTCCGGCGGCGAGGCCAACAGCGCCGACGACAACGGCACCCTGACCAGCAACGTGGTCAGCACGCCGACGGCGGTTCCCGCGCAGGTGTTCGGCGACGCGGCCGGCATCGCGGGCAACTCCGCCGTGGTCACCGACAACGACACGACGACGACCGCGGGCGGCGTGGCCAACGCCACCGGCCGCAACGCCACGGGCGCCGGCAACATCGTGTTCGTGCCCACGTCGGCGCCGACGCAGGTGTTCGGTGACACCGACATGCTGGTCGGCAACGGCAGCACGATGACCAACAGCAGCACCACGTCCACCGCGGGTGGCAGGGCGCACGCCACCGGTGTGGGCGGCAGCGTCGCCGGCAACATCGTCGACGTCGAGAACAACCCGGCGGACCAGCTGTTCGGCGAGGCGGCCAACGCTGTCGGCATCGGCGGCAGCAACGCCGGCAACGACCTGAACTCGACGGCCGGTGGCACCACCGCCACCGACGGCGACTTCGGCACGCTGGCCGGCAACGCCGTGTCGGTGCCGGACACCGAGCGCAACCAGCTGCTCGGCGACGCCGTCTCGGCGGCGGGCCTGGACAGTGCCAACGGCACCAACACCTCCGCGCAGACCACCGGTGGTGAGGTGGTCAGCTCCGGCATCCACGGCACCGGTGCGGGCAACGTCCTGACCCTGCCGGTGGAGGCCGACCCCGACGTCTTCGGCGACGCCGTCGCGGCGGCGGGCCAGGCCACCGGTGTCGCGGAGAGCGACTCGGCGCTGAACAACGGTGGTGACAGCAAGACCCGGGGTGGCGGCTTCCTGAGCGCCTACGACCTCAACGACCCGCTGGGTGCCGACGTGGCCCTGGCGGATCTGGAGGTGCCGGTGCTGGGCGAGGCGCAGAGCGTCGTCGAGGACATGGACACCGTCCACAACGGATACACCGTGCCGGAGAACAGCCAGATGGCGCTGCCCGGCGGGTTCGGCGGGGACCTGGGATACGGCGCGGTGACGCCGGACTTCCCCACCCTGCCGACCGAGTCGATGGTGCCCTCGGTGCCGTCGCTGGGCGTGCCGGCGGACGCCATGACGCGCGGCGGGTTCCCGTCGTTCGGTGGCGACAACGGCCTGTCGACGCAGTCGGCTCCGGTGTCGCCGTCGGTGCGGATCCCCGGCGTGCCGCCGGTGGGTCACCTGCCCGGCGTGCCGTCGGTGCCCCAGGTGCCGCTGGTGCAGGGTGCCGTCGGCCAGGCGGGTCACCTGCCGGTCGGCAACGCCGTCGCGGCGCCGACCTCGGCGGTGCGTGGCGTGCAGTCGCTGGGTACCGCGGGCGCCGGCATGAACGGCGTCTCCGTGCCCGGTATCTCCGGTGTGCTGCCGGTCCGATCGGGACTGTTCCCGAGGATCTGAGCCGGTGACGACGACGGCCCGGGAGCGCTGCTCCCGGGCCGTCGCGCCGTGTCAGGCCGGTGGCGCGGCGGCCGCGTCGATGACGCCGCGCACGGCCCGGTGGATCCGGACCGCGGCGCTGCGCACGTCCGGCTGGCCGGCGTCCAGCCAGGCGATCACCGCTTCCATGGTGACCGTGGGTACCAGGTGGCAGGCCCATTCCAGCCAGGCGGGATCGGGGATGTCGGCGGCGCCGTACCGTCGGAAGATGTCGGTGCCGGTGGCGCGGAAGCGTTCCACCTGGTCGCGGAACTCCGGTTCGCGGGCCGCGTGGTGGAAGATCAGCCGGAAGCCGGCCGGTTCGGCCGCGGCCACCGCGAGCAGCGCCTCGACGCTGAAGTCCACATAGTCGGGTGCACCGGTGGCGGTGTCCAGCAGTTTCCGCATGCGGTCCAGAACTGCTTGGTAGAGCGCGGTTTTGGACTCGAAATGGGTGTACACGACCATCCGTGTCACGCCGGCCTCGCGGGCCACGTCGTCCAGGCTGGTGGCCGCGAAACCCGACCGGGCGAACGCCTCGGTGGCGGCGCGCAGGATCTGCTCCCGGCGTTCCGCCCTGGGCAATCGTCTGCTACCCGGCGTGGTCACGCTGTCGGTGGTCATGGGCTCAGTGTCCACCAATCGCCTGATTGACTCTAGTATATAGATACACAAGTCTAGTTGCATGACTGAGTTGCCCACGCTGCCGTTCGACCGGCCGAACCTGTTGACCGTCGCGCCCAGGATGCGCGAACTCCAGGTCGAGGCGCCGATCACCCGGGTGCGGATGCAGACCGGGGACGAGGCCTGGCTGATCACCCGCTACGACGACGTGAAGACACTGTTCGCCGACTCCCGACTCGGGCGGTCGCACCCCAAACCCGATGAGGCACCCCGCTTTTCCGAGTCCGCCGTGCTCGGCGGGCCGGTGAACAACTTCGAGACCGAGGCCGAGGACCACACCAGGATGCGCAACCTCCTGGTGCCCCGGTTCTCCCCGCGCCGGATGCGGATGTTGAAGCCGAAGGTCGAGGGCATGGTCGACGACCTGCTGGACCGCATGGCCGAACTGGACCGGCCCGCCGACCTGCACGAGGCGCTGGCGTTCCCGCTGCCCGTGCTGGTGATCTGCGAACTGCTCGGCGTGCCGTTCGCCGACCGCGAGTACTTCCGCGACCTGTCCACCAACATGGCGTACCTGCACGACCGCGAGCGGTCCTTCAACGCCCGCAAGGAGATGCACGGCTACATGCGCGAGCTCGTGGTCCGCAAGCGGACCGAGCCCGGCAACGACATCCTCACCGAACTGGCCCAGATCGACGACGCCGACCTGACCGACCAGGACATCGCCGAACTCGGCGCGGGCGTGCTGTTCGCCGGCCACGAGACCACCGTGGTCCGCATCGACATGGGCACGCTGCTCCTGCTCGACCACCCCGACCAGCTCGCGCTGCTGCGCTCGGACCCGAGCACGGTGCCGACGACGGTGGAGGAGATCCTGCGCCTGGGCACGTTCCACGACTCGCCGGGCATGCCCCGCTACGCCCACGCCGACATCGACATCGCAGGCGTGCGGATCGCCATGGGCGACGCGGTGATCCTCGGCGTCGGCGCGGCCAACCGGGACGAGTCGACGTTCCCCGACCCGGAACGGATGGACCTGCGCCGCGACCACCCGACCAACCACCTGTCGTTCGGGCACGGCGCCCGCTACTGCATCGGCGCCGTCCTGGCCAGGATCGAGCTCACCGCGGTGTTCGAGCGGCTGTTCACCCGGTTCCCCGAGTTGCGTGTGGCGGTGCCGGTGCGGGAGTTGCGGTGGCGCGCCGACGTGCTCACCGGCGGACTGGAGCACCTGCCCGTCACCTGGTGACGATCAGTTGGGTTCGCCGAGCGGTGTCGTGGTGAACGGGCCGCCCAGCAGCACCGGGCCGGTGGGCGGGTTCGCCCGCCCACCGGCCGGTTCCGGTGCGAACCGTTCCGCGTCGTCCTGGGGCAGGTAGCCGATCTCGGCCGCTTCGCGCAGCGAGCACACCCTGCGGGTGTTGGCCGAGATGCCCCACACGATCCGGTAGCCGGGCGACGGCGTGGTCAGGCACGCCTCGACCAGCCGGCCGGCGTCGTCCGGGGACAGCCAGGTGGACAGGGCGCGCTCGTCGGGCGGCCGGGGTGCGCAGGTGCCGATCCGCAGGCACAGCACGTCCATGCCGAACCGGTGGTGGTAGAGCGCGCCGAGCGCCTCCATGGCCGCCTTGCTGACGCCGTAGTAGGTGTCCGGGCGGGGTGAGCTGTCCGGGCGCAGCCCGTCCGGGCCGTCCTCGCCGACGGTCCGGAAGCCGGCGGCGTGGTTGCTGGACGCGAGTACCACCCGGCCGACGCCGGCCGCCTGGGCGGCGGCCAGCACGGTGTGGGTGCCGTCGATGTTGGTGGTGAGGATGTCGTCCCAGGCGTGTTCCCTGCTGTGCCCGCCCAGGTGCACCACGGCGGACACGCCCGCGCAGGCCGCCGCGACCATGTCCGGATCGGTGATCGAACCGGTGATCGTCTCCACCCGGTCACCACCGGCAGGCGGCACCACGTCCAGCAGCCGCAGCACCCGGTCCGGCCGGGCCAGCCGGGTGCGCAGGAAGCCGCCGATCGCACCGGACGCGCCGGTGATCAGGATCCGGTCCACCACAAGTCCTTTCCGGTCAACGGATGCCGGCCCGGCGCAACTGCTCGCCGAGCTTCGTGGCCGCGTCCGCGAGCAGCGCGCCGATCCGGGCCGACTCGTCGGCGGTGGCCTGGTCGGCCGGCATCGAGCAGCTCAGCGCGTCGGTGGCCGGGATGCGGTAGGGCACGGCCGCGGCGGCGCAGGCCACGCCGACGGTGCCCTCGCCGTGTTCGGTGGCGTAGCCCCGGGTCCTGGTGCGGCCCAGTTCGGTGAGCAGGGCCGCGCGGGTGGTCAGCGTGTGGTCGGTCAGCGGGGCCAGCTTCGCCGGCAGCAGGCCGGTCACCTCGGCCTCGGTGAGTTCGGCCAGCAGCGCCTTGCCCAGCCCGGTCGCGTGTGCCGGGAGCGTGCGGCCGACCCGGGACACCAGGTGGTCGGACCGGCGCGACTCGCGGGTCTCCAGGTACACCACCTGGTCACCGGAGAGCCGGGCGTAGTGCGTGGTGTAGCCGGTGCGCGCCCGGACTCGTTCCAGGGCGTCGGTGGCGTAGGGCATGACGGGATCGCGGTCCAGGTAGGCGGTGCCGCAGATCAGTGCCCGCACGCCGAGCCGGAACCGGGTGCCGCTGCCGTCGGTCTCGATCCACCCGGCGTCGCGCAGCGTGCGCAGCAGGCCGTGCAGGCTGGAGCGTGGCACGCCGGTGCGGGCGTGCAGGTCGGCCAGCGACGTCCAGTCCGGATCGGCCGCGAACGTCTCCAGCAGGTCGATGGCCCGGCGGGCGGACTTCACGCCCTGGTCGAGGGGCATCTGATGTGTCTCGGTCGCCGGAATCACCCGTTCCCATGCTTGATGTGTGTTCGAGTATGTGCCAGTGTTCGGATATATGAACACCCTACCGTCCGGGCTGCTCGCGTTCCCGCTCACCCCGTTCACCACCTCGCTGGACGTCGACCTCGACGTGTTCACCGAGCAGGTCGACCGGCACCTGGACGCGGGGGCGGGCGCGCTGTTCGTGGCCTGCGGCACGGGGGAGTTCGCCGCACTGGCGCCGGACGAGGTCGGCGCCCTGCTGCGCCGGGCCCGTGAGGTGGTCGCGGGGCGGGTGCCGGTGTTCGTCGGCGCCGGTGGCGGCCCGGCCATGGCTCGGGCCGGGGTGCGGTTGGCGGAGGCGGAAGGCGCCGACGGCGTGCTGCTGCTGCCGCCCTACCTGGTGGCCGGTCCGCCGGCCGGGCTGGTCGACCACGTCCGCTACGCGGTGCACGGCAGTTCCGTGCCGGTGATCGTCTACCACCGCGCGCCCGGCGTGCTCACCCCGGACACCGCCGTGGCGCTGCTGGACGTGCCATCGGTGATCGGGATCAAGGACGGCTACGGCGACATCGACCTGATGACCAGGATCGTCGGCCGGATCCGGGACAGCGGCCACCCCAGGGCGAACGACCTGCTGTTCTTCAACGGGCTGCCCACCGCCGAGGTGTCGGCCAGGGCGTACCAGGCGATCGGTGTGCC
Source organism: Pseudonocardiaceae bacterium (assembly GCA_036273855.1). Classification (GTDB taxonomy): domain Bacteria; phylum Actinomycetota; class Actinomycetes; order Mycobacteriales; family Pseudonocardiaceae; genus DATEPR01. The sequence continues at coordinate 73,771 of DASUGU010000136.1, forward strand.
CGCCTACTCGTCCGCCGTGCACTGTTTCGCGCCGGACATCGCGCACGCCTTCCACTCCGCGCTGCACACCGGCGACGACCAGGTGGTGGACGCACTGCTGCGCGGGTTCTACCTTCCCCTGGTGGCGTTGCGCGACGAGACACCGGGCTTCGCCGTCGCGCTGGTGAAGGCCGGCGCGCGGCTGCGCGGGGACAAGGTCGGCGGGGTGCGGCCGCCGCTGCGTGACCCCACCGCCGACCAGACCGCCCGGCTGGAACGGATCATCGCCGACGGTCACGGGCTGCTGCGGAGGTTGCGATGAGGATCCTGCGGGCCGAGATCGTCCCGATCGCGTTCGCCGACCCGCCGCTGCGCAGCGTCATGGGCGTGCACGAGCCGTTCGCGCTGCGCAGTGTGCTGCGGCTGGTCTGCGAGGACGGCGTCACCGGACTCGGTGAGTCCTATGGGGACAGTGCGTTCCTCGACGTGGCGCGCGGTGTCGCCGAACGGCTCGCCGGGCACGACGTGTTCGACCTGCACGGCCTGCGCGTGCTGGTCGCCGAGGCGGCGGGCGGTCGGGTCTACGCCGACCGGCACGGGCTCACCGGCGCGTTCTCCGCCGACAAGACGCTCGCCACCGTGTACTCGCTGTTCGAGGTGGCGTCGCTGGACGCCCAGGGCCATTTCCTCGGCCGGCCGGTCACCGACCTGCTCGGCGGCCGGGCCAGGGACCGCGTGGACTTCTCCGCCTACCTGTTCTACAAGTTCGCCGGCCACGACGGCCGGACCGACGAGTGGGGCGAGGTGGGCACGCCGGAGGCGATCGTCGCCGAGGCCAAGACGATCATCGACGCCTACGGTTTCCGCTCCATCAAGCTCAAGGGCGGCGTGCTGCCGCCCGACGACGAGATCGCCGCGACCCACGCCCTGGCCGACGCGTTCCCCGGCCGGCCGCTGCGCATCGACCCGAACGCCGCGTGGTCCCCGGCCACCGGCATCCGCGTCGCCCGCGAACTCGACGGCGTCCTGGAGTACCTGGAGGACCCGACGCCGGGCCGCCCCGGCATGGCCGAGGTGGCAGCGGTGGCGACCATGCCGCTGGCCACCAACATGTGCGTGGTCCGGTTCGCCGACCTGCCCGACGCGGTGGCCCGGGGCGCGGTGGGCGTGGTGCTGTCCGATCACCACTACTGGGGCGGCGTGCGGCCCACCCAGGCGCTGTCCGTGCTGTGCGAGACGTTCGGCCTCGGCCTGTCCATGCACTCCAACAGCCACCTGGGCATCAGCCTGGCCGCGATGGTGCACGTCGCCGCCGCCACCCCGCACCTGACCTACGCCTGCGACACGCACTGGCCGTGGCGGGCCACCGACGTGATCGAGCCCGGTGTGTTGGAGTTCCGGGACGGCGCGGTCGCGGTGCCCACCGGACCGGGCCTCGGCGTCACCCTGGACGAGGACGCGCTGGCCCGCGCGCACGAGGACTACCTGCGCTGCGGCCAAACCGCCCGCGACGACACCGGCTACATGCGACGGTTGGACCCGTCGTTCCGGCCGAACACCGCCCGCTGGTGACGTCGATGCGGGTGACCGGTTACGCCTACCCGTGGGACGTCGTCGACGATCCCGGTTTCGCCGCCCGCACGGTCGATCTGGGCGTGGACGAGGTGGCCGTCGCGGTCGCCTACCACGCCACCCGGGCGGCCACCCCGTGGCGGGCGGACCGGGCCGCCGTGCTGGCCGCGCATTCCGCGCTGTACCGGCCGGTCCGCGACGAGGTATGGCGGTTCCGTGCCCTGCGGCCCGAACCGGCCGGCTGGATGTCCACACCGGACAGTGCGGCGGCCGCGCTGCACACGCTGGCCGCCGGGGGCGTGCGCGGTGCGGCCTGGGTGGTGCTGACGCACAACTCCCTGCTGGGCGAGAAGTTCCCCGCCGTCACCACGCGGGACTGCTTCGGCAGGCCCTACCCGTGGGCGCTGTGCCCGTCCCGCGCCGAGGTCCGCGACTACGCGGCCACGCTGGCCGCCGAGTCCGTCCGCGACCTGCCGGTGGACACGGTCATCCTGGAGTCGTGCGGGCAGATGGGCGCCATGCACCAGCACGTGCACGAGAAGACCGACGGCGTGTGGGCGCCCGCCGTGCTGCGGCTGCTGTCCGTGTGCTGCTGCGACGCCTGCGTGGACGCCTGGCGTGACGCGGGCCTCGATCCCTACCGGGTGCGGGCGCTGATCAGGGAGCAGGTGCTGGCGATCATCGCGTCCGGCGACCTGGACCGCACCGACGACGACCTGCCGGCCGACGTGTCCGCCGCCCTGCTGGCCTGCCGGCAGCACGCCACGGACCTGCTGCGCGCCGAGGTGGTAGCCACGATCGGCCCGCTGGCCAGGGTGGTGCTGCACGCCAGCCCCGACCCCTGGGCCACCGGCTCGCTGCCCGGCCTGACCCCGGCCACCGGCCGGGCTGTCGGCTGCGTCGTCACGCCGTGCTGGCCGGCCGACGGGGACAGCGTCGACCTGGTGGCCACGGCCCGCGCCGAGTTACCCGCGAGCACCGACGTCGGCGCCTACGTCACCGCGGTGTCGGCGGCCGGCGTGCCGGACATCGGCGGTTACGTGCGGGCGCTGGCCGGTGCCGGCGCGACCGAACTGCACCTGTACCACCTGGGCCTGGCCGGACCCGGTCGGCTACCGGACCTGCGGGCGGCGATCGACGCCGCCCACTCGGCGGTCTGACTACACCATCCCCGGCTTGGCGAACCGGTCCCGGACCGGCCTGCGGGTCACCGCGTACAGCAGCGCGATCAGCACCAGGCCCTGGATGACCTGCTCCACCCGCATCCACACCGGGTAGTGCGCGCCCACCAGCAGGTAGACGATGCCCAGCAGGCCGATCCCGCAGATCCAGATCATCCGCAGGTAGGCCCGCCGCCTGCCCCGGCGCAACGCGGCCGCGCGCCACACGTACAGCGCCGACACCACGAGCACGCCGACCAGCCGGCCCCACAGCGCCGACTCCAGGCTGTCCCGCACGATGGCCGGGTCGGCGTTGGGCGACAGCGCGGTGTGCGCGAACTCGTAGTTCACCAGGCTGGTGTGGAAGATCAGCATCAGCACGGACAGGACCAGCGACAACCCGATGTTGGCGAACATCAGGATGATCACCAGGCGCAGCGGCCCGTCCATCGGCAGTCGGGGCGATTCCGGCATCGTGACCGGCGGCGCGGACGGCAGGTCCGGATTCGGATTCACGTTGGCATCGAATCACATCACCCCCAGGGGGCGTGCGGATTTTCCACGAATTCCAGGGTGCCGGTCGGTGACCCGCGGGCATCGGGCACGATGGGTCGATGGCGCAGGTGAAGGCGACCGCGGAGCGGACCATCGCGGCCCCGGTCGAGCAGGTCTGGCAGGCACTCGCCGACTACGCGACCGTGCGGCCGAGGATGCTCACCGAGCACTTCAGCGAGTACGAGGTGCGGGCCGGCGGGGTGGGCGCCGGTACGACGGCGCACTGGAAGCTCGCCGCCACCAGCAAGCGGGTGCGCGACTGCCTGGTCGAGGTGACCGAGCCGGCCGAGCGCCGGCTCGTCGAGCGGGACACCAACTCCAGCATGGTCACCACCTGGACGGTCCGACCGTCCGGCAAGGACAGCAGCGCGGTGTCCGTGGAGACCACGTGGACCGGGGCGGGCGGCGTCGGCGGCTTCTTCGAGAAGACGTTCGCGCCCGGCGGGCTGCGCCGCATCTACGACGGCATGCTGGCCAATCTCGACCGCGTGGTGCGCGCCTGACGGTCGGCTGCCGCTACCGTCGTCGACGATCAGGGGCGAAAGGCGGTAGCCGTGATGCACAGCGTGATACCGACCGTGTGGTCGGACCTGTTCGGCCTCCAGGTGTCCGTCTTGGACAAGGTGTTGCGCACCGTGCTGGTGTACGCGGGGCTGGCGATCCTGCTCCGGGTGGCCGGCAAGCGGGACCTGGCCCAGCTCAACACGTTCGACCTGGTGGTCATGCTGCTGCTGTCGAACGTGGTGCAGAACGCGATCATCGGCCCGGACAACAGCCTGACCGGCGGCCTGATCGGCGCTGCGCTGCTGATCGCCTTCAACGCGCTGTGGGTCAGGGTGGTCAACCGCAGGCCGAGGCTGACCGCGTTCTTCGAGGGCACGCCCACCACGCTGGTGGAGAACGGCCGGTTCGTGTCCAGCCTGCACCGCCTGGGCCTGCGCCGGGCCGACATCGCGGTGGCGCTGCGCAAGCAGGGCGCGGCCTCGATCGACGAGGTGGCCAAGGCCAGCCTGGAACCCGGTGGGTCCATCGTGGTGGACCTCAAACCGGAGGCGCAGGACGTCACCGTGGGCGACTTCCGGGCCGGCGAGGCCGGGCAGACGGAGCTGATCGCGCAGATGCGGGACGAGATCCGGCGGCTCAGCGCACGGGTGGACGAGGGGTTCGCCGGCCTGCACCAGTGACGACGGTCACGTCGCCCGGCTTCCGCCGCCCGTCCGGGTGATCACCAGGGGTCGTCGGTCCAATTCACCGCCGTACGTCACACAGTGCTGGACTGTGTGACGGGTGAGACGGCATGCTCCGCAAGGTGACGGTTGACACCGAGCAGCAGACGGCAGCACGGACCGTGGTCGGGGTCCCCAAGGAGACGGCCGCCGGGGAACGCCGGGTCGCGCTCGTGCCCAAGGTGGTCGAGCGACTGGCCTCGGCCGGCGTCGACGTGGTCGTCGAGGCGGGCGCCGGGCTCGGCGCGCTGATCCCGGACGCCGAGTACGAACAGGCGGGCGCCACCATCGGCGACCCGTGGCCGTCGAACGTCGTGGTCAAGGTCAACCCACCGACCGAGGCCGAGATCGGCAAGCTGTCCGCCGGCGCCACGCTGATCGGCTTCCTCGCGCCACTGACCGGTCCGGAGACCATCGAGCGGCTGCGGTCGGCGGGCGTGACCGGCTTCGCCATGGAATCGGTGCCCAGGATCTCCCGCGCCCAGTCCATGGACGCGCTGTCCTCGCAGGCGAACGTCGGCGGCTACAAGGCGGTCCTGCTGGCCGCCGAACAGTCCACCCGGTTCTTCCCGATGCTCACCACCGCGGCCGGCACGGTGAAACCGGCCACCGTGCTGGTGCTCGGCGTCGGCGTCGCCGGCCTCCAGGCGCTGGCCACCGCCAAACGACTCGGTGCCCGCACCACCGGCTACGACGTGCGGCCCGAGGTCGCCGAACAGGTGCGCTCCCTGGGCGCCCAGTGGCTCGACCTGGGCATCGAGGCGGCCGGCGAGGGTGGCTACGCCCGCGCGCTGACCGACGAGGAACGGGCCGAGCAGCAGCGCAAGCTGACCGAGGCGACCAAGACCTTCGACGTGGTGATCACCACCGCCCTGGTGCCCGGCCGGCCGGCGCCCCGGCTGGTCACCGCGGAAGCCGTCGAGGGCATGAAGCCGGGCAGCGTCATCGTCGACATGGCCGGGGAGACCGGCGGCAACTGCGAACTCACCGAGCCGGGCCAGATCGTGGTGAAACACGACGTGACCATCGCGTCCCCGCTCAACCTGCCGGCCACCATGCCCGAACACGCCAGCGAGCTGTACGCGCGCAACGTGCTGGCACTGTTGCAACTCATGCTGCACGACGGCGCGCTCACGCCCGACTTCACCGACGAGGTGCTGGCGAAGTCGTGTGTCACACGGTCGTCTGACAAGGAGGCGTGATGTTCCTGGCCAATCTGGCGATCCTCGTGCTGGCCGGCTTCGTCGGCTTCGCGGTGATCTCCAAGGTGCCCAACACTTTGCACACCCCACTGATGTCGGGCACCAACGCCATCCACGGCATCGTGCTGCTGGGCGGCCTGATCGTGCTGGGCACCGCGGCCACCGGCGTGCTGGACAAGGTCCTGCTGGTGATCGCGATCGCCTTCGGCACCATCAACGTCGTCGGCGGCTTCCTGGTCACCGACCGGATGCTCGGCATGTTCAAGCGGAAGCCGGAAGTGCCGCAGCAGAAGGGTTCCGACGATGAATAGTGTCATCGAGATCCTCTACATCGTCGCGTTCTCCCTGTTCATCTACGGCCTGATGGGCCTGACCGGGCCCAAGACGGCGGTGCGCGGCAACTGGATCGCCGCCGTCGGCATGGTCATCGCGATCATCGCGACCCTGCTCACCCCCGGCGTGAGCAACTGGATCCTGATCGTGCTGGGCATCGTGCTCGGCGCACTGGTCGGCGTGCCCAGCGCGCGGCAGGTCAAGATGACCGCGATGCCGCAGATGGTGGCGCTGTTCAACGGCGTCGGCGGTGGCGCGGTGGCCCTGATCGCGTGGGTCGAGTTCCGCACCACGGACGACTACGCGGGTTTGGCCGCCTACGTGCCGGTGACGTCGCTGCTCGCCGCGATCATCGGCTCGGTGTCGTTCTGGGGTTCGCTGGTGGCCTACGGCAAACTCCAGGAGGTGCTGCCCGGCCGGCCGATCAGCATCGGGTCGCAGCAGCAGTTGGCCAACCTCGCCCTGCTCGTCGCGGCCGTCGCCTGCGCGGTGGCGGTCGGCGTCGGCGTCAACTCGCAGCTGCTGATCATCGGCGTGCTGGTGTTCGCCGCGGCGCTCGGCCTGATGGTCGTGCTGCCCATCGGCGGCGCCGACATGCCGGTGGTGATCTCGCTGCTCAACGCGTGTACCGGCCTGTCCGCCGCGGCCACCGGACTGGCGCTGAACAACACGGCGCTGATCGTGGCCGGCATGATCGTCGGCGCGTCCGGTTCGATCCTGACCAACCTGATGGCCAAGGCCATGAACCGGTCCATCCCGGCCATCGTGGCTGGTGGCTTCGGCGGTGTGGTCGTCGCGGGCGCCGGTGGCGGCGACGCGACCGACAAGGTCGTCCGGCAGACCAGCGCGTCGGACGCGGCGATCCAGATGGCGTACGCCAACCAGGTGATCATCGTCCCCGGCTACGGCATGGCCGTCGCCCAGGCCCAGCACGCGGTCCGCGAGATGGCCAAACTGCTGGAGGACCGGGGCGTCGAGGTCAAGTACGCGATCCACCCGGTGGCCGGCCGCATGCCCGGCCACATGAACGTGCTGCTCGCCGAGGCCGACGTGCCCTACGACCAGTTGCGCGAGATGGACGACGTCAACGGCGAGTTCTCCCGTACCGACGTGGCCCTGGTCATCGGCGCCAACGACGTCACCAACCCGGCCGCCCGCACCAACCCCAGCTCGCCCATCCACGGCATGCCGATCCTCAACGTCGACGAGGCCCGCTCGATCATCGTGCTGAAGCGCTCGATGAACACCGGATTCGCCGGCATCGAGAACGACCTGTACTACGACGCCAAGACCGCGATGCTGTTCGGCGACGCCAAGTCGTCCGTCCAGGGAGTCACCGAGGAGCTGAAGGCCTTGTAGCCGCGTACGCGTCGAGCCGGTCCGCCAGTGCGCGCGGCCGGCTCAGCGCGGGCGTGTGCCCGCCGTCGATCTCGTCCGGCGTGATACCCAGGCGTTCCCTGGCGACCCGGCGTTGGAATCCGGGCGGCAACAGGCGGTCGTCCCGGCAGAGCAGGACCTTCGTGGGCACGTCCGGCCAGGCCCGCAGCGGCGACGGCTCGCCCATCCTGGCTTCGGACTGGTTGCGGGACCGCGTGCGCGCCTCGGCCACCAGATCCGGTGGCACGTCCTGGTAGAACAGGTCGTCGTGCCGTTCCCGGGGCTCATCGGCGTACCGCGTGTCGGCCCAGTAGTCGGCGGGTGCCTCGCCCGGCGCCGGAATCATGGGCGCGACCAGGACGAGCAGCGTCACCGGCAGCCGGTCGCAGACCAGCGGGGCGACGAAACCGCCCAGCGACTGCGCGACCACGACCAGATCGGTCCGGTCACCGGCGGCCGCGACCACCGCGTCGGCGTACTCGGCCAGCCCGGCCGAGTCGTCGTCACAGGGCAGATCCGGAGCCACGGTGTCATGGCCGCGTTCCCGCAGCTCGGCCGCCACCAGATGCCAGTACCAGCCGACGTCCCCGGCGCCCGGGATGAACACGAACGTGGCCATGGCGTCCTACGTCCCCCGGCTGCCGTCGAGCGTCTCCCGGATGATGTCGGCGTGGCCGGCGTGCCGGGCGGTCTCCTCGATCATGTGCAGCAGCACGTAGCGCAGGTTGGCGTCGATGATGTCGGTCCGGGCGCAGGCCCGGTCGAGTTCCATGCCGTCGACGATCTCCCGGGACACCTGCGCCGCCGCCTCGTAGCGGGCCACCAGCAGCTCGACCGTGTCCCCGTCGTCGACGACGAAGTCCTGGTCGGGGATCGGTGACCGTTGCTCCGGCCAGCCGTCCGGGAGGGCGTGCCCGGCGAGGATGCACTGGAACCACCGGGCCTCCCACACCGCCGAGTGCTTGAGCAGGCCCAGCAGCGACAGCGAGCTGACCGTCGGCGCCCGGCGCGCGTCGGCGTCGCTGACGCCCCGTGCCTTCCTGATCAGCGTGTCCCGCTGCTTGTCCAGGAAGCTGGTCAGGGCATCGCGCTCGTTCGACGTGGAGAGCTCGACCGCCACGCCGCGCACAGTACAGAAAGCCCCGCGACCTGTGGCAACGTATGCAGCCATGACGAGCGAGGAGCAGGAGCCGACCAGTCACCCGTCCGGGTACACGGAGGGCGAGCTCGAGGTGCGCTCACTCGCCGTGGAGCGCCTGACGTTCTTCGCCGACGCCGTGGTGGCCATCGCGATCACGCTGCTGGCGTTGGATCTGCCGGTGCCGCAGGGGGACACGAACTCGCAGATCTGGCACGACATCCTGGCCCACCGGGACGAGTATCTGGCGTTCGCGATCAGCTTCATGGTGATCTCCGCGCACTGGCGGGGCCACCACGCCGTCTTCCGCTACGTCACCTATCTGGACGGCCGCCTCTCCGGCCTCACCATGGGATGGCTGTTCTTCCAGGTGGTGACGCCGTTCGCGACGAGGGTGATCACCGGAGACGGCGCGTTCCAGTTCCGGTTCTACTTCTACGTGCTGGTGCAGATCGGCGCGTTCGTGTTGTTCACCCTCATGGTCCGCGAGATCGAGACCCGGCACCTGTACCGGAACGACACGCCGGCCCACATGTTCCGGCACATCTACGTCCGGGAACTCGGCATGGCGACCGGCTTCCTCATCTCGCTGCCGGTGGCGTTGTTCACCGGATGGGCCTACGCCTGTTGGGCGGCCGGTCCGCTGGCGGTCAACGCGTACCGTCGGGTGCGCGGCCGGCTGCCGTTCGACGAGTGACCAGATCGGCGGCGTAGGCCACGATTCCGGCGGCCAGGAACGAGAACAGCGACGCGCTCATCCAGCTCTGCGCGCTGAAGTGCAGCCAGCGCGCCACGTGCTCCCAGAACGTCGACCACACGCCCACGCCCCCCGGGTTGATCAGCTGGTACACGGCCAGCCCGACCAGCCAGGCGACGAGCATGCCCCACCGGGACTTCGCCCGCGCCGACACGTCCCAGTGCGCCGACCGGCCGGCCAGGAAGTAGTCCGCCGCGAGCACACCGAACAGCGGCACGAACACCGAGCCGATCAAGGTGAGGAAGTTGACGTAGTTGTCGATGTTCAGCACGAGGGCCAGCACGGTGGTCAGCGCACCGATCCCGACCGTGAGCACCCTGCGGTCGGCCTTGGGGAACAGGTTCTGCACCGACACGCCGGTGGAGTAGACGTTGGTGAACGACTGGTCCACCTCACGCACCACCAGGATCGCGAAGAACACCGCGCCCAGCGGCACCGCGAGGAACGGCTGGAACGAGTTGGCCTCGTCACCGTTCACGTTGGCCAGCGCGAGCAGGCCGATCACGTAGCACAGGATCTGGGTCACCGAGTAGCCGACGGTGGCGGCGGCGAACGCGCTGCCGCTGCTGCGGGAGTGCCGCGAGTAGTCCGACGCCACCGGGATCCACGACACGGCGACGGCCAGCGCCGCGTCCGACCCGGCCCAGAAGCCGCGCCACGAACCGTTCGTCAGGTTCGGCAGCGGGTGCCGCAGGATCTGCACGAACAGGTAGATCATCGCGATCGCCACCGCGACGGTGACGTACCGGCGTAACAGCCGCACCGAGCCCAGCGGCCGGATCGTCAGGGCCGTGGTGATCGCGCCGGCGATCAGCACGTACACCCATTTCGGGCCGCCGTGGAACAGCGCCTGCGCGCCCTGCGTGATCACGATCAGCTCGAAGGTGCCCCAGCCGACCAGTTGCAGCACGTTGAGCAGCGTCGGCAGGTAGGACAGCCGGCCGCCGAACAGGCCGCGCAGCACCACCATCGCGGGCGCCGACGTGCGCGCACCGGGGATCGCGGACAGCCCGACCATCACGCTGCCCAGCACGGTGCCGACGACGGTGGCCACGATGGCGGCGACGATGGACAGTTGCGGCACGTTGGGCGGTTGCAGCACCGTGAACGCGCCGACGAAGCCGAGCAGGCTCACGCCGAGGTTGGCCCACAGCGCTCCCTGGTCGGTGAATCCCAACACTTTCGGGGTCGGCCCGGCCAGGGTGGTGGCCACCTCGGCGTGCTCGCGCGGGCGGGCGTCGTCGGGCCGGACATCGTCGGACTTGGTGGAGACGCTCATCGCCGAATCTCCCTACGCCGGCATTACCCGGTCAGGTTCCAGCGGTCGACGGCGCTCTCAGCCGTCCTCTCAGCCCGGTAGCCCGAGCTCCCGCGTATTGACGTGTACGGGCACCACCGTAGGCCGCCGCGCCGGGCGGGTAAAGGGCCGTCCTGTGTAACATCAACGCATGAACAGGTATTCATCTGTTCTTGGGTTGTGGGAGGGAGGGCGTGTGTCCGACCGGCACGACGAGGCGGCCGACCGGGCCGCGGCGCACCGGGCGATCGTGATCTCTGCCGTCGGACTGGCCGCCACCGGACTGGCCGAACTGGCTGTCGCACTGATCACGGGATCGGTGGCACTGCTGGGTGATGCGTTGCACAACCTGTCGGACGTGTCCACGTCGGCGGTCGTCTTCGTCGGCTTCCGGATCTCCCGCCGGCCGCCATCGCCCAGCCATCCCTACGGCTACGAGCGGGCCGAGGATCTGGCCGGACTGGGTGTGGCGCTGGTGATCTGGCTCAGCGCGGTCTTCGCGGGCATCGAGAGCTACCGCAAGCTCGTCGGCCACGACACCACCCATCAGGTCGGCCTGGGGATCGCCGCGGCCGCGGTGGGCATCGTCGGCAATCAGGTCGTGGCCGCCTACAAGCGCCGGGTCGGCCGCCGCATCGGGTCGGCCACGCTGCTCGCGGACGCCCGGCATTCCTGGTTGGACGCGTTGTCGTCGGCCGGCGCGCTGGTCGGCCTGGTGTTGGTGGCGTTCGGGCAGCGCTGGGGCGATCCCGTGGCCGGACTCGCGGTGACGCTGTTCATCGTGCACGTCGGCTACGAGGTGACCCGCGAACTGGTGGACCGGCTGATGGACGGCGTAGACCCCGACGTGGTCGACGCGGCCCGCCGGGCCGCCGAAGCCGTGCCGGGTGTGTCGGCCGTGTCGGTCCGTGGCCGCTGGACGGGACGCACGCTGCGCCTGCGGCTGTCCGCCGCACTGCCGGGCACCGTGGCGCTGAGCCAGGCCGACGCCGTGACCGCGGCGGTCGAGGCAGCCGTGTTCGACGCGGTGCCGGACGCCCGTTCGGTGCGCTGCTCGGCCCGATCGGCCTGACGAGGTCGGATCGGACGTCGGTCGTCACCGGCAGGCTTGCGCAGGTGTGGCACGCAAGCCCGCCGGGACATTCGCCATGACGATCGCGGCCCTGTCGGCGGCCAGGGCGTCAGGCCCTGTCACGCATTGCCTGCGCCGGGCTTGATGGTCTGTACACGCAACTGAGGGCTCGGCGGGTTGCCCGCACAGCCGCGCCCGGTCTGCGCGATGAACATCGACGCGGTCGAGTCCGGCGGGTAGACGCGGAATCCGCGGGTGGCCGTCGGCTTGCACGTCGCCGCGTCGAACACGTCGATGTCGGTCTCGGAGATGACCGCCGAGGCGACCTGACCGGGGTGCAACGTGATCTGGGCGCCCTTCGCCCCGTCCCGCACCGCCGGTGCGCCCACCTGCGTGCCCTTGTCACCGGTCACATAGGACACTCCGGGGAAGCCGACGATCACGCAGTTGCTCTTGCTGACGTTGGTGAACCGTAGGGCCTGGAAGAAGTGGCCCGCCGCGCCGTCGCTCTCGCTGAGCGACAGCTTGAGGTTGGCCGGCTTGCACTCCCCGGTATGGCCCGCGCCCGGCTCGCCACCGCCACCACCGGCGGCCGCCGGTGACGTGGTGGCCGCCGCCGTGCTCGACGGCGGCTCGGCGACCGTCGTGGACGTCACCGGGACGAACGTGGCACCCCCGGCGCCCGACGCGGCGCCGGACGGGGTGAGCGAGGCGCCTCCGGTGGCCTGGCCCTGTCCGTTGCACCCGGCCAGCACCAGTGCCGCCACAGCCCCCGTGGTCAGCAGCGCGGCGCGGGCCGCGATACGTGGAATCCTCATCTCTGCAACGCCTCCAGACGTTCCCCGACTTGCTGGATGACCTGTCCGGAGGACGTCATACCCCCGCGTCAGGTTGCTTATACACGGCAAACCGGATGTTCACCGTTCAACATTGACCAATCGGGTGACGTCGTGACCAGGTGTGGTTCGTTTCCGGCAGAACAAATCACGTTGCGCGGGAGGCCGGGAGGTTCCTAGGCTCGGCGGTACACGAGAGAGGAGGTGGTCCACAGTTGTATAGCAACGGGACTCGTGAGGTGGCTGTCCGCTAGGACGCCCCAACGAAATTGATCGCCGAATCTCTCGTCGACCTATGGTCGGACGGGTGTCCCGGCGAATACTAGGCAGTCACCCGACCCCCGGGACTTCCGAGCCTTGTCCAGCTCGGGCCCACGTTGACGGCGTGGGAGTCGCCCGGGGGTCGCTGCTGTTCCGGTGTACTCAGCGGCTGGCCACCTGCCGGTACCGGCTGACCGCCAGCGGCAGGAAGATCGCGATGATCAGCACCGCCGCGACCAGCGAGTAGGCGGCCGCGTGATCGGCGGCCCAGCCGGTGCTGGCCGGCAGGTTCGGCGGGTTCGGGTTGCCGAACAGCTTCCGGGTCGCGTCGGCCACCGTGGTGATCGGGTTCCAGTGCGCGATGGCCTTCAGCGGTCCGGGCATGTTCTGCGCCGAGATGAACGCCGACGAGATGAACGTGACCGGGAACAGCCAGATCAGGCCGGCACTCTGCGCCACCTCGACGCTGCGCGCGGCCAGTCCGATCAGCGCGCCGGTCCACGACATGGCGAACGCGAACAGCAGCAGCAGCGCGTAGCCGCCGACCGCCTCCGGCACCGAGGTGTGGATGCGCCAGCCGATGATCAGTCCGCAGGCCGACATCACGGCCAGGCCCAGCGCGTTGATCAGCAGGTCGGAGGTGGTCCGGCCGAGGATCACCGCGACCCGCGACATGGGCAGCGACCGGAACCGGTCGATGATGCCCTTCTGCAGGTCGTTGGCCATGCCGATGGTGGTGAACGCCGAGTTGAAGGCCACGGTCTGGGTGAAGATGCCGGCCATCAGGAACTCGCGGTACGACGCGCCGCCGAGGCTGCCGCCGAACACGTAGGCGAACAGCAGCACGAACATGATCGGCTGCACGGTGGCGGCCATCAGCATCTCCGGATTGCGCCGGACGTTCACCAGATTGCGCCAGGTGACTGTGCCGCCGTCGCGCAGCACCCTGGTCAGCGCGTTCACTTCGTCTCCCCCTTCGCCCTGCGGCCCCGTTTCTTGGGCTGCTCCGGCTGTTCGTCCTCGGCGGCGTGCCCCGTCAGCGACAGGAACACGTCGTCCAGCGTGGGCCGGTGCAGCCCGACGTCCAGCACGGTGACGCCGTCCAGGTCCAGCCTGCGCAGCGCCTCGATCAGCGCCTTCGGGCCGGTGTCCACCAGCACGGCGGCCCGCTTGGCCTGCTCGTCCACCACCGGGGTGTCCGAACCGACCTCGGTCAGCACCTGCCGGGCCAGGGCCAGTTCGGCCGCGTCGGACACGACCACCTCCAGGTGCTCGCCGCCGGTCTGTGCCTTGAGTTCGTCCGCGGTGCCCTCGGCGATCAGCTTGCCCTTGTCGATCACCGCGATGGTGTCCGCGAGCTGGTCGGCCTCCTCCAGGTACTGCGTGGTGAGCAGCACCGTGGCACCGTCGCTGACCAGGTTGGAGATCACCTCCCAGGTGTCCAGCCGGCCGCGCGGGTCCAGGCCGGTGGTGGGCTCGTCCAGCACCACCACGGGCGGCCGGGCGACCAGCGCGCCCGCCAGGTCCAGCCGGCGGCGCATGCCACCGGAGTAGGTCTTGGCCGGCCGGTCGGCCGCGTCCCGCAGGTTGAAGTCGCCCAGCAGTTCCCTGGCCCTGGCCCTCGCCCTGGCCCGGTTGAACCCGTAGAGCTTGCCCACCATGTAGAGGTTCTCGAACCCGGTCAGGCTCTCGTCCACGGCCGCGTACTGACCGGACAGGCCGATGTTGCGCCGGACCGCCTCCGGATCGGCCTGCACGTCGTGGCCGGCGACCCAGGAGCGCCCCGAGTCCGGGCGCAGCAGTGTGGTCAGGATGCGGACCATGGTGGTCTTGCCCGCCCCGTTCGGTCCGAGCAGGCCGAGGACTTTGCCGGCCGGTATCTCCAGGTCGACGCCGTCCAGCGCCCGGGTCGACCCGAAGGTCTTGACCAGGCCCTCCGCCCGTACGGCCGGCTCGCTGTGTGCGTTCATTCCCCCTCCTTCGTCCCGGCAGATGTTAGGGAACTCAAGAAGTTTAGTCAATAAGAGTTCTCGTGAGAGAGAGTTATGTGCCGTGTCCCTCACGCTGTGTCGCGAGCCTAGGCGAGACGACCGACCATTTCGCCCGACTTTCGCCCTCGGCGATCTCGCCTTGTTACCAATCGCCACCAGTGACGCCGAAGTGCACTACGTTCATGGGAAGGTGCACCGGAACGCCTCGGGACCGTGTGCCGCTATCTGGGGGAAGTGCGTTGTGAGGGGGCCGTCATGTCCGTGACCAGCACCGCTCGCCCCGTGCCGGCCACCACGCGCCGCGCGGCGGCACCGTCTGCCGCGCTGTCCGAGGGCCTGCGGCGCACCGCGGGTTCCACACCGGGCCGGCTCGGCCTGGCCATGGTCGGCCTGGTCGTGCTCAGCCTGCTCACCGGGGTCATCGGCCTGCTGGCCATCCAGGGCAAGGCCAGCACCCTGAACGACCTGACCACCCGCCGCGAGCCGTTCTCCGCTGCCGCGCAGCAGATGTACCGCTCGCTGTCGGACGCGGACGCCACCGCGGCCAGCGCGTTCCTGTCCAGCGCGGTCACCCCGCCCGCGCTGCGCGAGCGCTACCAGACCGACATCCAGCAGGCAGGCGCCGCGCTCGCGGTCGCCGCCACCGACGTCGAGGGCGTCGCCGACGCCACCCGGCCGCTGGCCCAGCTCTCCACCGGCATCCCCGTCTACACCGGACTCGTCGAGCGCGCGTCGGCCAACAACGCCCAGGGCTTCCCGATCGGCTCCGCCTACCTGCGCGAGGCCGACCACCTGATGCAGGCCACCCTGCTGCCGGCGGCCCAGGCCCTCTACGCGGTGGACACCCAGCGGGTGGAACAGGCCCAGGACGACGCCACGTCGTTCCCGTGGGCCGCCGCCGTGCTGGTGATCGTGCTGCTCGTCGCCCTCGTCGTCACCCAGCGCTACGTGCGAAAACGCACCAACCGGGTGATCAACGTCGGCCTGCTGGTGGCCACCGTCGCGGTGGCCGTCGCGGTGCTGTGGTCGGCCACCGGGCTGATCCTGGAGACCGTGCACGTGTCGCACGCCCGCGCCGCCGGCTCGGCCCCGGCCGACACGCTGGCCCAGGCCAGGACCAAGGCGTTGCAGGCCCGCACCGACGAGATGCTGACCCTGGTGGCCAGGGGCGGCCAGGACTACAACCAGCCGTTCCTGGCGCTGACCAAGGACATCGGCGGCAAGGACGGCTCCGGCGGCCTGCTCGGCCAGGTCCGTGGCGGCTCGTCGGACGACGTCCTCAACGGCCAGGTGGACCAGGCCAGCGCCGCCGCGAAGTCCTGGTTCGCCCTGCACAACCAGGCCACCGGCGCCAACCAGGCAGGTGACTACCAGACCGCCGTGAACATCACCCTGGGCACCGGCGGCGCCGGCAAGCCCAACGAGGCGGCCCAGTTCGACAAGGTGGACAACGCGCTGGCCAAGGCGATCAACCAGGCCCGCGGCGTGTTCGCCGACCAGACCGGCACGGCGAGTGCCTGGCTGACCGCACTGCCGGTCGGCGTGCTCGTGCTGCTGGTGCTGGCCGCGGCGGGTGCCGCGACCGGTCTCTGGCAGCGGCTGAGGGAGTACCGATGATCGCGAGGATGAGGGGCCGGACGCGCTTCGCGCTCGGTGTCGCGCTGTTCGCGGTGCTGGCCACCGGCTGCGCCGCCAACTCCGGTCCGGTGAACCTGGCCGAGGTCGGCCCGGCCCAGGCGCCGCTGCCCGGTGGCGTGCTGATCGGCAAGGCCGCGCTGCCGCCGGAGGCGGGACCGACGCCCAACTGTGCCAACCCCACCGCGAGCCTCCGTCCGCCGACGCCCATGCCGGCCCCCGGGCACATGCCGTCCGGGACCACCATGGCCAGGATCCAGCAGCGCGGCTACCTGATCGCCGGCGTCGACCAGAACACCTACCTGTTCGGCTACCGCAACCCCACGACCAACAACCTGGAGGGCTTCGACATCCAGATGGTCCGGGACGTGGCCGCCGCGATCTTCGGTGACCCGAACAAGGTCCAGTTCAAGGCGATCACCTCCGCCCAGCGCATCGACGTGCTGCAGAAGGGCGAGGTCGACCTGGTGGCCAGGACGTTCACCATCAGCTGCGCCCGGTTGCAGCAGGTGGCGTTCTCCACGGTCTACTTCCAGGCCCAGCGGCAACTCCTGGTGCGGTCCGACTCGACCGTGAACAGCATCCAGGGCCTGGGCGGCAAGCGGGTGTGCGCGACCATCGGGTCGGACTCGCTGGCGCCCACGCCGGGGGAGGCGCACCCGCCGGTCCCGGTCGCGGTGAACGACTGGTCGGACTGCCTGGTGATGCTCCAGCAGGGCCAGGTGGCCGGGGTGTCCACGGACAACACGATCCTGGCCGGCATGGTCGCGCAGGACTCGAACACCAAGATCGTCGGCAAGTCGATCGCGCCGGAGCCCTACGGCCTGGCGTTCCCCAAGTCCAGCACCGACTTCGTCGCCTTCGTCAACGGCGTACTGCAGAAGTTGCGCACCGACGGCGGCTGGACGTCCACCTACAAGACCTGGGTGGGCGGCCGGCTGGGTGCGATACCCGCACCGCCCGCACCGACGTACTCCAACTGACCGGAGGGGCACACATGACGGTGGGCTCCCCCGGTGCCGGAGCGCCCGGTACCGGCCGCTGCCCCCGGCACGGCTGCACCGGCCGGCTCGTCGGCGGCACGTGCGACATCTGCGGCACCCGAGTCCCGATCCAGCAACCCGCCCCACAACCAGTCGCCCAGCCCGTCGCCCAGCCGCTGCCCGCTCCGGCGGCCGGCGCGCCGCAATGGCCCGGCCGGCCGAGACCGCCGCAGCAGCCACCACAGCCGCCGAACACCGGCGGTTTCCGGCCGCCGGGCCCGAACTCCGGCGCCTTCCCCGCCCAGCCCGGCTCGGGTGGTTTCCCCGCCCAGCCGCCGAATTCCGGCGGTTTTCCCGCGCAGCCGCCGAGTTCCGGCGGTTTTCCCGCGCAGCAACCGAATCCCGGCGGCTTCCCCGCGCAGCCGCCGAATTCGGGCGGTTTCCCGGCACAGCAACAGGTTCCGCAGCCGCCGGCCGGTCCGCCCGCGCTGGCCGCCGCCCCACCGACCTCGGTGATCGCCCCGCCACACCGCCGCACCGGCCAGCACGCGGCCCCGCCGGGCACGCCGTCCCTGGGCAACTGGGCCCCGCCCGGCCAACCCCTGCGCCCGACCACGGACCACCAGCGCTCCGGACCGGCCCACTCCGCCGATCCGCCGGACAGCGGTTCGCTCAGTGCCCGGCTGTCCGGCTGGACACCCGCGCCGAACGCCCCCGAGGCCACGCACATGGCCGTCGGCGACTCCACCCAGCTCGCCGGCCCGTCCGGCCCGGCGTCCGGCTCGCGCCCACTGACCGGTCGCAGCAGCAGGAGCGGCCGGTCCCGTTCGCGCACCACGTCGGGCAGGCGGATCGGCGGCGGGCTGGTCGAGGTGCCGAGGGTGCCCTACCGCGATCCGGCGTCGGCGGTCATGGCCGATCCCGTGGTGCCCGAGCACAAGCGGTTCTGCAGCCAGTGCCAGCAGCCGGTCGGCCGGGGTGCGGACGGCTCGCCGGGCAGCGTCGACGGCACGTGTGAGAACTGCGGTGCCGCGTTCTCGTTCCGCGCCAAGCTGGCCGCCGGTGACCTGGTCGGCGGGCAGTACGAGGTGCTCGGCGCGCTCGCGCACGGCGGTCTGGGCTGGATCTACCTGGCCCGCGACCACAACGTGAACGACCGCTGGGTGGTCCTCAAAGGACTGATCGACACCGGCGACGAGTCCGCGATGGCCGCGGCCGTGGCGGAGAAGCAGTTCCTGTCCCAGGTCGAGCACCCGAACATCGTCAAGATCTACAACTTCGTCCTGCACGACGACCCGGCCACCGGCAACCAGGTCGGCTACATCGTGATGGAGTACATCGGCGGCCAGTCGATGCGCCAGATCGCACTGTCCCATCTGGACGCTGGTGGCAAGGTGACGCCGCTGCCGCTGGCCCGCGTGCTGGCCTACGGGCTGGAGGTGCTGCCCGCCATGGCCTACCTGCACAGCGTGGGCCTGCTGTACTGCGATCTCAAGCCGGACAACGTGATCCAGACCGACGCCCAGGTCAAGCTGATCGACCTCGGTGCCGTGCGGCACGTCGACGACATGACCAGCCCGATCTTCTTCACGTCCGGCTACAACGCACCGGAGATCGCGTCCGACGGGCCGTCCGTGGCGTCGGACATCTACACCGTCGGCCGCACGCTGGCCGTGCTGAGCTTCGACTTCGCCGGTTTCACCGACGAGTTCCGCCACTCGCTGCCCTCGGCCAAGCAGGTGCCGCTGTTCTCGCTGTTCGGTTCGTACCACCGGTTGTTGCGCCGGGCCACGCACGTCGACCCGGACCGCCGGTTCGGGTCCGCGGAGGACATGTCCGACCAGTTGCTCGGCGTGCTGCGCGAGGTGCTGGCGCTGGGCACGCGGGAGCCGAGACCGGGCCGGTCGGCGGTGTTCGGCCCCGAGGTGCGCACGTTCGGCGCCGAACTGGTCCGCTCGGCCGCCGGCAACCCGGCCGTGCCGGCACCGCCGGAGCCGGCCGAGGTGGTGGCCGGACTGCCGGTGCCGCAGGTGGACACCGACGACCCGGCGGCCGGACTGGTCGGTGGGCTCGCGTCCGCGGTCGGCCCGGCGCCCCGCGACCTGCTGGAGGCCCTGCGCACCGCGCCGCCCACGTCGATGGAGGCGAAGCTGTGGCGGGCCAGGGCGCTGCTGGAACTGGGTGAGCTGCAGCAGGCGGCCCAGGAACTGGCGGCGGCCACCGCGATGGACGCCCAGGGCCCGCAGGTGCCCGACGTGCCCTACGACTGGCGGATCAGCTGGTACCGGGGCCTGCTGTCGCTGGCCGCGCGCCGGCCCAGGGACGCCAGGGTGGCGTTCGACCACGTGTACGACGTGGTACCTGGCGAGTTGGCGCCCAAGCTGGCGCTGGCGGTGAGCGCCGAGTGCTGCGCCGACCACTTCGCCGCCGCCCGCCTGTACGAACTGGTGTGGCGCACCGACCGGTCCTACGTCAGCGCCGCGTTCGGCCTGGCCAGAACGTATCTGGCGCAGGGCGACCGGTCCGGCGCGCTGGAGGTCCTGGAGTCGGTGCCCGACCGGTCCAGCCACTTCCTGGCCGCCCAGATGGCGGTGATCGCCACCCGGACCGCGTGGACCGCGCCGGACCGGCTGACCGAGCGCGACCTGCAGGATGCGGGCGCCCGCGTGGAACGTCTCAACCTGGACGGTGAACGCCGGGCCAGGCTGGCCGCCGAGGTCCTGGGCGCCGGCCTGACCTGGCTACGCGCCGGCCGCCCGGGCGCCGGACAGCCCGGCGGCCGGGTGCTCGGCTGCGAGCTCACCGAACGCGGCATGCGCTTCGGCCTGGAGCGCTGCTACCGCTCCCTGGCCCGCCAGGCCGGCACCGTCACCGAACGGGTCCGGCTCGTCGACCTGGCCAACTCGGTCCGCCCCACCACCCTGACCTGACCCCTCGAGCAGGTGAGAGTTTGGGGCACCTTTGTCCTGTTTGCCGGCGGACCAACGTGACTTAACGGTTAAAACATTACGAATTGACGTCATCATCTCGACAGGTGCCCAACATTCCAGGATAAGGTGCGGGCGCTGCATTCGGCCAGCCCAAATCGGATTTTTCCCAAAACAGGGGTACCACCGCATGACGACATCGGAGTGGACGGTGACCGGGGCTCGTCCCGGCGCATCGACCGCACCGCGCGCGGCCGCCGGCGGGCCGCGCAGGCGGAAGGTGCGGCGGGTGCTGACCGGCCCCTCCGGCTACCTCATGACGTTGCCGGCGCTGTTGATCTTCGGCGTGTTCACCATCGGCCCGACCGTCTACACGGTGTACATCAGCCTGTTCAACTGGAACCCGCTCAACCCGGCCCGGTCCACGTATGTGGGCGGCGGGAACTACCAGCAGCTGTTCACCGCCGACAACCCGCCGTTCCTGACCAGCGCCCTGAACTCGCTGTACTTCACGGTGGCCATGGTGATCGGCGGCACGGCACTGTCGCTGCTGATCGCCCTGCTGCTGCAGCGCGGCGGGAGTTGGATCGCGGCCACCCGGGTGGCCGTGTTCACGCCGTACGTGACGCCCCTGGTGGCCACGTCCATCGCCTGGGTGTGGATCTTCAACGACAAGTTCGGCCTGATCAACCTGGCGCTGCGGCCCTTCGGCATCACCGGCCCCAACTGGCTGCTCTCGCCGACGTTCGCCATGCCCTCGGTGATCGTCTACAGCCTGTGGCACGAGATCGGCCTGACCGTGGTGATCTTCCTGGGCGGCCTGACGATCCTGTCGCCGGAACTGTCCGAGGCCGCCCGGGTCGACGGCGTGAACCGCTGGCAGGAGTTCTGGTACATCACCTGGCCCCAGCTGCGGCCGGTCACGGCGTTCGTGGTCACCGTCACGGCGATCTACTCGCTGCAGGCGTTCACCCAGTTCTACACGATGACCGTCGGCGGACCGGGCACGTCCACCACCACGATCAGCTACCTGCTCTACGGCGAGGTGTTCGAACGGACCGGCTACGGCGCCGCGATCGCGGTCGTGCTGTTCCTGGTGACCGTCGCGTTCACCCTGATCCAGCGCAGGACATCCCGTCCATCCGCGATCGGTTGACCTGGTGCCGGTCGTGTCCTTTCAGCCCGTCGAGGAGAGGTCAGGTTCCATGCGGAAAGCGCACACCGTGCGTCACGCCCGGCTGGTGGGTGCGGCGTCGGTCGTTCTCACCGGCACACTCGTGCTGGCCGGCTGCGCGAGTGGCGGTGGTTCGTCGAGCGCGAGCGGCGGCTCGGGTGGCAACGCCAGCAGTTCCAACTGTTTCCTGTCCGGCTCGGCCCCCTCGGCCGGTCCGGCCGGCAACCCGAACGGCAAGACCACCATCACGTTCATGGAGGCGATGAGCGGCGGCACGCTGAAGAGTTCGCTGCAGCGCCTCACCTCCCAGTTCGAGGCCGCCAACCCGAACATCACGGTGCAGCTGGAGGAGTCGCCGGACTACGGCACCCTGGAGAAGAACGAGAAGGACGCGGTCTCCGCGCACAAGGCGCCGACCATCGGCCAGGCGTACGAGGGCTGGGCGGCCGAGTACGCCCGCAGCGGCGTCATCGACACCCTGGACCAGATGACCGGCGGCGCCAGCGGTACGGCGATGTCCGCGCTGTACAGCGGTGTCGCGGCCGACCAGAAGCTGTGTGACGGCAACACCTGGATGTGGCCGTTCAACAAGAGCGCGTACGTCAACTTCTACAACCCGACCATGCTCCAGGCGGCCGGCCAGTCCGGCGCGCCGACCACGTGGGCCCAGTTCGCCACCGACGCCGAGTCCGTGTCCAAGAACGGCGTCACCGGCATCACCATCGACCCGGGCGGCAAGGGCGACCTGACCGCGGACGGCGTCTGGTTCGAGATCCTGGCCGAGGCGTACGGCACCCCGGTGTACGACAGGAACGGCATCCCGCAGTTCAACGGCCCCGGCGTGGTCAAGGCCATGCAGTACCTGGCCGACCTGAAGAAGTCCGGCGCCCTGGCGCTGGGCAAGAACTTCCCCGGTGAGACCGCGCTGGGCGCCCAGAAGGGCCTGTTCGACATCTCCTCGGTGGCCGGCTACAGCTTCGAGCAACAGGCCGTGGGCACCAAGTTCCCGCTGGGCACCGCCGACCTGCCGGCCGGCCCGGCCAAGCAGGCCAACCAGGTCAACGGCACGAACATCGTGATCTTCGACTCGGCCACCGCCGCCCAGAAGCAGGCCGCCTGGAAGTTCATGCAGTTCCTGACCACGCCCGCGTCGCAGGCGTACTGGGCGACCAACACCGGCTACCTGCCGGTCACGCCCGCCGCGCTGGACCAGATGACGTCGTTCCTGGCCAAGAACCCGTGGATGCGCACCGCGGCGGGCGCGCTGAACCACTCGTCGGGCAGCGCTCCGGTGCCGTGGGCCGACGACACGCAGGACGAGCTGTCCGTCGCCCTGGCCGACGTGCTGACCAAGGGCACCGACCCGAAGGCGGCACTGGACAAGGCGCAGTCCGACGCGATGGCGGACATGAAGGCGTCGCAGTGATCGTGCGTCACCTGCCGGCGGTCACGGGTGCCGAGAGGGCGCACCCGTGGCCGGCGGAGACATGACGGTGACGCCGGTCGGCCTCCCGGCCACCCTGCCCGTTCCGCGACGTCCTGGGGGGCGCCGCAGGCGGCGGGGTGGCCGGCGGGCCGTACTGGCCGTCGTCGTCGGGCTGATCTTCCTGGTGCCGTTCTACTGGCTCGTGACGACGTCGCTGAACCCGAACAGCGCCGTGTACTCCTACCCGCCGTCGCTGATCCCGCACTTCTACTGGGCCAACTACGTGCGGGCCTGGAACGGCGCGCCCTGGCTGCGGTACCTGCTCAACACGGTGCTGATCGCGGGCTGCACGGTGATCCTGTGCGTGCTCACGTCCCTGCTGGCCGGGTTCGCGTTCGGCGTGATGCGCTTCCCCGGCCGCAAGGTGCTGTTCGCGGTCGTGCTGTCGGTGCTGATGGTGCCGCAGGTGGCGCTGCTCATCCCGGACTTCCAGATCGCGTCGTTCCTGGGCTGGCTGGACACCTACTGGGTGCAGATCATCCCGTGGGGCGCCAGCGTGTTCGGCGTGTTCCTGGTCCGGCAGTTCCTGCTGGGCGTGCCCCCGGAACTGTTCGAGGCGGCGGAACTGGACGGTGCCGGGCGCCTGCGCATCCTGTGGTCGATCGGCGCGCCGCTGGCCCGCCCGGCGCTGATCATCATCGCGCTCAACACGTTCATGGCGTCGTGGAACTCGTTCGTGTGGCCGTCGATCATGTTGCCGGCCAACCAGAGTGTCCGGCCGGTCGAACTGGGGCTGTACAACTTCCTCCAGGCCAACGGCACCGACTACACGGCGCTGTGCGCGGCCGTGGCCTTCACCACGGTGCCCGTCCTGGTGTTGTTCCTGTTGTTGCAGCGGCACTTCATCACCGGTGCGTTCTCCACGGCGGGCGGCGTGCGTGGCTGAGCAGGGCCTCCTGGTCGACCTCGACGGCACGCTGTACCGGGGCGACGGCGCCGTACTGGCCTACGGCGACCACCTCGCCGCCACGCTGCCGCCCCCCGACGGCACATGGTTCCGGTCGGCCCTGGCCACCTACCTGACCCACGGCGCCGCTGCCTCCGGGATGCCGTCGGCCACCGACGGCTGGGAGGCCGTACAGCAGCTGGCCGGCAAGTTCGGCATCGCCAAGGCCGCCGTGGACGAGGCGTTCCTGGCCAGCAGGCGGGCCCTGGCCGACCCGGACTGTCCGATCGAGACACCGGACGGCCTGCTGCCCGCCTTGCGGCGGCTGCGTCCCACGACCCGCCTGGTGCTGGCCACCAACAGCCCGGCCGACTGGCTGGCCCCGCTGCTGACCCGCCTGGACGCCGCCGGCGTGTTCGACGAGATCGTCACGGGCGCCGGCAAACCGGCCGGCCTGCCCGCCATCCTGGCCGCGCTGGCCGGCCGGATCGGCGCGACCGACCGGCCGTGGCGGGTGTTCAGCGTCGGCGACCACTGGCACAACGACATCGCACCGGCTCGGGCGTTCGGCGCCACGACAGGTTATATTGACCGGTTCGGCAGAAATGACGGACCGGCCGACGTGGTGGCGCCCGACCTGGAAGGCGTGCTCCCCACGATGCTGCGCTGGGCCGCGGCTCCGGATGAGTTCGCGGATCGGGTGTGAGTGAGGAGCACGGTGTCGAGTATCGAGTTCTGGGGCGGCCTGGGCGTGATCGGGTCGAGCAAGATCATGGTGTCCGACGGCGACCACCGGGTTCTGCTCGACATCGGCATGGACATTCCCAGCGGTGGCAACCTGTTCCGGGCCCCGGTGACCGAGCGGCCCGGCCGTGAACTCGCCGACCGGCTGCGAGTGGGCGGCGCACCCAGGGTGCCCGGCCTGTTCGACCCGGCCGCGCTGCCCATCGGGGACCCGCTGCGCGAACCGCTCGGCGAGGACACCCAGGTGTTCGTCAGCCACCCGCACATCGACCACGTCGGCCTCGCCGGTTTCGTACGGCCGGAGGTGCCCGTGCACGCCCATGCCGACGCCGTGGGCCTGATGCGCGCGCTGACCTCGGCCGGTGCCGGCCTGCCCGGCGGCAACCCGGCATGGCACGCGCTGCGCGCCGGTGACACGGTCACCGTCGGCCCGATGCGGGTGGAGTGCGTACCCGTCGACCACGACGTGCCCGGCGCCACCGGCTACCTGGTGCACACCGCGTCCGGCACCCTCGCCTACACCGGCGACATCCGCTTCCACGGCCGGCACTCCGAACGGAGCTGGGAGTTCGCCGAACGCGCCGCAGGCTGCGACGTGCTCGTCACCGAGGCCACCACGCTGTCCTTCCCGGCCGCGGACGAGCCGGTCCGCACCGAGTCCGACGTGGTGGCGTCGTTCGTGACGGAACTGCGCGCCGCCCGGGGACTCGTGCTGCTCCAGATGTATCCACGGGATGTGGAGCGGGTCACCGAGTTCGTGGCCGCCGCCAAGGCCGTCGGCCGCGTCATCGTCTGGCCCGACACCACCGCCACCATGCTGGAGGCCCTCGGCGTCACCGTGGACCGGCCGGGCATCGCCGACGTGCGGGCCGATCCGGTCGGCTACGTGGTCCAGGTGAACGTGGCCGACCTGCCGTCACTGCTCGACCTGCCGCTGACCGGTGGCGAGGTGTTCGTGCACGCCAACGGTGAACCGCTGGGCGAGTTCGACCCGCGCTGGCCGGTGTTCGCCGACTGGCTGACCGCGCTGGACCTCACGCTGCGCCGGATCGGCACCACCGGTCACGCCACGCCGGAGCACCTGCACGAGTTCGTGGCCCGCGTGGCGCCGCGCGTGGTGTGCCCGATCCACACGTTCGAACCGGCCCGGTTGTTCCCGCCGCACGCCGTCCGCAGGGTGATCCCGCGGTACGGCGTGCGGTACGAGTTCGACGGCTCGGTCAGGCAGGCCGCGCCAGTGCCGTGACGAAACCGGCCCACGCCGTGGGGCTGACGGTCAGGAAACCGCCACGCGGGTTCTTGCTGTCACGGATACCGACGATGCCTGGCTTGCCGCCAACTTCCACGCAGTTGCCGCCACTGTTGCCGCTGTAGCGGGACTTGCGCCAGTTGGTGATCATCAGACTTCCTTCCGGACCTTGTCGAGGAACGCGGTCGATCGCACCGGGCTCAAGGCCGCCACACGCAGCCGGTTGAACACCGCCGTGAACGTGGCGACCTGTTCTGGCTCCTCATAACACTGCCCCATGACAGCAGTCTCGGTATAGGCCACGCGGGGGATTGCGGGAGTAGGGAACTCGAAGATCGAGAACGGCGACTGCATCGCGGCGTGCGCGCCGACCACCGCTGGCAGAACCTGGAGCTGCACCTCCGGCCGGTTGGCAGCGTCGATCAGGTGGGCGAGTTGAGCTGCCATCACATCTCGGCCGCCGACGTTGCAGCGCAGCACGCCTTCGGTGATCACGACCCACAGGGAGGGCGGATCTTCCTTGTCCAGCACGGCTTGGCGCTCGACGCGCTGGTCAACGAAGTCCTCGACCTGATCGTCGGTGAGCTGTTCGGCCGATTCCCTGAGTACGGCCCTCGCGTAGTCGCGGGTCTGGAACAGGCCGGGGATGGACAGGGCTTCGAACCACTCGATGCTGGTCGCGCCCTGCTCGTAGCTGATGGCCAGCTCGAAATCCTTGATGTTCGAGGTGATCCGCGTCGAGGGGCGGCGGGCGGCCTTGATCAGCTCGACGAAGCTGTCGATCAGGTCGGGCTTGCCGTAGAGGTTCAGCATCGCCATCAGCTCGGGCTGCTTCGGCAAGTGCCGCATCATCTCCAGGTGGCTGACATTGCCTCGGGTGATGCCGATGGCCTCGGCGGCGGCCTGTTGGCTGAGTTCGGCCTCCTCGCGGAATCGGCGCAGTTCCAGCGCGATGTACCGCCTGATCGCGAATGGGCTAGAGGTGGTGATCACCGATTGATCATCCCGTAATGTCTATCTGGTATGAATCACTCGATCAGGGAATTCCTCAACTCTCATGATCGAACTATCGTCCAGTGTATGCCCGATAGCAGAGCACCGTTTGTCCGCCTGGACAGAGAACACGAATTGATGTCCCGCCTGGTCAAGGGCCGTGTCATCGCACCGGACTTCGAGCCGGGGCGCCAGGTTCTCCTGCTGCTCCAGACGCTCGGTGAACTGAGTTGCACGGTGAACGCTCCCGATTCGGGCGCAGCACGATGGTGCAATGCCAGCGACGATCTGCTGCACGTGCTCCTGATCTGCGCCAATCTCGCGGCCTATTACGACATTGCGCCGTACGAGGCCACTGAATGGCCGGATCGCACCCGGATAGGTGGCGATGGTGCCCATTCGGCCGGGTACGATTCCCATCACCTACTGGCCGAGGTGGTCGAGGCAGCCGGCTGGGTGGCCGAATGGGTGGCGCGCAGGACCGAACCGGTCGACACGGCGTCACTCGAACCGTCGCCCGGCTGGCTGATCGCCGTGCCGACCACCGAACTGATCGCCCGCACCTGGTCCCTGATCGACCGCTGGGACCTCCGTGACACCCTCTGCGCGGTGGTGCGGGACCAACTCGGCTAGTCAGAGCTGTACGGGAACGGGCACCACCCATCGTTCGATCTTCGTCTCGGTCAGCGTCCTGGCCATCAGCGTGTCCTGGACCAGCGCACTGGGCTGCTCGGCCCGCGCGATCGTGGCGTTCCTCGCGGCCACCTCGGCGCGGATCGCCGCCTCGGCGTCGGCCCTGGTCAGGTAGGTGGCCACCGGTGCGGTCCGCTGGATCTCGCGTCCGTCCGGCAACGTCCGCGTGGTGCGTAGGACGACCACGTGCACGTACCGGAAGCCGTCGTCGCGCGCGGCCGGTGATCCGGCCAGCAGCGCGTCGACAAGTTCGCCGAGCGGAACCACCGGACCCGACGGCGGGTACCCCGGGAAGTCCGGACCACCGGGCGGCCACGGCGGCTCGAACGGCATGATCGCCATCCTGGCGGGCAGCGAGTCCGGGCCGAAGTTGGTCAGCTCATCTTCCTGCCAACCGAAGCCACTGGCGGCCACGTGATCGCGAATGCCCCCGCACTCCAGCAGGAAGCCGTGTTCGGCACCGGTGGGCCGCCGTACGACGAGCCCGTCGTAGGACGTGTGCAGGCACTGCCGCTCAACGTTGGTGAACAGCAGGTCCAGCCGCGTCGGACCGTCCCGGTCGATCGCCCGCAGCAGCAACTGACGATGGGACGGCGTCTGCGTCCAGACCTGGACGGTCCGGTCGGTGCGAAACAGCACCTCGCCCGGCGCCTGATCGTCTCCGCTGAACCAGTGATCGTGCCGCATCGCGCCATCGTCACAGGCAAGGGCCGTCCGACCAATCCGAATTCGCGGCGTCAGGCGGCGGCGACGGTCGGCAGTCGGCGATCGGTGCCCGGGACCGTGGACTCGGAGATGCCGCGCAACGGGACGCCCGCCGTCTCCGGGATCAGGATGATCGGCACGATCGCCACCAGCCCGGCCAGGATCAGGTAGTAGGCCGGGATGAAGTTGGTGCCGGTCGCGTTGATCAGCGCCGTGATCACGAACGGGGCAGTGCCGCCGAACGCCGACGTCGAGACGTTGTAGCCGATGGCGAACGAGCCGTACCGCACCCGGGTCGGGAACATCGCCGGGAACGTCGACCCGATGACCGCCAGCATCAACACCAGCAGCGCACCCAGGATGGCGAACCCGATGACCAGCCGTACCGTGCCGCCCGCCGTCATCAGGGCGAGCGCGGGATAGGCCAGCACGATGTAGCCGATGGCCGCGGTGAGCAGCAACGGTTTCCGGCCGATCCGGTCGGACAGCCGCCCGACGAACGTGATCACCACCATCATCGCCACTTCCACGCCGATCGTGGTGAGCTGGGCGGTCGTGTCGCCGATGTGCAGGTCGTCGGTGAGGAACGACGGCATGAACGTGAGGATCGTGTAGTCGGCCACGTTGAGCAGGAACACGATGCCGATCAGGTTCAGGATCATCCGCCAGTTGTGCGTGATGGTGTCGCGCAGCGGCGACTTGGCCACCGTGCCGGCCTTCGCCATGTCCTGGAAGGCAGGCGTGTCCTCCAGCCGGGTCCGCAGGTACAGGCCGACCAGGCCCAGCGGCAGCGCCACCAGGAACGGGATGCGCCAACCCCAACCGTCCATCGCGGACTGCGACAGCGACAGGTCGACGATCAGCACCAGCCCGGAACCGAGCACGAAACCGGTCAGCGTGCCGAACTCCAGCCAACTGCCCAGGAATCCCCGTTTCTTGTCCGGCGCGTACTCGGCGATGAACGTGGCCGCTCCGCCGTACTCGCCGCCGGTGGAGAAGCCCTGCACCATCCTGGCCAGGATCAGCAGAATCGGTGCCGCGATGCCGATGCTGCCGTACGTGGGCAGCACGCCGATGACGAACGTGGACGCCGACATCAGGATGATCGTGGTGGCCAGCACCCGCTGCCGGCCGTACTTGTCGCCCAACGGCCCGAAGAAGAACCCGCCGAACGGCCGGACCACGAACGCCACCGCGAGCACCGCGAACGACGACAGCACCGCGGTGGACGTGCTGTGCGTGGGAAAGAACACCCTGCCGACCGTGGCCGTGATCGCGCCGGCGCTGTAGACGCCGAAGTCGAACCACTCGATGCAGTTCCCCATCGCGGACGCCATCACCGCACGGCGGACTGTTGACTCGTCAGGCTGCTCGATCATGCGTTCCCGCACCTCCCACGGTCGTCCCGGCCGGGTTACCCGTGAGAAACCAACGCGAAACGCGTCGAGTGTGACGAAACGATTCAGGTTCGGGCGGGAGCGTCCTGCTGGGACCACAGGCCGGCCAGCAGTTCGTAGGACCGCTGCCGGTCGGCGGGGTCGTGCACCATCGTGGTGACCATCAGCTCGTCGGCCTCGGTGGCCGTCACCAGCGCCTCGACGCCCCGCTTCACGGTGTCCGGCCCGCCGATGATGGTGCCGGTCCGCCGGTCGTCCAGCACGGCCTTGTCCACCTCGGTGTAGTGGTACGCGGCGGCTTCCTCCGGACTGGGCAGCAGACCCGGCCGTCCCTGGCGCAACCGCACGAACGACAGCCCGGTCGGCCCGGCGAGCCATTCGGCCCGCTCGTCGTCCTCGGCGGCGATCACGGCGGCCGCGATCATCAGGTACGGCCGCTCCAGCGCGGCGGACGGGGTGAACGTGCGCCGGTACAGCTCGGCGGCGGGCAGCGTGTTGGCCGCGCTGAAGTGGTGGGCGAACGCGAACGGCAGGCCCAGCATGCCGGCCAGCTGCGCGCTGTAGCCGCTGGAACCGAGCAGCCACACCGGCGGCTGGTTGCCGGCGGCCGGGATCGCGTGCACGCCACCGTCGGCGATACCGGCGGCCGGGTCGGCCCGGAAATACCGGATCAGCTCGCCCAGCTGCTGGGGGAAGTCGTCGGCCGACAGCGGCGCGGCGGACCGGCGCAACGCCTGCGCGGTCCGAGGGTCGGTACCGGGCGCCCGCCCCAGGCCCAGGTCGATCCGGTCCGGGTACAGCGCGGTCAGCATGCCGAACTGCTCGGCTACCACCAGCGGCGGATGGTTGGGCAACATCACACCGCCGGAACCGACCCGCATGGTCGACGTGGCCGCCGCCACCTGCCCGATCAGCACGGCGGGCGCCGAACTGGCGATGCCCGGCATGTTGTGGTGCTCGGCCAGCCAGAACCGGTGATAGCCCAGCCGCTCCACGTGCCGGGCCAGGTCGATGGTGGCCCGCAGCGCCTGCGCGCTGGTCGACCCGGCGGCCACCGGGGCGAGGTCGAGCACGGACAGCGGCACCGGGGCCGAGATCGCATCGGTCACGTCAGGTCCAACCCCACACCCGTGCCGAACCTTCCCGTGCTCAGAACAACTGGGTCAGCGAGTAGATCACCAGGCCGGCCAGCGCACCCACCACGGTGCCGTTGATCCGGATGAACTGGAGGTCACGACCCACCTGGAGCTCGATCTTGCGGGACGTCTCCTGCGCGTCCCACCGGGCGATGGTGTCCGAGATGAGCGTGGTGATCTCGGACGAGTAGTTGCGCACCACGTAGCCGGCCGCGTTCTCCACCCAGCTGTCGACCTTCTCCCGCAGCGGGTCCTCGCCGGCCACCCGGCCGCCCAGCGACATCAGCCCGTCGCGCACCTTCACCCGGAGCTGGCTGGACGGGTCCTCGGCCGCGTCCAGCAGCATCTTCTTGGCCTGGCCCCACGCCGAGCCGATCAGGTTGCGCACCTCGGGGTGCTCCAACACCTGGTGCTTGACCTGCTCGGCCCGCTTCATCGTGTCCGGATCGGTCTGCAGGTCACCGGAGAACTCGATCAGGAACGTGTCGATGGCCAGCCGCATCGGATGGTTGACGTCGGTCTTGACCGCCCACGCGAAGCCCAGCACCTCGTTGTAGACGCGGTCGGCCAGCAGCGAGTCGACGAACCTCGGCGACCAGCTCGGCGACCGTTCCGTCACCACCCGCAGCACGGTGGCGTGGTTGTCCTTCACCCAGTCGTAGGCCCGGTCGCACAGCAGGTCGACCAGCTTGTGGTGGGCCCCGTCGGACAGCACCTGCTCCAGCAGCTTGCCCAGCGGCGGCCCCCACGGCACGGCCATCACCCTGGCCACCACGGCCTGCTCGACCACCGCCTGCACGTCCTCGTCGCGCAGCACGGCCACCGCGCCGCGGACCATCGTGGCCAGCTCCTGGGTGACCCGTTCGGCATGCTCCCGCTCGGCCAACCAGGTGCCCAGCCGGGCGGCCAGACCGACTCGGCGCAACCGGTCCCGCACGACGCTCTCCGCCAGGAAGTTCGCACTCACGAAGTCGCCCAGGTTCTCGCCCAGCGCGTCCTTGCGGGTCGGGATGATCGCCGTGTGCGGGATCGGCAGGCCCAGCGGCCGCCGGAACAACGCCGTCACCGCGAACCAGTCCGCCAGCGCACCGACCATGCTGGCCTCGGCCGTCGCCTTCACGTAGCCGACCCAGGCCGGCCCGCCGAACACCGAGGTGAGGACGTACACGATCGCCGCCGTCAGCAGCAGCCCGCCGGCGATGAACTTCATCCGGCGCAGCGCGCGGCGCTTGCTCAGCTCGGCCGGGGTCAGTTGCTCCACATCCCCATTGTGACCGCGTCCGGACAGTGCTGGGCGGTTTCGCCGTGGGCGGACGGCGATATGGCAGGGTCGAGGCGTGCGTCAGCCTGCTCTCGTGCCGCGGATGCGGCCGTTCACGTCGACGATCTTCGCGGAGATGACCGCGCTGGCCCAGCGGACCGGGGCGGTCAACCTGGGCCAGGGCTTCCCGGACACCGACGGCCCGCCCGGCATGCTCGCCACCGCCCGCAAGGCCATCGCCGAGGGTGTCAACCAGTACCCGCCCGGCCCCGGCATGCCCGAACTGCGCCAGGCCATCGCCGAACACCGCACCCGGTACGGCACCGCGTACGACCCGGACACCGAGGTCCTGGTCACGGTCGGCGCGACCGAGGCCATCTCGGCGGCCCTGCTGGCGCTGGTCGGGCCGGGCGACGAGGTGATCGTGATCGAGCCGTACTACGACTCGTACACGGCCGCCGTGGCCCTGGCCGGCGCGAGCCGGCGAGTGGTCGGCCTGCGCTCGGACCCGGACGGCCGGTTCGCCCTGGACGGTGCCGCGGTGCGGGCCGCCGTCACCCCGGCCACCCGGGTCATCCTGCTCAACTCGCCGCACAACCCCACCGGCACGGTGTTCACCGACGACGAACTCGCCGAGGTCGCCGCCGTGTGCCGCGAGCACGACCTGGTCGCGATCACCGACGAGGTCTACGAGCACCTGGTCTACGACGGCCGCGAGCACACCCCGCTGGCCACCATGCCCGGCATGGCCGAGCGCACGGTGACGGTGTCCAGCGCAGGCAAGACGTTCAACTGCACCGGCTGGAAGATCGGCTGGGCGTGCGGCCCGGCGCCACTGGTCGCGGCCGTGCGAGCCACCAAACAGTTCCTCACGTTCGTCGGCGGTGCGCCGTTCCAGCCCGCGGTCGCGCACGCGCTCCGGTCCGAGTTGCCCTGGGCGGCCGAGTTGCGCGACTCGCTGCAGAACAAGCGGGACCGCCTGTCCGCCGGCCTGGCCGACGCCGGGTTCGGCGTCCACCCGTCGGCCGGCACGTACTTCGTGTGCGCCGACGTCCGACCGCTGGGCTTCACCGACGGCGCGGAGTTGTGCTGGGCGCTGCCGGAGCGGATCGGCGTGGCCGCGGTGCCGGTGCAGGTGTTCACCGATCATCCGGACGAGTGGCGCCACCTGGTCCGATTCGCGTTCTGTAAGCGTGACGAGGTCCTCGACGAGGCCATTTCCCGGTTGTCCACACTTGGGGATAAGTAGACGAACCTGTGGACAACTAGGCGCCGAAGCAGACGAAGCCCAGGTCACCGTGCTCGGCCTGGGCCATGGCCAGCGCCTCGGCCGGCCTGCGCCCGTCAGCCAGGCCGGCGTGCAGTGCGGTGACCAGCGGCACGGCTTGCCGGTCGGGCACGGGCAGCACGCTGCCGATCACCGAGGCGGTTCCGCAGCGCAGCAGCGCGGTGGCCATGCCGATCGCACCGCCGCCGGGCCACACCGCCGCCCGCCCGGTGTCGCATGCGGACAGCACCACTCGGCGCGGCGGCCGGGGCAACCGCTGCACGTCGTACCCGTACAGCGGCCCGTCAGCCAGTTCCACACAGGAGAACAGCGGCTGATCCTCCCGAAACCGACCGTGCGCCGCGACATGCACCAGGTCGGCACCGTCCATCGCGGCCAGCGCAGCCGGCACGGTCGCGGCCCGACCGGTCCGCAGCACCCCGCCGTGCGCCGCGTGCAGTGACGCGGCCTCGCCCCGCGCGTGCCGCAACCGAGGTCCGGCCAACCACACCCGCCCGGCACCCACCTCACGATCCGAGGCGACCGCCCGCAACCAAGAACCCACCGACGGCGCCACCGACACGGCCCGCCCACGGCACGACGGCAACGCCGCCCACGGCACACCGTGCAACGCCCCCACCGGCACCACCACCAACGGTCGCGACCCACCCAACGGCCCCAGCAGCGCATCCAACTCCGCCGCAGCCACCCGGATCGCCCTCGCCGACCCGATCCGCGCATGACACCGCAGCTGCCGCACGGCATCCGCCACCACCGGAACCGGCGCCAACCGATGAAACCGACACCGACCGTCCATTACGGACACAGCGCAGAACTGTCCATCATGGACCAGAAAGCTCACCAACGCGGTGCCACCACCCAGAGCGGCGGCCAACCCGGCGAACGTCCACTCGCCCCGACCGGGATCACCGGCCGCGCCAGCCAGATCCAGCGCCCTGACCTGCCGCTCCAGCCGCCGCACCCGGCCAGGCGACCGCCCGGACGACACCGCCGACCGCAGCGCCACCAACCGCTTGGCCTGCTCCGGATCGGCCGGCGGCAAGACAGCAGGCCGATCGATGGCCCGGCAGGCGTCCGTCCAGCGCAGCACGGTCCGCGCCCGCCCGCCGGCCAACGCCGCCCGCAGTCCCAGCTCGGCCAGTTCCACGGTGTGCCCGGCCATCCCGGCCCGCAGCTCCCAGGCGCCCATCGTGGCAGCGTCCCGACCCACGGCCCGCAACCCGGCCCGGCACGCGGCGAACGCCGCCCGCCGGTCCTCCGCCAACCGCGCCCTGGCCAGCCAACCCAACGCCCGCACCGGCGCCGGGCCGCTGTGCCGCCGCTCCGCCACCTCGGCCAGCAGCGCCACCGCGACATCCGGCGGCGCGTGGTCGGCCGCCGCGTACCGCAGTTCGGCGGCGGACAGCGCCCAGCCGTGCCGGTCACAGTCGGCCGCCACCCGCCGCACCACACTTGCCGGCCCACCCAACACCGCCAGCTCCACCGCCCTGGCCGCCGGCCGCCACGACGTCCGACCCTGCCGCCCGAACAACAACGCGGCCCGACCAGCAGCGGCCACGGCGATATCCGGCTGCCCGGCCCGAGCCGCACAGTGCGCCAAAGCCAGCGTCGCCTCAGCCAGCTTGGTGCCCCGGCCCGCTTTGGCCAGCAGACCGGCCGCCCTGGCCAGCACCGGCCGCGCCGCATCGGTCAGCCCGGCCGCCACCAAAGCCTGCGCCCGGTCCACCATCGCCTCCGGATGCCGGGCCGGGTTCACCCCCTGCGCCTCGGCCTCGTCGAACCGCCGCAACGCCAGCGGCAGATCACCGGCCTGCAACGCCACGAAACCCCGGTTGTGCACGCACGCGGCCGCCCTGGCCCGTTCACCGATCGCCGCATAATTCCTGGCCGCAGAGCCGAAATCGGCATCCGCCTCCCGAAGCCGCCGCACGTACCCATGCGCCGTCCCGCGCCCCACCAATGCATTGGCCACCCAGCGACGATCATCGCCCAGCCCGGCCAACGCGGCGGTCAAGGTATCCACAGCGACGTCGTACTCACCAACAGCGCACTGCAACAGTCCGGACAGACAATCCGCCCTGGCCAGGGCACCACCGCTCAACCCCGGCCGGGCAGCAGCCAGTTGCCGCGAGCATCCGGCCAACCGCCCCCGATCCAGCTCGATCCACGCGTGCGTCAGCCGGAACAACGGCAGCTCGGCGTGACCAGAACGCTCCGCCCGCCGAACCAACCGCCGCACACCGTCAGCCGCCTCGGCCAACCGCCCACGTTCCACCAGCGCCAACACCTCGCGGTGCCGGCGGGACAGGTCCCCGATCATCCGACGAACCACGGCCCGACGGCGTCCGGCTCACCCGGCCGCCGCACCACCACACACAACGGCCCGCGCGGCAGGCCGGCGACGGCGAACCGCCCGACGTCGTCCACATCGACGAGTCGCTCCCCGTCCGGCCACCGCACCGCCACCGCGCCGCCGGAGGCCAGCCCGGTCAACCGAACCGAGTCCGCGTCGACCTCCAGCTGCACGTCCACCCGGCACCGCCGATCGGCGAAGCCCACCAGGTCACCGGCGCCCCGGACGTGATCGCCGGCCACCAGCGCCAGTTCGGTCCATCCCCGAGCCACCAGACCACCGGCCCGCTCGGCATCCCGGCGTACCGCCGACGGCACCGGATCCCGCCGATCGAACGCGGCCGCCAACGCACGCAACAACTCCTGATCCGTCACCAGCGCTCCAACCGCCGACGCAGCACAGCGAGACACCGACCGCGGGTCTGCCCGACACTCGCCGCCGGAATCCCCAATGCCCGAGCAGCTTGCGCGTACGACAGGTCGGGCGTGTAGGCGATCAGTCGCAACAACGCCCGGCACCGCTCCGGCAACCCGCGCAACGCCCGCCATACGGCGTCCCCGCCGGCCTCCGGACCATCCACCGCCAGCTCCATGGTGGACAGATCAACCGGAGGCTCCCGCCGCCGCACGGCCAGCACCCGCAACGACTCCCGCCGGGCAGTGGTCGTGAGCCAGGCCGCGACCCGATCCGGGTCACGCAGCCGGTGCAGATGCTGCGCCAGGCTCAGCCAGGTCGCCTGCGAGACATCGGCCGCGTCCGCGTCGGGCAGCCGGTGTGCCCTGGCCACCGCCCACACGACGCCCCGGTAACGGTCCACCAGCGCCCGCCAGGCGTCGGCGTCACCGGCCGCCGCCCGGCCGACCAGCTCGGCGGTTTGTTCCTCTGACACGCACCGTCGGATGCAGTCCGGGCGAACCGCGCTCCGCCAAGATCAGGAAATCGCACGAACGAGTGGCCGCCGCACCACATCCCGTGCCTGGTCAGGGGACCTGCCGTCGTGCAGCGCCCGAGCCACGTCGGCCGCCACCCTGGGTGCCGCGAACGACGTGCCGCTCCAGGTCGCGGCGCCGTACACCCGGGTGGTGGTGCCCGGCGCGACGCCCTCCTCGCCGGGCAGCAGCCGCACGTAGCTGCTCACCACGTCCACACCGGGCGCCGCCGTGTCCACCCACGGGCCCCGGTTGGAGAACGACGCCGTGGACCCGTCCGGGCCGGTTGCCCCGACCGCCACTACCGAGGGCAGCGCGGCGGGCCAGAACGGCCGCTCGGTGCCGTTGTTGCCGGCGGCCGCTACCACGACGGTGTCCGGGTGCCGGGCGAGTTCCCTGGCCAGCACCGGCGGGCATTGGTCGTTGGCGGTCTGGCAGCCGGCCGTCAGCACCAGCACGTCGATCTTCCCGCCGTCCGCCGCCGCCCTGGCGTGCACCTGGCGCAGCGCCGTCGCGACGGTGACGTCGTCGGTCAGGCCGAGCGAGGACAGGCTGCGGTGGTGCCGGACCGTGGCGCCCGGCGCGTGTTGCAGCAGCACCCCGGCCACGAAAGTGCCGTGCCCGGCCTGCCGATCGCGGTCCCGCACGCACTCCGGGTCCAGCACCTCGGGCGACAGGCCCCACTCGGACAGCCACGGCCGGGGCGCGAACCACGGATGCGGGTCCAGCCCGGTGTCCAGCAACGCCACGGTCACCTCGGGCTGCCACGTCTCCAGCGGTGGTGCGGGCGGTTGCTCGGCGGGCCCGGCTTCCGCTCCGGTGCCGAACATGATGGGTGTGCCGAACATGATCGGGCAGCCCAGGTGCACGTGATGCGGTGCGACGCCGTCAGGCAGGTCGGCGGCCAGTTCGACGCAGCGCCGCCGCACGTCGGGCCGCACCCGCAGCCGCACCAGGTCACCGCCCGCCGCCGGCACCGCGCGGTCCAGCCGGGCGCCGAGCCGGTCGGTCGCGGCGACCACCGACTCCGGTGTCGCGACCAGTTCGCCCGCGTGCACCAGGGACTCCGCCGGACCGTCCGGATCGTGCAGCACGAGACCGTGCGAGTGGGGGCGCAGCCGGTCCAGCAGTTCGGTCAGCCGCATCGGGGTGTCGGGACGGTCCGTGCTGTTCATGGGGACACCGTGCCGAAGGCGCCGCCGACGCGCCGGTTCGACGGCCGAAATCACCCGATGTAGTGGCGATCAAGGGCACCCACGGCGAGTGGACGCTGCGTGGCCGGTGTCCGCCGGATGGCCGCCGCGATCCGTCCTTCTGGGTGGATCACGCCCCGTACCGGCGAAAACGGGTCTGGCGGTGCTAGACATGACGGCGTCAGAATCGTCCCCCACCACCCGGTGGGGGACGCCCACCCGGCCACTGGCAGTCATCGCCCTCGCGCGCCCACCCAGCTACCCGGCCTGCCACCGCGCCCGGCCAGGCCGGGACCTCGTCCCGGTGCCGTGTGCCCCACGGCGCCGGGACACCCCATAACCTGATCACGTGGCCGCACCCTGCATCGAGATCGCCGAGTCGGCCGGCGTCGGCATCGACGGCCAGCATCGGCCGACCGAGGACCGCGTGATCCCGCTACCGCACGCCGTCATCGTCGCCGACGGCGCGACCGCGTTGCGTGACGGCCAACTGTCCGGCGGCTGGTACGCCGACCGGCTGTGCACCGCGCTGGCCCGTCGACTCGCCGACCAGCCGTTCGCCGACCTGAGGACGGTGCTCGCCGACGCGATCGCCGCGATCGCCGCCGAGCACGGCCTGGTCCCCGGATCGGCGCCGTCCAGCACGGTCGCGATGCTGCGCTGGTCCACCGGCACGGTCGACGCCCTGGTGCTCGCGGACAGCCCGGTGGTCGTGTTCACCGGCGACGGCCCGGACGTGCTGGCCGACGACCGGCTGGCCGCGCTGCCCCGGCCCGGCGGCGGCTACCGCAAGCGTTTGCGCGACGGCGGTGGCTACGGCCCGGACCATGCCGCCGCCCTGCGCGCCTCGGCCGACTCGTTCGGCCGGCTACGCAACGTGGACGGCGGCTTCTGGGTCGCCGAGGCCGATCCGACCGCCGCCGACCGGGCCAGAACCGCGAGCTGGCCCAGGGCCGAGGTCACGGCGGCCCTGCTGGCCACCGACGGCGTGTCCTGCGGGGTCGACGACTACGGCCTGTTCGACTGGCCGGACCTGCTGGCCCGCGCTACCACCGACGGCCCGGCCGCCGTGCTGGACGCGGTGCGCGCTGCCGAATCTGCCGACCCGGACGGCGTCCGCTGGCCCCGCGCCAAGCGGCACGACGACCAGACCCTGGCCGTTGTCCGCTTCTGACGTCGTGCTGGCCAACACCAGGCCCGTCCCGGTACCGCTGGTACCGGAGATCACCCTGCGGTGCACCGACGACGACCCGTTCACGCTGTGGGAGCGGACCGGGCAGGACGTGCCGTACTGGGCGTTCCCGTGGGCCGGCGGCCAGGCACTGGCCCGGTACGTGCTGGACCACCCGGCCGAGGTGGCCGGCGCGACCGTGCTCGACCTGGCGTCCGGTTCCGGGCTGGTCGCGGTGGCTGCCGCCCTGGCCGGTGCCGCGTCGGTGACCGCGGTCGACGTCGACCCGATCGCCGTCGCCGCCATCGACCTGAACGCGGCGGCCAACGGCGTCACCGTGACCGCGCTGCTGGCCGATCTCCTCGACTCGCCCGGTGCCGGCGTGGACGTCCTGCTGGCCGGCGACGTCTGCTACGACGTCGACATGACCGCCAGGATCCTGCCGTTCGTCCGCCGCGTGGCCGCCGAAGGCGCCTCGGTACTGCTCGGCGATCCCGGCCGGGACTACTTCCCCCGCACCGGATTCGACCGCCTGGCCGAGTACGGCGTGCCGGACACCGGGCGGGTGGAGAGCCGGGACGTCACGCCGACGACGGTGTGGCGGCTGGTGTGACGGTGGGACAAACCGAACCCGATGTCATGTGGTGGCACTCTGGGCACCGGCCGGGCGCGTCGGCGAGACTGCGCTGGTGAGCCTGGCGCCCGAGTCGACGCTGCGGGTCCTGCGGGAACCGCTGTCCCGGCGCGCCGTCCGCGAGGTGGGCTACCTGCTGCTCGCCGGGCCGCTCACCGTGATCGGCCTGGTGTACGCCGTGGTGTCGCTGGCCGTGGGCGCCGCGCTCGCGGTCACCGCGCTGGGCATCCCGCTGATCTCCTGGGCCGTGCCCGGCGTGCGGTGGTTCGGTTCGCTGCGCCGCCGCGCCACCAACGGGCTGCTCGGCGACGACATCCCGCCGCCCGACCCGTTCCGTCCGCCGCCCGGTTTCCTGGCCAGGGTGTCCGCCGGCCTGCGTGACCGGACCGGTTGGCGCGCCATCGGTTTCCTGCTGCTGGCCGTGCCGCTGGCGTTCGCCGGCCTGTACGTGGTGCTGGTCACCTGGGTCTGGGGGCTGGTCGCGTTCACCTACCCGGTGGCCGCCGCGTTCGGCCAGGACCGGCCGCCGGTGCTGTTCGGCTGGGTGATCACCGGCGCCGGCTCGGCGTTCGCGCTGTGGCTGCTCGGCGCGGCGCTGCTGCTCGTGGCGCCGTGGGCGGTGCGCGCGTTCCTGTTGCTGGACCGGCAGTTGGTGCGCTCGCTGTTGGGCGGCGGCCCGGGTGCCGCCGAGCGGATCAGGGACCTGGAACGGTCCCGCGCCTACGCCATCGAGGACGTCGCCGCCACGCTGCGCCGCATCGAACGCGACCTGCACGACGGCGTGCAGGCCAGGATGGTGGCGCTGGCCATGAACCTGACGATGCTCAACGAAACCCTGGGCCCGGACGCGTCCGACGAGAGCCGCAGGATGCTCACCGCCGCCCTCGGCCACGCCAAGGACGGCATCGCCGAACTGCGCCACATGGTCGGCGGCATCCACCCGCCCGCGCTGGACGCCGGCCTGGCCACCGCGCTGGACACGCTCGCCGCGCGCAGCCCGATCCCGGTGACGGTGCACGGCGTACTGCCGTCCCGGCCCACCGAGGCCATCGAGACCATCGCGTACTTCTCGGTCGCCGAACTGCTCACCAACGTGACCCGGCACAGCGGAGCCGACCACGCGACCGTGGAACTGGCCGAGTCGGACGGCAAACTCGTGGTCACGGTGACCGACAACGGCCACGGCGGCGCCAGCACCGACGGCAGCGGCACCGGCCTGCGCGGCCTCACCGAACGCGTAGGCACGGTCGACGGGCGGCTCGACGTGGACAGTCCCACCGGCGGGCCTACGGTGATCACCGTCGAGCTGCCGCTGCACACGTGAGGGGGATCGGGTGCGGATCGTGATCGCCGAGGACTCGGCCATCCTGCGCGAGGGCCTGGCCCAACTGTTGACCCTGCGCGGTCACGAGGTGGTGGCCGCCGTCGTGGACGCCACCGCGCTGGTCGACGCGGTCGCCGAGCACCATCCGGACGTCGCGGTGATCGACATCCGGATGCCGCCCACCCACACCGACGAGGGCCTGCGGGCGGCGCTGCGCCTGCGCCGGGCGGACTCGACGCTCGGGGTGCTGCTGTTCTCGCAGTACGTGGAGACGTCGTTCGTGCGGGAACTGCTGGCCGACGGATCGTCCGGCGTGGGTTACCTGCTCAAGGAGCGCGTTACCGATCTCGACGAGTTCACCTCGGCGCTGGACCGGGTGGCCGCCGGCGGCACGGCGCTGGACCCCGAGGTGGTCACCCAGCTGTTCGGGTCCCGCCGCGATCCCGGCCTCGCCACGCTCACCCCACGCGAGCGCGAGGTGCTGGCCCTGATGGCCGAGGGCCGCACCAACGCGGCCATCGCCCGAACGCTGGTCGTCACCGAACGGGCCATCGAGAAGCACGTGGCCAACATCTTCAGCAAGCTCGGACTGTCCGCATCGGACGGTGCTCACCGGCGGGTGCTGTCCGTGCTGCGCTACCTGGACGGTCGCTGATGCGGTCTACCGTCACCGAGCGGGTGTGAGGTCCCGCCGCCGGATGCGGGCGTCCAGTTCCCACAGGGCCGTGCGGTCGTCGTCGTAGCGCAGCGCCTCGTACGCCTGCCGGTAGGGCAGCCACCGGACGTCGACGTGCTCGTCGGACAGGGTGATGTCGGCGCTCGTCTCCATGCCGAAGTAGTGCTTGCGGACGATGTACAGATCGTCCGGCCAGTAGCGGCTGGCGTCGAAACACTCCTTCTCCACGCCGCTGGTCATGTCCAACGGGTGCAGCGCCCCGCCGGAAAACCCCGTCTCCTCGAGCACTTCCCGGCGCGCGGCCGCCACCAGGGTCTCGCCGGACTCGACACCGCCGGACACGCTCTGCCCGTTGAGGTCGTCCGCCCGGCGGAACACGGCGTACCCCGGTTCGTCGCCGTCCAGCCGGAACAGGATGACCAGGACGGTGACGGGTTCGCGCACGTCAGTCGGCCTGCTCGTCCAGCAGGGCAGCGTGATCGGCATGCCAGGCGTCGTTGTTGAGCAGCGCCGGCTCGGCGGGCCCGGTCCGCTCCCGGGCCGCCGGCAGATCGGTCGTCCGCAGCCGTCCGGCCAGATCGAATCCGTACGGCGTCCCGTCCGACACCACCGCGAACCCCAACCCGGCCGGCTGCACGCCGAACGCGGCCACGACCACGTACACGTCGGCCAACACGGCGAATCCCGTCCAACCGCCGGCGAACCGCCAGATAGCGGCCTCACCGATCGACCATCGCACCCGAGGCCAGTGGGCGTGCCGGCCCGCCGCGTTCCTCGACAGGTCGACCAGGTCCCGGACGAATCCGTCCGGCCGGGGCAGGCGCCCGTCGGGCAGGGTGAGGTTGATCAACCAGAAGGTGCCGAACATGGCCACCTCCCTGCGGTCGGCGCCGCACAGCCGGTCGAACCGTTCCCGAGGCAGGGTCGCGACGCCGACGTAGGTGTCGGTGCCGCGCTGATGCCCCAGCCGCACGCCCCAGGTCGGCTTGCCGAGTTGCCCGTCATAGGTCTCCAGCCAGCGCGGACCGCCCCACCGGTCCAGACCGTAGAGCGGGAAGTCGACCGGCGGCGAGGCAGAGCTCATCCGTCCATCTTGTCGAGTCCCGGTATCGCGTCACCACCGCCTTCGGGATCGCGTGGTCGAAACGCAACACAGGAGCCGTGCCCGGCGGGATACTGATCACATGGCAGGGGCAAGCCCGTTCGACGGTCTCGTGCTCACCGAGGTGTTGGGCAAACTCGCCGGCCGGGAAGGCTTCCGGCTGTTGAGAAACCTGGCCGGCCCGGTGATCGAGCGCGCGTACGCGACGGATCCGGCCGGCACCGGGTCGCTGGCCGACATCGAGCACGTCGTGCTGCTGATGCAGGAAAATCGGTCGTTCGACCACTATTTCGGCACCCGGTACGGGGTCCGAGGTTTCGACGACCGGTCACCGGCCTACCGCCAACCCGGCTATGCACCCGGGATCGGCCCGTCGGACACGGGCTACCTCAACCCGTTCCGGCTGGACACCACGCACGGCGCCACCCTGGACGGCGACGCCATCAACGACCCGACGCACGCCTGGGGCCCGCAGCACCAGGCGTGGCACGACGGTGCGATGGACGGCTGGGTCAAGACGCACTTAGCGGTGAACGGCGAGGCCAACGGGCCGGCGACGATGGGCTACTACACGCGCGAGGACATCCCGATCCACTACGCGCTGGCCGACGCGTTCACCCTGTGCGACCACTACTTCTGTTCCGTGCTGGGCCCGACCGACCCGAACCGGCTGTACTGGATCAGCGGCACGATCGACCCCGACGGCACCCACGGCGGCCCGCTGGTCAGGACGCCCGGCGACCCGCAGCAAGGCATCTACTCCTGGCGCACCTATCCGGAGCAGCTCGAAGAGGCCGGCGTGAGCTGGAAGGTCTACCAGGACCAGAGCGTCGAGTTCCTGTCCCGACGATTCCTCAGTGGACTGTTGTATCAGTTCAAGGCGTACGCCGACGAGTCGTCGCCGCTGGCGCGACGGGGACTGGAGCCCACCTACCCGTCGGACTTCCGGCACGACGTCGCCAACGGCACGTTACCCGCGGTCTCGTGGGTGGTGCCGTCGCTGGTCACGTGCGAGCACCCGGCGCTGCCGCCGGCATTCGGTGCGGTCGGGCTCATCGAGGTACTGGACACGCTCACGTCGAATCCGGCCGTGTGGGAGAAGACCGCGCTGATCGTCAGCTACGACGAGAACGGCGGATTCTTCGACCACGTGCCGCCACCGGTCCCGCCGCCGGGCACGCCGGGCGAGTATCTGACGGTGCCGTTGGGCGGGGTGGAAGAGGCGGACGGCACAGCGGGCCCGATCGGACTGGGCTTCCGAGTGCCGTGCCTGGTGATCTCGCCGTTCAGCCGGGGTGGCCTGGTGGCGTCGGACGTGTACGACCACACATCGCAGTTACGGCTGGTGGAGCGCCGCTGGGGAGTGCCGGTACCGAACCTGTCCGAGTGGCGGCGGAACACGGTCACCGACCTGGGCACGGCATTCAACTTCGGCACCACGCCCGACTACCGGCGTCCCCACTTGCCCAACCCTGACGTGGGCGCCCTGAAAGCGTTGCTGGAAGGCAACATCGACATCCTGCTCGGCTTCTTCGGCCACGCCCGGTCCTACCCGGTGCCGCCCAACGAGATGCCCACCCAGGAACGCACGCGCCGTTAGTGGCGGGCCCGCTCCAGCCCGTCGAGGATCAGGTCGAGCCCGTACTCGAACTCGTCGCCGTAGTCGTAACCGGGTCGCAGCACGTGCTCGACGGTCAACTCGGTGAGGTGCGGGTACTCGCCGGACGCGAACCGGGCTATGATCGCTGAGTCCGGGCGCCCAAG
Source organism: Pseudonocardiaceae bacterium (assembly GCA_036273855.1). Classification (GTDB taxonomy): domain Bacteria; phylum Actinomycetota; class Actinomycetes; order Mycobacteriales; family Pseudonocardiaceae; genus DATEPR01. The sequence continues at coordinate 118,230 of DASUGU010000136.1, forward strand.
ACCCGAGTGCGCGGCCGAGAGGTGGCGGGCCGGGTCGAAGCGGTCGGCGCGAACGTGACCACGTTCCAGGTCGGCGACGAGGTGTTCGGCATCGGCGAGGGTTGCTTCGCCGAGTACGCCCGAGCAGGGCCGACAAGCTGGCGCCCAAGCCGGCCGAGCTGACGTTCGAACAGGCGGCCGCCGTCTCGGTCTCCGCACTGACGGCCCTGCAAGGAGTCCGAGACCATGCGCACGTGGTGTCCGGGCAGCGAGTCCTGGTCATCGGAGCGTCCGGTGGAGTAGGCACGTACGCGGTCCAGATAGCCAAGGCATTCGGCACGCACGTCACCGGAGTGTGCAGCACGGCGAAAGTGGAAATGGTCCGGTCGATCGGCGCCGACGAGGTCATCGACTACACCCGCGGCGACATCGCTGGTGAGCAATACGACGTCATCATCGACATAGGCGGCAACAGAACGTTGAGTCTGCTGCGCCGCGCCCTGACCCCGAAGGGAACGCTGGTCATCCTGGGCGGCGAAACCGGCGGCCGCTGGCTGGGCGGCTTCGACCGCCAACTGCGAGCGCTCCTGCTGTCAGCGGTGATCAGCCAGAAACTCGGCACGGCAATGTGCTCGGAGAACGCCACGGACCTGGTAGCCCTAACCGAACTGATCAAGTCCGGAAAGTCACGCCGGTAATCGATCGAACCTATCCCCTGAGCGAAACCCCAACCGCCATCGAGCACATGGTCGCAGGCCACGCCACGGGCAAAGTCGTCATCACCGTATAAAAGGACGGAACAATGCGCTGGTACGGGCGCGAGCGACGGAAACTCCCGGTGTCCGCCACCCGATCGCCCGTCTGTGCAGCACCGGGATCGCAGCGACCCATGATGCCAGCCCTGACCACGGTCGGGCGGAACACAAATCCGCTGACCTACGGAAAACAGGGGATGGCGGTGCGCGGACGAGTTTCCGGCTGGCGGCATATGCCGTGTGCATCGAGGACGGGCGTGTGCTGCTCGCCCGTCATGTTTCGCCGACGGGAGACACGAACTGGACTCTTCCGGGCGGCAGGGTTGAGCGTGCTGAGGATCCGTTCGACGCGGTGGTCCGGGAGGTCGCCGAGGAGACGGGCTGTGAGGCGGTGGTCGAACGCCTGTTGGGTGTGGACTCGAGGGTGATTCCCGCCGCCGAGGCGCGGTTGGGGATGGAGCACCAGAACGTCGGCATCTTTTACCAGGTCCGGATTACTGGTGGCGTCCTGCGGCCCGAGCCGAACGGCGAGACCCCCGAGTCGGTCTGGACGTCGATGTCGGATGTCACCGGCCGGTGCCGATCGTCGCTCGTCGACGTCGGTCTCGCCCTGGCGCGGACACTGCCGGCAACCGGCCACGTCCCTCCCGTCGCGGTCGGCGGTCTGATCCGGCATTGACGGCCTTCCGGGAAACGACAGCGACGACTGCGGGCAGCACAGCATCCACGCGCCCGGCGGATGGATGAGCGTCTTCCCCATGGCTCAGAGCCGCCAAGCGGAGTGTCACCGAGCGCTGCGACGGAACGGCATGATCAACGAAAGTGATCGACTGATCGTTGCCCTGGTCAGACGGGGCAGTTGTGGCCAGGGACGGGGTCGAACCGTCGACCTTCCGCTTTTCAGGTCCACGGTCGGTAGTTCGTCCCATCACCTTGGGACGCTCTACCGCTGGTCAATGGCCATTCCTGCGACACGGGAGACACCGTGAGCAGCGGCGAACTGAGCCCCGGACTGAGCGCCGTGCTCGGCGCTGTGCGCCGGACCGAACAGACCATGACCTGTCACCCTGCGTCGACATCGCCGGGTGGAGGGCCGGAGCAGGGTGGCCAGGACGGTCCACCGATGCGAGAATGCCCTACATGCCACGGCTCGGGACTGGACGGTAATCGTAATGCCTGCCCCACCTGCGGAGGTCTCGGACAAATCCCCGCATAATGGGAAATGTCCGGTGTGCCACGACACTGGGGTGATGCGCTGGCAGCAACCAAGTCGCGGCCCGGACGGTGAGACCGTGTTGCGCGAGATGGAACACGCCTGCGTGAACGGATGCGGCGGCCGGTGGAAGCATCCGGCCGCCGAGTCGTCCGCCATCGTCGATAGCCCGGCCGGCCAACTAGCACCGCAGGACAGTGTCCCGGCCACCCGGCAGCAAGGGCTGGCAGACGAGGCCAATGCAATTGGGAGCGACTTCATCACAGAGTATGTACGGTCGCGTGGATTCAAATGGGGCAATTAGAGCGTTTCTCCGACTATCCATTCGAGATAGTCCGGGTTGCCGTCCACGATCGGGAGCACCGAGACACTCGGAACTTCGTAAGGATGGTGTTCGATCGTTAGGCGCACGATCTCGCCTACTAGGCTGTGGCGAGTGTGCAGGGCGACACGGTATTCAGGTTTGTCATATACCTCGCCGCGCCATCGGTATATCGCTCGAATAGATGCGAAGCTATGAGCCGAAGCGCATAGCCGTCGATTGACAAGATCGCGGGCGAACTCGATGAGCCAGTCCTGGCTAGGAGCCGTGATCACAACTTCGCACACGGATTTCGAATTGTCGGCATCCACTATATGTCCGCCTTGAGTTCCTGAATTACCGTCCGGGCGTCCGGCTCAGTCTTCGCCATCCCGCCCCAGCCGGTCATGATTTTGCCGTCGTATGTCAGACCGACCCATCTGCCGGCCAGGTTCACGCCATGCGGATGAAGCACGAAATACATTGTCCCTTTCGATCTAACTGAGCCGTCGTTCGCGGCGTACCAGCCCATCAGCACTTCGTTATCCCACAATCGCAATTCGCCATGCCAGTGGTAGCCGCCATCCTCTAGTGCAATGCCCCGGGTCGTCGTGTGCACTTCGATGAGTTCGCCCTGCTGGGTCAGCAGTACCTCCTGTGCGGTGATGACCTCGTCACCGTCCTTCGAGGTTTGCCACGAAGCCCACCATTCGCCAGAGAGATCCACTCGATGGCTCGGCATCAGCCCGGCCAGTTCGCCAACCGAGATACGCAAGGCGTCTGCGATAGCAACCGCGACGGACAGCACGGGCTGCTGTTCGCCCGCCTCGTAGCGCCGGATCTGCCGCACGCCTACCCCGCTGGCCTGCGCCAGCTGCGCCTGCGACATGTCGAGGTCGGCTCGTCTCTGCCGCATCACTTCAGCCATCTCCATGACGTACATGATGTAGGGACTAGATAGTCCTTGACAACCGGACCTACTAGGCCGCAACATAGGGGACCTAAGAGTCCTCATAGAGGTCTGAAACGTCCGAGACAACGGGAACGCCCCGGCCAGTGCGGGAACACCGACCGGGGCGGGCATCGAGACCTTGGGAGCAACGATGCAGGTTGAGGGTAGCCGGTTGTACCGAGCGAGAGTCGTCGCGGAGATGCTGGACGTGTCCCCAGCGACGATCTACCGGGCGGTCGACTCTGGTGCACTGCCCGCCGTACGGATTGGTGTCGGCAAGGGCGCCGTGCGTATCCCCGGTGACGGTCTGGCCAAGTACCTGGCCGAATGCCGGCGGGCCGCGGTGACGCCGAACGGACTGTCCGACGCGCAGGCCGATGGTCGGGCGTGCGTGATCTGTGGTGCGGACTTCCCGGCCGTGCAGGCGGCCAGTTACCCGGTGGGTCGGTCCCTGGCCGGGTCGCAGGTGTTCGCCTGCACCACCCACCGCGACGACGTCGACGGCGTCGATGGCGCGTCCGAGACGTTGGCGGAGGCGGCCTGAGATGGACATCAACACGGAGGTTGAGCAGCGAGAGGCCATCGACGACGGGTCGGACACCGGTGAGTGGGAACTGCCCCTGTGGGACGCCCTGTTGCTCAACGCGTCGTCCCGGCGGGTGGCTCCGCCACGGCAGCACCGGTTGGTCGGGGTGGCCACGGTCGTTACGGCGGTGGCGTGATGGCCGCCACGGTGATGGACGAGATCGTCGCACTGGATCAGTCCCGGCCCACCTCGCGGGCGTCGGTGACGGTGGTGGCGGCCTGGTACGAGCGGAAGGCCACGTTGCTGGCGCGGTTGGCCGGCGACACTCGCCGCCCGAGCGAGGCCGACGAGTACGCCACGTGGGCGGCTGCTGCGGCGCGGCGCGCCACCAGGTTGCTGGCGGAGGTGGCTTGATGCGGACTCGTTCGTTGTTGCTGTGGCCCTTCCGCGTGATCGGTGCGTTGGTGCGGCTGGTGATCTGGCCGGTGCTGCTGGACGCGGTGTGCTATTTCGTGTTGCCGCATGGCTGGTTCGTGCTGGTCGCGGTGGTGTCGGGTGTGTACACGGCGGTGGTGCTGCGGATCTGGTCGCGGGTGGTGCGGGGGATGTTGTCCTCGATGGCCCGGGGCACGGTCACGGTGCGCGGCTACAGCGACCGGCGCGGTCGGGGGAGGCGGCGGCGGTGAGCATTCCGACTCCGACCCCGGATGAGCCGGGCCCGGACGACGTCGCGCGTGGCCTGGCTGAGCTCCAGAACTACCTGATCGACCGCACCCCGGTTGTCCCTGGCGCGCCGGCCGCCGAGCAGCGCCCATCCGTCGTTGGTCGACAGGCGACGGATCAGGACGACCCGGAGGGCACGCCGACCGGTGAATCGGAGGATGTCCCGATGGTCAGCGAGCGGGTGCGCCGGTTGGCTGATGAGGTCGCCGAGGCGCACGCGTTGCTGGCGTTGCAGGGGGATCAGACCCCGTTGTTGGTGGACACCGATCGGGTGCGGCGCCGCCGGAAGGCCGCGGTGCAGGCCCGGGCGTTGCATCAGCTGGGCAGCGACCCGGCGGCGCGGGCGTGGCAGGCGGCGCGGTGGCGGTTGGTGCTGACGGTCACGGCGGTGGTGGCGTTGCTGCTGGCGTTGGGTTGGTCCACGGCCGGGGTGCAGGTGTTCGCCGCGCAGGGTGCGCCGGGCGGGTCGGCGGCGTGGTGGTTCGCGTGGTGTGTCGAGCCGTTCATGAGTCTGGCCCTGTTGACGGTGGTCGCGGCGCGGGCGTTCATGGCCACCCGCGGTCAGCCGTTGGATGCCCCGGTGCTGCGCCGGGTGGAGGGGCTGTTCCTGACCTTGACGTTGGGCATGAACGCCTGGCCGCATCTGCCCGGTATCGCGCACCCGTTCAGTGTGTCGCGGTTGGTGCTGCATGTGCTGGGCCCGATCGTGGCGGTGGCCATCGTGACCGCGTTGCCGCCGATCTGGCGGGCGTTCACCGAGCTGGATCACGGCCAGCAGCACGGCACCGGCGGTGGCGGGCTGCCCGGGCCCTACTCGCCCTACCCGGCGCCTACCGGCCGCCGGTACAGCGGGAACACCACTGCGACCGGCACGGCGAGCGGTGCGGCTACCGGCGCGTGGGTAGCCCGCGCTCGGGCGTTGATCGCGGCCGGGCAGTTGCCGGTGGACCCGTCCGCGACCCGGCTGCGCACGGTGCTGGGGTGTGGCACGGACACCGCCCGGCAGGTCCGTGACGTGCTGAAGGGCCATGGCGGCGGTGGTGGCTGAGCCGGTCGTGTCTGGCCACCGTGGACGCTCACCGCCCAGTGCCCGGCGTCACCGCCGATTCCCACCGCTAACCCCGAGTCTGGAAAGGACACATCATGGCTGACCTGGTGTTCGGTGAACCCGAGTTCGGTTCCACCAGCCAGTTGCGGGACTACGTCAACAACGGGCGGGCCATCGTTCGGCCGCTCTACCACGAGTTGCACGTGGCGTCCGAGGAACTGATCGCGGTGCTCAGCCACGTCAAGTCGGTCAACCCCAGCGCGTTCGGCCTGGACTCGCGGGTGCGGGCCCGGATCGTGGGCGCGCACCTGCGCCGGGCCGGGGAGGCCATGGAGACCGCGTCGGTGTCGCTGGTCAAGTGCTACGTGTCCTTCCGCAAGCACTACGTCGCCGAACTGGCCGGCGCCCCGAAACGGGCCCGCCGGGAATTCAAGTTCGACGACTAACCAGCCCTGATACCCCGTTGATTCGCGCTGGTCAGTGTGGGTCGCGGAGACCCGCCCAACCGTTCGTCCAGTCACCGGTAAGGAGTAGATCACGATGGGACGCAGGACTCGCCGCGGCGGTGAGCTGGCGGACTCCGCGACGCACACCGAGTTCGGTTACCGGGTGCCCAATGGGCACTGGCGCTCCCGCCTGGCCCCCTATGCGGCCGAGTGGGCCGGGATGCTCGGGGTAGGGCTGGCCGGGCTGGCCACCCACCTGTGGCTGGGCCGCTCGGCCACGCTGCCCTGGACCACCTCGGGTCTGGCGCTGCTGGGCGCGGCGTTGACCGCGCTGACCTGGCGAGCGGCCAGTGCCCGCTCCGGGATCACCCGCGTGCACGCCACGCTGACCACCGCGATCGCCTGTGTGTGGCTGATCGCGGCCACCATCACCGGGCCGTTCACGCCGATCCTGTTGCAGTCCTGGGTGTTTCTGGGTGCGGCGCTGAGCCTGTCCTGGAACATCCGCCGCGCGCTGCGCAACTCGGGCGAGGACGAGGGCGCGGGCAGCCTGTTCGACAAGGTCCGGCTGGCCAAGGTGCAGGTCAAGGCAATCGACACGGCACCGAACAAGGTCACCGCCCGGCTGCAGTTGCCGCCCGGGGAGACCACGGTGGAGGACGTGCAGAAGGCCACCGACCGGCTGGCCGGCGGCCTGCGACTGCACAAGGGCGCGGTGCGGGTCACCGGTGATCCGGACGACCTGTCCCAGGCGCAGATGACGATCACGCCGGTGGACATGCTGCGCCACCCCCAGCCCTGGCCCGGGCCCTCCGCGCCGGGCGGGTCGATCGCGGCGCCGATCGTGACCGGCCTGTATGAGGACGCCGAACCGGTCGAGGTGTTCCTGCCCGGCGACAAGGCCACCCACCGCAACACCACCCACCTCGGGGTGATGGGCATGAACGGCTCGGGCAAGACCGCGTTCGGGAAGCTGTCCTGGACGGAGATCCTGACCCGCCGCGACGTGTGCCTGATCGTGCTGGACCCGTCCAAGGGGGAGCAGTCGGTGGGGTTTCTCTCGGGCAAGGCGCACCTGGTGATCGGGGAGAAGGCGTGCCGCGCGTTCGCCAAGCGGCTGCCCGCCGCGATCACCGAGCATGCCTCGCAGTTGGGCCGGTGGGGTTTCGACCAGTGGACACCGGAGGTATTCGACCAGCACCAACTGCCCTTCGTGGTGGTGTGGATCGAGGAAGCACCCCGGGTCCTGGAGGACGCCGCGCTGTTGACCCGGATCATCCAGGAGGCCCGCTCGGCCGGGATCGACCTGGTGCTGTCGTTGCAGAAGGCCACCTACCGGCAGATGCCCACCGACATCCGCTCCCAACTCGGCGCGGTCGCCTGCTTCGGCGTGAAGGAGCTGGAAGACGCCGCCTACCTGCTGTCGGAGGACACGATCGACGCCGGGGCCCGCCCGGACCGGTGGCAAAACCGCCGCCCCGGGGCGCTGTACCTGGAAGGCCCGGGCATCGACGAGGACCGCTTCGCCATCCCGGCCCGCACCTTCACCGGCCAGGACGAGCAGCTCCGCGCGGACATCACCGCCTGCGATGACCTGCGCGCTGCACTGCACCCGATCACCGCCGCCGCGCTGGGCCTGCCGGCCCGACCCGACGCACTGCCCACCACCAGCACAAACATCAGCGCCAACACCGACACCGATGCTGAGGCCCAGGAGACCGTCATGGTCATCACCGACGCCCGCTCACCCCGCACCGCCGACCAGACCGGTCTGTCCGATCTGGACACGCTGCCGCTGGATGAGGACGACGACCCGGTGGAGCTGCCCACCGATCCCGAACCCGAGCTGGACGTCGACCCGGACGCCGAACTGCCCGGCGACGACCCCGAGTTGCTGTTTCCCAACGGGCGGCCGACCCGCCGTCAGGCGCTGGCCATGGTCCGCTCGGCCATCGACGAACTCGCCGCCGCCGGCCGCACGCCGTTCACCATCCGCGACCTACCCAACCCCGAAACCACCCTCGGCCGGGCTCGGCCCTGGCTGTCGGGGGAGCTGTCCCGGCTGGCCGGCATCGGGGTGCTGGAGATCGTCGGCGAGGACGAGAAGGCCACCGTGTACCGGCTGCGCGCACCCGGCACCCGCGCGGACACCGACCCGCGCGAGCGTGACGCAGCGTGACAAGCACGCGGGTACGGGCACGCGTGTCGCGTGACCTGACGTCAGGTGACGTCAGGAGCCCGTAACCCCCGTTCCACTGCGCGCGGGTGCGCGCGTGCGCGCGAAAACCAGATCCATAACACAGTTATGACATCAGCCGGTCGACGACCGGCAGGCCGAATACGGCCTCATTCTGACTACTCACAGTGACGAGAGAGGGAGTCATGTACGTCATCGACGCCGCCCCCGACCAGCCCGACCCGAACCGTCCCGACCCCACGCCGGGCCAACCCAGCGGCCCGGGCGACAACCGAGCGCACCGGGTCGCCGACCGGATCCACCGCGACGCCCTGGCCGCGATCCAGGCAGCGCACCGCGACACCGAGGGCCAGTTGGCCCGGGCCGACAGCAAAGCCACCGTGCTGCTGGGCCTGGTCGGCGCCGCGCTGGCCGGGGCGCTGGCCCTGGCCCACGCCACCGCCGGCCCGGCCGGCGTCGTGATGGCCGCCGCGGTTGTGGCGCTGACCGCGTCGGTGATGGTGCTGCTGCTGGTGTTGCGGGCCCGCCCGGGCCGCGAGCACGGCATCGCCCGCTGGGCCCTGTTCGCCGCCCACCCGGCCGCGCTGGTGGAGGAACTGACCCTGCCCGCCCGCCACGCGGTGACCCGCGACGCCGGCCGGCTGACCGAACTGGCCGCCCTGGCCATGACCAAGCACCGCGCCATCAACGCCGCCCTCGCACTGCTGCTGCTCGGCCTGGCGCTGCTGACCCTGGCCGCCCTCATCACCTGACACCGCGACACCACCGGCACCTACCCGCACTCCGCCGTCCGAGCACAAGGGGAGAGCACCCATGTCGAGATTGACCGACGCCGCCTACGACGCCACCGCGGCAACCCGGGCCGCCTGCCAGGCGGTGGGCGACCGCCCGCACCCGTCGTCTGACTACGCCCCGGCCTTGCACCAACTGCACGAGACCGCCAGCGCCATGACCACCCTGCTGGGCCAACTGCGCCGCCGGGTCTCCCTGGCCGACCGCACCTCGATGCCCGCCGCCGTGGCCGACGTCCTGGACGTCTTCCTGGCCGACGACCTGCGCGCGGCCGAGACGGCCGCCCGGCGCCTGTCCATCGAGCTGAACACCTGCGCCCAGGACTTCGACCAGATCCAAGTCACCACCCCGCACAACACCGCAGTTGCCCTCTGACGCACGCCACAACCCTGGGGGAGATTCCCGTGCGCAACCAGCCCACCGACAACCATCGCGCGTTCTGGATCGACGACGCCTACGACCGCGACCAGGCCAGCAACGGCCACTCCCGCTACGGCGCCTACCTGGCCGACCGGGCCGACCAGTTCCACGAGGACGGCCAGGCGATCACCGACCCGGTCCAGTTCGCCCGGCTGGCCTTCACCATCGCCAGCTCGCCGATCATGGCGCCGGGCTACGTCCACAGCCACCCCCGCGTGCTGGACGTGCTCTGGCAGCGCGACGACGAAGCCCGCATGGCGATCCAGGTGCGACTGGCAGCACCGTTGCCCGAACCGATCGCCACCGTGATCGGCCGGGATCGGCGGCCGTGGGCGGACTGGTCGCGACCCTGGCCGGGCACCGCGTGGTTCGAGCCCTACGACAACGACCGGCCCGGCGCCTACACCACCGTCGCCGTCCGGATCCCGCTCGACCCCAGCGCGCTGTCCTCGCTGCCCGCGCCGGCCTACCGGCGCGGCGAACCGAACCTGGCCACCGCACAGGCCGCCGTGCGCGCGGTGTGCGGCCACCTCAACACCGCGCTCGCCGACATCCTCGCCGCCCTGGGCCGCTGACCCGCTGGCCGCCCGACAGCACATCACGGAAGGAGACATCGCAGTGTCCACTGCCGACCGATTCGCGCAGGAAACCACGAACGCCGCCAACGCCCTGGGCGAGGCGCACTCCGTGCTCGCCGGACTCGCGCACGGCTACACCGCCGGTGCCGCGGTGCAGGACCCGGCCTACCTCGCCCACACCCTCTCGGAGTTGCGGCTGGCCGCCTCGCAGGTGGAGTTCATCCTGGCCGGGTTGTACCGGCGGGCGACCCGCGCCGCCGGACAGGACACCTACCCGGCCCCGGTACGCGAGCTGACCGCCGCCATCGCGGTCGGCCTGCGCAACGCCCACGCGCAGGCGCACACCGCCTGGCACGAACTCGAACAGGTCGAGGACCACGCGGCGGCGATCAACACCGCCGCCCGCACCGGTGCCCACCCGACCCGATCCGCCGCCGCCGACCGGTTCGCCGCCGAAGCCGGCCACGCCGTCAACGCCCTGGGCGCCGCGCACACCATCCTGGCCGGCCTCTCGCAACGCGAGTACGGCGGTCGGGCCGTGCTGGACGCCGAGATCCTCGCGCACGCGGTGTCCCGACTGAGGGAAGTCACGGCCTCGCTGGAACTGATCCTGCACATCGCGGCCCGGCACACCCACCAGGCGGGTGCCACGCAGGACTACCCCGACGCGGTGGGCGAATGGGTCGCGAGTCTGGCCACCGCGCTGACCACCGCGAGCGCCGCCGCGCGGGCGACGACCCGCGTGTTGCGGCGCCTGGAAAACCAGGCGGCGCAACTGCGCACCGCCACGGCCGGCACCCACTTCTCCCTCTGACACCGGCGATCTCGACACCAACCACCGGACGCCATCCCGCATTTCCGTTGTGGAGGACCACATGTCTCGTCTTCGCCTGAGCACTCACCTGACCGGCGCCAGCGCCGCCGTCGCGCAGGCCGCCAACCAGGCCAGCAGCCACCACTGGCCGGCCGACCTGGTGGAGGCCACCACGCCGCTGCGGCACCTCGCCACCGGCACCTCGTGGCTGGCCACCCGGCTGCGTGAGGCGGCCGACCAGATCGTGGCCGGCGCTTACCCGCACGCCGCCCAGGACGCGGCCAGCCACCTGCCCGGCCCGATGGCCACCATCAACGACCACTGCCGGCAGATCAACGCCGGCTGGGAATCCGTGGCCGCCCACCACCTCCAGACCCTGACCACCTACACCTCCCGCCACACCACGTCCCGGCTGACCGCGCCGCTGGACACCGCGGCCAGCGTCATCACCGGCGCCCGCACCGTGGCCGGCACCGCCACGCAGCAACGGCTGTGGCCCGGCGACTGGATCCGCGCCACCGAACAGCTACGGGCGATCGCCCTGGACCTGGCCAGCCTGACCAGCACGATCGGCGGTGTCCTGGCCTTCGGTCACCTGAGCCAGCCGGCCATCGCCGAACGCGACGCCACCCGCGCCGCGCTGCGGCGCATCCGCGCCGGCTACCGCTCGCTCGCGGCCACGTGGCTGGACACCTTCCTGCACCTGGACGCGATCGAGGTCACCCGCGCCGGGATGCCCACACCCAACGACGCCCGCCCCGCCATCGGCATGTGAGCCCAACCCAACCCGCGCACAGCCACCACCACACCGATCACCCACCGATCCGCAAGGGAGTGCCTGTCATGGCTGGTGAAACCACTCTGACCGTCATCGGCAACCTGACCGCCGAACCCGACTTGAAGTTCACCCCGTCCGGGGCGGCGGTCGCGAACTTCACCGTCGCCTCCACCCCGCGCACATTCGACCGGCAGACCGACAAGTGGACCGACGGCCAGCCGCTGTTCCTGCGCTGCAACGCCTGGCGCGATCTGGCCGAGCACATCAGCGAATCGCTGACCAAGGGCACCCGGGTGGTGGTCACCGGTCGGCTGCGCACCCGCTCCTACGAGGTCGGCGAGGGCGAGGCCACGCAACGCCGCTACGTCACCGAACTGGAGGTCGACGAGATCGGCCCGTCGCTGCGCTGGGCTACCGCCACGGTCGCCAAGGCCACCCGCACCAGCACCAGCGCCAACACCCCGGGCAACGACCCGTGGGGCGCCCCGCCGCCGGCCGGTTTCCCCGACGAACCGCCGTTCTAACCGTTGCTCTCGCGGTGGCCGGCCGGGCACACCCGGCCACCGCGAGACCCCACCCCGCCCTGCTCGGGAAAGGACTCCACCCGTGGACACCACCACCGTCCTGGCCACCACCACCGCCGTGGCCACCGCCGGGTGGGCGCTGACCGGCGGCTACGCCGATGGCCTGCGGCAGCGCCTACACACCGACCCGATGACCGGCATCGGCAACCGGGCCGCCCTGACCACCCTGGCCCGCCGCGCCGCCCGGCGCGGCCGGTGGGGCGGCGCCGTGGGTGTACTGATGGTCGACGTCGACCGGTTCAAGGCCATCAACGACACCTGGGGCCACGAGACCGGCAACACCGTGCTGACCGCGATCGCCGGTCGGCTGGCCGGGCTGTGCCGGGGCAGCGAGGTGGCGATCCGGCTGCACGGCGACGAATTCGCGCTGTGGCTGGGCGCCCTGCCCACCGGCCCCGCCGGCCAGCAGACCGCCGCCCTGCGCGGCCAGGCCGTGCGGGCCGCGCTGGTCGACCCGATCGACGTGGCCACCCCCGACCGGGTGCTGCGCCTGGCGGTGTCGGTCAGCGTCGGCCCCGCGGTGCTGCCGGGCAACGGACTCCAGCTGGCCGCGCTGCTGGCCGCCGCCGACCGCGCCCTGTACGAGGCCAAACGCGCCACCTACCGCACCACCCCGCCGCTACCCACCCCGCCGGGCCACCGGCTGCGCGACACCCGCAAGGACGCCGCGTGACGTCCACCCCACCCACCCGATCGCGACTGGCAATGCAGGAGCAGCGATGACCCACACCGGAACCACCGCCCAGACGCCGGCCCAGACCACCGCGATGACCATGCACACCGCCGCCCGGATCGTGCACCACCTGCGCGCCAACGGATTCACCGCACAGAACGCCGCGCCACGGCAGGTACTCAACCTGATCGAAGAAGCCGGCGAGTTCATCGGCGCCTACCGGCGCTGCGCCGGACTGGCCCGGCGGCGCGGCAACCTCCAGGACGTGCACGCCGAACTGGCCGACGTGCTGATCACCGCCTACGTCACCGCCGCCGAGCTAGGCCTGACCATCGACGAACCGGCACCGCCGCCCGTGCGGCCCGGTGACCCGCTGCGCGCCGTGCTGGGCGTGTTCACCGCCGTACACGACGCCGTCCGCCTGTTCCCGCTGACCCCGATCGATCCGGTGGCCCTCGCCTCGGTGGTGTCCGCTGCCCGGCAGGCCGCCGCCGTGTTGGCCTTCGACCTGGACGACGCGGTCACCGCCAAACTGGGCGTGATCTTCTCCCGGGGCTGGCGGGAACCGGCCGGGTCCGAGGTGGACCGATCGCCGCACACGGTGCTGTGCGGGTGGGGCTGCGGCTACCTCGCCCACAGCGAGGCCGACCTGGACGACCACGAAGCCCACTGCGACCACGCCGACCAGCCGGCCCCCGACATGGTGCCCGCCGACGCGGCCCCGGCCGCCGTCCCCTCGCCCCGCCCGGTGGCATCCCGCCGCCACGGCCGCAACGGCGCCGGCCGGTGAACCGCCACCGCGACCGCCGGGCCCTGCCCGCCGAGCAGGATCCGGAACTGCTGCTGGCCGCCGCGCATGAACTGGGCCACGCCATCGTGGACCTGGCCCACCAGGTGCCCGTGCTGGGTGTCGAGGTGAACCGCCGCACCCACGGCGGCCTGACCCGCACCGGGTTCGACCCCACCACCGCCACCCCCGACCAGTGGCGCGGCGCGCTGATCGGCGACCTGGCCGGGTTCGAAGCCGAACTGCTGTGGTGCCACCGCCACGGCGGACACGCCGACCCCGCCTCCGCCGTCACCGACTACGCGAACTTCACCCGCCACGCCCGCCGTGTCGGCCTGACCCGTGGCGTGGCCCGCACGCGGGCCCGATCCGTGCTGATCGCCCACTGGCCCCGGCTGGAACGACTGGCACTGCGCCTGGCCCGCCACGGCCACCTCGACCCCGCCGAGTGCTGACACCCCGAACGTGGAAGGAGTTGCCATGACCACGACGCGCCTGGACTGGGCCCTGCGCCTGGCCGCCCGGGGCTGGCCGGTGTTCCCGGTCGTGCCCGCCGGTAAGCAACCGGCGTGGCCGCTGCACAGCGACACCCCCGACCGGCCCTGCCCGCGCGCCGGCCGCTGCCGGGCCGGTCACCAGGGCTGGGAACAGTTGGCCACCACCGACCCCGGACGGATCACCGCGCACTGGGCCCGTCACGACGATCACAACATCGGCCTGGCCACCGGCCCGGCCGGGCTGGTCGTGCTGGACCTGGACGTTGCCCGGCCGGGCAAGCACCTGCCCGAGGACTGCGTAAGTGTCGGGGCAATCCACGGGGCGCAGATGCTGGGCCAGCTGGCCAACGAGGTCGGCGAGTCGGTGCCGGCCACCTGGACCGTCGCCACCCCCTCCGGTGGCACGCACCTGTACTTCCTCGCCCCGACCGGCCAGGAGGCGCCGCAGCTGCACAGCACCCGCAACCGGCTGGCCGGGCTGATCGACACCCGGGCCATCGGCGGCTACGTCGTCGCTCCCGGTTCGACCACCCCAGAGGGTGGTTACGAGGTGGTCGACGACAGGGCGCCGGCTTCGTTGCCGGGGTGGTTGGTCCAACGACTGGCCGATCGGCCCTCCACGGCCATCTCAGCGCCACGCCAGATCGCCGCTGACAACATCAACCCCTACGTGGCCCGTGCGATCGAGGGGGAAACCCAGCGGGTCACCACGGCCCCAGGAGGCGGCCACAACCACGCCCAGCGCAGCGCCGGAGCAGCCCTGGGTGAACTGGTCGGCGCCGACGTCCTGGACTACGACCTGGCCCACGCCCAACTTATGCAGGCCGCCGCCGGCCACATCACCGGCACCTGCCACTGCACCCAGCGCGGCGTGTCCGCCGTCTTCCACTCCGCGCTGCGCTACGGCATGCGCAACCCCCGCCGCCTCACCAGCAGCGTTGATCGGAGTGCGGCGTGACGACCACGAATATGACTGGCCTGTCCGTGATCGCCTACGGCGGTGGTGTTCAGTCCACCGCGATGCTGGTGCTGGCCGCTACTGGTCGTCTGACCATCGACGCAGCCCTGTTCGCCAACGTCGGGGATGATTCCGAGCACCCCGCAACCCTGCGCTATGTCCGCGAGATCGCGATTCCCTGGGCTGCTGATCGTGGAGTCTCAGTGCACATGCTGGATCGCGTCCGACGCGACGGCACCCCCGAAACGCTGTGGGGACGATTGACCAAGACAGGATCGCGGTCATTGCCGATCCCCATCCGAATGTCTAATG
The DNA here is from genome assembly GCA_036273855.1 of Pseudonocardiaceae bacterium. Lineage (GTDB taxonomy): Bacteria > Actinomycetota > Actinomycetes > Mycobacteriales > Pseudonocardiaceae > DATEPR01. The sequence goes on from DASUGU010000136.1 coordinate 133,563, forward strand.
GTGCACCCGGTACCCGCTCCTGCACGGCGGACTTCAAGATCCGAGTAATCGGAAAATGGCTCAAGCAACACGGCGCCAGCGTTGAACAGCCCGCCATGGTTCACATCGGGATCAGTGTCGATGAGATCCAGCGAGCTAATACCCGCCGGGTAGAACCCCACGAACGCATAACCTACCCACTGTTGGACCTGGGAATGCGCCGCACCGACTGCGCCCGCCTGATCCTGGAGGCTGGGCTGCCGTTGCCGGGCAAAAGCTCTTGCTTTTTCTGCCCGTATCACCGGCCGACAGCATGGGCCACGATGCGGGTCGAAGAACCCGAGCTGTTCGAACGGTCCTGCCAGTTGGAAGACCTGCTCAACCAGCGACGCGCCATGCTGGGTAAGGACCCCGTCTACCTGACCAGGTTCAACCAGCCGCTACGGCAGGTTGTGCCTGAAGGGGTGCAGTTGCTGCCATTCGCCGAAGACGGCGACGGTGCGTGCGATTCCGGCTGGTGCATGACATGACCGATGCCACGGCATCGATTTTCTTGCACGTCTCATTCATCCCAGAAGGACGGTTCACCATGCAGTTCACTATCGACCGTGACCAGTTCACCGCCGCGTTGGCGTGGGTCGCCCGCGCCCTGCCCGTCCAGGGCATCGACCCGATCCTCAACGGGATCCTGATCGAGGCCGACAGCAGCGGCCAGGTCGGCCTGTCCGCCTACGATCGCGACACCTCGGCGAGCACCACCACTCACGCCGACGTGGCCACCGCCGGCCGGGCGCTGGTGTCGGGCACCCTGTTGGCCACCATCGCCAAACTGTTGCCCAACAAGCCGATCACGCTGTCGTTGGCCGGGGTTGAGGTCACCCTGGCCTGCGGCGCGGCGGTGTTCACCCTGCCCACCCTGCCGATCGCCGACTACCCGGCGCTGCCCGCGTTGCCGCCCTACTGCGGCGAGGTCAACGCCGCCGAGTTCGCCGCCGCCCTGCGCCAGGTGGTGCCCGCCGCGTCCACCGACGCCACGGCCATGAACGTGTACGGCGTGCAGATCGAGATCAGCCGGGACGAACCGCTGCGGATCGTGGGCACCGACCGGTTCCGCCTGGCCCTGCGCTGCTTGCCCTGGCAACCCACCAGCGAAATCGACACCGAGGCCGACACCGACCAGCCGGACACCGTGGCGGTGCGGGTGGACGCCCGCCAGTTGGAGGCCATCGCCAAGCAGATGGCCAGCGCCGGGGGCACCATCCGGCTGTCCACCACCCCGGACGCCGCGCTGCTGGGCCTGGCCGATGGCTCCCGCCGCGCCACCCTGGCCGCCATCGCCGTGCCCTACCCGGACTACCGCCACTTCCTGGCCCAGGAACCGGGATTCACGGCCAGCGTGCCGGTGGCCGCGCTGAGCGAGGCGATCAAACGCGCGGCGGTGTTCACCGAACGCGGCCCGCAGAACCGCGGCGCGCAGATCCGGCTGAAGTTCACCGCCACCGAGCTGGAGGTCACCGCCGGGTTCCACGACACCGGCCGGGGCCAGGAAACCCTGCCCATCCAGTTCGACGGCGAGGAACTGGAGATGGCCTTCAACCCCGGCTACCTCCTGGACGCGCTGGGCGCCACCCGCACCCCAGACGCCCAGATCCTGGTGCGCGAGCCGCACAAGGCCGTGTTCGTCCACCCGCTCACCGGCGGCCAGCCCGAGGACCACTACCAGCACCTGGTCATGCCCATCCGCCTGCCCGACGTCCCACCCGGCCCAGCCCACCACAGCGGCCTGCCCGGCAAGGCCGCCTGACCCACCGGTTCGACCTGGATCGACCCCTGATCAACCGGGCGCCGGGCAATGCGCAGCACGCGGTGTTGCCCGGCCCCAGCTACCGGAGGTGTGTTGTGGGCCTGACCTTTACCGACATCTTCTGCGGCGCGGGCGGTTCCTCGATCGGCCTGACCGCCGCCGGGTTCGAACTGAAGTTGGCCGCCAACCACTGGGCGCGGGCGATCGAGACCCACGCCGCGAACTTCCGCGACGCCGAGCACCTGTGCGCGGACGTGAACAACTACGACATGCGTCGCCTGCCCGCCACGGATGTGCTGTGGGCCTCCCCGATCTGCACCGAGGTCTCCCCGGCCGGGCGCAAGGCCGGCCGACGCACCCGCGGCCAACTGGCGTTGCAGGAGTACGGGCCGATCGCCCGGGCCGGCTACGAACGCACCCGCGCGACCTTCCACGACGTCATCCGCGCCACCGAGGTGCACCGCTACAAGGCCGTGATCGTGGAGAACGTGCCCGACGTGGTCGAGGAATGGGAACTGTTCGACTGGTGGGTGGCCGGCATGTGCCAGCTGCGGCCCGGCTACCGGGTCCAGTTCGTGTCCGTGTCCAGCGCCCACATCGGCGGCGCCGACAACGAATCCGCCGCGCAGTGGCGCTGCCGCTCCTACTTCGTGTTCACCCAACTCGGCATTCCCGAACCCGACCTCGCACCCCGCCCGCTGGCCTGGTGCCCGGCCTGCGAGCAGGACGTCGCCGGGGTGCAGACCTGGAAGCGGCCCGGCCACCGCCAGGTCGGCCGCTACCGCCGCCAATACGTCTACCGCTGCCCGCACAGCGGATGCCGGCACACGGTGGTCGAACCCTACGTGCGCCCAGCGGCCGCCATCATCGACTGGTCGAACGTCGGCCAGCGCATCGGGGACCGGACCCGGCCACTCGCGGCGGCCACGCTGCGCCGGATCGAGGCCGGGCTGCGCCTGTTCGCCGACCCCCGCATGGTGGTCAACGCCAACCACGACGACCTGCGCGCCTACCCTGCCCACGCCGCCCCGCTGACCGCCCGCACCACCAAGATCGGCGACGGGGTGCTGGTCGCGCCGCTGCTCACCCCGTGCGGCGGCACCTGGAACCGCACCGCCACCCCGGTCACCGAGCCGATGCGCACCCGCACCGTGCGGGACATGGAAGCCGTGGTCACCCCCCAACCGTTCCTGACCGTGCTGCGCTCCCACGCCACCGCCACCCCCATCGACGAACCGATGCGCACGATCGCCACCGGCAACCACCACTACCTGACCGTGCCGCCGGGCGCGTTCTACACCAAGAACTACGGCGGCCACGCCGACCCGCGACACCTGGCCAAGCCGGTCACCGACCCACTGGGCACCATCACCGCCAGCAGCGCGGGCGGACACCACGCGCTGGTCGTGCCCTACTACCGCACCGGCCGCGCCAAGAAGGCCGACACCCAACCGCTGGACACCGTCACCACCAACGACCGATTCGCCCTGGTCACCGGCCAGACCGTGCAGGTGCCCGACTGCCACTACCGGATGGTCCAGCCCCGCGAAAGCCTGCGCGCGCAACGCTTCCCCGACAGCTACATCGTGCACGGCAACCAGGGCGAACAGACCATGCAGGCCGGCAACGCCGTGTCCGCCAACGTCGCCCAATGGCTGGGCCACCGCATCGCGGCGGTGCTGGCATGACCGTGGTGCTACAGGGAGGCGGTGACGAGACACGCCGCACCACCATGCAATGCGTCGTACCCGCCGGCGAAGGCGACGCGTCCCACTCATCTGAGACCGACGCGTCGACTACGGCCGCACGCGACGTGTCGTCGTCGCAGGCCGCCAGTACGCGACGGGTCTGCGCCTGGTGCGGCGGGCCAATCCAGGCCAGGGCCCGGCGGGATGCGGTGTGCTGTTCGGTGCGATGCCGGCAGGCGCGCCACCGGTTCGGCCGCACGGTAGGCCGTGCTGGATCCGTCGTGCCGGGCCTGCCGCTACGCCTCGCGTACGCGGACCCGCCCTACCCGGGCAAGGCGCACCTATACCGCGGACACCCCGACTACGCCGGGGAAGTCGACCACGCCGCGCTGATCCGTCGCCTGTCGACCTACGACGGGTGGGCACTGTCGACCTCCGCCGCCGCGCTACCGGACATCCTGGCGCTGTGCCCGCCAGGAATACGGGTCGCGGCCTGGCACCGCGGCGAGCGGTCCTGCGCCAGCCGATGGCCACTCAACGCCTGGGAACCGGTCATCTACCACGGCGGCCGACCCGTCGCGTCTCACCGCGGTGGCACACGACGGGTGGACTCGTTGGTACACGGGATCTCCCCGATGACCACCCTGCCCGGACGGGTGATCGGGGCCAAACCGGCGGCGTTTTGCCGCTGGCTGTTCGACCTGCTCGGCGCCGCACCCGGTGACGCGCTGGATGACCTGTTCCCGGGATCCGGCGCGGTGGGCCGCGCCTGGGCTGCCTTCGCTACCAGTGTCGAGCCGTCGTCTCGGGATCCACGCGACGGCTGTGCAGATCGGGAGGCGTGCTGATGACCGCCCAGCCAGGACACCGGCCTGCGCTGCATGCCGTCCCTCCGGCCGAACCACCCTCGGACGGCCGGGCACTGGCGGATCCGGCGCTGCTGGGGTGGGAAACGCCGGTGCCGCTGAGCCCGGTCGCCCAGCTGCCGGTGTTCCCGGTGGACGTGCTGCCCGGGTGGCTGGCCGACATGGTCACCGCCACCGCGACCACCTTCCAAACCCCGCCCGACCTGCCTGGCTGTCTCGCCCTGGCCGCCCTGTCCACCGCCGCCGGGGGCCGCGCGGTCGTGGAGATCCGGCCTGGCTGGACCGAACCGGTCAACATCTACACCGTCGTCGTCTCACCACCCTCCACCCGCAAATCACCGCCCTTCCGGGTGCTCACCGCGCCCCTGCGGCGAGCCGAACGCGACCTGATCGACGCCGCGAAAGCCGAGATCGAGCAGGCCCGCATCACCCGCGCCGCCGCCGAACGCGCCCAACTCAAGGCCGAACAATCCATCGACGTCGGCGACGGCGAGGACAGCGCCACCAACCCGACCGTGGTCGCCGCCGTCCAGGCCGCAATGGCCGCCGGCGAGGTCACCATCCCCCCGGTCCCCCGGCTGCTGGCCGACGATCTCACCCCCGAAACCGCCGCCAACCTGTTGCACCTGCACGGCGGCCGGCTGGCCGTCCTGTCCGCCGAAGGCGGCCTGTTCGCCACCCTGGCCGGCCGCTACTCGGGCACCCCGAACCTGGACGTGTTCCTCAAGGGCTACTCCGGCGACAGCGTGCAGGTCGACCGCATGGGCCGGGAACGCGAGTTCGTCGACGCCCCGGCCATCACCATCGGACTGACCGTGCAGCCCGCCATCATCGACGAACTGGCCAAAACCGCGCTGCTGCGCGGCACCGGACTGCTGGCCCGGTTCCTGTACTCGGTACCGGCCAACACCGTGGGCCACCGCCTGGCCCGCCCCGACCCCATCCCCACCCCGGTCGCCGACACCTACGACCAGCACCTCCGCGCCCTCGTGCACGCCCTGGCCGACTGGACCGACCCGGCCGTCCTCACCTTCTCCCCAGCCGCCGACGACCGGATGGCCGCCTACCAGGACGCCATCGAACCCAAACTCGACCCGACCGGCGGCGAATGGGCCCACATCGGCGACTGGGCCGGCAAACTCGCCGGCCAAACCGCCCGCCTGGCCGCCCTCCTACACGCCGCCGCCCACCCCACCCACCCCTGGGCGCAACCCATCCCCGACACCACGGTGGCCGCCGCCCAACAGCTGGGTGACTACTACTGTGCGCACGCGCTGACCGTGTTCGACAGGCTGGGCGCCGACCCGGCCCTGCACGGCGCCCGCGCCGTCCTGGCCTGGATCCAGCACCACCACCCCACCCGATTCACCAAACGCGAGGCGTTCACCAAACTGTCTCGCGCGCAGTTCCCCACCATGACCAGCCTGGACCCCGCCCTGGACCTGCTCGAACAACACGGCCACATCCGATCAGCCGTCCAACCCGAACGATCCGGCCGCGGCCGGCCGCCATCCCCGGCCTACCTCACTCACCCCCACCATCACCCGGCGGTGTCCGGGTGAGGCGCCGCAGAAACCGCAGAAACCGCAGAAACCTTGTTCTGGCCGCATCGACCGAGGTCAGTGCCCTGGTCGGTCGGCGGAGCCCAGAGTCCGCAGAATTCCGCAAAATTCCGCAGAAATGCCCGACCCGCCCGCTCGGGCAGGTCCCGTCTTCACGGACCTCGTCACGCGCCGCTACCGACCGGCGCCGGTACGTGAGCGTCCGCTATTTTTGCGGAATTTCGCGGAATTCTGCGGATACCGGATCAAGATCCACCCATGGCCGGCTGACCAGCGTCAACTGTGTCACCCGGCCATTTTTGCGGTTTCTGCGGTTTCTGCGGCGGCTGGCGACCCCTCCCACCGCAGAGGTACCACCCGGACGACCACGCCGAGTACCCCGCCTCCGCCGTCCATCCGACCACCAGGCAGCGAAAGGACCCCGACATGTCCGTGCCCGTCGAACCTCCCGACCGTCAACCTCGAACTCTGCTCAGTGTTGAGCAAGCTGCGGCACGACTAGCCATCGGGCGCACGTTGATGTTCGCGCTGCTTCGTGACCAGATCGTCGACTCGGTCACTGTCGGCCGTCGACGTCTGGTCCCTGCCGATGCCGTCGACGCTTACGTGGCCCGTCTGTCCGCCGCGCGGACCGGTGACTAAACCAACGCGACGAGAGGCACATTGAGATGCCCAGGAAATACAACTCTGAGCCGGGTAAACGAGCGCCGAACGGTGCATCGACTGTCTACTACAGCGAATACAGCCAGTGCTGGGTTGGCCGGGTGACGATGGGCACTCGCGACAACGGGAAGCCCGATCGTCGGACCGTCAAACGGCGGACCGAGGGCGAGTGTATCGAGGCTGTTCAGAAGCTTGAAGCCGAGCGTGCCAGTGGGTTGGTTCGTAAGGCCGGTCGCGTCTGGACTGTCGAGCAGTGGCTCACCCATTGGGTTGAGAACATCGCGCCGCTATCCGTGCGGTACAAGGCGCTGGTCGGTTACCGGACGGCCGTGTACCGACACCTGATCCCAGGGCTCGGTGCGCACAAGCTGACCAAAGTGGAGCCGGAACACTTCGAAAAGCTCTACATCAAAATGGGAAGGGCCGGTTTGAAACCTGCCACTGCCCACCAGGTCCATCGGACGGCACGAACGGCGTTCGGCGAGGCATACAAGCGTGGCCGGATCGTCCGGAATCCGGTGGCATTGGCGAAGGCGCCGCGCGTCGAAGAAGACGAGATTGAGCCGTTCGACACGTCGGAGATTCAGAAGATTCTCGCCGCGGCGCTGCGCCGCCGCAACGGTGTTCGGTATGTGATGGCTCTGGCACTCGGTGGCAGGCAGGGTGAGGCGCTGGGATTCAAGTGGGAGCGCCTCAACCGGACCACGAAGGTGCTGGCCGTACGGATGGCGTTGCAGCGCCAGACGTGGCGACATGGTTGTGCTGACCCGCACACCTGCGGAGCCAAGTACCACAAGGTCAAGCCATGCAAGCAGGGCTGCAATCGCCACACCCGCACGTGCCCACCACCGTGCCCTGCGGACTGCGTGAGTCATGCCCGCTGGTGTCCGCAGCGCCACGGCGGTGGCCTGGTGGAAGTGCCGGTGAAATCGCGGGCTGGCCAGCGAACGTGGGTCCTGCCGGATGAGTTGTTCGATCTACTACTCAGGCACGAGAAAGTCCAGCAGCGCGAACGGGAACACGCAGGTGATCAGTGGCACGAAGGAGGGTGGATGTTCACCCAGCCCAACGGTCGCCCGATCGACCCTAGGCGCGACCTGGATGAGTGGAAGTCCATCCTTGCTGAGGCAGACGTCCGCGACGCCCGATTGCACGACGCCCGCGATACGGCAGCGACCGTGCTGTTGTTGCTCGGTGTCGACTCGCGGGTCGTCATGGCGGTTATGGGATGGTCGGCAGAGTCGATGCGCAAGCGCTACCTGCACGTGACCGACGCCCTGCGCTTGGACGTCGCCAAGCAACTGAACACCTACTTTTGGGACCAAGGAGGTGCACCGTCGACACCATGACCAACACGCGAACTGAGCCCCCGGAATGAGCCCCTAGGCGCGACCAACCGGAGCCTGTGCCGCAAAGCCGCTGGTGAAATGGGTGGCCAGGGACGGGGTCGAACCGTCGACCTTCCGCTTTTCAGGCGGACGCTCGTACCAACTGAGCTACCTGGCCGGGGCGGCCGGCCAGATGGGCCGATCGCGCTTGGCGACCCAGACGGGACTCGAACCCGCGACCTTCGCCGTGACAGGGCGACGCGCTAACCAACTGCGCCACTGGGCCTTGCTTCGTTCCGTGCTCCCAACGGGATTCGAACCCGCGCTACCGCCTTGAAAGGGCGGCGTCCTAGGCCGCTAGACGATGGGAGCCCGGTCGACCGACCGTGCCACCAACGGCTGTCCGCTGGGAGCACGGCAAGCATAGGGCACACCACCGATGTCTTCCAAAACGGGGGGTCAGCTCTGTGTGACCGCCCCGGGCAAACGGATCGCCACACCGTGTACCCGGGTGGGTACTGGATGTGGCGAGCGTCACCCACGCAACAACTACCGGCGGACCGGTGGTGTGCCGTCGTCGTCCGGGACCAGGCCGAGCATGTCCAGCAGCTGCCGGCAGTCGTCGGCGTCGTGGGCGTTCCTGGCCACGGCCAGTCGCGCCCTGCGCACCTGGTCGGCGGAGATGCGACCCGGTTCGCCGTTGCGTTGCGCTGGCAGGTCGCCTGACCGTCGCGGCAGTGCGTCATCCTCCTGCCACAACAACTTCCGAATATCGAGGCTCCCGCTCATCGCTACCTCCCCGGCTCCGGTTTCTCGCGAGGCTAGCGACTGATGTCCTGGTCCGCAGCCTCCCGTGGGGTGATTCGAGGGCACGCTCCGTCACTGTGGTATGTCGACGAGACGAGTTCCCCCGGTTCGATGACAACTGAACGGGCCGACCATGGACTGCCGGCCCGGGCTGACGCGGCACTACCCCCTGGGGGTACCCTGCGACAGTCTTTTGCCTGATCGAGAGGACCTTCGCCGATGACCGTCAGCGCCCAGCACTCGGCCACCTACACCGTGTCCGGCATGAGTTGCGAGCACTGTGTCGCCTCGGTGACCGAGGAACTGACCGCCATCGAGGCCGTCCATACGGTCTCCGTGGACCTCGTCACAGGTGCGGTCACGGTGACCAGTGAGCGCGAACTGAGCACGGCCGAAGTAACCGAGGCGATCACCGAGGCGGGGTACCGGTTGGCAGACTGACCCACCGCGGTCAACCGATCACCCGGTGAAGCCGCAGGTCGGCTCGTTACCGACCATCTGGTCACGATCGCGCCAACTGTCGGTGAACGACGGCAACAAATTTCTACGCTCAACCACTCGCCTCCCGACATGATCGCGTGTCACAATTCAGTTGCTGACACACCCCCGGTCAGCGCCTGTGGAGATCCCCTCCAGCCCCCGCGTTCCTCCCCCTGGCGCGGGGGCTCTCCGCGTTCCGGGGCCGGGAGGATGCGACACGCCAGGGTGGCGGAAAACACACCACTGGCGCGCTCCCGCAATCGAACCGTTATCGTGTCCGCCGTGCAGATTCCTACGCGAGGACGAACCAAGACCGGGAGACACCGTCCCGTCTCGACCGAGGAAGATCCACAGGCGCCTGGCCGCGAGCTGGAGAACTACCTGGCCGCGCTGGCACCCGAGGTCGACGTCGAGACCACCGGCTCCGGTCGCCGGTTCGGCAATGCCCAGGTCTACCAACTGCGTCTTCAACTCATCGCCAACGAGCAACTGCGTGAACTCGCCGCGGCGAGCGGCACGTCACCACAGGCACTGGCCCAGGAGTGGGTGATGCAGCGACTCGGCTGGGAAGCCGAGCAACGCGCGACCCACGTCGGTGCGGCCGCCGGTAACGGCCCGGTGTGGCCCGAGTAGGCCCCTGGCTAATGCAAACCCGGTCCGGACCCCGACTACGGACCGAAACCCCCGGAACATGAGCACGGCCCCCACTCGGACTTCGAGTGGGGGCCGTCGAGTTTCGGTGAAACTACAGCGGGCGGACGTTCTGTGCCTGAGGGCCCTTGGTGCCCTGACCGACCTCGAACTCCACCTTCTGATTCTCTTCCAGGCTGCGGTATCCCGAGCCCTGGATCTCCGTGTAGTGCACGAACACGTCCGGGCCACCGTCCTGGCGCTGGATGAATCCGTAACCCTTCTCAGCGCTGAACCACTTGACAGTGCCTTCTGCCACGCCTGCCTCCTCGCAGGATCAGCTGGAACTGCACCATGCAGTCCCCGGCCGTTCCCGGGCAGTTCCTTCGATTCTCCGCCGAGAAATGAGAACCCCCGCGCATCGTTCCGCGAGCGTGATACCACGAACACGAAGAACCACGGCCTGCCGGCTCAGCGTAGTCGGTTGATTGCCCTGGCGGTACCATCTGGCACCGTTGCCCCATACCGCCTCAGCGCGGACATGGCCCCCAATATCGACGTTCGGTAGCGGTGCCTCGTGTCGCCCCGAGTGCGCAAACCGGATACGCTGTGTGGTCTGTATGAACTCGCGGGTACCGCCCGGATGCACACGGTAATGTGATGGTCATCACAACGGGGGTGGGCATGGGTGTCGGACGACTGGTCGCACCACTGATGGGCGTCGCCCTGGCCGGCGCCGTGCTCGCCGGCTGCACCACCGAGGCGACCACCACCCCGGCGGCGCGGCACCACGCCGCGGCTCCGGCGCCCAAGCCGGTTCCGCAGGCGGCCACCGTGGCCTTCTACCCGTCGGCCGGCGCGCACAACGTGAACCCCGCCGACGTCATCACCGCCGCGGTCGCGCACGGCACCTTCAAGCACATCGCGCTGACCAACGCGGCCGGCAAGTCGGTGGCCGGCAAGCTCTCGCCGGACGACTCGACGTGGACCGTCGCCGAACCGCTGGGCTACGGCAAGACCTACACCTGGTCCGGCTCGGCGACCGGCGAGAACGGCAAGGCCGTGCCGGTCAACGGCCGGTTCAGCACGGTGGCACCGGATCGGCAGATCAGCGGGCACCTCAACGTGGACGACGGCGAGACCTACGGCATCGCGATGCCGATCGCGCTCACCTTCGACTCGCCGGTGACCGACAAGCCGGCCGTGGAGCGGGCGCTGTCGGTGAGCACGTCCAAGCCGACCACCGGGCTGTGGGCCTGGCTGGACGACGAGACCGTGCACTGGCGGCCGTCCAGCTACTACGCCCCCGGCACCCACGTCACGGTCGCCGCGAACCTGTACGGCGTCGCGGTCGCGCCCGGCGTCTACGGCCGGGACGACGTGACGGCCGGCTTCACCATCGGCCGCTCGCAGATCGTGCAGGCCAACACGAAGACCCACCGCATGGTCGTGGTGACCGACGGCAAGAAGCGGGCCGACTACCCGGCCAGTTTCGGGCTGGACTCCGATCCGGGCCGGGTCACCAACTCCGGCACCCACGTCGTGCTCTCGCGCAGCCAGACCGTGTTCATGACCAACCCGAAGTACCACTACTTCAACCTGGAAGTGCACTGGGCCGTGCGGATCTCCAACAACGGTGAGTTCATCCACGCGGCACCGTGGTCGGTGGGCGAGCAGGGCAGGGTCAACGTGTCGCACGGCTGCGTCAACCTGTCCACGGCGAACGCCATCGCCTACTACGACTCCGTGCTGGTCGGCGACCCGGTGGAGGTCACCGGGTCGACGCAGCACCTCGGGTCGTTCGACGGGGACTACTACGACTGGACCTACACGTGGGCGCAGTGGCAGGCGAAGGCGGAGCGGTCAGCCTGAGCCGCCGGCTCTGGCGCGTTCCCGCCAGTTGCGGGCCTTGGTGCGGTTGCCGCAGACGCGCATCGAACACCAGGTGCGGGACCGGTTGCGCGAGTGGTCGAAGAACGCCCACCGGCAGTCCTCCGCCGGGCAGATCTTGACCCGGTCCCAGTCGCCCAGCACGGCCAGCCGCGCGCTGGCCGCCAGCACGGCGCCGACCGGATCGCTCGCCACCAGGGTCGGTACGCCGCCCTGCAGCTCCACCCGGACCAGGCCGCCGGTGTGCCGGGCGTCACGGCCGGCCACGGGGGCCCTGCCGTCCACCACCGAGTCCCGCAGGCCGTCGCGGACGGACCTGACCTGGGCGATCACCTCGGCCATCGGCACGCCCGCCACGGGTGGGCCGAGCCCCTGGCCCACCACCCACTCCCGCCATCGTCCGGGGTCGTCCAGCACGTCGGTGCCCTGCTCGACGTCGAGCGTGTTGAGGAAGGCAACCACCAGTTCCACATCTTGGTCGTGGGCGCCCAGGTCGTCGACCCAGCCGGAAGCCAGGGACACCTGTGCGCCAGTCACCAGACCAGTCACCACACCACTGTAGGGAATGTCCGGGGGCCGGCGCCCGCCCACCGGCATAAAGTCGATGCCGGTTACCTGGCTGAGACCGCGGCCAGCGGCCAGTGATGCGGGCCGGCCGGGTTGTCCAGCCACAGTTCCTGCCGGTCCGGCCGCACGGTGATGCCGAACCGGTCCCTGGCCGGCCGGCCCAGTGCCTGCCACTCGTCGTAGGCCGCCTCCACCAGGTCCCACAGCCGGCGCGGTCCGCCCTGCCACACCTGGTACCGGTGGTGGCCGGTGCCGTGCCGGACCCAGGAGCCGTCCGGGTGGGCCAACCAGACGGTGCCGTCGTGGCCGGCCGTCGCGGCCGCCTCGGGCAGCACCAGCCCGGCGTAGAACTCGAACCGGCTGCGGTGGCTGACCAGCACGTCGGCGCCCAGCGCGGTGGCCCGGACCTCGCCGTCGTCGCCGCCCGGCCGCCCCGCGGTGGCCGTCCGGTGCGCGCGCAGGGGCATGAAC